>NZ_JBXAPO010000001.1:0-986714 GCF_058804065.1 Bradyrhizobium sp. GW821-FHT13H05 | reverse complement strand
CGACCTGATCGACACTCATACGGCAAGCGCCGTGTTCAAGTCGTCGACGTCGAGCGCAAGCCTGCCCGGCTTCGACGACGGCACCTCGCTCGGGACGTTCACGATCGATTCGTCGGTGGCCGAGTTCAACACCGACACCGACAACGGCGCGACGCTCGGCTGGCACTTCAGCCTCGACAACAGCAACACGGTGCTGCAATCGCTGGCCCGGGGCCAGTCGATCACCGAGGTCTACACCGTGACCTTCCTCGACAATCACGGTGCTTCGGTCACCCAGGACGTCACTGTGACCATCAACGGCGTCAATGACGCCCCGACGCTCGCTGACGCCTCGCTCGACGCCGTAGCGGGCGACAACAGCAACCCGAGCGGCAGCACCATCAGCGCCATCTTCGACGGCAAGTTCGCCGACGTCGACGCCGACTCAAGCTTCCAGGCGATCGCGGTGACGTATGACGGCGCCCTGGCTTCCGAGGGCGTCTGGCAATACGAGGTCGCCGGAACAGATCAGTGGGTCACGATTGGAGCGGTCAGCGAGGGGAATGCGCTGGTGCTCGGCACCGACGCGCTGCTCCGTTTCGTCCCGGCCGACGGTTTCACGGGGACGCCGGGCACGCTGGGCGTCCATGCGCTCGACGATACCTATACCGGCGAGATCACCGACGCCGGTTCGGCGGCGACGACCGACATCACGGGCGGCACCGGCGGCACCACGCCGATCTCGGACAAGCTGACCACGATCGATACGGAAGTGACCGCGCCCGAAAGCCCGCAGGCCAGCGGACCGGTCATCAACACCGACAGCTTCCACGTCACGCACCTCCGTGAGGGCGACGTCACCGAAGTCATTACCGATCTCGTGGTCACCGACACCGATGCTGGCGCCGCAAACGACGTCTTCACCGTGGAGGTGTCGACCGCTCATCCGGATACCAGCAGCGTCAGTGTTGATCCGACGTCCGGCTCGCTCGACCAGATTAACACCGGCCTCGCGGAAGGCTACGGCATCAGCTACGAGCCGACCGGCGCCAGCACCGATGAATACCCCGTGCCGCCGGACACCGACCAGATCACGGTGAAGGTGACGGATACGACCACGGGCCTGTCCGACACCGTCAACTTCATCTTCGTCGAGGGCGAAAACAGCCAGGGCATCACCCTGGAGGGCACCGGCGGCAAGGACGTGATCTTCGCCACCGAGTCGAGCGATACGCTGGTCGGCGGTGCCGCCAAGGACCAGTTCGTGTTCGGGCCGGCGGCGTCGCAGGACACGGTCCTGCACACCGTCAACGATTTCGAGTTCGGCCTCGACAAGATCGACCTGCGGCAGTTCAGCGGCATCAGCTCCTTGAACGATCTTGCCCCGACCGAGCAGAACGGCGGTACGTTGCTGACGCTCGACAACCACGAGACGATCCTGCTCAAGAACGTCGCCCTGGCAAACCTCAGCACCACCGATTTCATCTTCGGGACCCACATCACCTAGCGATGCGCCGGAAGGCAATCGCGCGCGTCCTGACCGCGGCAAAAAATCCATAATCCTTCCCGCCAGGGGAATAGCCAATTACGCGCCGGCGCTGCATGATCGGCGCCTCAAGCGTGGTTTAGGGCAGGACGTCGGACTGAAATGAAACGTCTCAAGATCCTGCGGCGGTGGTTCACGCGGAAGTTCGGCTTTGCGCGGCTGATGTGCCTGGCGCTCCTGGTCATCTTTGCCGGCGCGCGCCTGTGGGATCCGCCGCCGGTGCAGGAATTGCGGCTGCGCACCTTCGACATGTTCCAGCTGATCGATCCGCGCCACAAGGCGGCGCGGCCGGTCACCATCGTCGACATTGACGACAAAAGCCTCGCCAGGCTCGGCCAGTGGCCGTGGCCGCGCACGCGGATTGCCGACCTGATCCAAAACCTCACCAGCAACGGCGCCGTCGTGATCGGCTTCGACATGGTGTTCTCGGAAGCCGACCGGCTCAATCCGGATCTGGTCGCGAGCGACATGCGCTATCTCGACGACGCCACCCGTGCCAGGCTGCGCGAGCTGCCGAGCAACGACCAGATCCTCGCCGACGCGATCAAGCGCTCGCGCGTGGTGCTGGGCGAGACCGGGCAGCGGGCGATCTCGTCTGAGCTCGACAAGACGCTGCCGTTCACCGGCGTCGCCACCGTCGGCGAGGAGAATTCCGAACGCTTCCTGTTCGAATTCCCCGGCCTGCTCCGCAACGTGCCCGTCATCGAGAAGGTCGCGGCCGGCCGTGGCCTGTTCTCGATCAAGACCGAGCGCGACGGCCTGATCCGCCGCGTGCCGCTGATCATGCGAGCGCAGGGCAACATCATGCCCTCGCTCAGCCTCGAGATCCTGCGGGTCGTCACGGGAACGCCGACACTGCTGGTCAAAACCGACCCGGCGGGCGTGCTGGCGATACGCCTCAAGGGCGTCGAGATTCCGACCGACAGGAACGGCCAGCTCTGGGTGCACTATGCGCGCCAGGATCCTGCGATCTATGTGTCGGCCGCCGATGTGCTCGACAACACCGTGTCGCCGAGCAAGATCGCCGGCAAGCTGGTGCTGGTCGGCACCTCCGCGGTCGGTTTGAACGACATCAAGACCACGCCGGTGTCGTCGACCATGCCGGGTGTCGAGATCCATGCCCAGGTGCTGGAAAGCGTGCTGAGCGGCGCGGTGATCTCGCAGCCCAACTACGCGCTCGACGTCGAGCTGCTGGCCGCGCTTGTCATCGGCCTGCTCGTCATCATCTTCACGCCGAATCTCGGCCCCGTGCGCCTCGTGCTTGCAGGCGCCGCCTTCGCGGCCATCCTGGTCGGGGTATCCTGGTTCTACTACACGCAGCGCCGCTACCTGATCGACTTCACCTATCCGCTGCTCTCGACCACTGCGATCTATCTGACGCTGATCTTCGCCAGCTTCGTGCGTGAGCAGCGCCAGCGCGTGCAGATCCGCGGCATGTTCGCGCAATACATGTCGCCGGTGCTGGTCGAGCAGCTGGCGCAGTCGCCGGAAAAGCTGGTGCTCGGCGGCGAGGAGCGCGAGATGACGATCATGTTCTCCGACGTGCGCGGCTTCACCACGATCTCGGAGAGCTACAAGCACGATCCGCAAGGGCTGATCGCGCTGATGAATCGCTTCCTGACGCCGCTCACCGACGTGATCATCGATCAGAAGGGCTATATCGACAAATACATGGGCGATGCCATCATGGCGTTCTGGAACGCGCCGATCGACGACAAGGAGCACGAGGTCAACGCCTGCGAGGCCGCGATCCAGATGCTGGAGCAGATCGACGCGGTCAACAAGGAGCGCCAGCAGGAGGCCACCGATGGCGGCCATGTCTACATCCCGCTCAATGTCGGCATCGGCCTCAACACCGGCATCGGCGTCGTCGGCAATATGGGCTCCGACCTGAAGAAGAACTATTCGGTGCTGGGCGACAGCGTGAATCTCGCCTCGCGCCTGGAGGGACAGTCGAAGGAATACGGTTTCCCGATCATCGTCGGATCCCGGACGGCGCTCGCCGCCAAGGACAAGTTCGCGATCATCGAGCTCGACTTCATCATGGTCAAGGGCAAGACCGAGCCCGAGGTGATCTACGCCATCGCCGGCCGCGAGGACGTGATGCATTCGGGCGCCTTCCAGCGCCTGCGCAACGTCACCATCGAGATGCTCGGCTGCTACCGCAACCGCGACTGGCAGGGCGCGCTCGACGCCATCGAGCGCGGTCGTCGCAGTGAGGACGCCGACACGCTGGAAAAGCTGTTCGGGCTCTACGAAGTGCGCATCAAGGATTTCCAGCTCAATCCGCCGGCGGACGGCTGGAACGGGGCGTTTGCGTTGCTGACGAAGTAGGGGGCAGATCTGTAGGGTGGGTTAGCCGCGCGACTGCGCGAAGCGCAGTTCGCGAGGCGTAACCCACCAACTTCGTTCCGCATTCGCAGAAAGCATGGTGGGTTACGCTACGCTAACCCACCCTACGATTGCGGTGTTTGAAGCCTCACTCCACCCCGATCGTCGTCAGATCCTGGAACCAGTGCTGCGCCTGCACGAACTGCTTCACCTTCGGCGACAGCGCGTGCGGGTTGGTGTCGTGGACGACCCAGACCAGTACGGCGTCGTCGACGATCAATGCATGCGCCTGCGCGATCAGATCGTCCTGCCTGGCGGTGTCGAAAGTCTGCTTGGCCTCGTTGATCAGCGCATCGACCTTCGGGTTCTTGTAGCCGCCCCAGTTGACGCCCACGGGCGCGATCTGGTCGGAGGCGAAGAAACGGACGATGGCGTAGAGCGGATCGGACGTGACGTAGGCGATGTTGTTGGCGGTGATGCCGGCGTTCATCTCGTCGGCCGCGCCCTTGCGCCAATGCGTGTAGAGCGTCTCGAGCTCGACCACCTTGAAGTCGATCTCGATGCCTATCTCCTTGAAACTCTGTTGCAGGAATTCGTTCATCGGCAGCGACAGCATCTGGCCGGTGCCGCCCTGCGCGATGATGAAGGTGGCCTTCAGCGGTTTTGCTTTTGAATAGCCGGCTTCTTCGACGAGCTTCTTGGCCGTGGCGAGATCGTATTTCAGCTCGAAGCTCGGCTTGCCGAACCACGGGCTCGACGGGTCGACCTGGCCCTTGGCGGGCTTGGCAAGGCCATTCATCAGGCCGACGACTTCGTCGCGGTTGATCGCGAGGTTGAGCGCTTTGCGCAGGCGGATGTCGGTCCAGGGCGAGCCCGGCAGCACGCTGAGATGATAATTCCAGACATGCGGCGTGACGTTGTCGACGATCTTCATGCCGGCAGCCTTGAGCTGCGGCACGGCGTCCGGCGCCGGCGTCTCGATCAGGTCAACCTGTCCGGCGAGCAGCGCATTGGTGCGCGTCAGCGCTTCCGGCATCGGCACCAGAACGAGCTTGTCGACCTTGGGGATGCGCTTCTTGTTCCAGTAGTCCGGATTTTTGGTCAGCTCCGCAAGCTCGCGCGGCACCAGTTTCGTCAATTTGAACGGGCCGGTGCCGGAGGGCTGGCTGGCGAACTTGTCCCAATCCTTGCCGAGCTTCTCGTATTGCGCCGGGCTCGACACCAGGAACCACAGCATCTGATAGGGAAAGAAGGAATCGACCGTCTTGGTGGTGATCTCCACCGTGGAATCGTCGATCTTGGCGTAGCTCGCGACCGAGGGCAGGCGGGTCTTCACCTGCGCGCTCTGGCGCTTGTCGAATTGCGGCGCCTTGTCGTTGAGCACCTTGTCGAGATTCCAGATCACCGCGTCGGCGTTGAACTCGCTGCCGTCGTGAAACTTCACGCCCTTGCGAAGGGCGAAGCGCCACTTCGTCTTGTCGGTGTCATCCACCTTCCATTCGGTGGCGAGGCCGGGCACCAGCTTGCCCGGACGGTCGGCGACGTCCATCTCCCACGCCACCAGCGGATCATAGATCGTGTAGGCCGTGAACTGATAGGCGCCGGCGCCGCGATCGGGCTGGCCTGTGGTCAGCGGAATGTCCGCCATCGAGATGCCGTAACGCACCACCGTTTCGGCGCGCGCCGAGATTGCGGAAACTGCCAGCGCAAGCACGGCGAGACAGGTCGATAAACGAATACGCATGGCCCAAAGCTCCCAGGAGATTTCGGAGCTAAACTTGCAAGCTTGATGCCAGAATAGGCAACTTGGTGCTCGTGCCTACATCCGATCACAAGGACTTGTCGTCGCAGGAGCAATTTGCAGAAAAAGTTTCTCCTTGGCATAGCCATTGCATACGATTGCATCAAAATTAGTCATCGATATCAGGAAAAGGACTGAGGTAATGCCTATCAAGAAAAACATGACCCGCGCGGCGCTGATTGCGCTTCTGGCGCTCGGCAGCGCGGCCGCATGGCCGCGCGTCGCCAGCGCGGAGACCGTGCTGCGCATAGGCATGACCGCAGCCGATATTCCGCGCACGCTGGGCCAGCCGGATCAGGGTTTTGAAGGCAACCGCTTCACCGGCCTTACCATGTATGACGCGCTGACCGGCTGGGACCTCTCCTCCGCCGACAAGCCGAGCGTGGTGATCCCCGGCCTTGCCACCGAGTGGAAGGTGGACGACGCCGACAAGACCAAATGGACCTTCAAGCTGCGCCCCGGCGTCACCTTCCATGACGGCTCGCCGTTCAATGCCGACGCGGTGGTGTGGAACGTCGACAAGGTCTTGAAGCAGGACGCGCCGCAGTTCGACCCCAGCCAGGTCGGCGTCACCGCCTCGCGCATGCCGACGCTGGCCTCCGCCAAGAAGATCGACGACATGACAGTCGAGCTCACCACCAAGGAGCCCGACAGCTTCCTGCCGATCAACCTCACCAACCTCTTCATGGCGAGCCCGGCGAAGTGGCAGCATTTCTATGACAAGGCCGAAGGCGCCGATGCCAAGGCGAAGTCGCAGGCCGCCTGGACTGCGTTCGCCAAGGACGCCGCCGGCACCGGCCCGTGGAAGATGGTGAGCCTGACCCCGCGCGAGCGGCTCGAATTCGTGAAGAACGAGAATTACTGGAATAAGGCGCGCGTGCCGAAGGTCGACAAGATGGTGCTGTTGCCGATGCCGGAGGCGAACGCCCGCACCGCGGCGCTGCTCTCGGGGCAGGTCGACTGGGTCGAGGCGCCGGCGCCGGACGCGCTGCCGGAATTGAAGCAGCGCGGCTTCAAGCTCTACGCCAACGAACAGCCGCATGTCTGGCCGTGGCAGTTCTCGCGCATCGAGGGGTCGCCCTGGAACGACATCCGCGTGCGCAAGGCCGCCAACCTCTGTATCGATCGCGAGGGCCTCAAGGACGGCCTGCTTGCCGGCCTGATGGTGCCGGCGACCGGCACCTTCGAGCCCGGCCATCCCTGGCGTGGCAAGCCGACCTTCGAGATCAAATACGATAAGCCGGCCGCGCAAAAGCTGATGCAGGAGGCAGGCTTCGGACCGAACAAGAAGCTGACGGTCAAGGTCCAGACCTCGACCTCGGGCTCGGGCCAGATGCTGCCGCTGCCGATGAACGAGTATCTTCAGCAGGCGCTGGCCGAATGCTATTTCGACGTGCAGCTCGACGTCATCGAGTGGAACACGCTGTTTAGTGCCAACTGGCGCAAGGGTGCCAGCGATCCGTCGGCCCGCGGCTCCAACGCCATCAACGTCACCTATGCGGCGATGGACCCGTACTTCGCGCTGGTGCGCTTCCTGCAATCGGGCATGGCGCCGCCGGTCTCGAACAATTGGGGCTTCATCAACAATCCCAAGTTCGACGAGTTGGTGAAGAGGGCACGCCAGACCTTCGACCCCGCCGCGCGTGATGCTGCGCTCGCCGAGCTGCACGCGGCCTCGGTCGACGATGCCGCCTTCCTCTACGTCGCCCACGACGTCGGCCCCCGCGCCATCAGCCCGAAGGTGACAGGCGTGGTGCAGCCGAAGAGCTGGTTCATCGACTTCTCGCTGGTGTCGATGCAGTAGTTCGCTCGCGCGACACGCTCAGTGCACCCTCTCCCCTTGTGGGAGAGGGTGGCTTCGCGTTAGCGAAGCCGGGTGAGGGGTCTCTCTCCGCGAATGCGGGCCCCTCGACCGACGCAATGTTGCCCGCGGATAGAACCCCTCATCCGGCGCTTGCGCGCCACCTTCTCCCACAAGGGGAGAAGGGAAGAAAGAATCCGACGTGCTCGCCTATATCGCCAGACGCATCGTCTATGTCATCCCGATCGTCATCAGCGTGGCGCTGGTGTGCTTTCTGCTCGTCCACATCACGCCGGGCGATCCGCTCGTCGCCGTGCTGCCCGCCGACGCCTCGCAGGAGCTCGCGGCGCAGCTCCGCACCGCCTACGGCTTCGACCGGCCGCTGCCGGTGCAGTTCGGGCTCTGGCTGCTTCGTGCCCTTCATGGCGATCTCGGCAATTCCATTGCCACCGGGCGCCCCGTGCTCGCCGAAGTCATGCGCGCGGTCGGCAACACGGTTACGCTCGCGATTGCCGCCGCCATCATCGGCTTCACCATGGGCATCCTGCTCGGCCTGATCGCCGGCTATTTCCGCGAGACCTGGATCGACAAGGTCGCGACCTCCTTTGCCATCGGCGGCGTCTCGGTGCCGCATTACTGGCTCGGCATGGTGCTCGTCATCATCTTCTCGGTGCAGCTGAACTGGCTGCCCGCGGTCGGCGCCGGGCCCAACGGCTCCAACTCCTGGGCCTGGGACTGGGCGCATCTGCAATATCTCGTGCTGCCCGCGATCACGACGTCCGTGATTCCGATGGGCATCGTCACCCGCACCGTACGCGCGCTCACCGGCGACATCCTCAGCCAAGATTTCGTCGAGGCGTTGCGCGCCAAAGGCCTGCATGAGACCGGCGTGTTCCGTCACGTCATCAAGAACGCCGCGCCCACCGCGCTCGCGGTGATGGGGCTCCAGCTCGGCTACATGCTCGGCGGCTCGATCCTGATCGAGACCGTGTTCTCCTGGCCGGGCTCGGGCTTCCTGCTCAACTCCGCAATCTTCCAGCGTGACCTGCCGCTATTGCAAGGCACGATCCTGATCCTGGCGCTGTTCTTCGTCTTCCTCAACCTGCTGGTCGACATCGCACAAGCCGCGATCGACCCGCGCATCAAGCGGGGCTAGCCGATGAGCCCAGCTGTAGCCATGCAAGAGGTGCGCTCCCTCCCCCGCCTGCGGGGGAGGGTTGGGGAGAGGGTGTCTCCTCTGGCGAGAACCCCCAAGACGAGAGAACCCTCACCCGCGCCTGCGGCGCGACCTCTCCCGCAAGTGGGCGAGGTGCACCGCCGCCTTGGCCTGCACCGATCGAGCCATAATCTTCAGGGAGCCAGCCGATGAGCGAGCTTCCGTTGTCAGCCACTGCCGATGCCGCGCTGCAGGCCGCACCCGCGACCAAGGCGCGCGGCTATTGGGCGACCGTCGGCCGCCGCATCGCCCGCGACAAGGTCAGCATGGCCTGCGCGCTGGTGCTGCTGCTGATCTTCCTCTCCGCGATCCTTGCACCATGGCTTGGGCTTGAGGATCCTTACAAGGGCTCGATGATCCGCCGCCTGCGCCACATCGGCACATCAGGCTACCCGCTCGGCACCGACGAGCTCGGCCGCGACATGCTGGCGCGGCTGATCTATGGCGGGCGGCTGTCGCTGGTCATCGGCATTTTGCCAGTTATCCTCGCCTTCTGCATCGGCACCTCGCTCGGCCTCGTCGCCGGCTATGTCGGCGGCAAGCTCAACACTGCGATCATGCGCACGATCGATGTGTTCTACGCGTTCCCCTCCGTGCTGCTCGCGATCGCGATCTCCGGCGCGCTCGGCGCCGGCATTCTCAACTCCATCGTGTCGCTGACCGTCGTGTTCGTGCCGCAGATCACCCGCGTCGCCGAGAGCGTCACGACAGGCGTGCGCAACATGGACTTCGTCGAGGCCGCGCGTGCCTCCGGCGCGGGTCCCTTCACCATCATGCGGGTGCACATCCTCGGCAATGTGCTGGGCGCGATCTTCGTCTATGCCACCAGTCTCATTTCGGTCTCGATGATCCTGGCCGCCGGTCTCTCCTTCCTCGGCCTTGGCACCAAGCCGCCGGAGCCGGAATGGGGCCTGATGCTGAACACGCTGCGCACGGCGATCTATGTCAATCCGTGGGTCGCCGCGCTTCCGGGCGCAATGATCTTCGCGGTCTCGATCTGCTTCAATCTGCTCTCGGACGGCCTGCGCAGCGCCATGGACATCAGGAATTGAGATGATGATGCAGGTGTACACCGGCCCCACACACAAGGTCGTCATGCCCGGGCTTGTCCCGGGCATCCACGATCTTTGGTCCGCGTGGCAAGGCGTGGATGGCCGGGACAAGCCCGGCCATGACGGCGTGAAGATGCCATGAGCGAGAGCAGCAATTCCGTCGCCATGCTGGAGCCGATCGAAGACCTTGGCGGCATCGCGCAGCCGTTGCTCCAGGTCAACGGCCTGACAAAGCACTTTCCGGTCCGCGGCGGATTGTTCGCCGCGAAACGCACCGTGCGTGCGGTGGACAACGTCTCCTTCTCCGTCGCCAAGGGCGAGACGGTCGGCATCGTCGGCGAGTCCGGCTGCGGCAAGTCCACCACCGCGCGCCTGCTGATGCATCTGATGCCGCGCGATACCGGCGAGATCATCTATGACGGCATGGCCGTCGGCCGGTCGCTGAGCTTGCGCGAACTGCGCCGCGGCATGCAGATGGTGTTCCAGGATTCCTACGCTTCGCTCAATCCGCGCCTGACCATCGAGGAATCCATCGCCTTCGGCCCCAAGGTCCACGGCATGGCCGACGGCGCGGCCCGTGCGCTGGCGCGCGAGCTGCTCGGCAAGGTCGGCTTGCGTCCTGAAAACTTCGCCAATCGCTATCCGCACGAAATCTCCGGTGGCCAGCGCCAGCGCGTCAACATTGCGCGTGCGCTCGCGCTGTCGCCACGGCTGGTGATTCTGGACGAAGCCGTCTCCGCGCTCGACAAATCCGTCGAGGCGCAGGTGCTCAATCTGCTCGCCGATCTCAAGCGCGAATTCGGTCTGACCTATCTCTTCATCAGCCACGACCTCAACGTCGTCCGCTACATCTCGGACCGCGTGCTGGTGATGTATCTCGGCGAGGTCGTCGAGCTCGGGCCCGTGGACCAGGTCTGGGACAACCCCGCGCATCCCTATACGCGCGCACTTCTCGCGGCGATGCCGTCGTCCGATCCTGATCGTCGTACCGAGAAGCCGCCGATCACGGGCGATCCGCCCAATCCGATCGACCCGCCACCGGGCTGCCGTTTCCACACCCGCTGCGCATTTGCGGAGCCGCTCTGCGCAAATGCAGCACCAAAGCTCACGGCCGTCGATAGAATGGGCCACGAAGCCGCGTGCTACATGGCGATCCCGGGTTCAGGCCATAGCCGCGCGCCCGCAGAGGGAACAGCATGACTAGACCGACACCCAAAGAGATCAAGCCGATTGCGCAAGTGGCCGGCGTCCCCGTGGACGACGAGATCGCGACGCGCATCTCCAATTCCATCGGTCCTGCCTTCGAAGGTTTTGAAGCCATCGCCGGCACGCTGCCGTTCGATCTCGAGCCCGCGCTCTATCCGATTGCGCAGACGGCGAAGGTGTCGAAATGAGCCGTGAACCTGCATTGATGACGCTCACCGAGGTCGCGCGCGCGATCGAGATGAAGCAGGTGTCCTCGCATGAGGTGACGCGCGCGCTGCTGCATCGCATCGCGCAGTGGCAGCCGCATCTCAATGCGTTCATGTCCGTCGAAGCCGAGTCCGCGCTGAAGGCGGCCGAGGCCGCCGACGTCGAGCTCGCCAAGGGCAATGTCCGCGGTCCGCTGCACGGCGTGCCGCTCGCGCACAAGGACATGTATTACGACGCTGGCAAGGTCGCGACCTGCGGCTCGCTGATCCGCCGCGATTTCGTGCCGACCGTGACGTCCACCGCCTTGCAGCGGCTGAAGGACGCCGGCCAGGTCCGGCTCGGCACGCTGCACCTTGCCGAGTTCGCCTACGGCCCGACCGGTCACAACGCCCATTACGGCCCGGTGCGCAATCCCTGGAACGTCGCCCACATCACCGGCGGCTCGTCGTCGGGCTCGGGCTCGGCGGTCGCGGCGCGCCTGACCTATGCGGCGCTCGGTTCGGACACCGGCGGCTCGATCCGCATGCCCGCGCATTTCTGTGGCGTCACGGGCCTGAAGACCACCGTCGGCCGCGTCAGCCGCGCCGGCGCGATGCCGCTGTCGCAATCGCTCGACACGGTGGGCCCGCTCGCACGCACTGCCGAGGACTGCGCGCTGTTGCTGGCCTTGATGGCCGGTCTCGATCCCGCGGATTCGACCACCAGCCACGAGCCGCTGTCGGACTATGTCGCGGCGACCAAGAGCTCGCTGAAGGGGCTCAAGATCGGCGTGCCCTCGTCGTTCTATGTCGACGATCTCGACAGCGAGGTTGCGCGCGTGCTGGACGAGACCATCGCGGTGCTCAAGCGCGAGGGCGCCGACATCGTCACAGTCGAGCTGCCGGACCAGCGGCAATTGTCCTCGGCGAGCCAGCTCGTGCTCGCGGCGGAAGCCGCCGCCTTCCACAAGCGCTGGATGATCGAGCGCCCCCAGGATTACGGCCCGCAGGTGCTGATGCGGCTGCAGAACGGTCTCGCCGTTCCCGCCATCACCTATCTTGAAGCGATGCGTTGGCGCGGGCCGGCCCTCGCCGCGCATAACGCTGCGACATCAGGCGTCGACGCGATCGTCGCGCCGGCATCGCCGGTACCGGCGCCGACCATCGAGGAGAGCGATGTCGGCGGCGGGCCGAACGCGCCGGCCATGGTGCAGCGCCTGACGCTGTTCACCCGCCCGGTAAACTTCCTTGGCCTGCCGTCGCTCACCGTGCCCTCGGGTTTCACCAGGAGCGGCCTGCCTGTCGGCATGCAGCTGATCGGCCGCTCCTTCGATGAAGCGACCCTGCTCACCATCGGCGCCGCCTTCCAGCGCGTCACTGATTATCACGACCGGGTACCCACACTGCCGTCATGACAAAGCTCGTCGACATCTCAGGCCTCAACATCCGCTTCACCGGCGAGCGCACGGTCTATGCCGTGAACGATCTCAGCCTTTCGCTCGGTGACGGCGAGGTGCTGGGCCTGCTCGGCGAGTCCGGTTCGGGCAAGAGCGTGACGCTGCGTGCGTTGATGCGGCTGTTGCCGAAGAAACGCACGCAGATCACGGGCAAGGTCAACGTCATGGGACGCGACGTGCTCGCCATGAACGACGAGCAGCTGTCCTCGTTCCGCGGCCAGACCGTCTCGATGATCTTTCAGGAGCCCGCGCTCGCGCTCGATCCGGTCTACACGATCGGGGCGCAGATCGCCGAAAGCGTGGTGCGTCACGAAGGCAAATCTCATGCGGAGGGCAGGGCGCGTGCGCTCGAAATGCTCGAGGTCGTGCGCATTCCCTCGGCCAAGCGCCGGTTAGATGCCTATCCGCACGAGATGTCCGGCGGCATGCGCCAGCGCGCGATGATCGCGCTCGCACTCGCCTGCCGTCCCAAGATATTGCTCGCGGACGAGCCGACCACCGCGCTCGATGCCACCGTGCAGATCCAGATCCTGCTGCTGCTGCGCGAGCTGCAGCGCGAGTTCGGCATGTCCGTCATCTTCGTCACCCATGACATCGGCGTTGCCATCGAGATCTGCGACCGCGTCGCGGTGATGTATGCCGGCCAGATCGTGGAGCAGGGCACGCTCCGCGACATCGTCCGCAGCCCGGTGCACCCCTACGCCAAGGGTCTGCTCGCCTCCACCATCCACGGCGCCAAGCGCGGCGCACGCCTCGAAACCATCCCCGGCACGCCGCCATCGTTGGCCGAAAAGCCGAACAACTGCTCCTTCGCCCCGCGTTGTGCTGTGGCCCAGCCAAGCTGCATCGAGCAATTGCCAGCGAATGTGGAAGTCGGCCCGGGCCGGGCGGCGAGGTGCGTGCTGGCGGAGCCGGTGTCGGCGACATAACCGGTGCGCTCCCGCGCCCCGCTCTCTTGTCCGCCGAAGCCCGCCTTCGGGCGAAGGCGGATGCGGGGAGAGGTGAAGGGCAGCTTGCTCCTGATTTCAAAATTCCGCTACGACAACACCGAGTTGTCACAGTTCACCGCGCGCCACTGGCTAGGCGCACTTCTACTGTGCATGGGGTTGTTTTCGACTTTTTTTGTTTCGCCGACCCCCAACCCGGTCGCGGCGGAACAGCATTCAGACCCCATTCATCCCGATTCCGGTTCCATGCCCCCGTTCATGGAGAGGGACTTCAACTTATGTACATTTCTGGCCAAGGCCTCATCGTCATCCTGTTCGTCGGTCTGGTTGCCGGCTGGCTCGCCGGCAAGGTGGTGCGCGGGAGCGGGTTCGGGATCATCGGCGACATCGTGATCGGCATCGCCGGCGCGTTTGTCGCGAGCTTCCTGTTCCCGAAGCTCGGCATCCATATCGGCGTCGGGCTGGTCTCGGAGATCATCTATTCCGCGATCGGCGCCATCATCCTGCTGTTGGTGGTCCGCCTGGTACGCGGCGGGGGCCGGTTCTAGCGGCTGCCCGGTTCGGTCGATCGGAACTTTCCGCCTCTCCCCAAGGCCGGACCAGGGCTGGGGGGAGGCGGCGATCTTTGCCATAAAAAGCCGCAAAGACTGTGAATACCGGACTTGCGTGCGAGGCCGTCAAGGGGTGATGTGGTCCATCAGGGGACTGGATGAATTCGTCTTCGCTCGCCGCAGGGGAGACGCCATGTTAATCCGGGGCGAGTACCCCTGAACCGCCTGTGAAATCAGGGGCCATGCCCCTCACCTGAAAGAGATCAGACTGATGGCAGCCGTACCTGGCGTCCGCCGTTCAGAGCTCGGTGACGCCTTGCGCGCTTGTCGCACGGCGTTCGTCGGCGTCGGCTTGATGAGCTGCATGATCAACCTGCTCTATCTGACCGGGTCGATCTTCATGCTGGAGGTTTATGACCGGGTGCTGCCGAGCCGCAGCGTTCCGACCCTGGTCGGCCTGATCGTCCTCGCCAGCTTCCTCTATGCGGCGCAGGGCGTGCTCGACATGATCCGGAACCGGATCCTGGGGCGGATCGGCACCGCGCTGGACGAGGCCCTCAACAAGCGTGTGTTCGACACCATCGTGCGCCTGCCGCTGCTGGTCGGCAACCGCAACGAGGGCCTGCAGCCGCTGCGCGACCTCGACAATGTCCGCTCCTTCCTCGGCAGCATGGGCCCGAGCGCGTTCTTCGATCTGCCCTGGCTGCCGCTGTACCTGGCCATTTGCTTCGCCTTCCATGTCATGATCGGTGTCACCGCTTTGGTCGGCGCCGTCATCCTGGTCGGGCTGACGCTGGTCACCGAGTTCATGTCCCGTCAGCCGGCGAAGGAGGCGATGGGCCTTGCCGCCCAGCGCAACGACATCGCCCAGTCCAGCCGCCGCAATGCCGAAGTCATGGTGTCGATGGGCATGACCGGCCGGATGAACCAGCGCTGGAGCGAGGCCAACGAAAAATATCTGGTCGGCAATCAGCGTGCGAGCGATGTCGCCGGTGGCCTCGGTGCGGTGGCAAAAGTGCTGCGCATGATGCTGCAATCGGCCGTGCTCGCAGTCGGCGCCTATCTCGTCATCCACCAGGAAGCGACCGCCGGCATCATCATCGCCGGCTCGATCCTGTCCGCCCGCGCGCTCGCGCCGGTCGATCTCGCCATCGCGCACTGGAAATCCTTCGTTGCGGCCCGCCAGAGCTGGCAGCGTCTCACCCGTCTTTTGGAGCAGATGCCGGCGCAGACGATGCCGACGCAATTGCAGGCGCCCACCAGCCGGCTCTCGGTCGAAGGCATCGCCATGGTGCCGCCGGGCGACCAGCGCCTGATCGTGCAAGACGTCACCTTCGCGCTCGAAGCCGGCAACGGCCTTGGCGTGATCGGGCCGAGCGGCTCCGGAAAATCCTCGCTGATCCGCGCGCTGGTCGGCGTCTGGCATCCGGTGCGCGGCAAGGTGCGGCTCGACGGCGCGGCGCTCGACCAATGGGCGTCGGACATGCTCGGCCGCCACATCGGCTATCTGCCGCAGGACGTCGAATTGTTCGGCGGCACCATCGCGCAGAACATCAGCCGGTTCGATCCCGAGGCCACCTCCGACGGCATCATCGCCGCCGCCAAGGAAGCCGGCGTGCATGAGATGATCATCAAGATGCGCGAAGGCTACAACACGCAGGTCGGCGAGCAGGGGACTTCGCTCTCCGCAGGCCAGGCCCAGCGCGTGGCGCTGGCGCGCGCGCTCTACGGCCATCCGTTCCTGATCGTGCTCGACGAACCCAACTCCAATCTCGACACCGAAGGCGACGAGGCGCTGACCCGTGCCATCCGCGGCGCGCGCGAGCGTGGCGCCATCGTCATCGTGGTGGCGCACCGCCCGATCGGCGTCGAGGCGGTCGACCAGATCCTGGTGCTGCGCGACGGCCGCATGCAGGCCTTCGGCCCGAAGGAGCAGGTGCTCGCCCAGGTGCTGCAGCCGCGCGTGACCCCGCCGGCGCCGATCAAGATCGTCAGCGAAGGCGGAGCCAAGGCATGAGCACGATGACGATCGGCGGCGCCAAGCCCGTCGCCAGGAAGACCGTGCGGGATTCCATCAAGTTCCACCTGATGCTCGGGCTCGGCATCGTGCTGCTCCTGGTCGTCGGTCTCGGCGGCTGGGCGTCCACCGTGCAGATCTCCGGCGCGCTGATCGCGCCGGGCCAGATCGTGGTCGAATCCAACGTCAAGAAGGTGCAGCACCCGACCGGCGGCGTGGTCGGCGAACTGCGTGCCCGCGACGGCGACGTGGTCAAGGCCGGCGACATCGTGGTGCGGCTCGACGACACCGTCACCAAGGCGAACCTCGCGATCGTCACCAAGAATCTCGACGCGGCGCAGGTGCGCGCAGCACGACTCCAGGCCGAGCAACGCGGGATCGACAAGGTCGACTTCCCGCAATCACTGCTCGATCGCGGTAGCGATCCTGACGTCAAGGCGCTGCTCTCCGCCGAAACCAAGCTGTTCGACGTCCGCGTCAACGGCCGCGCCGGCCAGAAAGCGCAGCTGCGCGAGCGCATCCAGCAGCTCAACGAGGAGATCGAGGGTCTCTCGGCGCAGGAGCGCGCCAAGGACAAGGAAATCTCGCTGGTGCAGCAGGAGCTGGTCGGCGTCCGCGATCTCTACGACAAGCACCTGGTGCAGCTCTCGCGCCTGACCACGCTCGAGCGCGACAACGCCCGCCTCAACGGCGAGCGCGCGCAGTACATTGCTTCGCGCGCGCAGGCCAAGGGCAAGATCACCGAGACCGAGCTCCAGATCATCCAGGTCGACAAGGACATGGTCAGCGAGGTCTCCAAGGATCTGCGCGAGACCAACGACAAGATCGGCGAGCTGATCGAGCGCAAGGTCGCCGCCGAAGACCAGCTCCGCCGTGTCGACATCCGCGCGCCGCAGGACGGCATGGTGCTGCAATCGACCGTGCACACGGTCGGTGGCGTCATCACCGCCGGGGATGCGCTGATGCTGATCGTGCCGCAGGCCGACGACCTCCAGGTCGAGGCCAAGGTCAATCCGGTCGATATCGACAAGCTCCAGATCGGCCAGAAGACGCTGCTGCGCCTGTCCGCCTTCAATCAGCGCACCACGCCCGAGCTCAACGGCGTCGTCAGCCGCGTCTCGCCCGACGTCACCACCGACCAGCGCACCGGCCAGAGTTATTACACCATCCGCGTCTCGCTGCCGGCGGACGAGATCGCGCGCCTCGGCGACTCCAGGATGATCCCCGGCATGCCCGTAGAAGCCTTCGTCCAGACCGGCGACCGCACCATGCTGTCCTATCTGATGAAGCCGCTGCACGACCAGTTGATGCGCGCGTTCCGGGAGAAATGACGCGCGATACCCGCGTGGGGTGGGTTAGGCGAAGCCGTAACCCACCACCTCTCTATCCGCGGAAGCAGAAGTGGTGGGTTACGCTGTGCTGACCCACCCTACAGCACCTCCTTCTTTGCTATAGTTCGATTCAGCCCCAGCAACCCGGCGGTCGAACCATGCAATCCCCATCCTCCATCGCCACCAAATCCTTCACCGACGCCAGCCTTGCCGTCGCCCGTCTCGAAGAAATCTATGAGCGCAACACAAAATTCCTGCGCGACCGGTTCGAGGCTTACGTCAATGGCGAGGCGATCACCACGCGGGTGCGCGCTTATTATCCCTTCGTCCGCCTCACCACCGCGACGCATGCGCGGCTGGATTCGCGTCTCTCCTATGGCTTCGTCGCCGGACCCGGCGTGCACGAGACCAGCGTGACGCGGCCGGACCTGTTTCGCAGCTATCTGACCGAGCAGATCGGTCTCCTGATGCAGAACCACGGCGTGCCCGTCGAGATCGGCGAATCCGCCGAGCCGATCCCGATCCACTTCGCCTATCGCCGCGACATCAACATCGAAGCCGCCATCACCACCAGCGAAAATTCCAACGTCACGCGATCACTGCGCGATGCGTTCGACGTGCCTGACCTCGCCACGATGGACGATTCGATTGCGGACGGCACGTTCCAGCTTCAGGCCGGCGCACCCGAGCCGCTGTCCCTGTTCCGCGCCGCCCGCGTCGATTACTCGCTGCGCCGGCTCTATCACTACACCGGCACCGACCCCGAGCATTTCCAGAACTTCGTGATCTTCACCAACTACCAGTTCTATGTCGATGCCTTCGCGCAGATGTGCCAGCAGCGGCTTCAGTCCGGCGAGGCCGGCCTCGACGCTTTTGTCGCGCCCGGCAACGTCATCACGCGTGCTGGCGGAGCGACGACCGGAGACGCGCCCACACGCGTACCGCAGATGCCGGCCTTCCATCTGGTCGCGCCGGGCTATCGCGGCATCACCCTGATCAACATCGGCACTGGCCCATCCAATGCGCGCAACGTCACCGACCATGTCGCGGTGCTGCGGCCGCATGCCTGGCTGATGCTCGGCCATTGCGCGGGCCTGCGCAACACGCAGCGGCTCGGCGACTACGTGCTCGCGCATGGTTACGTGCGCGAGGACCACGTGCTCGATCGCGAACTGCCGCTGTGGGTGCCAATCCCAGCGCTGGCCGAGATGCAGGTCGCGCTGGAGGAGGCGGTCGAGGACGTCACGGGCCTCGAAGGTTTTGAGCTCAAGCGCCTGATGCGCACCGGCACGGTGGCGAGCGTTGACAACCGCAACTGGGAGATCTCGGGCCCGGAGGTGATCCGCCGCCTGTCGCAATCGCGCGCGGTGGCGCTCGACATGGAATCGGCCGCGATCGCCGCCAACGGCTACCGCTTCCGCGTGCCCTACGGCACGCTGCTCTGCGTCTCCGACAAGCCGCTGCATGGCGAGATCAAGCTCGCCGGCATGGCCAGCGAATTCTACCGCCGCCGCGTCGGCCAGCATCTCGAGATCGGCCTGAAGGCGCTGGAACGGCTCAAGCAGCAGGAATCGGAGCGGCTGCATTCGCGAAAGCTGCGGAGTTTCGCCGAGGTCGCGTTCCAGTAGTCAGGGCTGCCGGTCGGTTCACGTCGGCGCGCGCGGCAGCTTGTCGAGCAGCTCGCGCTCGAGGAAAGCCTTGACGTGCTCGCACGAAAGGTCTGAGTCCATCCGCTCGAGATTGTACCAGCCGCGGGTCGTCAGCAGCGGAGGAAATTTCGGCGCCGGATGGTCGGCCGTGTATGTCGCGGCGACGAGATGCGGTCCGCCTGGATCGACGGCACGGATTTCCACCGACGGCGTGGCGGGGTCCGCGATCTGATGCCGGCTTTGCAGGAATTCCGGGAGATGGGGCAGCCGGATCAGGATGTGCTCGGCGGGCGCGCCGTCGACCTCTCGGCCGCTGTGCAGCGTCGCGAGGGTGAACTGGGCATATTTCGACGACGCCTGGGAATGGGTGAGCACATCACCGATCTCCCGCTTGGCCGAGAGAATGCGTTCAAGCGCGCAATTCACCAGCCCGGGGTCGTCGCCTTCAACGACGATGCCTCCGAAACTGGCTGGCAACGCGGCCTTCGGAATGGCCGCGACCTCAGCTCTTTCCCGTGCCTTGGCATGGAGCGCCAGGGCGAAAGACAGAATCCAGAACGCGAGCGGGACCGAGGCCGTGATGAGGGCGATGGTGCCGACGGCATCGCGCCTGGCCAGAAAGCGGAAAATGGCCGCGGTGAAGATGGCGTAAAATACAAATGTCGGCAGCAGAATGGTCGGCAATAGCAGCCCCAGGACGACGGGGATCGAATAGAGGGCCGCGGGCAAGCTCGTGGTTGGCAATATCGACCAGAGCAGAAAAGCCACGGCGATTGCGGCGCCGATGAACGCCGCTCGTTTCGGTCGCCAGAGATTTGGCTTGGCAGGGCGCAGCGGTGCCGAATTGGGCGGCGGCGGCCGCCAGAGCCGATAGGCTGCCAAAGCAAGGAAGGGCGGCATCGCATGAGGGGCGTAGGCGAGGGGTATATAGAGCCAGGCCGCGATGGACGGAACGTAGGCTGCGACAAGCGGAAGGAAGAACCTCTCGCCGAAAAAGACTGCGCAGATGGCGATCCATTTCAGCAGGACGAGCGCCGCAATGTCGATGATCGCCCCGCCGACGTGGCGCATCATCCCGGTCGCCGGCACCGCGAGCAACGCCATCAGGGTCAGCCCGAACGCGGTAAAAAAGGGATAGTTGGGAAGACCCGTGATTGACGTGAAGGTCACGTCATAGAATCGGCCAGCCCCGGTATATTCCAGGACAGCTTGATCGCCGAACAATATGACTGGCACCAGCCAACCGAGCGATGGCCGCAAGCCGGCATCGCGGGCTCTGGCCGCGCAGATGATCCCGATCACCGTGAGCGGAACGGCAACAAAGACTTGCCAGAACAGAAATGAAAACGCGCCTCCGCACAGGGCCAAAGGGCAATATGGTTTTGGACCGTTTTGCAGATAAAGAAACAGAAAGCTCGTCGCCGGCACGAGGGCAACCGCAATCGCCGCGCATCGGACATAGGCGGAGCGATCGAGAACGCCTCTCCACAGGAACATCCTCTGCTCCCTTGGCTCGCCGCATCAAGACCGGTGATGATACAACCTCAGGAAGAAATTGCCGAGTCTACGTTTTTCTATTCGCATGCTGCTGACAAGTCGCCCGAAATTCAGCATTGTCCGTCGCGGGGGCTCGACCGGGACGACTTGATGCCGCTGACGCGCGACAAGATCATTGGCCATGACCTTGAACGGCTGGCCTTTCGCTTCACCATGCTGAATGAGGGAGAAGTCGTGCAATGCCAGATCAGCGACGCCGCGATGGATGAGCTCGCGGGTATGCAAGGCACCGAGAGCAGCGCGCGCCAGGCGCAGTTCCTGTCCCTGCGCGAAACCATCGAGCGGATCGCATCGGACCTCTACGACGAGGCGCCTCGGGTGCACGGCTATGTGGTGCGGATTTTCATGCGGCATTTGAGGCGATAGCTGCTGCACGCGGGCAACTTGCAAATGGCTGCGAAAGGAATCATTAAGGGCAGCTTGTAGTTGCAATGGAAGGCGGCGACGTGGCGTGAGATCATGTCCGGCAGTCGCCACGCCAGAACGCTCGCATGACCAGACGATCCATATTGCTGCTCGTCGCCGTCGCCCTGCTGGCCGGAAACCTCGCATATGCGAACCTCTCCGGGCCAAGCGCGTTTGCGCGCGATTTCGATCTGAACATTGGGCGCTTTCCTTTGGCTGCGTCGATTGCCCGCAGCGATCCAGCTCTTAGGGCGGTCCTTCTTCGGGAGACTGAAGAGGCGTTCAACGAGGGCGGATGGCCCGCCGCGAATGGCGTGCTCAACATGATCCTGGCCAACGAGATGGAATCCTATGCCGACGACGAGCACATCAATGCCCTGGACCGGGCGGAGCTGGCGGCCCTTCTGAAGCTTGCGAGCAACCCATTGGCTTGCAAGTCCTACCTTTTGGCTGGTTCCCAGGGCGATGAATTTCCGGACGCCGCACAGGAGTTTGCGGATCTTGGGGCGGCACATGGGGCGGCGATCGCAAACGGCTTCGAACGCAAGATGAAGGGTGTTGCCCGGTCACAAGCGAGCGACGCGGAGATCGCGGCGATCGAAACGCAACTGCGTCTGGGGCCATTCGCAGAGCTCACCCGACCGGAGCTTGGCGCCGAGTCGAGATATCTCGACGGCAATCCTGGTCTGATGTGCAGCGCGGCGACCAAGAAGCAGCTCAATCTGCTTTCGGCAGACAGTGCCGACGCGGCCTACGTCTCCCGCATGCGGAGAGCCAGGACGTACAACATCGATATCGTCGAGGTTCGCGCGAAGCTGTGCCGCGAGCCCGGCAACGGCCTGTCCTGCTCCTAGCCCCAATCATCCATCCTCGGATGAGCTGCGCAGTAGCTCACCCCTCCAGCTTCCTCAGCAACAGCTTCAAGGCTGTCGCCGCAAACACCTGCATATTGCCGAACCGGTCGCCGCTGCCCGTCTCCAGCGTCATCACCTCAGCCACAGGCCCCGCCACTGCCATGCAGCTATGGCCGGCGGCGTCGCCGTAGCGGTTGCCGGTGGGGCCGGAGGCGCCGGTTTCGGAGAGGCCCCAGTCGGAGCCGAAGCGGCCGCGCATCTGTTCGGCGAGCAGCTTTGCATAAGGCTCCGATGAGGAGCGAAAGCCCTTCATGCCGTCATCCGAAATATCCATCAGTACGCGACGGGCATCGCGGGTGTAGACCACCGCGCCGCCGAGGAAGTAGGCCGACGCGCCGGGCACCGCGAGCAGGCTGGCCGAGATCAGGCCGCCAGTGGAGGATTCGGCGACCGCAATGGTCTGTTTGCGCGCGATCAGTTTGGCCGCGACCTGTTCCGCAATGCCGACGAGCTCTTTCATCCCTAAAACCCCTTTTGCCTTCGCAACCGAGCTCAGCCTTCCTAGCATATGACAGTGGCCTTGGCCGAGTTGCAGGCGACGGGCAGGCCTGCTTGAATGGTGGACACAAGAGCGGAGCGGCCGAGCGCCGCCCGCGACAAGACGAGGAAACGTGAGGGAGACGTGATGGCGTCCCTGATCGCCGGCGGCGTCGATTGCGACGTGCATCCGGCCGTGCCGCATCTGACCAGCCTGCTGCCGTACCTGAACGACTATTGGCGCGATCAGGTGACGACGCGCGGCATGGTCGATCTCGTCTCGCAATCCTATCCGCAGAACTCGCCGATCGTGGCGCGGCCCGACTGGCGGCCCGAGACGGGAAAACCCGGCGAGAGCCTGGCGGACATGCAGCGCCATGTGCTCGATCCCTTTCAGCTCAAGCTCGCCATCTGCAATCCGCTTTACGGCGTGCAGATGGTGTTTTCGGAAGATTTGCAGGCCGCGTTCTGCCGCGCGCTGAACGACTGGCTGGTGAAGGAATGGCTCGATCGCGACAAGCGGCTGCGTGGCTCGATCGTGATCCCCACGCAAAGCGTCGAGAAGGCCGTCGCCGAGATCGAGCGCTGCGCGCAGGACCGGCGCTTCGTGCAGGTCCTGATGCTGGTGATGGGCGACACGCCGCTCGGCAAGCGCGCGCTGTGGCCGATCTACGAGGCGGCGGAACGGCTGGATCTCGCGGTGGGCATCCACGCCGGTTCCGCCTATCACAATCCGCCGACCGCGGTCGGCTGGGGTTCCTACCACATCGAGGATTATGTCGGTCAGGCCCAGGCGTTCCAGACCCAGCTCACCAGCCTGATCGTCGAGGGTGTGTTCGTCAAATATCCGCGGCTCAAAATGGTGATGCTGGAATCCGGCGTCTCCTGGATCTCCCCCTATCTCTGGCGGCTTCACAAGTTCTGGCGCGGGGTGCGGATGGAGACGCCCTGGGTCGATCGCGCACCGCTGGAACTTGTGCGCAGCAACATCCGCTTCTCGTTACAGCCATTTGATGCACCGCCGGACGCCGAGACATTAATTCGCCTGTTTGATCATATGCAGTCCGACGAATTGGTCCTATTCTCCACGGACTATCCGCACTGGCAATTCGACGGCCAGGACGCGCTGCCCGAAGGTCTCACCCCCGATCTCGTGCGCAAGATCATGATCGACAATCCGCATGCAACCTATCCCCGCTTGACGTGAGCCCGCTGCCAAAGGAGGCAAGGCGATGAATATCCAGTTCCGCGAAGGCACCGAAGCCGCTTCCCCCGTCAATGCCAAGAACGCGACAAAGACCGCGATCGCGGACTGCGACATCCATCCGGCCCGCGCGACCCGGACCGAACTCTATCCTTATCTCGCCAAACGCTGGCAGCATCACCTCGAAGTCTACGGCGTTCATGCCTATCAGGGCATGATGGAAGGCCCGCCCTATCCGAAGGCGCAGCCGAACGCCTCGCGCCGCGATGCCTATCCGCCGGAGGGCGGGCCGCAAGGCTCCTCGCTCTCCTTCATGCAGAAGCAGTTGCTTGATCCCAACAACGTGCAGCTGGGGGTGCTCAATCCGCTCAACACCGGGCAGGGCATCCGCAACCACGAGCTCTCGGCTGCGCTGTGCTCGGCCATCAACGACTGGCAGATCGACAAATGGACCAGCAAGGACAAGCGGCTGAAGGCGTCCATTGTCGTCGGCAATGAGGACGGCCTGTCGGCCGCCGCCGAAATCCGCGAGCGCGCCGGCGACAGGAACTTTGTGCAGGTGCTGTTGCTGAGCCGCAATGTCGAGCCGCTCGGCCAGCGCCGCTACTGGCCGATCTATCAGGCCGCGGAAGAGGCGGGGTTGCCGGTCGGCGTCCACGCCTTCGGCTTTGGCGGCAATCCGATCACGCCGTCGGGCTGGCCTTCCTATTACATCGAGGAGATGGTCGGGCATTCGCAGTGCCAGCAATCGGCGCTGGCAAGCCTCGTGCTCGAAGGCGTGTTCGAGCGTTTTCCGAAATTGAAGATGGTGATGATCGAGGCCGGCTTCGGCTGGGCGCCGTCACTGGCCTGGCGACTGGACAAGGTCTGGCAGCGGCTGCGCAGCGAGGTGCCGCATGTGAAGCGGCCGCCGTCGGAATATATCCGCGAGCAGGTGTGGTGGACCACGCAGCCGATGGAGGATCCTGAAAGGCGCGAGGATCTGTTCGATGTCATCAAATGGATCGGCTGGGACCGCCTCTTGTTCGCGACCGATTATCCGCATTGGGATTATGACGAGCCGTCGCGCGTGCTGCCGGCGGGCGTTAGCGAAGACAACCGCGAGGCGTTCTATCTCGGCAATGCCAAGAAGCTGTACGGCATGTCCTGATGGCAAGACACGTCATTGCGCCTGTGGATGAGCTTCCGCCCGGCACGCGAAAATTCCTGGAGATCGACGGACGGCCGATCGCGGTCTTCAACATCAAAGGCGAATATTTCGGCCTGATGAACCGCTGCCCGCATCAGGGCGCGGCGCTGTGCGAGGGGCCGCTGATCGGCCTCGCGCAGTCGAGTGACCCCGGCGAGATCGAATACACCAAGTTAGGCGAGATCATTCGCTGCCCCTGGCACGGCTGGGAGTTCGATATCCGTACCGGCCAGTCCTATTGCGATCCCCGCCGCTTCCGCGTGAAGGCTTATCCTGCGCACGTTGAGCCAGGCGCGACTGTCGTGAAGGGGCTGTATGTTGCGGAGACCATCCCGGTGAAGGTCGAGAGCGACTACGTGGTGGTGGAGCTGTAAGCGGCACCGGAGGTCTGCCCCCTCGCCCCGTTCTTACGGGGAGAGGGTTGGGGTGAGGGGCTCTCTCCACACACGAGATCGTCGAGAGACCTGTACCCCCTCACCCGGATCGCAAAAGCGATCCGACCTCTCCCCGCAAGCGGGGAGAGGTGAAGAAGAGCGAGCCCCGGAATGATACCGTCCTAGTGCCCCGCAACCGGCTCCGCCGCCGTATCATACGTCGTCACAGCCCTGCCGCCGCCGCGATAGACGACCAGTGCCGCGATGATGCCGAGTGCTGCCGCAAACATCAGCCAAAGACCGGGTGCGGCCTTGTTGCCGGTGTAGTCGATCAGCAGGGTCGAGGCGAACGGCGTGAAGGTGCCGAACAGGGCGGCGGCGAGTGCGAAGGCCAGCGAGAAGCAGGTGGTCCGCACATGCGCGGGCACGATCTCGACAAGGGCACCGAGCATGGTGCCGCTGTACATGCCGAAATAGAACGAGAACATCATCTCGACCGCGAGCAGCTTGCCGAAGGTTGGCGCGGCCACCAGCCAGGACAGCGCCGGATAGGCGGTGAGGAGTGCAAGGCCGGCGATGGCGAGCAGCACCGGCTTGCGGCCGATCCGGTCGGACAGCGCGCCGCCGACCGGATTCCAGATGAAGTTGGTGACGGCGACCAGCAGCGTCACCAGCAACGCATCCTGTGTCGACAGTTTCAGCACGGTCTTGCCGAAGGTCGGCGTGTACACCGTGACGAAGTAGAACGTCGTCGTGGTCAGGATCGCGATCATCATGCCGAGGAGCACGATGCGCCAGTTGGCGAGCGCGGAGGCGAACACCTCGTTTGCCGTCGGGTGCTTCTTCATGGCGAGGAAGGCCGGTGTCTCCTCGAGCGTACGCCGCAGGAAGAAGATCAAGGGAATGATCAGGCAGCCGACGAAGAAGGGAATACGCCAGCCCCATGCGGCCACGGTGTCGGCCGGCATCACCTCGGAGAGGATGAAGCCGAGGATCGAGGCCACGAAGATCGCGACCTGCTGGCTCGACGACTGGAACGAGGTGTAGAAGCCGCGATTACCGGGCGTCGAGATCTCGGCGAGATACACCGACACGCCGCCGAGCTCGACGCCGGCGGAGAAGCCCTGCAGCAGGCGGCCGATCAGCACGATGATCGGCGCCGCGATGCCGATGGTCGCGTAGCTCGGACAGAACGCGATCACGACGGTGCCGATCGCCATGATGCCGAGCGTGACGATCAGGCCCTGGCGGCGGCCGATGCGGTCGATATAGGCCCCGAGCACGATGGCGCCGACGGGCCGCATCAGCGCGCCGAGCCAGAACACGCCGAAGGTGTTGAGCAGCGACGCCGTCTCGTTGGTCGAGGGGAAGAACGCCTTGCCGATCGCGGCGGCATAGAAGCCGAACAGGAAGAAGTCGAACTGCTCGAGAAAATTGCCTGAGGTGGCGCGAAGGATCGCGCCGATGCGCGACTTGATCTCGGGTGGATTGGTTGAAGCTGCTGGTCCAGCCATGACGTTACTCCCCTGAAGACGCGGCCGGACCGGAATTCATTTCACGGCAAGGCGACAGATTGATGCTGTGACAATCTGTCTACCCCATCTCGCGCGATGCGTTGCGAGTCAATCGAATTTGCTGGGGAAGCTGATGATTTTTCAGGCTTTATTCTGCGTTGCAGCAATCATCCATTGACGGAACGCGGCAAGCTTCGGCGCCTCGCGGCGGCCCTGCGGCGAGACCAGGTAGAAGCCGGCATCCGCCGGCAGCGCGATCTTGAAGGGCACCACGAGCCGGCCCTTGGCGATGTCGTCCTGGACATAGGAGGTCCGCCCCATCGCCACGCCAATGCCGTCGATTGCGGCCTGGATGGTCATGAAGATCATGTCGAAGGTGATGCCGGGCTGCTTGGCGATGTCGGCCGGCAGGCCCGCCGCCGTCAGCCAGAGACGCCAATCATCGCTGTTGGCGTTGGAGGTGTGCAGCAGCGGATAGCCTCGTAGATCTTCTGGCTGGCGCAGCGGCTTGTCGCCCCGAAGGAGAGAGGGGCTGCACACCGGAAACAGCTCGTCCGCCATCAGCCAGTCGGCGCGCAGGCCCGGCCATTGGCCGCGGCCATAGCGGATCGCGGTATCGACATCGTCGCGCTGGAAATCGACGAGGCTGGTCGACGTGGTGATGCGGACGTCGATGCCGGGATGCTGTTCCTGGAAATCGGTCAGCCGCGGCAGCAGCCATTTTGCCGCGAGCGAGGCCAGCGTCGAGACCGTCAGCACCTTGTCGTCGTCCTTGCGCAAGAGACGGTCGGTGGCGAGGCGGAGGTCGTTGAAGGCGGCGCGCACGCCCGGCAAATAATCGCGCGCCTCTGGCGTCAACGCCAGCGCGCGGTTCTGCCGGATGAACAGGCGGATGCCGAGCTCCTCCTCGAGCCTGCGGATCTGATGGCTGATCGCGGTCTGGGTCACGTTCAGCTCGCTTGCTGCCAGCGTGAAGCTGAGATGCCGCGCGGCGGCCTCAAACGCCCGCAATCCGTTCAGGGAGGGCAATCTGGCAGTCATCTGGCAGCAGGATACATGACGTTATTTCATGCGAAGAGGTACAAATTGTCGTTTGTGGCAGTGCACCCAAAAGCAGATATTGGCGGTCAACTTAGCTCCAGGAGCTGAAAATGTCTACTTTGATCCAGAATTCGATGACAAATCATCATGCAAACGGCCTGATCCAGCAGATCGGCGAGACCCTTCACGTGTGGCACGAGCGCTATCGCACCAGGCGCGAGCTGACCAACTGGACCGCCCGCGATCTCCACGATGTGGGCCTGTCCTGGACCGACATCGCCTACGAGGCCGACAAACCCTTCTGGCGGGCCTGATTGGCCGCCAGGCCGGCGCCGCCCGTTCACGGGGGCGCCGGCGGTCCCTTTTGCCTTGGGTCATTTGTCATGAGCACTCTCCGCCTGGAAGATTTGAAGCAGTACTCGGATGTCCTGCGCACCCGGCACGGTGAGGCGTTCAACGTGCGCTTTGTCGAGCCGCGCGACACTGAGGAGCTCCAGCACTATTTCCGCTCGCTCACGACCCGCTCACGTTACAATCGCTTCTTCGGCGCGATCAGCGAATTGCCGAAGGGCTTGCTGAACGATTTCCTGCAGGTCGGCGCACGCGATCGTTTCACTGTGGTCGCGACCAAGATGGTCGATGGCTTCGAGACCATCGTCGCCGAGGCGCGCTATGCGCTCCATGCTGAGACCGCGACGTTGGAATTCGGCTTGTCCGTCGACGATCGCTGGCAGGGCCATGGCATCGCGACCGCGCTCATGAAGAATCTCGAATGCCGTGCGGCGGCGCTCGGCGCCGAGCATATGTTCGGCGACACGCTGCGCTCCAACCAGACCATGATCTCGCTCGCGCGCAAATCCGGTTTCGCTTTCGTCAACCATCCCGACGACTGGAAGCTGGTGCGCTTCGACAAGGAGATCACGGTCGCTCCGAAGGACATTCCCTGTGCGAGCTGGCGTCTCGCTGCCCTTTCCCGTCAGGCCGAAAGCCCCTCAGCCTCGGCCTGACACCACTGCGAGCCCGGCCTGGTCGTCCAGCGCCGGGCATTTTTTCTTCGTAGCCCAGATGAAGCGAAGCGCAGTCCGGGAATCTTTTCCGCAGGCGCAGATTTTCCCGGATTACGCTTCGCTCCATCCGGGCTACGGATCGGCGCCTACTTCCCCGTGAACACCGCTTTCCGCTTCTCGATGAACGCCTGCACGGCTTCCTTGTGATCGGCCGTGGTGGTCAGGCGGATCAGCCGCTCGGCCTCGTGATCGCGGGCGGTCTCGAAGTCGAACAGCACGGCCTCGTCGAGATTGTCCTTCATGTAGCGCAGCGCGAGGCGAGGACCTTCGGCGAGTGACTTTGCCAGGGCGAAGGCCTCGGTTTGCAGCTTGTCGTCGGGCACGACGCGATTGACGAGGCCGATGGCTTCGGCCCTGATGGCATCGACGCGATCGCCGGTGAACAGCAGCTCGCGCGCCCGGGCGGTGCCGACCAGCCGCGTCAGCAGCCAGGCGATGCCGTAGTCGCCGCTGAGTGCGATGCGGGCATAGCCGGTGGCGACGAAGGCCGATTGCGCGGCGATGCGGATGTCGCAGGCCATGGCGATGGCAAGCCCGGCGCCGACCGCGGGGCCGGGTAGGGCGGCGATGGTCGGCTTGCGCACCGACACCAGCGCGCCGGTGAGCAATCGCTGCCGCTCCTGGAGATCGGTGACCTTGTCATCAAAGGACATTTCGAGCTTCTTCGGGTCGCGGTGCGCGCCCATGCCCTTGACGTTGCCGCCGGCACAAAAGGCTTCGCCCGCGCCGGTGATCAAGAGCGCGCCGACATCGGGGCTCTCGCCGCAGGTGCGGATCATCGTCCGCAGCGCCGGGGTCAGCGTGTCCGACAGCGCGTTGCGCGCCTCCGGCCGGTTCAGCGTGATGACAGCGACGCGGTCGCGAATGACGCAGAGCAGTTCATTGGTGCCGGTATCGATGGTGGTTTCCGTGGTCATCTCTGCTCTCTCCTCTCGTCATTGCGAGGAGCGAAGCGACGAAGCAATCCAGTCTGTTTCCGGGGAGACATTTCTGGATTGCTTCGCTTCGCTCGCAATGACGGTTGTTGTGACGTTGTCGGCCCAAGCTATCGCCTCAAAACTTCTCCACCCAGGGCCGCAGCTCCAGCTCCCAGCTCCAGGCGCTGCGCGGCTGCTGCAACACGCTCCAATAGCTCTCCGCGATCGCATCGGGATCGAGCATCGAATCCGGTTTGTCTTCCGGCTCTGTCCGCGCCGCGCTGCGGATGCCGCCGTCGATCACGAAATGCGCGATGTGGATGCCCTGCGGCGACAATTCGCGCGCCAGGCTCTGCGCGAGGCCACGCAGTGCGAACTTGCCCATCGCGAAGGAGGCGGACTGCGCATAGCCCTTGACGCTGGCCGAAGCGCCGGTGAACAGGATCGCGCCATGCTTGTTCGGCAGCATGCGCTTTGCGGCTTGCTGCGCCACCAGGAATCCGCCGTAAGCGCTGACCGCAATCGCGTTCGCGACGTCGGCCGGAACAAGATCGACGAACGGCCCGCGGGTGCGGCCGCTGGCGTTGTAGACGACGAGGTCGGGCGTGCCGATCTCGCGCTCGACCAGGCCAAACAGGCGTTCGACCTCCTCAGGCTCGGTGGCGTTGCAGGCATAGGCCTTCGCGCCCGTCTCGGCGCAGAGCGCACCGAGCTTCTCGATTTTCCGCGCGGCAAGCGCGACGCGGATGCCCTGTGCAGAGAGCAGGCGCGCCAGCGAGGCGCTCAGGCCTTCACCGGCGCCGACGATGAGCGCGATCTTGTATTTCGGATGTTCCATGGCGTGATCTCTCGGAGACGGGAAGCCGCTGATCTATGCATTCGCCGTGCGGACAACCAGCCGGGGTGGTCACAATTCCGCAGAGCGAATTGCTCCTTCACGGCGATCATGCCTCCCTGACAATTTGCGGCTTTATCCGCATCCTTCACGGGAGCATGATCGACATCATCCCAAGCGGCAAGCAATAAGAATGCCGTCGGGCGGAAACGAAGAGGACGATCATGCACAAGCCGGTCACAGCGCAGGAAAAAGACGTCGCGACCGCACCATCCGGCCTGTTGGCACCCGATACGTCAGGCATGAATTTCTACCGCGCCGATCAGGCGCTGACGGACCTTTTGCGCATCCATCTGCCGGAGTCGCTATTCCGCCACATTGAGCCGCAGCTCGATCGCCTCGGCGAACTCGCCGGCGGCCGGCTCGACGAATGCGCGCGGCTTGCTGACCGGCACACGCCGGTACTGCACCAGCGCGACAAGTTCGGCCGCGACGTGCAGTCGATCGAATATCACCCTGCCTATCGCGAGCTGGAGAACGCCGCCTTCGGCGAGTTCGGCATCCACGCGCTTTCGATCCGCAAGGGCATCATGGGCTGGCCGGACAAATATCCTGTCGTGGCCAAGCACGCCTTCACCTTCCTGTTCAACCAGACCGAATTCGGCATGGGCTGTCCGATCAACGTCACCGACGGCTGCGCCAAGCTGCTTTCGAATTTCGGCAGCGAGGCGCTGAAGGCAAAATATCTGGACGGCTTGACCTCGACCGACATGAGCAAGCTGACCCAGGGCGGCCAGTTCATGACTGAAAAGGAAGGTGGCTCCGACGTCGGCACGCTGACCACGCGTGCCGTGCAGGAGGGCGACCATTGGCGCCTCCATGGCGACAAATGGTTCTGCTCGAATGCCGACGCGAAAGTCGTGATGCTGTTGGCGCGCCCCGAAGGCGCCGGTCCCGGCACGCGTGGTGTCGGCCTGTTTCTGATGCCGCGCTTCCTCGACGACGGCTCGCAGAACCACTACCGGATCGTGCGTCTCAAGGACAAGCTTGGCACGCGCTCGATGGCCTCGGGCGAGATCAAGCTCGAAGGCGCGATTGCGTACGCCGTCGGCAAGCTCGATCGCGGGTTTGTGCAGATGGCCGAGATGGTGAACTCGTCGCGGCTGTCGAATGGCGTGAAGTCCACCGCGCTGATGCGCCGCGCCTATCACGATGCGATGACGGTGGCGAAGAACCGCGTGGTGTTCGGCAACCGCATCATCGACCTGCCGCTGGGGCGGCGGCAGATGCTGAAAATCATGCTGCCCGTGGAGCAGGCGCTGTCGATGAGCTTTCTCACCGCGGACGCGCTCGACCGCGCCGAAGCCGGCAGCCAGGATGCGGCGGCGCTATTGCGCATCCTGACCCCGACGCTGAAATTCCGCGCCACGCGCGATGCGCGAAAGGTCTGCGGCGATGCGCTCGAGATGCGCGGCGGCATCGGTTATATCGAGGAATTCGCGACGCCGCGGCTGTTGCGCGATGCGCATCTCGGCTCGGTCTGGGAGGGCACCGGCAACATCGTCGCGATCGATGCGCTGCGGCGTGCGGTCGGCCGCCATGGAGCCGAATCCGCGCTATCAGCCGATCTGCATGCCCGGCTCGATGACAGCGCGTCCGTGCCTCAGGCCTGGCGTGACAATCTGCGCGGTCTCGTCGATCGCGCCGTCGGTTTTGCGCGCGAGGTTGCGGCGAAGTCCGAGAACGAAGCCGATGCGCGGCGTGCCACCAGCCTGCTCTATCATGTCGCAAGCGCGGTTGCGCTCGCCTGGGAGGCGCATCGCATCCACGCCATGCGCGGCGATGCGCGCCGGCTGCTGCTGTCGCGTCTGGTGATCGACCACCGGGTGACGCCAAATGATCCGTTCCGGCTGACGGAAAATGCCGCGCAAGCGAAGATCGCAGCGCTGCTGCTCGGGGATCGCGATGCCGGCATGAGCGAGGTTGGCGAACTGGTTCTGGCGGCGTAGGCTGCGCCCGCGTTCAAAGCAAGAAAAGCGACAGGGAGTGCTCGATGAAGGCCGCCGTCCTCTATGAAGTCAACAAGCCGCTGGTCATCGAGGATGTCAGCCTGCCGAAGCCCGGCCCGCGCGAAGTGCTGATCCGAACGACGGTGGCCGGGCTCTGCCACTCGGATTTGCATTTCATGGAAGGCCTCTATCCGCATCCGCTGCCCGCGGTGCTCGGCCATGAATCGGCTGGCGTCGTCGAGCAGGTCGGCTCCGACGTCACCTATGTGAAGCCCGGTGACCACGTCGTCACGTGCCTGTCGGTGTTCTGCGGTACTTGCGATAATTGCACCACCGGCCGCACCGTGCTCTGCACCGACACCACCGTAAAACTGCTGCCGGGCGTCTCCAACCGGATGCAATGGTCGAAACCTGAGAAGCTGCATCAGTTCCTCAATCTCTCGTCCTTCGCCGAGCAGATGCTGGTGCATGAGAACGCCATCGTCAAAATCCGCAAGGAGATGCCGCTCGATCTCGCAGCGCTGATCGGCTGCGGCGTCATCACCGGCTACGGCGCGGTCGTGAACACGGCCAAGGTCACGGCCGGCGAAACCGTGGCGGTGATCGGCTGCGGCGGTGTCGGCATGGCCGCCATCAACGGCGCGCAGATTGCGGGTGCCGGCCGCATCATCGCCATCGATACCAATCCGGCAAAACTCCAGCTCGCGACCAAGCTGGGCGCCACCGACATCATCAATCCCGCCGACGGCGACGTCGTGAAGCAGGTTCGCGATCTCACCAATGGCGGCGTGCATCATTCCTTCGAGGTGCTAGGCCGCAAGGAAACCGCGGAGCAGGCCTTCGCCATGCTGGCCTCCGGCGGCACCGCCACCATCGTCGGCATGATTCCGTTCGGCCAGAAGATCGAGCTGCACGGTTTTGACTTCCTGCGCGAGCGCAGGATCCAGGGCTCCTCGATGGGCTCCAACCATTTCCGCGTCGACATGCCGCGCCTGGTCGATTTCTATCTGCGCGGCCGGCTGCATCTGGAGGACTGGATCTCGGCCAAGCTGAAGCTCTCGGAGATCAACGAAGGCTTTGCCAACATGAAAGCCGGCAAGACGCTGCGCAGCGTGATCGTGTTTTGACGCAGCAGAATATATTTGAGACGCAGCAAGCGGCGTTCCGCTGAAATGGACGACTCTGCAACGGGAGAGCGCAGCCTTGTCGCGAAATGACAGCTATTCCTTCTTAAGCAGGTCTAAAATTGTCGGCGGTGCGACCTCGTCAACTTGTATGCCCGGAAGAGGTCGGAAGATCGCATTCAACATGACCAGACGATCTTTTTCGGTCACGCCTGAATCTTTATCAGCAACAAGTGCAAGATAGGTACGCGTCATGGCTTGTCGCTGACGCGAATCGTCGCCCAAGATGCTATTGGTTTGAATGAATCTGGTGAGCACTTTGAGAGCCCACCCAACTCCGACAGCTGGTATAGCAATCAAGGCAACGCTGACATACTCAATATGATTGTCTTTGTCGCGCGGAAGCAACTCGACGATCTCCTTAAAATGGTTCGCGATTGCCCAGAGAGCGGCAACTATGACCGCCAAGAAGGCAACAAGTGAAAGAGCGGAGATTGCGCGATGCCAGCGCGCCCGATCGCTCCACAAGGCACTCGCCGAGCGGAGCTTGACCTCTTCCGAGAGTGATCGTTTGAATGCAGTTAGCTTATCCTCTTCGCCGGATTTGAATTCGTGGAACCGCGAGCGCAGGAGTTCTGAGGTTTCCTCCGCCCGGCTACGGGTTCGCTCGACGTGACCTTGAAACTCATAAACCCGCCCTGCAATATCGGATGTCAACGCTCCACCAGCGGCGTACACCAGCATCGAGCTCAGAAGGTCGAACGACACGTCTGAGATATTCTGCCGTCCCAGTACCGCGCGACACTCTACGAGCAACGCCGCCGCAACGAGCGTAGGCTCATCATGGGCGAGCTGTACGAGACCTACCAGGGCGTCTTTGGCGAGCAACGGAACCGACGAAACGAGCTCGATTAGTTCATTTTCGTCTGTTCCTTTTTCGTCTAAATCAATGCTGTCCTTCGCATCGGCAACTTGAACAATATCGATTTTCATACTCGACTGAATATCTCGAGCCAAAGCTCCGATTACACCGGGCATCGAGGTGCGCGAATTTTGGTTTAGGCTACCTAACAGAGTTTGCCAAAGTTGGGGCTGTGTGTCTTTCAATGCCTGGGCATCGGCGCGCTCATTGGCGCGAAACGTTTGCCGTCTGACCGACAGTAACCTTGCTAGTTTTAGGGGTGTAACAGTCGCAGAATTTGCGAGAGAAGCTATATTGATCACGGCTTATATCCGATCATCATGCTGGTCTGCTCTTTTGGTCGAAGCGCGAAATAGAGGAAGATAACTAAACGATCATTTTGCGCCGGAATTCTCTTCGCTTAGAGGCAGCAAATACAAAAGGGGCAGAGCTCAATCGTCGAGTTCGAGTCCAAGATCTGAATAAGTGCGCCCGAACGCGGTCAGCATCTTACTTAAGAGGTTGCCAATCTCCAAGGCAGCCGGCTCTAGATCGGTTGCGGACAGGGGCCAGTGTGCCTACCTCACCGCGACACGTGCGCGGACACTGCGAGCCACGTCCCGTTCTTCTTGGTCCAGCAATCGGTGTATCGCCCGGTCGCCTGCTGGCCGTCGGCCGTGGTGTAGCTGGTCGCGGCGTGGATGATGGCGAAATCGCCCATGATGCGGATGATGACGTCATGCGCATGCAGATTGCGGATCGTGACCGGCCGCGCCGTCTGCTTCAGGAAGGCTGCGCGGTCGACCAGCGTCTTGTCGGGATTGGAGCAATAGAATTCCGGCGCCAGGATCTCGTCGAAACGCTTGACGTCGCAGTTCTGTACCGAGGCGACGTAGTCGCGATTGAGCGCGGCGAGGTCTTCCATGTCGTCGCTCATGACGTTTCTCCCCTTGGGTCGTTGACGACAGGACTAATCATCAAACAAAGGCGGCGGTGTGAAGCCGCCGAACTCGCGCTCGATCAGCTCGGCGAGCTTGAGCGGTGTGCGATCCTCCAGCCACGGTCCGACGATCTGCACGCCGACCGGCAGGCCGTCTTTCGACAGTCCCAGCGGAACGGCCGTTGCCGGCAGGCCCGGAAGCGTCGCGATGCCGGGCCAGGCGAGCTGATCGGAATAGGGGTAGTCCTTGCCGTCGATGTTGATATGTCGCAGGCTCTGCTCCGGCGAATGATCATGCGGATAGGCCGGTGTCGGCATGATCGGGCAGATCACCGCGTCGAAACTCTTGAACAGCGCGCGCCATTGCGCACGCAGGCCGGCGCGGCTACCTGCGTCGAGGATCCAGCTGCGGTGGCTTGCGGTCATGCCACGCAGACGCTCCGCGCCGAGGCTCCGGTCCTCCGGCGACAGTTGGCTCGCTCTGGCCTGCGAGGCCGCCAATATGTCGGGTGGGAAGAATGCGCCGAGGAAGCCAAGCAGCATGCGCATATAGAGCCGAGACGTTTCCGCGAAGTCCGGGAGCAGTGCGCTCTCGCGCGCGACGGTCACGCCGGACTTCGCAAGATCGGTTGCGAGCTTGTCGATCGCGCTGCGGACGTCCCGGTCGGTCGGCAGCAGCGGATGGCTTTCGATCAGCAGCACGCGGAAATCCCGCAGCGACTGATGCCGTGCAACGGGCAAATCGAGCTTGTAGGCGACGCCGGCTTCCAGGGGATCCGGTCCGGCCATGACGTCGAGCAGCAGGGACAGATCCGCCGCCGTGCGCGCCATCGGGCCGATGACGGCGAGGTCGCCGTCGCGCGGAATGGCTGGAAACGGCGGCGGGGTTTCGCCGCGCGCCGCGCAGAGATTGATGGTCGGCTTGTGAGCGAAGATTCCGCAATGAAATGCTGGCACGCGCAGCGAGCCGCCGATATCGGAGCCGGTGGCGAGCGCGCAATAGCCCGTGGCAAGGGCTGCCGACGACCCCCCGGACGATCCACCCGGTGTGCGGCCGAGATCATAGGGGTTGTTCGTGGTGCCGTAGATGTCGTTGTAGCTCTGCCAGTCGCCGAGGCCCACCGGAACGTTGGTCTTGCCGAGGATCACGCCGCCTGCCTGTTTGATGCGTGCCACCACGAGCGCATCCTCCGCTGGCCTGAAATCCTTCTGCGGCACATACCCCCAGGTCGTAGGCAGGCCGACGATGTTGAAGGATTCCTTGATCGTCATGGGCAGGCCGAGCAGCGGCTTGCGCTCGCCGCGCGCCAGCGCCGCGTCCGCCTCGCGCGCGGCACCGAGCGCCCGGTCGAAATCCTTGACGCAGATCGCGTTGACCTTGCCGTCGTGACGTTCGATGCGGCTGATCGCATCCTGCGTGAGCTCGACCGACGAGACCTTCTTCGTCCCCAATGCGGCCGACAGCTCGACTGCGCTTTTGAAACTCCACTCCGATTTGGCCATGGCGCGTCTCCCGCTCTGGTTGTCGGCGGATGATGCGCAGTTTGCCGGAATGCCGCAACCGCCGTTTGATCGCGATTGATATGCCGGATTTCAAGGGGCGTGCGACGCCGCTTCATGCACACTGTCATCGCCCGGCTTGACCGGGCGATCCAGTATTCCGTGAGGCCAGCGATTGAACCGAAAAGCTGCGGCGTACTGGATGCTCCGCCTTCGGGGCATGACAGTGAGTGAGGCGCCTACGCCGCCCCGATCAATATCCCCACCGCCAGCACGATGGCGCCGCCGAGCACGATCTGGAACACGGCCTGGAGGAACGGCGTGTCCATGTAGCGCGAGCGGATGAAGGCGATCGCCCATAGCTCGAAGAACACGACGATCCCGGCGATCGCGGTTGCGATCCAGAACGCATTGGCCCAGCTGTCGGGCACGAGGTAGGGCGCGGTGTGGCCGAGCCCGCCGAGCGTCGTCATCACGCCGCAGGTGAGACCGCGCAGCCATGGCGAGCCGCGCCCCGTCAGCGAGCCGTCGTCGGACAGCGCTTCCGCAAATCCCATGCTGATGCCGGCGCCGATCGAGGCGGCGAGGCCGACAAGAAACGTCTGCCAGTTCTGGTGGGTGGCAAACGCAGCCGCAAACAGCGGCGCCAGCGTCGAGACCGATCCGTCCATCAGGCCGGCAAGCCCCGGCTGCACATATTGCAGCACGAACATGCGGCGGTTGGTGCGATCTTCCTCCGCGCGCACATCGGGGCTGAGGATCCGGTCCGCCAGCTTCGCGGCCATCTCTTCGTGGCCTTTCTCGGCTTCGGCGAGATCGCCGAGCAAACGGCGCACGCCGACATCCTGCGCCTGTTCGGCGGCCTTGACGTAAAAGCGCTCGGCCTGCATCTCCATCGTCTCGACCTCCCTGCGGATGGTGTCGAGCGGCAGGTTCTTGGTGAGCCAGACCGGACGGCGCTTCAGGAATCCCTTGACGTCCTCGCGGCGGATGGGAGGCAGGTGCGGACCGAAGCGCTGCTCGTAGATTTCCAGCAGCATGTGGCGATGGCCGCGCTCTTCCTCGGCCATCTGCTCGAAGATCTTGGCGGAGTCCGGATATCGCTCCCGCAGGTCCTCGGCGAAGGTCATGTAGATGCGGCTGTCCTCCTCCTCGGAGGAGATCGCGACCGCAAGCACCTCGCGCTCGGTTAGTTCAGCAAAAGTCTTCACGGCAGCCCTGGTTTGATAGTTTAGAATTATTCTAAATTATATAGAGTGCCGTGGTTCCCAGGTCAAATCAGGCGGCTTCGGTCTTTGCCAGGAATTCCAGCAACAGCCGGCTCACCTCGGCCGGTTGCTCCTGCTGCACCCAATGGCCGGCGCCATCGACGAGCTGGCAGCCGAGCATTTTCGTGCATCCGCGCCCCTGCATCGCCTCGAACACGCCGGGGCGCTGATAGGTACCCCAATCCTGCTTGCCCGAGATGAAGCAGGAGGGCACGTCGATGCTGCGTCCGGAGAACAATTGCATCTCGCTGTTGAGCATGCCCGATGTGCCGTAGCGGTACCATTGCAGGCCCCCCTGGAATCCGGTGCGGCCATATTCGGCGCTGTAATAGGCGAGGTCGCTGTCCGGCAGCCATCGGTTGGCTGCAATCGCGGTGGGCGACGGCATCTCCTTGGCCACCGTCTCGGCCATGGTCTCGCCGGCGTCCATCACGTAGTAGGTCGGCAGCTTTGCCAACTCATTCGCCGACCACGACTTCAGCGGGTACGGCTTGTTGTCGGTCCAGTCCGCGCTCTTGTGATGATAATAAGCGCGCAGGAAATCATGCACGCCCTGCGGCGCGTGCTGCATGTCGGCGTTGGCCGGGCGCGTCGCGTAATACCATTGATAGTGTTTGCGCGGGCGCGGCAGCGCGGCGAGCTCGTGATGCACGGGGTCTTCCACGGGCGGCTTCGCGGCCGCATCGACCGTGCCAAACGGCAGCGGCGGCGCTCCGCCGAATGGGGCGCTCATCAGCGTCACCGAACGAAACACATCGGGCCGGATCAGCGCGCACCACGCCGCGACCGGGCTGCCGAAATCGTGTCCGGCGAGATCAACCTGCTTGTAGCCGAACGCCGACACCAGTCCGAGCGCATCGCGCACCGAGTTGAGGAGCGAGAACGGCGCGAGGTCGCCGTCATAGTCCGCGGTCCATCCGGTGGTGCGGCCATAGCCGCGCTGGTCCGGCGCGATGACGTGATAGCCGGCCGCAGCCAGCGCCGGCATGACCTTGCGCCAGGAGAAGGCGAGCTCGGGAAAGCCGTGCAGCAGCAGGATGCAGGGCCGGCCCTTGGTCTCGAAGCCTGCCTCCAGCACGTGCATGCGCAAGCCGTTGATGCCATCGACATAACGCGAGCGGATGCCGGCGGGCAGGGGGATGTCGGGGAGATCGGCCATGATGTTTCCTCGTCATGGCCGGGCTTGTCCCGGCCATCCACGTTTTCATTGCCGTCGATTGTAAGAACGTGGATGCCCGGGACAAGCCCGGGCATGACGGAAGCGGGCCGATTGCGGCGTTCCGCTACACCGCCGCGCAGATAAACCCGTTGCCCTTGCGCCTGATCTTCCCCACCGACGGCGACGGGAAATGCGCGGTGCAGCACAGCGTGTCGGTGTCGCAATAGCGCTCCAGGAAACTGCGGCGCGTGGTTGCTGCCTTCGCCGGATCGACGTCGAACTTGATCGACAGCTCCGGATAGAGCGTCTGTAGCGGCGAATGCATGAGGTCGCCGGAGAACACGGCGTCGTCCTTGCCGCGGCCCATCGTAACCGCGATATGGCCCGGGGTGTGACCGGGCGTCGGCAGGATGCGGACGTGATCGCCGATCTGGTGGTCGTTGCCGACGAGCTCGTGGCGCTTCGCCTCGACCACCGGCAGCACGCTGTCCACGAACGGCGGAATCTCCGTCTTCGCATTCTGCTCCGACCAATGGTCGAACTCCTGCTTGGCGAAGACGTAGCGCGCGTTGGGGAAGGTCGGCACCCAGCGGCCGTTCTCCAGCCGCGTATTCCAGCCGACGTGGTCGACATGCAGATGCGTGCACATCACGAAGTCGATGTCGTCGACAGCAAACCCGGCGGCGTTGAGGCTGCGCAGGTACGTGTCGTCGGTCTTCATATTCCATCTCGGCCGCTGCGGCCGCGGTTTGTCGTTGCCGATGCAGCTGTCGACGAGGATGGTGTGATGCGGCGTCTTGATCACGTAGGACTGGAAGCACAGGAGGAAGGTGTCGGTGTCATCCAGCGCCTTGGCCTGCCGCAGCCAAGCGCGGTTCTCGGCCAGCACCTCCGGCGTTAGCCCGGGCATGAACTCAAGCGCCGGGAAGAAAGGGGCTTCCTGCTCGACGACACGATGAATGATGAGATCGCCGACGGTGAATTTCAGGCTCATGCTCACTTCCCTTGTTCGCTTTCCTTGCACTCAGCGTGCGTCACGCACGGATGGAATGACGATGTTGGAGAGGATGTCGATCGCGGCCAGCCCTTCCTTCGGCTGGCCGTATTGCGCGGCGGTCGTTGTCATGACGAGATCAAGCTCGGGCACGATGAAAATGCGTTGCCCGCCCCAGCCGAAGGCGCCGACCCATTTGATTTCCTTGCCGCCGGCCAGTGAGCGGCCCATCCACCATTGATAGCCGTAGAACAGCGTGCCGCCGAAATAACCGACCGCCTGGAATCGTGGGATGGTCGATTGCGCGATCCAGTCGGCTGTGACGATTTGTCGGCCGTTCCACTGACCGCGATTGAGCACGAGCTGGCCGAGCTTCGCCGCATCGCGGGGCCGCAAGCGCAGGCCTGCGGCCGCTGCGATCTTGCCGTTCTTATAGGCTTTCCACTCGACATCGGTGATCCCGAGCGGCTGAAACAGCGCCTCGCGCGCAAATGCCTCCAGCGGTTTGCCCGAGGCGCGCTCGAGGATGTTGCCAAGCAGTTCAGTCCCGCCGCCATTATAGGTCCAGAGCACATCCGGCGGCGCCGCGACCGGCCTTGTGAGCACATAGCCGATCGGATCGGCTTCAGAGAGGAGATGCGGCCCGTCGTTTTTCGGATCGGTCCAGTCGCGCGCTTCGTCCCATGTGATGCCTGATGACATGGTCAGCAGATGGCGCAGCGTGATGGCCTCCCAGCCGGCCTGCTTCACCGCCTGATGGTCGGGGAAGAATTTGAGCACGGGCTCGTCGACGCCTCCGATCAGCTTGCGATCGATCGCGATGCCGACGAGCAGCGAAACCACACTCTTCGATGCCGAACGCATGTCGTGCTTCGTCGTCGCGGTGAATTCGTGCTGGTCGTCCGGTTGTCCCCAGGGTTGATCGTAGCCGGGGAAATACTGCTCGAAGACGAGCTTGCCGTGGCGCGTGACGACAACCGAATGGACCGAGGTCGCGCGTTGCGCCAGTCGTGCAGCGATGCCGCAGAGTTGCGCGCCGTCCATGCCGACGCTGTTGGGCGCCGCAATTGTCCAGCCGTCGTCGCTTGACGACGGCGGTTCGCAGGCTGGGTTTCGTTCTCCAGGCGTCGTGCCGTCGGCTTGCATGGGAGTGGCCGAGACGGTCAACGCGAGCACAAGGCTCGCGCCGAGAATGCTGAGGCGGAGGAAGCGGTCGTGCATCGTCCTTCTCCCCGCCGTCCCGGTCCTACGCCGCTGGCGGCACCGAGATCTTGACGGAGGGCCGCTCCAGCATCTTCTGGTGGAAGGCGTCGAGCTTCGGATAGGCCTTGCGCCAACCGCAATCGGCGAAGCGGAAGTCGGCATAGCCGAGCACGCAAACGAGGCCGATCTGGGAGATGTCGAACGGCCCGTTCAGCACCTCGGGCATGTTCTCGAAGCGCGCCATGCCGGTCCAGGCCCGGTTCCAATGGTCGTCCGACCACGCCTGCCATTGCAGGCCCTGCGGCCGCACCATCTTCTCGTAGCGGCACAGCAGCATGGAATCGAGCATGCCGTTGATCAGCGAGTGATTGGTCTTGGCCTTCCAGCGCTGCGGGCCGTAATCGGGGATCAGGCTGCCGCCGGCCATCTCGTTGAGATATTCGACGATGACGTAGGAATCCAGAATCACGTCGCCGTCATTGGTGATCAGCACCGGCAGCTTCTTCAGCGGCGTGATGCGCGAATAGTCCTCGTTGACCGTGCCCGGCGCGACGGTCGCGGGCGTCAGCTCGATCTTGTCGATCAGCCCGAGCTCGATCGCGGCGATGCGCACCTTGCGGGCGAAAGGCGAGGCGGCGGAGAAGGAGAGTTTCATGCGGACGATTCCCTGCGGTCAGTCTTGTGCGAACGGTGTCTCCTCCGTCATGGCCGGGCCTGTCCCGGCCATCCACGCATCTCCGCGTGGTTAGACTGTGAGACGTGGATGCCCGGGACAAGCCCGGGCATGACGACAATGGGTGTCTTGGAGTGCGCCAAAGTTCACGCCGCCACGATCTCCTGGCGCTGCTCGCCGAGACCCTCGATGCCGAGCGTCACGACGTCGCCGACATTGAGGAAGGTCGGCGGCTTCATGCCGAGGCCGACGCCGGGCGGGGTGCCGGTGGTGATGATGTCGCCCGGCAGCAGCGTCATGAACTGCGAGACGTAGGAGATGCACTTGGCCATTGAGAAGATCATGGTCTTGGTCGAGCCGGTCTGGCGGCGCTGGCCATTGACGTCGAGCCACATCGCCAGGTTCTGCACGTCCTTGATCTCGTCCTTGGTCGCGAGCCACGGGCCGACGGGGCCAAAGGTGTCGTGCGACTTGCCCTTGGTCCACTGGCCCAGGCGCTCGGTCTGGAAGGCGCGCTCGGACACGTCGTTGCAGACGCAATAGCCGGCGACATGGTTCAGCGCATCGGCTTCGGAGATGTATTTGGCGCGGGTGCCGATGATCGCGGCGATCTCGACCTCCCAGTCGAGCTTGGTCGAGCCGCGCGGCTTCTCGACCACGTCGTTCGGGCCGGACAGCGAGGTGTTGGCTTTCATGAAGATGATCGGCTCGGTCGGGATCGCGGCGCCGGTTTCCTTGGCGTGGTCGCTGTAATTGAGGCCGATGGCGACGAATTTCGAGATGCCGGTAACAGGCGCGCCGAACCGCGGCTTGCCGGAGACGGCGGGCAGCGAGGCGGGATCGAGCGCGGCGAGCTTTTTCAGGGACTCCGGCGAATAGGCCTCGCCGGTGAGGTCCTTCACATGCGCCGACAGGTCGCGCAATTGGCCGGATTTGTCGATCAGGCCGGGCTTTTCCGCGCCCTTTTCGCCATAACGAACAAGCTTCATTCTCGTTTCTCCCTGGAGATGGACCGATCGGTTAAATAGCTTCATGGAACAGGGCGGCGGGAAATTCAACCGCTCAAAGTGAGGCGCATTGCAGGCTTCTGGATTCGGTGGGCGGGGCGAGGTCTCGTGCCCCGGACGCTGCGCAGCACGAAGTGATGCGCTGCAGAGCCGGGGCCCATGTCGCGGCATTCTAGGTCCCGGCTCTGCGGAGCAGCGTTGCACGCTGCACCGCGTCCGGGACACGGAGATCACTCCAGCGCCACAAACCTGAACGCATCTCCGTCCCGCTTGATGTGCCCGGCGGAGAAATGACCGCCGATCACCAGCGTCGGGGTGTCGGCAAAGCGCGAGAACACCCTGCGCCGGGACGCGGCGGATTGGGCGGGATCGGTGTCGACGACCGAGCACCAGTCGAGATGTGCCATCTGGCAGGGGTGATGGGCGACGTCGCCGCTGAGCAGCCCTTGCGCACCGCCGGATTCGACCAGGACGCTGATATGCCCGGGGCTGTGGCCGGGTGTCGGGATCACGCTGATCTCCTCGCAGAGCCGGTGATCGCCCGGGATCAGCTCGACCCGGCCCGCATCGACGACCGGCTTCACGGAATCGTTGAACACCGCGACCTTGTCCGGCTCGGCCGTATAGTCGCGCCAATATTCATACTCGGTCTTGCCGAACAGGTAGCGCGCTTTGGGGAAGGTCGGCACCCATTTGCCATCGACCAGCTTCGTATTCCAGCCGACATGGTCGACATGGAGATGCGTGCACAGCACGGTGTCGATGCTCTCGGGCGAGAAGCCTGCCGCCGTCATGGTCTCCAGGAATGGCGTGCTGCGGTTGTTCCACACCGGGACGCCGCGGCCCTGCTTGTCGTTGCCAAGGCCGGTGTCGACCACGATGCGGCGCGTCGGCGTCTCCACCACCAGCGAATGGATCGACATTTTCAGCCGGCCCTCCTCGGTGGCGAAGTGCGGGATCAGCCAGGGCAGTTTCTGGATCTCGTCATTGGTTGCGGCCGGCAGGATGAAGCGGGTCGAGCCGACCGTCTCCATTTCGACGATTTTTGTGATTTTGACCTTGCCGACTTCCCACTGCATGCGGCGCGCCCCTGATTTTCTTGCTTTCGCGAAAGATGCGGCCTTCCGCCGTTGAACGCAATGGATCATCTGTCGCGATGTGGCGTTATCGGAGGAACCCGAAACCAGCCAGATCAACAAAGGGGGAGCCCATGCCAGAGCTAGCCATTTCCGCCGAGAAGGTCGCCTTCATCATCGAGAAGGCCCGCGAATTCGACGTCAAGGAGGCGGATTCCGATCCGGATTCGGGGTCCAACGCCGCGGACGACGGCGAGACCGACGTGCTGGAGGACAATGCGTCCGATCCGGTCGCGGCCGAGCTCGCTGGCTTCATCCAGGCCATGAACGAGGACGAGCAGCTCGACCTCGTCACGCTGATGTGGATCGGTCGCGGTGATGGCGACGCGGAGGAATGGGGCGATCTGCGCGCCCGCGCCATCGAGGCGCGCGCCGAATACAAGGCGCCCCGGCGCGAGGCTGTCCAATATCTGCTGGGCGAGCCGATGCTGGGCGATCTCCTCGCCGACGGCATGGACGAGCTCGGCATCGACTGGACCGACGAGCGGACCACGCCCGTATCGTAACTCTTAGCGCACGCAGTCCACGATGACGGTACCGAGCTTGTCGCCCTTCTCGACGGCGAGATGCGCCTGTGCCGTGTCGGATAGTGCAAACTGCGCCGCGATGGTGTGGATACGCGGCCCCGCCGCCAGCCATTTCGAGATGTCCGTCTGCGCCGCTGCAAGCAGCGCGGGCGGCAATGCGAACAGCACCAGCGCGCGGAGCGTGATGCATTTTTCCATCAGCTCGCGCATCGGCACCACAGGCGTGCGATTGCCGTTGGTGGCGTAGACTGCAATGGTCGAATTGACTGCCATCAGCTTCAAGGTGGTCGCGATGTTGCCGCCAAAATCGACATCGACGACGCGGTCGACACCGCGTCCACCGGTGAAGGCCATCGCCTTGGCGACGACGTCTTCATTCCTGTAATTGACGACAAGATCGGCGCCAGCGCGCCGCGCCTGCTCGCCCTTCATCGCCGAGCTGACGGTCGCAATCACCTGTGCACCGCCCCACTTTGCGAGCTGCACCGCATAGTGCCCGACCGCACCGGCACCGCCGGTGACCAGCACGGTCTTGCCGACAACAGGCCCGTCCGCGAACAGGCCGCACCACGCGGTCATCGCGGGAATGCCGAGCGTCGCGCCCTCCGCGAAGGAGAGATTGTCCGGCAGCGGCGTCACCAGCTGCTCGGCGAGCGCGATATATTCGGCAGCCGTGCCGAAGGCGCGGCCGTTGCGCTGGCCGTTGAACAGCCAGACGCGGTCGCCAATCTTGAAGCGGGTCACGCTGTCGCCGATCTGGTCGACAAAACCCGCGCCGTCGCTGTTCGGGATGACGCGGGGATATTCCATGGTTCGATACGAGCCGCCGCGCCGGCCGACATCGGCAGGATTGACGCCGGAGGCTTCCAGGCGAATGCGAACGTCGCCTGGGCCCGCGACCGGCGTCGCCATCTCACCATAGGTGAGGACGTCGCCGGCCGGTCCCGTTTGCTCGTACCAGACCGCCCTCAAAGCGTGCCCGGGAAAGCGCCGCCATCGAGCAGGATGTTCTGGCCGGTGATGAAGCCGGCCTTGGCGCCGCACAGGAACGCGCAGGCATAGCCGAACTCATCGGGCTGGCCGAAGCGGCCGGCCGGGTTGAGCTTGGCGCGTTCGGCCAGGACCTGCTCCGGCGTCGTACCGCGCTTGTCGGCTTCGCCTTTCGCGGTGCTGGTCAGACGATCCGTCTCGAACGGGCCCGGCAACAGGCCGTTGATGGTGACGTTGTTGATCACGGTCTTGCGCGACAGGCCGGCGATGAAGCCGGTGAGGCCGGCGCGCGCGCCGTTGGAGAGACCGAGGATGTCGATCGGCGCCTTCACCGCGGCCGAGGTGATGTTGACGATGCGGCCGAACTTGCGCGCCATCATGCCATCCACCGTCGACTTGATCAGCTCGATCGGGGTGAGCATGTTGGCGTCGATCGCCTTGATCCAGTCGTCGCGGGTCCAGTTGCGGAAATCGCCGGGCGGCGGGCCGCCGGCATTGTTGATCAGGATATCCGGCTCCGGGCAGGCCTTCAGCACGGCCTCGCGGCCGGCCGGCGTCGTGATGTCGCCGACGATCTCGGTGACCTTCACATCAGGATAGGCCTTCCGGATCTCGTCGGCCGTTTTCTTCAGGGCTTCGGCGCCGCGCGCGGTCAGCGTGACGTCAACGCCGGCTTCGGCCAGCGAGATGGCGCAGGCACGGCCGAGGCCCTTGCTGGATGCGCAGACGATGGCGCGGCGACCTTTGATCCCAAGATCCACAGTTTCACTCCCGTAATGTCAGGCAGGTTTTGGACGGGCCGCACTCTAGCCAATCGTGGCGCCGCTGATAAGGGAGGGGTTCGCGTCAAAATGCATGGCGCGCGCTGCGGCGATGCAAATGCGCAGGCATGATCCGGACCCGAAGGCCGCGTTAGCGAAAAGTGTGGAGCGGTTTTCCGAAAAGATCATGCCCAAACAAAAGCTATAGCGCGATCTCATCGCGCGCTAGATGCGCCGTTCCTGCTTGAGGCGGTCGATCGCGGAGGCGGCTTCCGGCGGCAGCGACTTGAATCCCATCTGCCCCACCGCCGAGAACAATGGCCGCAGGTGCGAGCCGGCCAGGAAGGGCGGCTGGTGGTTGGCCGGCACGATCTGGTCGAACACCAGCACCAGCGTGGTGGCGACGAGACCGACCCTGATGGCGCCGAGCGCGGCGCCGCCGAGCCGGTCGCCGATCCCGGCCTCGCGTATCGTGTCGCTCAGCGCCAGCCGGCCGATATATCCAAACAGCATGCCGACGACCACGAAGATGCCGAAAAACCAGATCCAGTTCTGGAGCAGCGACGGATTCGGATTGTTGGCGACCTGCGGTACGATCAGCGGCATCAGTGCAACCGCAATCGGCGCGGCGAGCAGATAGGCGAGGATGGTCATGGCGCTGCCGAGCAGCCCGGTCCTGAAGCCGAAGCCGACCGCAATCGCGAGTGCCGCGTAGACCGCGAGATCGAAACTGTTCATGAGCGAGAGCCTGCCATGGAACGAATGAACGCCGAACCGATCATTCCGGTTTCAGATCGTTAAAATCGTCTGTATTTTTCGCTCCAGAAGCTGGGGACCACGCGAATATCAGCCCTATTCGATGTCGGTAAAGGAACCATGCTCGCGATTGATGCGATCCGGGTGAGGGGGCCTCTCCGCGAGTCCAACTCTCACCCCATGCGCGGATAGAGGCCCCTCACCCCAACCCGCTCCCGGTAAGAACGGGGAGAGGGAGAAGAACTACCGGATCTCTCCCTTGATCATATCCGCCGCCTTCTCCCCGATCATGATGGTCGGCGCATTGGTGTTGCCGCCGATCAGCGTCGGCATGATCGAGGCATCGACGACGCGCAGGCCTTCCACGCCGTGCACCTTCAGCTTTGGATCGACCACCGCCATCGCGTCTGTGCCCATCCTGCAGGTGCCGACGGGGTGATAGACGGTGTCGACGCGACCCCGCAGGATGGCGCGGATGTCGTCGTCCGTTCTCACATCGGATGTGAACATGTCCTTCTTCTGCAATGCGCGCATCGCAGGCGTCTCCATCAGGCGTCGGGTGGTCTTGAAGCCCGCGACCATCGTCTCGAGATCCTCCGCCTCGCCCAGGAAGTTCGGATCGATCATGGGGGCTGCGAGCGGATCGGCGCTCTTCAGCCATACGCTGCCGCGGCTCTTCGGTCTGAGCAGGCAGACATGGCAGGAGAAACCCGCCTCCTTGTGCTTTTTGCGGCCGTGGTCGTCGAGCATCGCGATGACGAAGTGCAGCTGAATGTCCGGCACGTCGAGGTCGGGGCTGGTCTTCAGGAAGCCGCCACATTCGGCGAAATTGGTGGTCATCAGGCCGCGTCGCTCACGGCGATACCGCTGGATGGCGCGGAGCAGGGACGGCAGCCGGCCGAGCGATGAATGAACGAAGTGCGGGTAGTCGGACGCGTAGACGAACACGAAATCCGGATGGTCCTGAAGATTGCGCCCGACGCCCGGCAAATCATGCACGACGCCGATACCGTGTGCGGCAAGCGCCTCGCGATCGCCGATGCCCGAGAGCATCAGCAGCTGCGGTGACTGGAAGGCGCCGGAGGCGAGAATCACCTCGCGGCGGGCGTGCAGCTGCTTTGTCTGCTTGCCCTGCACATATTCGATGCCGACCGCGCGCCCACCCTCGAACAGGATCTTCGTGGCATGCGCCCCCGTCTCGACACGAAGATTCGCGCGGGGCTGCAGATAGGCGCGCGCCGCGCTCCAGCGCTCGCCCTTGTGCTGCGTCACCTGGTAGCTGCCGAGCCCTTCGTGATCCTCTTCGTTGAAGTCCTCGCGGATGCGGAACTGCGCCTCGCGCGCGGCCTGATGGAAGATGTCGTGGATCGGATTGTCCGAGCGCAGTCTGTTGACATGCAGCGGGCCGCCCTTGCCGTGATACGCGCCGTCGAAATCAGCGTTGTTCTCCGAGCGCTTGAAATAGGGCAGCACGTCGGCGTACGACCAGCCTTCATTGCCGAGCGAGGCCCAGTGGTCGTAATCCCATTTGTGGCCGCGGATGTAGACCATGGCGTTGATCGCCGAGGAGCCGCCGAGGCCCTTGCCGCGCGGTTGATAGCCGATACGGCCGTTCAATCCCTGTTGCGGCACGGTATCGAAAGCCCAGTTGGCCGCCCTGTATGGCAAAGCCAGCCCGAACGGCGTGGTGATCCGCCAACTATCGTTCCGTCCGCCGGCATCGAGCAGCGCCACGGATGTCGCCGTATCCTCCGACAGCCTTCCCGCCACCGCGCAGCCGCCGGAGCCTGCGCCCACGACGACGAAATCGAATGTGTCCGTCACCGATGTTTCCCCCTCGAAGATTCTTTGTTGCTGTTGTTGTTGTTGTCATTGCGAGCGCAGCGAAGCAATCCAGGCTATCGCCGCGGAGGGATTCTGGGTTGCTTCGCTGCGCTCGCAATGGCCGCCAGCCGGTCGAGCCGCCCGGCGAGATCAGGCGCCGCCTCAGCCCGCGACCGCGTCACCACGGCGGGAAAGACGTCGTCGAGCGCCAGAGGCGCTTGTCAAGGATTGGTCCAAAGCATGGTCCAAGGTTCGGGCCAAGATTCGGTCCATGGCGTTCCTCCCCAACTGGCTTTTCGCCTTTGTTTTGTTGCCGCAAGCTGGTCCTTTGTGGAACTTCTGGCAAGTGTGTGGCAAATCGGCCGGAATCCGGTCCCGCGACCTGTCATAAAGTCGAAAAAAACGTCCGCGCAGCCCTTTCCAAAGGCAGCCCGGGTTGGTACATACCCCTCGCGCCCGAGGGCTTTGCCCGGGGTTGCCTTCCAAGGAAGCCTTTGGGACGGGAGAAGCAAGCCACGCGAGCAGCGTCGGCCCTCCATCCACCGTCCCCGGCATTTTGACGAAGGCATGCAACAGTTTAACGCGGGGTGGAGCAGCCCGGTAGCTCGTCAGGCTCATAACCTGAAGGTCATAGGTTCAAATCCTATCCCCGCAACCAAATATTCGATGTAATACAAAGGGTTAGGCGAAGGCCTAACCCTTTAATTTTGCGTAAATGGCCTAGCGCACGCCTAGCACAAAGTTCGACGACCGAGCGGTTCCGCGCTATCCTGAGTTGAGGAGGTGCGAGATGGCTCGGCACGAACTCTTAGGCGGCCTCATCCAGGTCTACCGGCGCGGCGATGGCCGCCACTGGCACTGCTCCGCTTCGATTGATGGGCGCCAATACCGCGCCACAACTCGCGAGGACGACCTCGTCCTCGCGAAGCAATTTGCCGAGGATTGGTATCTCGCGCTGCGCGGCAAGTCGAAGGCGGGGCTTCTCAAAAAGAATGAGAAGACCTTCAAGCAGGCGGCCGACCAATTTTTGAAAGAGTACGAGGTTATCACCGAGGGACATCGCAGCAAGCGATGGATCGAGGGCTACGGCATACGGCTGCGCCTCCATTTGTTGCCGTTCTTCGGTGACATGGGACTCTCAGAGATCACACCTGGCAAGGTCCAGGAATATAGAGTGCACCGGATCGCTACCTCGAAAACGGGGAAGGCGCCGGCACGCAGCACGATCCACGATGAAATCGTGACGCTGCGGCAGGTGCTAAAGACCGCCATTCGGCACGAATGGCTGGCGCATCTCCCGGACTTCTCCCCACCCTATAAGTCGCAGGGAAAGGTCGTACATCGCCCCTGGTTCAGTCCTGAGGAATACAAGCAGCTCTACACGATGACTCGCGAGCATGCGAAGGCCAGCCTACCGCATCACCGCTGGAATGCTGAGCAGCTGCATGACTACGTCCTGTTCCTCGGCAACACCGGCCTCCGGCCTGATGAAGCCAAGAATCTCCAACATCGCGACATTACGATCGTGGAGGAGGGGCGTAAGGGCGACAGAATTCTTGAGATCGAAGTGCGCGGCAAGCGTGGTGTCGGCTACTGCAAGAGCACGCCGAGTGCGGTGCTACCTTATGAGCGGCTGCTTACCCGGGCCAAATATGTCCCGCAAGGAAAGGCGCGTGAGCGCAGGAGAAATCCTCGACCAGCCCCGGTGCCGCAGTATCCGCAGCCGACCGACCCGGTATTTCCGGGCAATCACATCAAGCTGTTCAACCGTTTGCTCGCTAAGCATACGTTGAAGCTTGACCGCGACGGCAAGCCACGAACGGCTTACAGCCTTCGCCACACATATATCTGTATGAGACTGATGGAAGGGGCAGACATCTATCAGATAGCGAAGAACTGCCGCACCAGTGTGGAGATGATCGAGAAATTTTACGCCGCTCACATCAAGAATACTCTTGATGCCTCGGCCATCAATGTCCGGCGTCCGAAGTCTGTCCGCCAGGTGAAGCCGGTGATTGCGAGTGAGCCTGCTATCCAGTTCAACCCGGCTGCAATTGAAGCCTTAGAATCCAGGGATACTGAAGTTTAGCGGGCCAAGCTGGGCACGCACTTAGAGCCCGGAGGGGCTCCTCTTACGAGCCGGTAGCGGCTCGCTTCTTGCGCGAAGGCGCACTTACTAACTGCTTGCTGATGTGTTCTTGCCAAGGGCAGTCGGTTCTGCATCAAGCTTTCGGCGGCGCTATGCTGATGCTCCTGCGGTGCCTTGCTAACCAGCCGCAGACTGCTCAACGCACTTTTCGCAAGGGGGCGCCAAGCACAATACGCCGATTCGGGCGAGTTTTAGCTTGTTCTGTCGAGCGTTTGGAGAAAGCAATTCCACCAAATACCACGGCCAGCGCGGTTGACGCGCAGGCTTAGTGGACCAGCGTCGAGATGATCGAGAAATACCATGCGGCGCACCTGAAGGACGTGCTGGACGCCAGCGCGATCAACGTCCGGAAGAAGAAGCCACCGAGGAAGGAAGTGGTGGAAATCCGCCGTGGAGAGCTGGAAACGCTGCGCTAGGTTGCTCAAACCATGTGCGAAAACTACTGGATTCTCTTGGCCTTAAGCCAATTGCGCCTTATAGATGGGCCGATGCGGGCGTGGCGAAATTGGTAGACGCATCGGACTTAAGCCATTGAGTGCCCTGGGGGGAAACCCCAGGAGCAGAACTGCTCAAAGTCGGGGAAACCTTCACTGGCAATCCCGAGCCAAGCCCCCTCCCGGGGGAAGGTGTAGAGACTAGACGGGCAGCACCTAAAGCCTACGTGCCAGGGTGAAGGGATAGTCCAGACCACGAACGCCTTATGGCGGCGGCGAAAGCCGAAGTGGTACGAAAATCCGTAGGGCCGTAAGGCCTGTGCCGGTTCGAGTCCGGCCGCCCGCACCACTTGTCACCAAACACGGCGCGCCAATTAGTACTGGTTGCCAGAATCTGCAACCTGAAGGTAAACTTCCCAAGTGAGCAGCAAAGCACGTCCCATGGCCAGCGCAGATCAACTCAAGGCGCTTTTAAAGGCATACGCCGAGGGTGATGCCGCTCAATTTCATTCGATCGCTATGCAAATCGCTGCTGGTGAAGCGCGCAGCGGACACGGCAAGCTTGCCGAGGAACTGCGTGATCTTATCGATAAGTCGCGAGCAAGAGTGCCATCGCCGGGGCCATCCCCAATTCCGCTCGCCCGCCCTCGTGGCGAAATCGCTGACCTTCTGACAGTTACGTATCCGCAAACGCGCCTGCAAGACTTGGTTCTTAACGCCAATACAAGAGCAATCCTGGATAGAGTTGTTCGCGAACATAAGACAATCCGAGACATTCGCGCGCACGGTTTGTCGCCTCGCAAGAAACTTCTACTGGTTGGCCCGCCAGGCACCGGAAAGACGCTAACCGCGTCGGCGATCGCAGGCGAATTGTCATTGCCGCTCTTTGTAGTTCGCCTTGATCGGCTCATTACCCGGTTTATGGGCGAAACAGGAGCCAAGCTACGCTTGATCTTTGACGCTATCGCACAAACCCGAGCCGTTTATCTTTTCGATGAGTTCGACAGCATCGGTTCCGAGCGCGGCCTAAGTAACGACGTGGGTGAAATCCGCCGCATCGTAAATAACTTCCTGCAAATGGTTGAGCAGGATGAGTCCGACAGCCTCATCATCGCCGCCACGAACCATCCAACCATTCTCGATCGCGCCGTTTTCCGGCGGTTCGACGACATTGTCGAATACTCACTTCCCAATGAGAAAGAAATCATTGCAGCTCTCAAATTCAAATTTGTTTCGAGAAAGATATCGGATGCCGTAAATTGGCAGACATTGGCCAAAAAGGCCAAAGGCTTGAGCTATGCGGACGTTACTCGCGCCGCTAGCGACGCCATCAAGCATGCTCTGATTGAACGCCGCGAGTTGACCAGTAAGGATTTGACCTCCGCAATATCAGAGCGCAAGAGCGTCCTGGCTCACAGGAAGCCTGTAAAATAACTCAAACGAAATTTTGAATGCCGCGCTATCCGCACCTGTTATTGAACACTCCTGCGGAAGCCGCACGCTACACTGCGACACGAGGACATTCTCCCCCATTCAATCTACCAGATCGCCAGCGGCCAACGCATGCTGCGCAACTACGCGGCGCGCTGGATACCGCGCGTGCTCAACGGGGGCAGTTCCCGGTTCAAGTGGGGAATGGTTTCTATGAGTCTCCTGGTATTATTTTGGCCTTCGAGAGTGACCCCAATTTCCCGCTGGCCTTCGAAAGCCTTGAGCTACGCAAGAGCGGCATCGAATTGCTGTCAGTCACGACCGACGCCCAAAACAGAACGGTTGCAACCGTCATCGTTCCTGACAACAAGATCACCAGATTTGTGAAGGTCCTCGAAGCCTATCGTGATGCGGTCCCCGGCAGGCGAGACAATAAGAAACTTGTCGAGAGCATCGCGAACATCAAACTCGCCACCCTGCGCGAGTTGTGGACCGATGATCCGGTGCTCTATCCACCCGCCAACGTTAGTTTTGTATGGGAAGTTTGGCTGCGAGCCGCTCAGGACGCGGACGAAGACCCGCTGGGCCGCTTACGCGGTGCAGCTAACGATTTTGGATACGAGATAGTCTCCAATGAACTCAGATTTGTTGACCGGACCGTTATCCTAGTCCGTGGCACGCCGGAGCAATTGTCGCGGGGCGCTGAGGTGCTGGGAATCATCGCCGAAGTACGCAAGGCCAAGGCGACGGCCGACCTATATTCGACGCGCAGCGCGGAGGAACAGACCCTCGAGGTTGAGCAAACCCTCGCGAGGCTCACTCCACCCCCGGCAGGCTCGCCGGTAGTGGGTCTGCTCGATACAGGCGTTAACCGTGGCCACCCGCTCCTCGCGCCAGTCATCGGCGACGCCGATACACAGGCGCTCAAGCAAGCATGGGGGGCTCACGACGGCAACCAAGGCGGCCACGGCACACAAATGGCGGGGCTTGCTCTGTATGGGGACCTAACGGAGATCTTGGAAGGGGATGGCCCAATTGAACTTACTCACGGCCTTCAATCGTTGAAGCTCATCCATCCCACAGATCATCACGACCCAGACCTTTACGGAGCCGTTACGATCGAGGGCGTTTCTCGTCTCGAAATCGATGCTACTCGCCGAAAAATCTACTGTATGGCGATAACAACGACCGACGGCCTAGACCGTGGTCGACCGTCCTCGTGGTCAGCTGCAATCGACAACCTCGCATTCGGGGCAATCAACGACACCCCGCGAATGATCCTGATTTCCGCAGGCAACACGGAAATCTCTGACAGAGCTGAATACCCCAACTCCAACGAGACTTCCTCAGTGCATGATCCTGCACAATCATGGAATGCTCTGACGGTCGGCGGCTACACCAACCGTGCCCTCATCGATACTGAAAGAAGCCCAGGCTGGACGGCTCTTGCGACTCAAGGAGACCTAGCGCCATGCAGCACAACTTCCGTGACCTGGCCCCGCTCCAATAAAACTCCGCTCAAGCCAGACATTGTTATGGAAGCGGGAAACATGGGGTCGCCGCCAGATGGAGCCGATCCCGACTTCCTTCCCGAATTGCAAATGCTGACGACCAACTACGTGTTTGAGGCCGGGCGACCGCCGCTCGCCGAGTTTAGGGATACGAGCGCCGCAACCGCCCTCGCCGCTAATTTGGCCTGCGCACTTGCGGCCCGATATCCGAACTATCGACCCGAAACCATCAGAGCTTTCATGGTCCACAGTGCACGTTGGAACGACGCCATGCGCGAGCGGATGAAGTATGAGGATGGTTCGCTCGACACCACCCGATTGTTGCGGACCTTTGGGTACGGTGTGCCTGATCCAGAGATGCTGTTCTACAGCGCGCAGAATAATCTGACGTTGGTGGCGGAGGAAACAATCCAGCCGTTCTTCCTGGACGAAGATAGAGCGATCAAAAGCAACGACATCAAATACCATAATTTACCCTGGCCCCGAGAGGCACTGGAAGCTCTTCCGCTCGATACCCCCGTGGAGATGCGTGTAACGCTCTCCTATTTCATCGAACCAAGCCCAGGTGAGCGTGGCTGGGATAGGAAATACGGCTACCCATCACACGGTTTACGATTCAAGGTCATCCGACCAACCGAAACGCTTGAGCAGTTTAAACTGCGCATCAACACCTATGACCGCGACGAGGACTACGACGAGGACCACGCGGGTGAGACCGGCTACTGGGAGTTGGGCACCGGTAAGCCGACGAACGGCTCTATCCATTCCAACACGTGGCACGGAAGTGCAGCTGAACTGGCGCGTCGTGGACACATCGCTATCCATCCGACCATGGGTTGGTGGCGCACGCGGAAAAAGGAAGGCCGCTATGGCCAATCGGTCCGGTATTCCCTGATAGTCTCGATTTACACCCCTCAACAGGAAATAGACATCTACACGCCGGTTGCTGTGCAGATAGGCATCGAGATTCCAATTGAGATTTAAACCTTGACCTATCAAACCGACGAACGGCTTAAGAGCTACCTTGACACCAACCAGCTAGCGCAAGAGCGCATGTGCGCGCCGCGCTCGCTCTAGATAAGCGCTTCTCAAACGTAACGCCTCGCCACCCTCGCGGGGGGCCCGACGGCGGCCGCGATATGCAAGCCTACTTCAACGGCGAGCAATTGACGTTTGGCGCGGTTGGCTTTCTCACCCAAGCCAACGATTCAGCCGAGCATAAGAAGCGCGCGAGACACAAGTTCGAAGAGGATGTTGCGAGCGCGCTAAGCGCAGAGATCACGCCACAAGCCTTCGTCTTCTTCACCAATGTTAACCTCACTATCGGCGAAAAGGATGACCTTGTAGCGAGAGCCAAGGCCGCAGGCTTGGCATTTTGCGACGTTTTTGATCGCGAACGTATCCGCATTCAGCTTGACGGTCCCGATGGTTTCGCCGCTCGATTCCAGTACTTAGGAATTCCACTGTCGGATGCCGAACAGGCGAGCTTCTTCGCCAAATGGGGCGATGATATCCAATCAATGGTGACCACGGGATTTCAGCGCATAGAACGCGCGCTGGAGCGAATAACTTTCCTGCAAGAAAGCCACGATATCTTGAGCGGCATCACGCTACGGTTCGAGCTCGATCGGGAATATAGTGGAGAAGAAATCGGCCATTTCCGTGCCTTCTGCTATCTCCACCTCAAGGAGCCGAAGCTTAAGATCTTTGGCATTCTGTTCGGCACGTCAGACAGGTCCCAACGAGCAAGGCCGGAGTATCAAACCAATCCCGACCCGCCCGGAATCAAGCATGGGATAGGAGGAGGTCAATGGGAAGAATACTTTGACCCGGAAGCGTCAGAGGAGCAGCAAGCTGCAGAAGAGCAACAGACCAGATATAGGCTCGTCGGATCGTCGGCTTCAGTAGGAATGGACCCAGTCCGAGCGATCTACATAACCTATAGCCATGACCCATCTTTCCTCCGCTTCGAACCCCGGATTAATTTTCGGGATATTAACGAGGCCACCTTCATGCCGATGCTCAACAAGTCTCTGGCGGAGAAAGTGAAGGCAGTTAGTGTAATCGCCAACGGCTATCTCCTGCAGCGCACGACGAAGCCCCACTTCAACATCGATCCGGAGCCTTTCGATCCTGAAGTACCGCTTTCATTTGACCAGACCGAACTTCTTGACCCTTGGGTGAGGATTCGGCCGGAACGATCGTCCGCTTTCTCCCTTTCATTCTCTGATGAGACACCTAAGCGTCTTTTTGAATCCAAGCAAATCGTGGAAGAGCGATAGTGCGCACTGCGACCTCAGAATGAGACTTCTTGGCAACTCACGCCAAAGTACATATCATTGACGCGATGGGGCGGAGAGCCAAAGACTTGACCAAAGGGCCGAAACAATCGGCAACCACGCGATCAACTAGCGGCGCTGGCTTTGGCTTCGAGGACCAAGTCGCTGCATTCCTGCTTGTGAAGTCGCTCTCAGGACAGCCAATTCCCGGTCTCGGCGATACCGGCCTTGGAAGCGTCGTTCAATCTCAGACCAGCTCGCTCGGTTGGCTCATCGACGATCTTCTCGCCGCAAGTGCAGCTTCTGGGTCTCAGATAGCCTTGTCTTGCAAGAGCAACCGGCAAGTCTCCGGCAACGGGCTGCCCGACGATTTTGTCGGCGATGCATGGCGGCAGTGGAGTGACCCAAAGCCCGACAACCCTTTTCGCCGCGAGACGGACAAGCTGATGCTTGTCACGCGTGGCTCGCATCACATATTCGAGCCGCTATGGGCCGACATCAAGAATTGGTGCTCGCAGCCCGACAATCCTCTGGCCGTAGCACGCATGCGCCAAACCGCAGCCCATGCGAAGATCTTGGACAAGGCCAAAGCGGCTGTGCAAACAATAGCAAGCAGTGTCGCGGACGAGGACGTGGCCGCGCTATTTGCCAGACTGGAGGTGTTCCCAACCGACTTCCACCTACCCAACTCCCAAAGCCGCGACAACGCAATTGCGCAGTGCCGCAGATTGCTCGTGAGCGGCACGCAGGCCGAAGCTGTCGATCTTTGGGATGCACTTGTTAGCGAAGCGGAAGAAGCCCGTATCACGCATGGCACAATCAAGCTGGAGGTGCTTTGGCCAAAGCTCGTCCAACGGTTTAACCTCAAATCGCATCCCAATTATGAGCGTGCCTGGAAGGCGCTCGATGCGATTACCGCCGATTGCATGGCGGAGGTTGCCACGGCGCTACCGACCGGATTGTCGATCGACCGCGCCTCAGACGCGGACACCTTTGCCACACTTTTCTTTGGCAAAGAGTTACTCATCCTCTTCGGTGAGTCAGGCAGCGGAAAATCCGCGCTGGTGAAGGCGACCCTTCAGGCACGCTTTCCCGATTGGCGACAGGTCTGGCTTAGGCCGGACGATCTCGCGACCGCCCTGTCCGCAGCCAAGCGTCAATTGGCTGGCCTCGACTACCCCCTAGAGGAAATACTGAAGTTCAGCTTCTCTGCAAGGAACGTTCTCATCTTGGACGCCGCCGAGCGTCTTCCCGACGAGGTAATTGGCAGGGCGAACGCGCTTGTCGCCGCCCTCATCGCGCACAACGGCGCGGGCACTTCCAAATGGCACATTGTTGTAGTGGGCCAGAGTGACAGTTGGTCTCAAGGTCGCCTGCAAAGAATTGGGAGCACAGCCTTACCTGAGTACTGGGAACTCAAGCTCCTCGCGGAAGACGATGTCCGAAAAGCGTTGCTTTCGTCGCCACAGCTTGCGTGGGCCGCCACTCATGATGAGATTGTTTTAGCCCTTACTAACCCGCGCACTCTGGCCTGGGTGCTGGAAGCCGCACCCCGCTTCGCAGAGAACAACGTCTCGTCGCTGGCTTCGCATATCGCTATCGCGGATCATCTTTGGGCTTATTGGACGGACGGAAAGGTGACACTCCAGCGCACCATCATGGACCTCGCGGTCCGGGAAGCGAACTTCGAGCACAGCTTCGAAATTAGCAAACTTGGGCCCGGCCACGCCGAGGCGATTGAAAGGAAGCCAGCTCAGCTTCCGCTCAGGAAGAATAAGCATAACCGCTTTGAGTTCGAGCACGATTTGGCTTCCGATTGGGTTCGCTTTCAGCGCCTAAAGGAGATCGCGACAGAGACAAGCCAATGGGCCGGCTTCGCCGGCAATCCTCTGTGGCTTGCGGCGCTTCGTATGCTCGGTGGCTTCTTATTGCGTGATCCGACGCCCGACGGGCGCGCCTCCTGGGACGTGGCGTTTGACGCGGTAGTTGGCCATCCCGAGAGCACAACCACCGCGGATCTCCTGCTGGATGCGCTCTGCCTCGACCCCGATGCGGAGATATTTTTGCGGGAACGCACCGACTTGCTCATGCGCGAGCACGGAAAGCTCCTTGACCGGCTGCTTCGTCGCTTTCAGCACGTCGCGACCGTACCAGGCGGTCCATCAAAATTGCTGGGGGACGTCCTATTCGCTGACCCATCCTTTGGTCTGCATTTGGAGACGCAGTTTCGTACGCCAATGGCGCTCAGATGGGTCGCGATGGCGCGGTTTCTCCACACTTATCAAGCTCGTATTGCCGCTCTATGCTCGCCGACCGTCGCCAAGGTATGCGGTCGGTGGCTGTCTGCTTTTGTACCGACATACGCCGGCTCGCCGTTTCCGTTCCGCCGAGAGTTCGCGGAGCTCGCCTTGGCCACCGCGCGTGCGGTCCAGTTGGAGCAAGCGAAAGGGACGATATTTGCAGATGATTCCGTCAAAGACATCTACACGGCCGCGCTCGCTGCGGCGCCCGATCTGCCGGATGAGGTCGCTCAATGGGCCTTCGAGATGGCGAGACGTCGTCCGCTAGACGCCGGCTTGGCCTCGCAAGTCTCAGAGCATAGACGGCAGAAAACTGCCGAACATGAGGAGCGGCTCAAGACTGACGAGGCCTATCGCCTCGACCACGAGCGTCGACGTGCGCATGTCCCGACTTACATACCTTCCGGCCGCAGATTGCCGCCCTGGCCTCTCGGTCCAGGCGGCCGCATCGACCATCATTTTCATGAGGCTTGCTCAACTGGAACTGCGCTGCTCCCGCTTATGAAGGTGCGCCCGACCGAGGCGGCCGAGCTGTTGCTAGCGTTGCTTATCGAGGGCAAACCAGAGGAGAGCTACAGCCGCTCCCCCTTTCGCGACGAAGTAGGCCTCGCGCACGATCGCACTGCCTATCCAACCGGGTTCTGGAAAAGCCCCTTCTTCTCGTTTTTGGTGGTCGATCCCATTGGGCTGGAAACTCTGCTCAAGCTGGTCGAATTCTGCACTGAACGTTGGATTCATGGGGTTCAACGAGATTCGGGAGGTGCTTACCCCAGCATTACCCTGACTTTGGAGGATGGCACCAACCGCGAATACCTGGGCGGTAGGCGCGTCTTCGAGTGGTGTATTGCTAATGCTAGCTCTACAGGACAACTGAACTCTGGCTTGGCAGCGCTCGAACGTTGGCTGGCCGGAAAAATCCAAGCTGGTGAGGACGTCGAGGCGCTAGTCCAGCACATCCTGTTGAATACACGTTCTGTGGGCGTGCTGGGAGTGCTGGTCAACATAGGCAAGCTCGGGCCAGCTCTTTTTCTTGGCCCGCTAAAGCCGCTGGTGGCGAGCAGCCATCTCTACAGGTGGGACCAGGACATCACCGCCTCGCTTGGCGATTATTTCGCAGCAATGCAGCTAGCACCTCAAGGTGAGATTGTGTTCGGTCTCGCACGAGACTGGCACTTTGCTCCGCACCACAAGGTTACGATGCTGAGTGTGGTGTCTGAGCTCATAAATGCGTTCCCTCCTTTTGCCGATCACGTGCGGACCGCCACGGCGGAATGGCCGATTCTCGACAACGCTAAAGCTGCGATTGAGCAACGAATTCGTGCGGCGCACTTGGATAGCCGCAATTTTGAAGCCAAGACTGATCCAGCGAGTGGCGTCACAAAGCACGAATTCAAGTGCCCACAAGACCTCATCGAAGAAATACAAACGTTTCAGAACGACCGTGCTCCTGCAACGCAGGTTTTGCTTCTACCCCAGCAATGCCTCACGGTCCTCAACCAACCTAGACAACTCCAGTCGGACCAGGCCGACGCGCTAGCATCCTGGTTAGGAGCCATCGCCAACGAAGCTGGTCTTGAAGACGAATTCAAAGAGCGCGCGAGAACCGCCATCGCATGCACGCTGATGGCGCGAGCGGCTGACTGGCTAGAGCACCATAAGGACAAGGACGCAATTCATGGCATCGTTACCGACGCCCTGGGAAATGTCGGCGATAGTGCGGAAACGCTGAGGGGAGCTGCCTACACAACCAAGGACCATCTGAGTTTTGTCGCCTATGCAGTCTTTGAGCAGTGGCTCCGCAACCCGGGCAGCGAAAGCGACGCGGCTGTCATGAGGCTCATGACGAGTGGAGACCGCGGGGCAGAAGGCGTCTTATTCGGCCTTGCCCATAGGTATCGCAAAGAACTGGGTGTTCGTTGGCAGCGCCTGCTTACGCTCGGACTATTATGGGCAGGTCTCTCCATTCTAAGGCCGCGGTTTGGGGAGGAAGCGCCTTGTTGGGACGGTTGGTTGAAGCGCTTCAGAAGATGGCCGCTAAGTCATGCCCCTCAATCGATCGCAGAGACCAGTCCCGTCTCAATTGCCCGCAGAATTGAGCGATTAGAGCGTGCGAGATGGCAAAGAGAATTTGACCGCGCAGACAATGGAATACGCTCGCGCATTCCACCGGAGCAAAGGCGTTCCGATGGTCTCGATTGGTCACTTCTCGAAGCTGCCTTTGCCTGGCTAACCCCGTCAAATACGCCGTCGGCAGGGTCCGCGGTGGCCGAAGAGCACGTTCGCGAGGATGAAGATCTCCTCCTATCATTATGGTCCTTCGAAGTGTGGCGCCGACATCAACCAAAGGGGGACCGCGATGACGAGCCTCCCCCCAATCAACTGGGGTACAGGTTGCTGGAGGAATTGGCGAAGAAGACGCTAAGCGCATCGGGGCAAGACACGCGCCGCTTTTGGGAGCCTGTGCTTGTGCTAGGAGCACCGGCTCACTACAGCGTAGGCCATTTCCTGACCTGCTGGTTCATGCTCGCGTCGAAGGCTGACGCCAACAGGTTCGCAGCTCAATGGCGCCAGATGATCGAATATGCGCTCGCCGCCCCTACGTGGGGAGAAGGCGACCCTTGGTATTACGGCCAGCGTCTTCTTACTCAAGTGCTCGGTTGTGGCGCGGTAAATTGGCTCGATGCGAACCCGGCCTATCAGACAGCCGCCCAGGGATTTAGGGACCTGTTTGAAACTTGGGCTACCAACCATCTCAGACGAGACGACAACAATGTCGTCGCACTCTGCTCCTTTCTAGCCTCTTCGACAGGGAAACCGTTGCGGATAGCAGGCCTTAATTGGCTACGGTCTGCTCTTACGGGCGAGAACCCGGTCTATATCGGTTGGCGCTCCTCGGCGCCAACCGCGCTTGTCGACTTACTTGACGTGATCCTTGCGGAAGATCTTGTTGCCCTTTCAGCAGACCCGGAGGCGCGCTCCACGCTTCTCGCCTTAGTTGACCTCCTGGTCGCAAGGCAGGTCAACGCCGCCTTGACCCTTCAGGAGCGCGCTCGACGTTTATTGCGCCCAGATCGATAATGCAGTCCGGTTTGCGACGGATTTTTACTCCGACCGGGCCCACCTGGTCTTGAGCATGGCGGCAAGTTCAATCGATTCCGAGACCGTTAAGCCCGATAGCTCATTAGCCAGTCCTGGAACATCGACCGCTCTCCGGCTTCCCGGATACTCATCCTCCGCGATGCGGGACATGATCGCGCTTCCAGCTTTGAAATAGCCGAGGTCCGCCCTAACCTTCTGAGCCTTTTCGATGTCTTCGGCAGACCAGCTCCCCGTGTCTATTAAGAAGAAATCTTCCGAAGAACCTTTCACCCCTCGGGCGTCCATTGCTAAACCCACAATAAGGCGCTTCTCTGGATTAACCGCCTTTGCGGCAACGCAGCGCAGCTGAAGGTCTTTCGAGCGCTCTGCTCGATATGCGGCGTGATCTCCTCCCTGATCGCCTCGTCCGATGTACAGCACATAGCTAACGTCAGCTTGATCCGATGGCAGCAAGGTGCTGATCGCTTGCGTTTTGGCGATCTCCGCCCGCTCCAATATCGCCTTGGACAAGATCCGTCTGAAAAATCGAGTTTCTCCTGCCATGACGCGGACGATCCGCTCATGATCGGACATGGTGTGTTCGTTTCCAAACTCGAGCGTTTCGTTCAGGTAATGATCGGAAATATATTCAATGAGCCCATCCCAAAAATAGCTAGCCTCGTTTGCCTCCCGGCCAGCTAAAAACTCTGGTGATGCCTCCACCTGCCCCCACAGGTTCGGCTCAATCCGGTAGGGTCCTTCCTCGACGGGAAACGTCCGGTCGTGCCAGAGATAACGGGCCAAAAGATCGGTTTCCGCTTCCGCAAACTTGAAGTTACCCGTTTCCATCAAAGCAACTTTACTGTCGAGATAGTGGATAAAATCCTTGATAGTTGAGAGTTCGCTGAGCACCGTTATTAGGCACGTATCGTCAAACACGTGTACCCAGCCAGATGACTTGTCCGTCCGGCCCACCGTAAATCGTCCGGCATCGTTCAAGACGGCTGGTTCGATCTTCAACGCACGCGTGCCCGTTTCGGCTTCCGCGCGATCGAGAGCGCCCAGCGCGACACATATCCGATGCACGCGCATATCGTTCGCGTTCGGCAGCTCTATCGGAAGCTTTTCAGTGCATTTGGCGTCCAAGAATACCCTGTCGGGGCAAGACCGTATCCAACGCTCCGCCTGTGCAATCTGATGCGCCGAGTCCGCGATAGACTTCCTATACCAGCGCGACCAGTCGAGATCGGCGTCACCTGTATTCGGGTAGCTGCACGATTTGTCGGAGAAAATGATGACATCGTTTCCGAACACCACCAGGAGATCGATCAGCTCTTTGCCCGGCGGCTTCTTGAACAGATTGGGATAGGTCCAAAGCTTCAGGAATGACCTGTCGCAGAGTTCTGCCAGCAACTTCTCCGATGCTGTTAGGCCTTCCGAGCGCTTGAAGCGCATCGCTCATTCCTCTCACCAGGGCGTCTTTTCCGCGATCACTGTTCGACCGGCTATCGAATTTTCGATAGTCTACCACAGGCCGCGCCGGGGATGCCGCACTGCCAACTCTGCGCGTCAGGAAAGCCTGACCGGGCTCTACGCGCAAGCGCGCCGGACCAATTGTCCCGGCCTCCGGTGACGATCCCTCGCGAAAAACAGCTACGTTCCTGCTGGCACCTTTGTTATCTGCTAGGCTTGATGGTGTCGGGTATCTGTTGCCAGCTCGATGAGCATGCTCACGTCACCTGCATTGCGGAAATGCATCGCCGCCAGCTTCAGCCAGAGCTGGTGACGGCGATATGAATAGATTTTTTGGCATGTAGCACCGTTTTGTTGATACCGCTCCCGTGTGTCACGGTACGACTTAGCGACCATGCCCAGGTGCTCCAAGATCTGATTGCGCTTAGCAACTGAAATGTCCGACGCGAGCAGCCCAGCGCGCGCGCTTTCAATTTCCCCCCGGGCGCCAATCACGGTAGGGACAGAAAGCATGAAGTAATTAAGCCTGCTCAGCTCTGAAAGGAGCAAGTCCTCCGCTTCCGTGCCCACTCCTTGCTTCTGGCGAGAAAGAACCTCCAAAAAATCGTACAGGCTTCCAGGTGGAAAGTTCACGCCATCTGTAGCGGGATCTTCCAAGGTATCAATATGGCCCTTGACGGCGAGAAACGCTTCTTGGGAGACTTGCATCTCTCGCTCCATTGATGTGCCCTTGTAATCCTCATCTCTGTCAGCCTTTCGCCCTCGTTCGACTTCAACGAGCGGCAAGGGAATACTCATCATTCCCGACTTGTTCTCGATGTCGGCTGGTGTCACCTGGGCGGCGATCTTCCCCGGCGCAATGGTATAGCCGGCCTCGGCATAGGCCGTCGCGACTAGTTGAGAACAGAACAGACTGGTCGGATCAGGAGCCTTGCGGCCGCCCACCTTTGTCGACAGGGCGCCTCTCAAATCGTATTTCTTATGCGCGAGGTTTCTAGCTACGGCTGCGGCCTTTTGCGCTTTTCCTGGATCTTCCACCAATCGGAGCAGCAGCCAGCGCCTGGGATGATGCACCAGAACTCGCTGAAAGCTGATCACCCTCACTCCGTCGCCAACCGCTTCGATGAAGTCCGTGTTTCCCAGCCAGAGAAGTGCGTGGCTGTAGGTCCCCCGGTCGGCCAGCGCGATTGCCTTGCTGCGCAAGCGTTTCCCCTTCTCCAACACGACATCACCCGGTTGAAGCTTTTCCGGATCGAATATCCAAGTTCTGCGCACCTGCGTACTCTTTCTTTCGTCTTGCCTGCTCGTTCTTGATAGCACGCGGCTTGATTCCTGGCCTATCGAGCAAAACTGATCGAGGTCCGGTCCTTTTGCATCTCAAGTCCGTCTCCCGTTGCGCGTCTAACCCCAATGCACGGCCAGGAGGACGGGGAAACTAGGCCCGAGGTGGGTACGCGCAAGGCATCCAACCGTATCCTAGACGGAGCCCTCGGCCGCACCCTTGAGATTTCCTGTCCGGCCGCGATTGGCGTAGCCGGCTGACAAAGATATTTTGTCTGACCAACCGTGTTAGGCGAGACACGCCAGAACGCAGCTCTTTCTCGAAGGCGGTTCCGGCATGCGAAAACTCCGCTACGCTCACATCAACCGCATGCCGGCTTAACCGGCACAGGAAACGTTTTTGTCTCCCGACCGGCCTGCCGCCTGCGGCATCATCCAACGGGAGAATACAATGGCCACCAGGTCATCCACCAAGTCGAAGAAGCCTACCCACGAGGCGTTCGTCGTCACCGGCGAAGGCGAAAGCGCGTTCTGGACCAAGCTGGGCGCGGCTTGGCCGCATGACGACGGCAAGGGGTTCAACGTCGAACTGATTGCCCTACCCGTCAGCGGCAGGCTCGTCATTCGCGAGCGCAAGGCTGGGAGCACCTGACCGGCTCCATAGCCGGCCGCATTAGCTGCCGGCTCCGCGAAGTAGCCTTGTGCGATTCTTCCCAGAGCAGCGGTTAGGCACGCTGGCGTGGTGAGGGAAACCATCCTCCAGACTTTCGGAAATGGTCGAAGCCCGTTGAGAGCTGATGACCCGCAACGTGCAGAGCTACTTGCCCCGCGTCGGAAACGATGCGGGGCACTTTTGTTGAGAACCCGTTCACTTGCTGGCGCGTCGGCGAGCCGACCGGGCTCTACGCGCTTCGCGCGCCGGGCCGAGGGTCCCGGCCTTCGGTGACGATCCCTCGCGCGATCCGAACCTGCCTCGCTGATCACCCTTGACAACCAACAACCTCTGCTTGAATCATCCACGGGGCCGGTTTGGGCGGCTTTTGCCTTGACGTTATCCATTTGGACCGAGTTGCGTTTGGGGGCGTACATGCGGATTTGGGGAGGGGCGCTAGCCTCGCTGATGGCTATTGGACTTGGCTCCTGCACGAGTCTTTTCTACGTCCACGATCCGCAGTCGGGCATCATCTCCGCGGGACAAATTCCAAACTTTCTGAAATCCCTGCGCTGCGAAATGATCATGTTCTACCAGATCGAGCGTTCGCGAAAGGTCGCCTACGATCAAGAGAAGGACAAGGAATATGCGTTCGCACACTACGCGCATTTCGCGGTGGAGCCTCAGCTTTTTGGCGTGTTCACACTCGAACTGAAGGTCACGGATACGGCCAACCTGGGGACTGGCACCTCGCTCGATTACAAGCACGTTTTCGATGCCTCGACCAATCAGGTAACCCATGTCGGCCCAACGTTGGGTAGCCAGGGTATCTACGATCTGATTTGGACTTTCATCATGAAGCAGGATGCCAAGCTTGCCATCGCTGATCCTGTGTCAGCGACGCTGGCAGATGGAAGCTGCCTTAGCGGCCCGGTCAGTTCGCTTCCTGAGCTCGAGGCGCTGGCCGAAGGCAAGACGCCGCAGATTGCTGCATTCAACCGCATAAGCGTCAACGGCTCGGCGCCTTTGGCGGCTTGGCTTCGCGACAATGGCAGCCTTATGAGCGTGAGCTATCTCTCTCCTGCAAAGGGCGAAGAGGTCGCAGAACCGGCGCAGATGACCTACACGTTTTCGCTTCAGGCCTCGGGCGGTCTGGAGGCCAAGTATTCTTTCACGTCCATTCACTGGAGCCCGCTCGCAGCTCAGGCGTCCGGCTCGTTGCAGCAAAACAGCATCGTTGCGTTCTACATCAATGGGCGCAGGGCGGCTTTTGCGAACGGAGCCAAAGGTGGGCAAAGCGGCTTTGGACCGCCTCAACCCCAGTTGGGTAGCATCGACAACCCGATCTACATCACTGAGAGTCCGAAGCCGGCGCCATCTCCGACGCCCAAGCCGACTCCCTCTCCAACTCCCAAGCCGTCGCCAACCCCGACGCATCCGAAGTTTGACAAAGAGCTTCAGGGCGTCCGCCCGCCGACGGATGATGGCCTGCCGTCGCCAACACCCACTCCCACTCCTGCACCAACCCCGAGCGCAAGCCCGACTCCAACACCTACGCCCACACCGACTTCAACGCCCAAGCGCCGCCTAAGGCCGCACCAGCAGCCAGGCCGGGGCGGCGAGGTGCCGTTCTTCATTGCTCCGCTTCCCATCAATCCACCCACTATGACCCCGAACTAGCGTTACTTATCCATAGATTGATCAGACCCTTGCCCAAAGGCGCTTAATGCAGCGTCCCTGCCGGGACCATGGCATCGTGTCATCGCCTCAGCCAAAAAACGGTGTGGCGCGGTCCTATTGCGTCTCAAGCCCATCTCCCGTCGTGCGTCTAACCCCAATGCGCGGGCCAGTAGGACGGGGAAACTGGCGCCGAGGCGCGTACGCGCAAGGCATCCAACCGTATCCCTGAAGGGTCCCTCGTCGGACCCTCCGTTGCGCGCCCGCTATCTCCTCGTCTCCCAAAATTTCCCGTCCGGCCGCGATTGGCGCAGCCGGCAAAACCAAACGGGAGATAACCAAATGAAACGCAACGAAAAGAACCAGCGCCCCCACGGAGTTTTCGTGGTCGAGGGTGAAGGCGACAAGGCCTTCTGGACCAAGATCGGCGCAGCCTGGACGCACGATGACGGCAAGGGCTTCAACATCCAGCTCAGCTGCCTGCCCTTGAATGGCCGACTGGTTATTCGCGAACCGAAGGCCGACGTGGAGGCGGGGCGATGAGCCCCGTCGCCACCCGGCGCTTCCTCGTCAAGTGCTTTGACTACGAGGAATGGGGCGTCATCGTCGAGGCTGCCAGCCGCGAGGATGCCATTCACAAGGCCGAGGCCATCTACCTTACCGACAGTCTTGGCAACATGGACGGCTTCGAGCTTCTCCGCAGCGACTTCGGCTGGGAAGCGCGCCCCCTGGTGCAGGAGGTGCAATCATGAGCGGCCTCCCCATCCAAGACCGCAACACCGTGCTTCACGGTGATTGCGTGGAGGTCATGCAACGCATGACCTCCGGATCAGTGGATTTCATCCTGACCGACCCGCCGTATATCTGTCGCTACCGGTCGCGTACCGGCCAGACCATCGCGAATGACAATCGCGATGAATGGCTGGAGCCCGCCTTTGCCGAAATGTACCGGTTGCTCAAAGCCGATACATTCTGCATCAGCTTCTACGGCTGGAATGCCGCCGACAAGTTTATCGGTGCATGGCGCAAAGCGGGATTCCGCCTTGTCGGCCATCTTGTCTTTCGGAAGCGCTATGCTTCCTCCATCGGCTTTCTTGAAAGTCGACACGAGCAGGCGTACCTCCTCGCCAAGGGACAACCGACGTTGTCCGGCTCGCCCGTCGCTGACGTCATCGACTGGGAGTACACCGGCAACCGGCTCCATCCTACTCAGAAGCCCATCAATATCTTACGTCCGCTTATTGAAGCGGTCTGTCCGCAGGATGGACTGGTGCTCGACCCGTTCTGCGGATCCGGATCAACGCTGATCGCGGCAAGGCTTGCCGGACGCTCGACGATTGGTATTGAACTGGAACAGCGCCACTGCGAGACCGCCGAGCTTCGGCTAAACTCGAGCTTGGGTCGAGACTGAACCCGCCGAAAGCTGGCGTGTCCTCGCCGCCCATGTGCTTGTGGTCGAAGCCAGCTTTCTGCTATTTCTCGTTGATTGCGGGGACGAGGGTTGTGGGGGCCTGATGCCAGGGGCGCGCGTTCTATTTGCACTGTCGATTTTCATGGGATCGGGGGCCGCTTTGGCCGGCGAGCCTCCGGGACAGCGGCCGCAGGTTGTTGCCCAGGCGCAGAGCGATGCGGACCGCATCCGCACGCTCGAAGAGCGCATCAAGCAACTGGAGAAATCAGCAGGCCAGGGGCAAAATGCGACGCCGCCGGTGTCATCCGCAACGGCGGACCCTGGTGAAAGGGAAATACCGGGTTGGCGCGTCCGGCTGTATCCGTACACGCCTGACGGTGACCTTCGGTTCAAGAGCCACCTGTTTCAGTATTTCTTCCTGAACGGCCCGTTTGACTTCAAGCTGGGCCATCAGAGCGGTCGTGACGGCCTCAAATTCACCTATCGATACGAGGCCATCTATCGCGCGACAAAGCCCGGAACCTATACGTTCGCCGTCGACCTGAAGTGCAACGAGGCGCCCAGCATCAGTGCCTGCATTTACATCGCCCGGGTGGACGGAAACACACTGGACTCCTTCACCGGCCGAAACCTCAACGGCCGGCGAACGTTCGAAGTGCCGGTGTCGGAGCCTCGCGAGTTGGCGCTCGACCTGACATTCACCGGGTCACAACAGACGTACATCAAGATTGTTCAGAGTGAGTTCAAGCTTCTCGCCCTGGTTCGTGCGCCCCAGGATTTCGACTTCAGGGACGTCGGCCAGCAGCCGCCACAGTACGAGTTGTTCAACCGTGTCCCGAACAACTTCAACCAGATTCCTGCGCGTTACGGTGAAACCGCCTACTTGCAACAGGGTGGGCTTCCGCAGGGCTCCGGTTCGACCCCATCGGGCACCGGTACGCCCCCGGACCAGAGAGCGCAGCGTCCGTGGAATGCTCAAAGGTTTGAACGGCCGCCACCGCCTCCGCCGAGACGTTATTGGGACGGGCAGAAGTGGGTGGTCCAACCCGTTGAGCCTGGGCCGTCAACGGCCTATCCCGGCTCCGTCCCGGAGCCCAGGTCCGGTCCGGGAGGGGGTAATATCGAAATCCGCTAGTTGCCCGTCAGGAATGCGGTCAGCGTAGCTTTCGCGACCCGCCATGAGGAAGTGCCAGACAAAGGCACCTTTCCGTTTGGACCTTGGTCCCGCACCGCCCCCCGGCGAGATGCGGGGCCAGAGATACCCTCATGGACATCAACATCCGAGAGCTTGCGAAGCAAGCTGCCGTCGGGACTTTGACCCTCGTACTCCTTTTCGTCGGCACGCCTGCCATCATGTGGCTGGCGGGCGTCGAGACGGACACGATCCTCTCCATCATGGCGATTGTGGCCTTCATAGCCACTTGTTTCCTGGTGGCTGAGGGCGGCGCGCGCGTGATCGGGATATTGATTTACCTTCTGAGCATTGCTCTGATCCGGATCTTCAAAGCGATGTGCAGCCGCAAAGCCTGAAATGCGAGGGGGATGCAGACAAGTCTTCATCCCCCACCTAATTTTGAGTCGGACAGCCCGGAATGCCTTCTCTCAAATACCGCGCCAATCTGATCCTCTTGCTCGTCTCGCTATCCTCTTCCGTGATCTATTTGATTCACGAAGTGGCCTTCCATGTCCATCTGGTGGACTTTCTTGGAAGCACCCCGACCGATGACGAGATACATGCGATTGAACGGTACGGAAGGAGCCTGACAGGCATCGCCGCGGCCCTCTTTCTTATCCACTTGCTCATGGGGGCGTTTATCAAGCATCGCCTCACCGAACAGAATTGGCGCCTTTTTGCCGCTGCATCCGCGCCAGCCGCCGCCGTGCTCACTCTCGTCTGTATCGGGGCCGCCCAAACCACCATCAACTGGTGGGTGACACGCGAGACCAACGCCCGTTCGGAAGACCAGCGCCGCCAGGCGCTTCTGTCAACGTTCATCGTTTCTCATGTACATCAAACTCGCGACGACGGTCCGGTTTGGCGCGTGAACGGCCGACCAATTGTCGAAGATTTGAGGGCATCAATACCCGGACGCTTTGTCCTCGCAGCACTTCCGTTCCTGCTAGCAGCGATACCCGACCTCGAAGAGCAGATGAAATCCCAGCTTCGCGCCATCGTTGAGCGCGACGTTGCGGACGCGGTGCCATCAGCCCAGCAGCTTTACAACAAGAGCTTCGTGGGCCTGACCGAGCAACTCATCGGCCCAGGCTTCGATGCCTATCGCTCTGCGACAGACCGGTACAATGAACAGCTTGGAAAGAACGATGCTACCGCGTTGCGAAACTGGGGCAAGTATCTCGACCGCCTTCGGGCGCGCGGGCTCTCTCCGGATATGGTGCGAGGCAATCCCAAAATCCTGAATCAGGTATCGCAAGAGTTGCGCCGGGCGGAGCCGGCATTGCCGTCCGGGTGGGTACCGGTGAACTACAAGAGCTTCCTTGACCGCTACAACGAGGAGACCAGGAATGCCTACAAGTCCGCGCTCCAGGGAATTGGATTTCAGGACCGGCTGACACCGCCATTGATTTCTAACATCGAGGACTACGTGCAGAACGCCGACATCAAGGCGCGATGGTGCGCGGAGACGCAGCGGTCCGCGCAGGTGCCGGGGTTAGACGGATTCGCAGGTCGGCTTTGCGCCTTCGGTCCACGCCTGGGGTCCTCCGAGGACGTCTTTGCGGCCTTCCGCAGCGATGTCTACGATCCGCTCTTCGAGCGAATCCTCAACGAGCACCTGGCACGTTTCGAGTCCGCTTTGGATGCGTACCGCGACGGTGGCCGGTACTTCAACGACGCTTACAAGGCCATGAAGACCGTGATCGTCGTTCCGATTGCCTTGGTGCTATCCTTAGCCGGTGGCGTCCTGCACTTTGGCAAGTGTAGCTTTCTGGTGTTTCAGTTCACACCCTTGCGGCGCAGTTGGTGGGCATCTTTCGCGGCGGCATTCCTGATCTGGGTGGGGGCAGTCTCGCTGATCGTCCAGCAGCGCACTCCGGCCGCGTTGCGGCCGGAAGACCCGCTCGCCGCCGCAGTGGAGCGAGGCTTATCCCATCAATTCGGGGCTTCCGGGACGTTCACCCTGCACAAGGCGGCCCAATTGGAAACCGCCATCTACCCGGTTGGCCAATGGTTGCTCGATCGAGGAATCTACCCGGGGAAAGCAGTCCCTCAGTGATGATGGCGCTGGTCCGCGGGGCGCAACCTCCCCAACCGACGCATGCATCAGGCAAACGACATCCTACGTCACTGCTGGCACAGGTAGCTAACCGCCTCGAAGGAGAACGACGCGGCGAGGACACCGAAGAGCAGTAGGCAGGCACCGACCACCGTCATCCAGTGTCTGGCTCCGCCAAGGGTGACGCCGAGAATTGCGATCAGGAGTCCCGCCACGCCCAAGATTTCCAGGGTGGTTTGAGCAGCGAGTGCTTCGGCCACCACACAGGAATACCCCGGCGTGCCCCGCCACCAGGACAGCCCCCAATCCAGGGCCACCAGCAGGAGGAGGACGGCCACGACGTTGCTGAGGGCACGGAAGAACCGAAACGACGCAGGGGCTGTCGGCTGGCGTGTCATTTGGGCATCGGGTGTGAGGCAACGCGGAGACAATTGCCACGGACCGGAGAAAAGGCCAAGCTCGAGGCAAATGCGCACTTATACATTCGGCAGGGCCGAACATAGGTGCGACGGCCAGCACGAGGGCGTGCTTGACGGCCGTAAGGCGTCGCCAGGGCGACAAATCTTATGGAGGGGTCCGTGGCTTCGTATCACCTCTCAGCCCAACCCGTGAAGCGCTCGGAAGGGCGCTCTGTGGTAGCCATGGCTGCCTACCGGGCCGGCGTGCGGCTGAAGGACGAGCGGCGCGGCAACGAGGCCGACTACCGGCGACGGAAGGGGATCGCGCACAAAGAAATCGTGGTCCCAGAGGGCGGTGCCGAATGGCTGGCCGACCGGGAGCGGCTCTGGAATTTCGTGGAGCGGATGGAGGTCCGCCGGGATGCGCAGCTCGCCCGTGAGATCAACATGGCGTTGCCCCACGAGTTGACAGATGCGGAACGGGTGGAGCTGGTGCGGGCGTTCGTCCGGCAGGAATTTGTCAGTCGGGGCATGGTGGTGGATTTCGCCATCCATAAGCCGGTCCCGGAAAAGGGAGACGACCCCCGCAACTACCACGCCCACCTCCTGCTCACGCTTCGCCAGGCCGAAGCCAAAGGCCTGAGACGGGTAAAGACCCGTGAGTGGAATAGCGACACCATGCTGCTTGCCTGGCGTGAAGCCTGGGCCAAGTGCCAGAACGAGGCGCTAAAGAGTCGTGGTCACCGGGCCACGGTTGATCACCGCAGCCTTGCGGTTCAGAAGGCCGAAGCCGTTGCCCGCGGCGAGACCTTGAAGGCGGTCGTTCTCGATCGCGTACCGGAAATCCATGTCGGCCCGAAAGCGAAGAAGGCCGGGCTGGCTGGTCCTCCCAAGAGCCGTGACCGGATGGTGGGACCCAAGCGCGGCAAGCCGAAAGAGGGAAAGCAGCGTAAGCTTCGATACACGGAGATCGACCGGGGAAGCCGGGGGCAGGAGAACATCACCCGCCTAGGCGGCAATGCGCATTCGGTGGCAGGAAAGCTTGCCAAAACCGAACTAAGGCTGGCGCGCTTCCGCAGGCGCGCGCGCTACTACGAACGCATGGAACGCTTTCACAGCCAGCCTCAGGCCAGGAAGCCTTTCCAGCGCAAGAATGACGTGATGGACCTGTTCGTCAGCCGCGCCGGGCACTACAGGAAGAGGCGCAAGCAGGTGGCGTGGTGGATCGACCAGTTGGATCAGGTCATCCACGCTCTGCTCGGCATTCGCGAAAACGCCCTGATGCGGCGGACGGTGTGGAGCAACCGGCTCAAGCGCTGGCGCCAAAATGACTTCAAGCCGTCTCGGCCTGGCGGACGGCTTCGTCACCGGCACCAGCCACAGCCTTAGGCGGCCAACGGTCGTATTTGCCCTTCCACTTCAGGTGATACCAGGCGCGGTAGTTGACCTTGGTAGCCAGTACCGGGAAGCGCAGAATGTCGCTGCGATAGATGACAACCGACCGGTTGCCGGGCAGGCGCATCACCTCAGAAGGGTCGAGCAGCCAACGGCCAGCTTCCGATTGGCCAACGGATTGCTGCTGCCGAACGAGGTCTGTGTTGGATTGCGAGGTGCCCTCGTTGCGGGTGATGGACGTCGTTTGTCCAAGCATCTCCGAAACAAAGCGCGCGGCTTCCAGGTCGGCGACATTAAAAAACACCTTGCAGGTGCTGTTGGCGAGAAACGATCCAGCGCGTCGGTAGAGCGTTCGCAACTGGCTCATGTCCTGGAAGACCAATAGCGGCGTGCAGTACGCACGCAAATAGCCGACACCCCGCTCCAGGGGATCAAGGCTGCCGAGCGCTGCCGCCTCGTCGAGCAGCAGCAGGACCTTATGGCGCGGCCGGGGGCGGTCCTTGGCGCGCGTGAGCGCGTTGATGACGCTTCCGACCATCACACGGAGGAATCCCGAATAGACCGCAAGCTTCTCTTCGTCGACGACCAGATAGAGCGTGGTCGTGCCGGTGAAGAGCTCCGACATATCGAACGAAGAGGACGCAGAGATCTCGCCGGCAGGGCTGCCGGCCGACCAGACGCGCGTGGCCTTCTCGACGTTGGAAAGCACGCTCTTGAATTCCTCGCTTGCCTCCATGTTGAGAAAGCTGGACGCCAATTCCGCCGCGGCGCTCGTGCCATTGGTCGCGATGTCGTTGAGCAGGTCTTTGAGTGACTCGGGACGCAGTGTTGAGAAGGTGCGGACCTGCGACAGCGTGCGCAGTTCCGGCGCGAGCCGGAGAGTATGCAGAATGAGGCAGGCAATAAGGCCCTCGGCCTTTGAGTCCCAGTGCCCCTCGTGTCCATCCGGGATCACCATCAGTTTCGCCAGTGCTTCGGCATCGTCGCGCTCGTGGTAGGTACCTACCCTCACCATGCTCAGCGGGTTGAAGCAGTCGGATAGCTCGGGACTGATTGTGTCGAGGGCACGTACGGTGCCGAACTTGCTGCGCTGGCGTTCGGTGATCGCGCGGTTCTCGCCCTTGATGTCGGTGCAGACTACCGAGCCCGGATATGAAAGGAGGTTCGGGATGACGATGCCGACACCCTTGCCCGCACCCATCGGCGCGAACACCGTGATCATGCCGTCCTTGTTGAAGCGCAAAAAAGAACGGCCTACGCGGCCGACGATTGGTCCCTGTCCTCTTCGGACGCCCGCCCAGAACATTTCCCAGCTTGACGCGAACCTGGCAGAGCCCAAGGCGCCCCCTGGTCCCCAGCCGCGCCAACGACCGATGTTGAACAAAACGGAGTACGTTCCCAGGACAACCGTCCCAAGGAGCCAAACGGCGTAGAAGATCGCCTTCAGGATGAACCGCACCACGTCCATAGCGCTAGGTTGCCACAGATATCCGCGGGACAGGAATCCGAAATTTGTTATGGAAGCCTGAAATCGTCAAGATCCGGCACTCCGTCGTACATCATACGACTTGCCCATCATCCGAAGGGGTTGTTCGCCCTCTTATGCGCTCTAAGCCACCCCCAGCTAGGCCGTACGTGCGGCTTGCGGGCAACCTTCGAGCATCTTGAGAACGTCGTGCGGCGTGTCGGGATAGTACAGCATGGATATACCAGGCCGACCACTAGTCTCGAACTTTGCAAGGCGCGATACAGCGTGGCTCAATATCTCGTTTAGGCCCTGCGCAACATACATTCCTCGACCATGAACATGGATGACTTTTGCATCTGATGGAGCATCGACCTTCGTACAGATCTCGTTCCACAATGCATCACGGAGTGCGATGCTCGGAAAAGCATACTCTACGTGGGCAAATCCATACTCGTCAGTGCGCGGCGCATGCGGCATTACTTGTTGCTTTCCTTCAGATTAGTATGACCCAGATCAGCAATTGCGTCCATTCGCATATTGAACTGCTGCTCACTCCCTTCTTTCAGCGAACTCGCAATTTCCTCTCTGCCTCTGCTCGTGGATGCTGGAACTGGCAAATCCCGGTTTGATACTTTGAAGGCTTCCACTTCAAAGTCGTGACCGACAGCGTCTCGGTAGCGGATTGACTTTGACACATGCGGTGGAGGCCTCGGTGTGCCCGGCGCTCCTTCGGGTTTCACGCGAATAAGGCCCCCGTCCGGGTGTTCGTATATGTCGTGGGAGACAATATCTGGATCTGTGCTGTCTTGGGTTCTAACTACCTCGTCCGGCCCCCCTTTCTTCACGTATCCACGACCGTCCTTGAGCTTTTCGTTGGACAGTTTGAATCCTCGTTCCAATGCGACTTCACGGATTTGCTCCGCGCTCATGTTCGTCATGTCAAAATTACGGACCGAGTTGCCAACCTCGCGACGGTCGTAAGCTTCCAACGTTGAGCGCATACGATCGCCTTCAGCGCTCCTCAGATAGGTCGTATTCCACACTCCTGCGGGATCCTCCCAAGATCTCTGGGCTTGTTGGACTGTGGAACGGTAGGAAGCGTCATCGTGTCGTTTTGGAAGTGGTGGCAACTCGCGGTTCGGTCGGGATGCCGCCGGAGCGTCGTTGTATCCTTTCCTGGTCTCAAGTTCTCGCGTCGGCCGCTTGTCTGGATGCGTGCCGTACTTTGGGGCCGGGCCCTCAGCCAGGATAGGAGTGAGTAAGAATATGCTGAGCGCAAAGAACACCGCTGAGCAAAACGGAAACCGATGCATGCTGCTACTTTACCTGCTTGAGTTGAAGCTTCGATTGCCGCAAGCGACACTCCTTTTCGATGCAATCCCAGGCATTCAGTTCGAGCACTTGTCTAGCGCGACGTTGTTTTTCGCCATCGAGGAATGCAGGCGCTAGCCGGCCGACCTGTTGCCTTAAGGCCTGCTCCAGGCGCTCGACTTGTTCATGAGTGCCGGTATCGTCGGTATGCAAGATGATAAAGTCGACGAGATCGTCCGAATTCGTATCGATGTCGGTAATGATTAAGCCGACGACCCCGCCTGGAAGGTCGACGCGCTCGTAGTCGCAGTCAAAGGAATCCTGGCAGAGCGAATAGCGCTTTCCACCTTGACGTCGGTCAAGACAGGACGTGGTCCCGTCGAGCTTCACTATGCAAAGCGCCAAATCAGGCGGGCCGCTGGTGGGCACCATGACGCTCGCGCGGCCGCCGAGATTGCCCCCACCGAAGCCATCCCATGGCTGGCCGTTTACCTTCGACTGATCGGCGGTGACCGTGATTGTGTAGCGCTGGAGCCCTGTGGCTCCCATCGCCTCCAGCGGAAGCAAGGCTACAGCCGAAGCAGCCATAAAACAAAGGACTTTGAACATGATGCTGCTATTGGCCAAATGATAAGACTGCAATGCGAAACCCTAACCGATCCCGGTCATCTTGCAACTGCAAGTCGCGGCTCGGGTTCGCGCTGCCCCGTCACCACGTCAAGGGTGGGACGAGCGGCGAAGCCGCCCTTGACGTGGCGCCGTGCCAGCGCAGATGGGCTTGCCATCGCCAATGCCCAGGTATGGGCATGGCCCACGCTAAGCACCCGCCGTTGCGCCACGGCACAATTGGGGATAGCCTACGCCTCTATCAGAGCGAGTATTAGGTAGCCACGTTCCTGCAAGCGGGAAGTCTCCGTGACAGAAACCGTAACAAGACAGCCTTCGATGGCATTAGTGACGGTAGCGCCGCCGTCTGTCTCGCAGCAACTCGTGCCCGTCCTGTCTCGGAGCCCCGTCGCCGCTGTTACTGTCACCGATATCGGAGACAAGTTATCCGCCCCAGCCGCTCGGGCCTGGCAGGTCGCCTTGATAAACAATCTTCCAGACCAAGATCGTGCAGCGGTCATCTACGGCTTGCAGGATGTGCGCAGCAACCGGGAGCAATTCGCAGCCATTAATGGGCGAGCGGCCGAGGTTTGTAGTCGAACCTCGACCACGGTTGCCGCTTCAACTGTCGTAGGTTCGTTGTGGCTTCAATTTTCTGCAACACCACCGAGTCCCGTCGTGTTCGGCATTTTGGTCGCAACCAGCCTCCTGACCTACGGCTTTGGTGAATTTCTTTCCTACAGTTGGTTCCGAAGAAAACTGCGAGCCGACAACGAGGTGTCAATTGTTAAGGAGGTACTCGGTCAAATACGAGCGCCAGCGCCTCCTTCAACGCCTCAGGCTCCCTCTCCGCCTGCCGGAGCAGCGCCATGAGCTTACATTTCTCCACCTCCGAACTTTGGCTCATCGCTATCGTACTCGGCGTAGCATTTCTGACCGTTTACGCCTTGCTCATATTCACGATGCTGACTCGCAGACGGCTTGAGCGCGACATCGAGCGCAACAATAAGTTTCTAGACAGCCTGCTGGACGCAATCGATGACAAGAGTAAGTCCGATCTGGAGTCGAACTCCAGTCGATAGGCTTCACGCGCAGCTTCGAGCGGGCTTTGGCTTCAACCTGGAAATCGTAGCTGGACTTACCCGAAAGCATTGCGCAATCACTTCCAGGCGTTCTCCGGCGAGGCGCCGCTGAAGGGCATCGCGCTGCTGCTCCGGCGACAGCTTCGGTTTGCGCCCGAACCTCACACCTCGCAGGCGCGCGCGTTCACGTCCCGCCGCAGTCCGTTGGAGTATGTCCTCGCGAGTTTTGCGAGCGATGTAGCCAACCAGAGCCGCTAGCACTTCGCCAAGCTCGTGCGTGGTGTCCGCCCAGGGCTCTGCCAGCGATTTGTATGCAGCGCCTCGCGAGGTAATCTCGGCCAGGATGCTCAGCATCTTGAAGGGGCCGCCGCGTGTAAGGCGGTCGAGGGCCGAGACAATCACAACGTCGCCCGGCCGCAGCCTCCGAATAAGTTGGGAGAGCACGCGGCGATTGTCCTTGGTGCCGCTTTCCTTTTCACAAAACACCCGCTCGCACCCGGCAACATCGAGTTGGGCGATTTGAATGTCCAGCTCCTGGCCCGAGGTGCTTACACGGGCGTACCCGTAGACACGCATGGGATTCAATTGTCCGCTTGCAAAACTCCTGATTTTTGCAAGTCCCCTTCCCCCACCGCAACGATAAGTCCGCCGGTGCACGTTTATTGAATCTTTTCGAGGGGTTGCACGATTCATGAAACTAAAAGGCCCGTTTCCTGTTTTTCCTAGCGTGCGCTTTTCTGGCGTATGCGTAAATCAGGAATTTCGCACATGTATCGCTCCATCGTTATCCGATGGAGACTTTCATGCGCGTCGCAGTTTGCCCGCCTAATCGGGCTCCTCTTTCACGTATCCATAGCCGTTCCGTTTTGCTCGTCATCTCACTTCTCGGGAGCGTTGCGGCACCGATCCCGCTAGCCCTCGCGCAGCCGGTCATGTCAGCGGAGCCTCCTCCAGGCCAGCTTGGTGCCGGTCAGGTGGTCTACGTTTCTTGCGGACCTGGGAAGGCCCGCAAGATCACCGGCGGCAGCGACAGAGCTATGGGCCCGAGCGGTCAGTCCGTGAAGTTGAGCGGTGGTTCGGCGCGCCAGCGCGGGCCATGCGTCAACCACTAATATCAGGCGCCACAGCGCGGAATTCATGCGCCCAGAATTATTGAACCCGAATTCAACGTCATCAACATTCACAAAGGGGTACCCTCAATGCGTCTACTATCTGTGCTCGTTGTCACCGTAGTCGCAATCTCTGGCCAAGCTATGGCTCAACAAACTGCTTCCCAAAAGGGAAAGCAAGGCCAGGCTTCCACCTGCAACTACGAGAGCTGCGTGTCCCGCGCAAAGTCTCATGGTTGGAGCAGCAGCGAGGCGAACAGTTACTGCGGCCGCAGGCTTGCCGAATGTTCGGGACGTTGAAGGCCGGAGTTCAGCTATGATCCGCACCATATCGTTTGGAGCAATGGTCCTTACTGTATTGCTCGCGTTGGGAATGCCGGCTTCGGCTCAGGACCTCTCAATGTGCACGGCGAACTTTCCAGTTGCTTGCTGCAAAGAATCCTACGCGAAGCACGGGGCCTTTGGCACAGCGACAGGAGCCGCCAGGGACGCCCGCAACTTCGACATGCGGGTTTGCGTAGACCGACTCGCGAAAAAGAAGTCGCGCTAACCTCGACCGTCCACGAACCTAGCCCAGACGCGGCGTCACTCGCTCCCAGATCGCCGCGTCCTCTCCCGTCTCTCCTAGCGTCCCCCAGCCATGCTCATCGGCTGACCTGACGCAGATTTCCGTACGCCGCAAGGGTCGAGCCCTCGCGCAGGCGCGCCCTTCGGGTGCGGCGCCCGTCTCTCCGCGTCTCTCCGGTCGCCGGCACGGCCGGATGGCCGCAAACAAGGAGAGACGAGATGAGCAAGGAACGCTTCGATATTCATCAGCATCTGACCGACTGCATTGTCGCGGCGATTGAGGCCGGTGCAGGACAATGGCAGATGCCGTGGCATCGCGGCAGCGGCGGGCGCCATCCCGTCAACATAGCCTCGGGCAACAGGTACCGTGGCGTCAACGTCCTCGGTCTTTGGGTCGAAGCCCAGGTCAACGGCTACGGCTCGCACCTGTGGGGCACCTACCGCCAGTGGGCCGAGAAGGGGGCAGCCGTCCGTAAGGGCCAGAAGGCTTCCTACGTCGTTTTCTACAAGGAGATCGAGGTTGCGTCCGTCGAGGACGGTGAAAACGAACGTAAGAGCCGTCTGTTCGCGCGGGCAACACCCGTCTTCAATGGCGATCAGGTCGACGGCCTGAACGAGGCTCCGGTCGCTGCTCCGGTTCAGGAGCTGCAAGGCGTCGATGGCTTCATTGCCCGCGCGGAAGCGAAGATCATTCACGGCGGACACCGTGCCTGCTTCGTCCCCCAGCTGGACGAGATCCATATGCCACCGCGTGAACTCTTCACCGGGTCGGCGACGTCAAGTGCGACCGAGGCTTACTACTCCACGCTGCTCCATGAGCTGACCCACTGGACTGCCATGCCTCATCGTTGTGACCGCGACCTGTCCGGGCGCTTTGGTACCGAAGCCTACGCGATGGAGGAGCTGGTGGCCGAGCTGGGCGCCGCGTTCCTTTGCGCGGAGATGGGGATTGCGGTTGATCCGCGTGCTGATCATGCGCAGTATCTTGCGCATTGGCTGAACGTGCTGAAGGCCGACAAGCGCGCCATCCTCACTGCCGCGTCAAAGGCGGCCGAGGCGACGGCATTCCTCCGCGACAGGAGTCGCATAACCCGCCGCCTCATCGCCGCTCCTGTCCTTAATTAACTCCCTCAAACGTGCCCCAACTTTCCAATAGCCGCATTTTTCTCTTTCGAGTCGCAGCCAGATGAGTATCATGACGGTGTACTCAACGTGTAGCTGCGAGCGCAGCCCACGCTTCTTTTGCGCTTTGCCGCTATAGCAGTTTCTTGCAACATTTGATTTTTGAGAGAGGGGCATCATGAGAGCTTTTATCGCGCTTTGCACCTTGGCGACCATTGCTTCCCAATCCTCTGCCCGGGCCGATGACGGGCTGCCCATACAGGTCGGCTGCGACGTGTCAAACCGAGGGATGACCTACATGGCCGTAGGCTATGCCGCGGTGATCGCGAACGGTACAAACGGGCAGATCACCGTCAAATTCAAAAACCTGAACTTGGATCACGCAAACGCCGTTGTCGTACCAACCGGTTCCGCTTCCTTCGGCCTTCAAATCAGCTCGCTTACCGTCGACCCCATCGCGCGCGAGGGAGGCGATACAGATGTTGTCACCGTACGTTTCACCCCGTCCCAGGCCGTGGACGGAGCGCCCACCTTCGCTCAGGTCGCCTACACGATGGTTCTCACCAACAAATCGTCGGACTGCAAACCGACGGGTTAGCCCCCAGCAAGCGCGACCATATTCAATATTTTCTTGATAACCCGTGACAGGGACTTCGCGGCGACCAAACAAAGAGAGCGAAGATCATGGGAGTGACGCCATCGGTACTGTTGCTTATCGCAGCGGATATTCTTTTACCGCTTTGTCTGCCCTTCCTTGTTTGGACGCTGCGAAAGACTCACGCGCACGAAATCTATGTAACTTGGTACGCATTTTCATTTTCTTTCATCCTGTTCTCACTGTTGTACAGCTTTGCCGCAGCATCGGGAATCAAGGTTGAGGAAGTATTCGGGCCATCGAGGAAGGATCTCGTTCTTTCCATCCTCGGCTACATGCAGGATGCGAAGGCCGAATTGCTGATGGTCCTCGCAATCGTCGGCTTAGTTATCTTGCCTCAGTGGCTCACCTACATCCTTAGTGGCCTGACCGGATCGGCCTCGCAGCCCGTCTTCGTCTCGCAAATCAGCCGCTTTGCCATGTGGAGTCTAGTGAAGTTCACAGCTGCCTTGGCCGGGCTCCTGCTAGCGCAGCCGACCTCCGCATGGATCACCGGAGGGGATGTCGAGACCTTCGCCGCACTGTTTGCATTCGTCTTGTTAGCCATCGCGTTCTTGATCATATGGACGGATAAAATTGCGAGGAAAGGCATAGATCTGCTTCATCGGCAGCGATACCTGTCGTTCCTCGGGGCTATCGATAGCTTTTTCCTGAGACACAGCTGTCCGCTTTCGACACCGATACCAAAGGTCCCCTTGCGCCCGGGTGGCGTCGATCCTAAGCCGAATCCTGAAAGAGAAGTCTTTGCACCGTGACGACAGGATGAGCGGATCGCGGCTTGCCCGCACCGATGCGTACAGCGAGCGCCTTCCTAAGGCTGGCATGGAAGGGGCTTGAACTCGCGTTCAGCTTCACCATCAGGCTCTAGGAAAAGGAAAGGCCCCATTCGCGTGGGGCCCTCCTAGCTAACCAAGCTCGTGCGTTAGCGAGCAGGTCATTGATACCTCAAAGTCTACAAAACTTCAAGTTGTAGTTTATATTGATGTCTGTCTTAGACTTGTGAAGCTTGGCATCGCTGGTTTGTGCGCTTACCTCACGCCGCGTTTCTCCACCACGTTGCTATAGTGAACGACTTGGATAAGCTCGACCTGTTTCTCCGGTTTCCTGATAACGCGTACGTAGCTTAATATCTGTCTCTTTGAGATTGATCGCGAAGATTATTTTGGAGATATCAATGAACGGTACTAACGATCCAGAGAACGCATGGCGCCCCGGTATGCCGGACTATTTTGAGAATGTCTGGCGCTCATACCGAAGCGCGATTGATGCGGAGCAGTACTCGGTCGCAATCGATCGGGTGTTAGCCCTGTTTGAGAGCTATCGCTCTGCATCTCCGACAACATTCTCTGGAGAACATAAGGGAAGTCCCATGTACGTGCTGGGATATGCCGCTTATGCTTCTCATGATTACTCATCCGCAAGCTTGTTTTTTGATGCGGCCGTTGCCGAGGATCTTCGTGCGTTTGGAGCGAACGCCGACAAGCCTGCCTTGCTCTTCATGCGCCTTGAGAACAAAGATCAAGATGCTCTCGCGTCCAGGATACTTCGTGACCTGATTCAGGTGACTGAAGAACTCATCGCAAACTACGAGACGCGCCCCGGTCACGTAGCCATTGATCTTGACAGGGTGCGGACGCATTTTCTCAAACCGTTGATTGCTTCATCTGACGCACATAAACGCGCGCTTATCACAGCCTTCATTTCTTTCGTGGCGGAGTGGAAGTACCGGGGTCGGTTGATTGACTTAATCGAGAATGGCTCTCGCGAGCCGTTTTTCTTGCATCTCTTTCGTGGATGCCTGCTCTTTGAGAGTCTTCTCAAGGAATGCGGAAAGAGAACCAATCCGAACCTGCCCGTGTTGAGCCGGATGTTGAGACTTTATGAGGTCGAGCTTGGGATAAGTGGGAGTCCTATTGATCAGTCGTCAGTAGATATCGATAGGAAAATCGGGGCGGCCACTTCTGGAGCTGGCATACTTCAGGCTATCGAGATCACCGCTCAACTCCGTAATACGTTCGGCCACAACATCGTGTGGGAAGTACCTACTCTTAACGCAGGTACTTACAATGTGGTCGTTGAGAATATTGCCTCCGCCTGCCTGCATGCAATCTCCACCCTTTACCGTTAGCGGAGCGGTTGCTGGCTTGGTCGGAGGACTACGCTAGCGCCAGATTTCACCGCCCTTGACCTTGAAGCTGATAGCTGCCGCATAAGGTTGGATGACCTCGCTAGGGATGGCGTAGGTAATTGGCATCGATTGGCCCGCAGTCTCAAGCCCGCTCGTCACCATTCCTAGAACGGCGCCCGATGCTGGATCGCAAACTACACCGCCGCTTATTCCGCCCATCGAAATCGTGCTGAGCTGGATGAGGCGGGTCTCGGTTTCCTTGGTGGCCGGGATAATTGCGCTGACAATGCCGTCATAGAAGGTCGGTTGGACGATGCCTCGATTGGTCGAGAGAGCCAGGAACATATCCCTCCCCAACGGATAGCCGCCTATAAGCACCCGGTCGCCGACGCCCAGTTGCGTGGAGTCTCCCCAGGTCACGGGAGGCACGTCATAGGGGATCGCGTCATCGCCGACCGCCGTACTGATCAAGATTCCGATATCGACGTCAGGATTTCCCCTTTGAATACGGGGATCGATAAAACTGAACTGACTTTCAACGGGCCAATAGCCCTTGACCCATACGCCGTCCGCGCGCTGATACGTCGTTTGGATGTACGCGTGGCCCTCTTTTACGTTGAGAGCCTCACAGACGTGCCAGCACGTCACCAGTTTTCCGAGCCCAACCTGGAAAGCCGTGCCCTGAATGTCCATCAGGTACTTTTCGTAGTCTGGCTCGCCGAGGGCAACCAGGATTCCGGCGTCTCGCGATGGCAGCCGCCCCGGGAAATTGCCCACAGGCAGAATGGAACGGGCAAGAGTAGCCACAGGGTTCTGGCGCCCGAATGAGGACCAGGGGATCTTTGAAAATTGTTCTCGCAAAGTGGCCGTCATGCTGCAACCGCTGGCCCAGTATAGAGACGAGGAAACCAACGGTCGACGACAGCGAGCGGAAAGCCCAGCCGAACAGTTGAGCGTGAGGTCGGAGAAACCAGGAAGCCTTTTTCAATGAGAGAGTTGAGGACCGTTCTCGCCTGGCGTTCCTGATATCCGGTCAGTTCGGGCGCCTTGCCGCGAGAAAACTCGCCTGCAAGCAAGGCTTCGCGAAGCAGCGCCCAACTTCCCTTCGGAAGGCGCTCTGCACGGGTTTCCTCTTCGCACCAGATTTCCATGCGCCGTTGTAGCTCGGCGGGCTCGAACAGGGATTCCATAAAGACCACTTGATCGACGCAGCTCGACAGGAAGAACGTGCAGAATTCAACCAGACCGGCTAGAGAAAGGTTGCCTCGGCCGTCGAGGTCTCCACGACGAGGCTCATCGGCCGCTTGTAAAGCCGCCTTATACTTATCGACGGCTCGGGCAAGGCCGCGCGAGATCGACCAAAGACTTGAGCCAATCCCGAGTTCCTTGAGAAATGCGTGCGAATAAAGGCGCGTCACCCGACCATTGCCATCGGCAAACGGGTGAATCCACAGCAAGCGATGATGCGATGCTGCCACGCCGATAATGCGTTGGATCTTGGGCAGCTTCTCATTGCCGTAGGCGGAGGCGAAGCGGTTAAGCAAGGGCCCGAGATCATCGGGATCGGGGGCGATGTGGTGCCCGACTTTGACGTGTATCTTTCGCAACTCGCCTGGAAGGACGTTTTCTTCCTTCCCTGACTTCGGGTCTTTGACGATAAGAAGCTCGGGAGGCAGTTGTTGGCAGAACTCCTTATGGACCCAAAGGACGAACTCCTTCGATGTCGAGGGGGAGGGCGCTTGTCCAAGGTCGATCTTCCGCTGCACATCAATGTGCGCGCGGGCTTCAAGCTGAAGATTGCGCTTCTCAGGCTCGGTGCTGTAGTCCCCTGCCAAAGCGCGGTCGATGTCGATCGGGTGAGTATGATGCCCCTCGATGAGGTTGCTGTAGTAGCAGTTCATTGAACGGACGAGGTCGCCGATTCCCTGCTGGATGACGGGGTGCAGGCGGCCAGCCAGAGCGTTGCTCTTGGCAACCAGGTCGGTTGCAAGGTCCGAAAGAGCCTTGTGTTCTTCTGGGAAGAGAGGCTCCATAGTGGTAGGGGACGTCAATTTTGCCGCTTTCTTTGCCGGTTTTAATGCATAAAAATCAATAGCTTATGAAAAAATAAGTTCTTGAAATTGCCGGTTATTTTGCCGGTTATTTTGCTGGTTGGCAAGCTGAGGTGAAAATAAGGGGCGGGGATGTGACGTCTTTGCCCGACCATCGTCGCTGACGCCATGCTGTTGATCGAAGATGAATGAAATGGACACGTTCTCTCTGCTTTCCGCGGCAAACCTTAAGACGCTTGAGATTACGCCGATGCAGCACGTGAAATGAGCGTTGGCGAGCCCTCGGGGGGAGACGGGGCGCAAAATGCGATCGAATTGCTCGCGGCTGACCGAGAACTCAAAGGATAACGGTTTGAAGTGGCGTATAACGCGCAGCAGGCCACGTAGCTTCTCGTCTCTCGCTTGTGGTGTCCAGCCATCGAACTGCCCAACGAGGGCATTCGCTTCAGACATCTTGAGACATTGAATGGAAGGCGAGGCGGCTAGTTCCTCTTCCCAGGCTTTGTAGAAAAGCGTCCAGAGGTCGGTTCGATTAAGATAGCCAGCGAGAAAAAGCCTTCTATCCCCTTTTTCGGCAGCGGAGTCGTCGATGAACGCCTGGAGCAGCATTAGTATGTCGATACTATGGGACGAGAAGTTGGCTGAATAGGCCTCTCAACGCTGCATCATCGAAATGGTCAACACGTTCCATAGCTCTCAGCTTGGGCGCTGACTGAGAAACCTCTGAAGCTTTCTCACTAACTTCACCAATTCGATCGCTGACAGCGGAGACGGCCTTTCCTATCTGCGCTGCACTTAAAGAGGCTCTCTTACCAAGTTTCTCAATCGACGAAATGTAATCATCAAGCGTCGATTTCGAATCGATGTCAGAAATAGTCTGATCTATCGTGTTGATCTGCGCTCTTATCACTTCATCTAGCGCCGTGGTAATGCCGGTGCCGAAGGTTCTAGGCCAGTCGTCTACGACGTCCGCAAGTTTCTCAAGCTCATCAAGTGTCGGAAAGTCCTCGATCATCGAGATTGCTGCGACCTCTATGCGGTCCGCCAACTTCTCTGCGTCGTGGAGATTGTCGTAGTATCCACCATCTCGGAGCTTCCCGATCAGCTCTAGAGCTTTCTCTCCATCCCGCCAGGAATCCAAGCCGTCGACAGGACTCTCCGCCAGGTTCATTGCCGTGTTGAGAAATCGTTGGTCGGCGGTTTCGCTCCACCAATCCAGAAGAAGCGTAAGCCGTTCTGTGTTTGAGAGATCAACGGGGCGTCGGTACCTAATGTTGTTCTCAATGGTGTAGGCCCAGACAGGCATGTCCTTGAATGCGGCGCCAACGTCGAGAAATTGAAGCACAAGGTGCTTTCGCTCGCTCTCGGAGAGGTCCATCGCTTGAATGTGCTCCCACACGTTCATTGCCCACCTGGTCTGGTGCGACGCTTTTGCGCAAATTGCGATAATCAAAGCGTCTTGGAGATAGTTCGTCAGGTAGTCGCGAAGAGAAGGATTGACGAAGCTTACGCTCTGGTCAGAGATATGAACAAAGCCTCCCTCAAGTATCTTAAGCGATTCGTCGAAGTCTTTCGCGTCCCTCGTATCCCCGAAGGCAGAGCAGAGAAGGGGATGCAGAACTTCGTAAGCGCTTCTTAAGCTCGCTATCGAAACTCCATACTCTGAGCTGAAAAAAAGAGCATAAAGCAAGTGCTGGCAGGCCTTTGAAATATGGGTTCGGAACGCGATGTCCCATAGGCCCGATGGATTTGCCAACGCGGCCAAGAATGCTGCTGGATAGGATGCGGGATCACGATCCGCTAAGTGACTAGCATCGGTCATCCACTCGATGACCCGAGGGTTATAGTTTTTGTGATCCACGATCGCCTTCAGGTCCTCGCTGCTGACCAAGGCTGTGATGAACGGTTGTGGCGTCCCTGCGCCAAGTAAATGATTATAGAGGATTCGAGCTCTTATTCGCCGCGTATAGATTCCGACATCAAGCACATATTTGCTGACGTCCAAACGCTGGTCAGCGAGATGCTCTGATACACGTCGAGCTTCTTCGAAAATATATGGTGTCGTCAAAATGAATCGCGCATTCGACGATTTTCTCACGCGCTTCAAGAACAGAGCGAGATCGGAATCCTTATGTGCAAGCGCCTGGCGGTCGAGTGCAACCCGACCAAGAAAATCATCGAAGAAGAATACCTGCTTCTTGGTGTCGTCAATGAGCTTGAACCCATCCTCCAGGCTACGAATAGCGACGAGATCCCAGCCGTCCGCCATGTATGCGTAGGCCAATATTTCGGCGAGTGTGGTTTTGCCTACACCGGGAGGGCCGGACACAATGAGCACGTGAGTTGATTCTAGAATACGAAGGGCTTCGTCGAAACTCGGATTAGGCGCGAAAATGCGGATTTTTGTTTCGATCTCTGCCTTGCTCATCGCATTGAAGGTGTGGGCCGATGCATTGAGTATCCTCTCAAGCATCGCCGTGCCCGAAAGCCAAAGCTTGATATGGGACTTGGCAATTTCCGGAAAGTCACGGAGTAGCGCATTCAGATCGCCCGGACCTTTGATGTCTGAATCGGTCCTTAGCGACGGGCCGATGATGGTTCCGAGCTCCCTCTTGTTCGCGCTCGTAACTGGACAGGACGTCGCCAGAAGATATCTCGACGGCGCCAGCTTATCGATTGAAGTGCGTTCCTTGACCATCTGCTTCTTCAAGGCAGAGAACTGTGAGCGCGCATAGTGTTTGGCTTGGAGGACGATGGAATGGCCATCACTCGTGTGACGTCCGTCGGCCCCGCCGTCGGGGCCAGGGGCGAAGACTTCAAATCGTATACCTAGTTCTCGTCCCAGCAAATCCGCGGACAGCTCTTCGAAATCGGCAGGCGAGAGATTAAAGAACTCGTATGTCATAGCTTAAGGTAGCGTAGTGTTACGGAGGTTGCAGTACCTAAAGTAGTTTGAGCTCAGCGGGGTAGCCGGAGGCAGGGCTCGATTCTCACGGTGCGCCCTGCGCTCGGCGATCTCAGTCGCGGTGACTGGCTGCACTATGAGCCATAGGCCTCCGAATCATATATTCTCATTAGAATGAGCCAATGGAGCGCAGCTTCGTGCGGGTGACCACTGGTGATTTCGCGATTTCGAATAGTCCGATGCCGCCGTGGGCGTCTTACCCGGCCGTTGATCCCGGTTGGCTGTATATTCTCCGAAATGCGAGCCTTTTGAAGATAGGCAAGACCACAAGCCCGGAGAGGAGGCGGCGGGAGGCGAGAACCTGGCTGCCAACGGGCGAGGTGGTTGGAATCAAGCCATTCTGGTGCGTGCACGAGTTCGAAAGGACCCTACTCTGCGGAATTGCCAACTTCTGGTTTGAGGGTGAATGGCACGAATTCCCCGACGATAGTCGGGCCAGCTTTCTAACCGATGGTTTCAGGCAGTTCGACAACCACGACCGCAATCGAAACACAGTAGACTTTTCTTATTGGATCGGCGGCTCCGGCATGGGCGAGGTCATCCTGGAGCAGAATCGCAGGCGGGTATCGCTCCGTCGTTTCCAGCGCGAAGGATAAGCTGTCAGTCTCTAACGGACTTAAATTGTCGTGATCGGCGGCTTCTGGGAGGGCAGATAGGTCGCATGGACACTCTGCGAGGCAGCTCATGACCGATTTGAACCCGGAAATTCAACTTGAGAAGACGTCTCCAGCGATTTCAGACGAAGCTCTAGCTACCCTTGTCGCGGTCGGTGTGCTGGTGTTTGCCGTGGGAAGATCGTTGATCGCTTGGGCTGAAGGTCTAGATCGCCGATATCGCCGGGGGCAGCTTCTGGCGGCGTATCGCCGCCGGCATTCCTGGAAGAAGGCAGACATCCAGCGGCTCGATGCGTTGGACGTGAATCGCTATGCGAGGATACGGATGCAGCGGCTGACGGGCCGCGGCCGGCCGGTGGTGGCGGTACAAAAGCCGCTCGAAGAGGTCGTGGTTGAGAGGTGTAAAGCATGGGCCGTTCTTGCAGGACCGGAAGGGTCCCCTCAGGACCGCAAGCGAAGGTTCAAAGACTGGCCTTGGTGGAAACATCATGTCGAGGCGTACTACCGTGGTGAGCACGACCTCGCCAAGCGGCAGGGCATTAGGAGTCCTGCCATGGAGGCCGAACTCCGCGTCGGCGGCGCGTTGGGAATGTCTTCGTCTGCCGTGCATAACGTCTGTGCTGAGATCCGGCGTATGCGGCAAGAAGACGAGCTATCGGCCAACTTTCCTGCGGCGACGCTCGCCGACCACGAGCGCTGGATGATGCATGGCGCTCACGTATTCTTCTCCGATCGGAAAGGAGACTAGCGCCGCCGATTAGCGGGGCTGTTTCGCGGGGATTCGAAGAGGACGCGGGTCCAGCGGATAAGCTCGGTAGCGAGGCGATACCAGAGCTTCTCTCCCAGCTGGGGCGTGTTCAAGCAAGTTGCCTAATTGTGTGATGTATGTCACGTTTGGGTGGAGCAGATCGCTGATTTTAGCACAATTTCTAGCACAAAAATATTTCTAGAGATGAATTACTAAGTAATATCAGTCACTTGATTCTATTGCGCGGCGGCTCATAACCTGAAGGTCATAGGTTCAAATCCTATCCCCGCAACCAAGACAAAGCCCGGCTTCCCCGAGGGGATTGCCGGGCTTTTTCTTTTCCGCCGCGATCGTTTATCAAAGAGCCCAGACCACTCATCCTTCGATTGCCCCAAGGAAGCGGTGTCCTGATGTTGTTGCGATCAGTCATTTTCAGCACGCTTGCAATCGCGTTTCTCGGCATTGGCCCCGCATCGGCGGTGGATCCGAGCAAGCTGGAGCCGCCACGCCTGCTGGAGCAGCGGGAGTCGCTCTACAACAACATCTTCGTCTACAAGCGATCGCCCTATGTGATCCTGACGTTCGGGCACAACAAGCAGATCTACACCGAGAGCGTGTTCAACCCCGACGATGATCGCGATCTGCTGGTGCTCTACACCCAGTTCATGACCGTCGGGCTGATGTATCCTGCGAACGTGAAGTCGATCCTCGAGATCGGGACCGGCGGCGGACGCACCGCCTGGTATCTGCACCGTTTCCTGCCCGATGTTCGCGTGACCTCGGTCGAGCTCGACCCCGCGGTCGTCGAGCTCTCGCGGAAATATTTCGGGCTCAGGGACGAGCCGAACTTCCTTGTCGAGGCCAAGGACGGCCGCCTGTTCCTGGCGCAATCCAGGGATCGCTACGACATCATCATGATCGACGCCTATCGCGGGCCGTTCGTGCCGTTCCACTTGTTGACGAGGGAATTCTATCAGATCGTCAAGGAGCATCTCGCCGAGGGCGGCGTCGTGGTGCAGAACGTTGCATCCGATACCATGCTGTTCGACGCCGCCATGAAGACGATCGGATCGGTGTTTCCGCAGCTCGAGTTCTACAAGTCCGAAGACAATTTCGTCACCGTCGCCTATGACGGCCCGGCACGGAAGGCGGAAGACATCGCTGCGGTCGCAGCCGCGCGCGACAAGGCGCACGGGCTGCGCTACCCGCTCGCCGGCATGCTGGCGCTGCGCAAGCCCGTCGATCTCAACGACGTCCAGATGATCAGCCCCAAGGCCACGGTGCTGACCGACGATTTCGCGCCGGTCGAGGCGCTGAAAGGCATCGAGCGGCATAACAGGAAGCTGCCTTGACGCAGGCCCGCTCGCTCGCGCCGACCGTCTACGCCATCGCTTTCGTCTCCGGCGGCGTCCTGATGGGCTTCGAGATGCTGGGCAGCCGCTATCTCTTTCCCTATTTCGGCGGTGGCATCGGCACCTGGGCCAGCCTGATCTCGATCGTGCTCTGCGCGCTCGCCATCGGCTATTTCGCCGGCAGCGCCGTCGTCGACCGCTATCCGTCGCCGCGCGCCATCGGTGTGGCCATCCTGGTGGCTGCGTGCTGGCTCGCGCTGGTGCCGGCAACCGCCGACGCCGTCATGCGGGCCATCCTGGACCATATCGGCGTTGGGCCCGCCGCGACGCTGTCAGCCTCGACCGCTCTGCTGCTGGTGCCGCTGTCGCTGCTCGGCACGTTCTCGCCGATCGCCGTCAGCTTGCTGACCCGATCGGCCAAGGAGGCCGGCCGTGTGGCGGGACGCGTCTACGGCGTCTCCACCATCGGCAATGTCGCGGGCACCCTGCTGACGACGTTCATCCTGATTCCGTCGATCGGCTCACGGAACATCACGTATATTTTTGCGGTGATGCTTGCGGCCTGCGCCGCGTTGCTGTTCATGACGCCTGCACGGCAGCCAACCGAGTCCTGAACGATGTCGCAAAATTTCCGATCCCGGCTCCTCTTCGTCGCCGCACTGCTGGTTTTCCCGGCCGGGCTGCTTTTTGCCCAGGAGCTTTTTGCCCAAGAGAAGCCCGACCAGGTCAGGATCGAGTCCTGGGACGGTCAGCGTGCGCTCGCCGTCATCGTGGACCTGATGCGCTTCACGCCGCGTTCGATGGAGACGGCCGGACACCAGAAGACCATCGATTACCTCACGGCCGAGCTGAAGAAGACGAAGTTCGACACCATCGTGCTCCAGCGCTGGATCGCGCGCGAGGCCGGCCGCACCATGGCGATGACCAACATCATCGCCCGTTTCAACCCGGCCAATCCGCGCCGCGTCATCGTCGCCACGCATTACGACAGCATCATCAAGGCCTATCGCGATTCCAAGACTCCGGACGCGCCGATGCCGGGCGCCAACAATTCCGCCTCGGGCGTGGCCGTGTTGCTGGAGACCGCGCGCGTGCTGTCGGAATTGCCCGACGCGCCGCCGGTCGGGATCGACATGATCTTCTTCGACGGCGAGGAGGGCCCGCTCTCGCTGGGCGCGGGCGATCCGAACTTCCACTCGATCGGCTCGCCGCACTTCACCCAGCGCCTCGCCGAATTCTATCCGAACGCCAGGCCTGAGAAGATGCTCGACTTCGACATGGTCTGCGACCGCGACCTGCACCTGAAGGCCGAGCAATCCGGGCTCCGCTCGGCGGCGGTGGAAGTGAAGAAGTTCTGGGACATCGGGATGCAGATCGCGCCCGGCGCCTTCGAGCCGGTGCCGGCGCCCTATGCCATTCAGGACGACCACACCGCATTCCAGCTCGCGGGCATTCCGAGCTTCGTCGTGATCGATTTCGAATACGAGCCGTTCTACAACACCACCGAGGACACGCCCGACAAGTGTTCGGCGCAAAGCCTGGAAGCGGTGGGGCGGACGCTGGTGAGGTATCTGTACCTGCCGTGAGGCGACCGGATGGAGTGCGCCCGCCGTCAGTCCGGATAGCTCAGGATCATCTTGAGCAGCTTCGGAAACCGCGCGTTGATGTCGTCTTCCCGCAGGACGTTGCGGTGCTGCACGCCCTGCTTCGACGTCCGGATCAGGCCGGCTTCCCGCAGGATCCGAAAATGGTTCGACAGGGTCGACTTCGCCATCTCAGGGCAAGGCGCCGCCTCGGTGCATGACATGCAATCGTTCTGCGCGGCCAGGCTCTTGACGATGCGCAGCCGCATGGGATCCGCGAGCGCTCCAAGCACTCCGGCCAGCGTAATTTCGTCCCGCTGCGGGTGAACGAACTGCACCATGCCCAAAATATAGCCCGTCTCTTGAACTCATTCAATAGTTCACTAGTATTGAACTAGTGAATATCGGCGTCCTGCCGGTTCGTGGAGTTAAGCGATGACGAAGAGACTCGAAGGAAAAGTAGCGCTCGTGACCGGCGCATCCAAAGGCATCGGTGCCGAGATTGCCGTCCGGCTGGCGGCTGATGGCGCGGCGGTCGCCGTCAACTACAGCTCCAGCAAGGAAGCCGCCGACCGCGTCGTCGCCGCCATCACCGCCAAGGGCGGCAAGGCCGTCGCCGTTCACGGCAATCTGGCCGATGCCAAGCAAGTGAAGAGCGTGGTCGCAGACACCGTCAAGGCGTTCGGTCCGATCGACATCCTCGTCAACAACGCGGGCGTTTACGGGTTCGCGCCGCTCGAGGACATCACGCCCGAGCATTTCCACCGGCATTTCGACCTCAACGTGCTCGGCCTTCTCCTGATCTCGGGGGAAGCGGTGCGGCACTTCAACGCCAAGGGCGGCAGCATCATCAACATCTCTTCCGGTGTCTCGACCATCGCGCCGGCCAACACCGCCGTCTACACCGCGACGAAGGCCTCGGTGGATGCGATCTCCTCCGTGCTGTCGAAGGAGCTGGCGCCGCGCAAGATCCGCGTCAACGCCGTCAATCCGGGCATGATCGCCACCGAGGGCGTGGTGTCCGCCGGCCTGCACGAAGGCGACATGCGCAACTGGATCGAATCCACCACCCCGCTCGGCCGCATCGGCAAGGTCGAGGAGATCGCGGCCGCGGTCGCCTTCTTCGCGTCTGACGAGGCGTCCTACGTCACCGGCGAGACGCTCCACGTCACCGGCGGTCTGCGCTGACGGAGGGCGCGCTTCGGTGGGACGACGGCACCGAACGCCGTCGTCCCGGCAAGTGCCTCTCATCGTTCGTGTAGCGCCGACGCCGAGACCTCGACCAGGGGAGACAGGACATATTCGAGGACGCTTCGGGTCCCGGTCTTGATCTCCGCCGTCACGGCCATGCCCGACATCAAGCGCACGGCTCGGCCGTCCGCATCTACAGTCTGTTGATTCAGGCGCAGCGTGATTGGATAGACCAGATTCTGGACACGCTGTTCGCCTGCGGCCACGCCGGTCGATCGCATCATGCGCGGCTGTCCGCCTTCGGCAGCCTGTGCGTCGGGTAACGGCATTGCGTCGCTCGCAATATGGGTCACGGTGGCGGAGACGGTGCCGTAGCGGCTGAACGGCAATGTCTCGATCTTGATCGCCGCTTCCTGGTCGATTGTCAGGAAGCCTATGTCCTTGTTCTGGACATAGGCTTCGACCTCCAGCCGGGCGAGATCCGGCACCACGCGGGCGACCTCCTGACTGATCGTCACGACCTGTCCTACCGTCGTCACGGCCACGCCCTGGACGATCCCGTCGATCGGGCTCCGCAGGGTGAAGTTCTCCAGTCTGGCCGAGAGCTCGGATACCTTGTGCTCGAGCTCGTCGGCCTGCCGCTCGCGCTCGGCGAGCTTGCGGAGATTGTCGGCACGAAACTGCTCGATGGTCTGTGCGATCTGACTTTGAACGACCGAGATCTCCCCCTCCGTGCTGCCGAGCTGACCCGTCTGCGCCACGAGCGATGCCTGTTGCGTCTGCAGGGTCTCGGTGGCATCGATCAACGCGGCCTTGGAGCCGGTGTGGTTCGTGTAGAGCGTGGTCTTCATCGATACGCGCTCCGAGAGCGTCTCGACGAGAGCGGTTTGAGCCGCGACGCTGCCGCGGACACGCTCCAGATCCGCCGTTTTCTGTCGAACCTGGGCGCGCAAGTTTTCGATCGTCGCGTTCAACGCGGTCAGATCTCCCTCCGCATTGCGTTGCTCCCTTGCGAGAAGAACGCCGGGAATGTCGGCCGGCGAGGTGAGCGCCGGCGCCTGGTAGGCTGAATCCGCGCGCACCGCAACGACGCGGTCGGTCATGATGCGGCGCTCGATTTCGGCCCGTGCTGCTGCAAGTGAGCCGGAGGATGAGGCCAGCTCGGCCCGGATCTCCCTGGAATCCAGCGCCACGAGCACCTCTCCCCGGGACACGTGCTGTCCGTCGCGGACATTGATTTCGGAGGTCTTGCCGTTCTCCATCGATTGGATGGTCTTGACCTGGCCCTGCGGTCGGATCTTACCCTGCGCAGAAGCGATGATCTCGACCCGGCCAAAATGAGCCAGCAACAGGCCGAACACGGCCAGCCCGCAGATCGTCCACAGCAGCGCCAGGGCGACCGGCGAGGCCGGACGTTCCAGAATCTCCAGTGCCGCCGGCAGGAACTCGCGGTCTCTCCCGCCGTGTTTTCCGCGCTCCCTTCGCATCGCCAGGATCGGAACGCTCATGCCGCAACCTCTGCGCCGGACTGCATCGCCCACAGGCCCGCATAAAGTCCGCGGTCCCGCTTCAGCAGTTCCCGGTGCGTGCCGCTTTCCACGATCTTTCCATGCGACAGCCCGATGATGCGATCGCAGTCGCGAACCGCAGCCAGCCGATGCGCGATGATGATGACGGTCCGTCCCTTCGCGATCAGCCTCATGTTGCGTTGGATGAGCTGCTCGCTCTCGTAGTCGAGAGCACTGGTGGCCTCGTCGAAGATCAGGATGCGTGGGTTCGTCACGAGTGCGCGGGCAATCGCGATTCGTTGCCGCTGTCCGCCCGAGAGATTGGCGCCTCGCTCCTCGATGACGGTGTCGTACCCTTGCGGCAACGCCCGTATGAATTCGTCGGCACCTGCCAGCCTCGCTGCCTCGACGACGCGGCTGTGCGGAATCGCCGGATTGGCGAACGCTATATTGTCGTGGACGCTGCGGTTGAAGAGGACGTTCTCCTGGAGCACGACGCCGACGTTCCGCCTGACCCAGGATGGCGCGACCTGGGCGATGTCGTGTCCGTCCAGCAAGACATGGCCGTGCGTCGGTGCGTAGAGGCGCTGGATCAATTTCGCGATCGTCGACTTGCCGGAGCCGGAAGCGCCGATGATGCCCAGGGTCTCGCCGGGCCGTATCCTCAGCGAAAAAGCGTCGAGAATTCGGGCGCCGCCGGGCCGATAGGCGAATGACACGTCCCTAAGCTCGATGTCGCCCTGCGGCGGCGCCGGCACGTTCTGGGAATGACCGGCGGTTTCCATCGGCGTCTGGAGAATGTCGCCGATGCGTTCGATCGACACCTGCACCTGCTGAAAATCCTGCCAGAGCTGCGACAGGCGGAGAATCGGCTGCGCCACCTGTCCCGCGATCATGTTGAAGGCGACGAGCGCACCGACGGTCAAGCTGCCGTCCACGACGGCAACGGCGCCGAAATAGAGGATGAGGACCGTCGTCAGTTTGCTCACATACTGAATCGCGTTTTGTCCGGCGGCGCCGGCCAGGGTGGTCGTGAATGCTGCACGAATGTACGCGGCCAGGCGCTCCTCCCACTGGGCCTGCACGGATGGCTCGACTGCGGCGGCCTTGATCGTCTGGACACCGACCACCGTCTCGACGAGAAATTGCTGGGTTTCGGCGCCGCGGGTAAATTTCTCCTTCAGGCGCCTGCGAAGAATCGGACGAACGATCGCGACGATCAGGACATAGACTGGGATGCTTCCGAGAACGATGCATGCGAGCAGGGTGGAATAAGCGAACAGCACCGCGAACATCACGACGGTGAGGACGAGATCGATGGCGGCAAACAGGCCTTGCCCGGTCAGGAACGCCCGGATCGTGTCGAGCTCGCGCACCCTGGCGACGGTCTGGCCGACCGGCCTGCTCTCGAAATAGGACAGCGGCAGCCGCACCAGATGATGCATCAGCCGCTGGCCGAGCTCGACATCGATGCGGCTCGTTGTGTGAGCGAGCGCATATGTCCGCAGAAACTGCAACAGAACGTCGAAGATGCCCATGCCGGCCAGGGCGACGGCGACGACGAGCAGGGTAGCGAACCCCTTGTGAACCAGGACCTTGTCCATCACCACTTGAAAGCCGAGCGGCGTGACCAGCGCGAACAGCTGAATGAACAGCGATGCCACGAGCGCATGCGTCAGCGGCGACCGGTACCGCTTCACCGATCCGAAGAACCAGAGAAAGCCGGATGCCGTTGGATCGGATCCGGCGCCGAGCGGCCGACGCTGAATCAGGATCAGCAGGGGATCGAGCAGAGCGCGGATCTCGTCTTCGTCGGCGTCGAAGGCCGCGCCGGACCCGGGTTCGATCAACCGGTAGCGTGCGCCCCTGACCATGCCGGTATAGAGCCGATAGGCGCCCGATCGAAGCCGGACGATGGCCGGCACCGGGGCTCCCCTCAACCGGTTCGGACCGGGATCGCGCACGATGCGGGCGCGCAGTCCAAGTTTCTGCGCCGCCCGGGCCAGATCGGCCTCGTTGGCATCCGCCGCAATCGAGAGCTCGTTGCGGAGCACCTCGGGGTTTGACGGAATTCGATAGAACGTGGCGATGCGACAAAGTGCGGCCAGTCCGCCGTCGAAATCGTCAGTGCACTGCTCTGTCATCGCCATCCGGCTCCCGTTCGTGCCGAACGGGGAGGCCGACGGCGCTTACCGGCCGGCGACTTGCGCCGAGAACAGTGTCGCTGCCATTGCCGATGTATTCCGCGTTCGAGCGTCCTGTGCGTACTCGACGTCACCGCCGTACATATTGAGCATCTGCTGGATGCGCTGGTTGGCCAGCGATGGTCCATGCCCGTCCACCGCGAGGTCATTCGGCAAGGCCTCGCCGTTGGGCGTTACCATCAACCCGCTCTTGTAAAAGGTGGCGATGGTCTTGCCGTCCTTCTGTATGGTCGCATAGAGGTTCGATGGGTCGTTGTCGGCCGGCGTGGTGCTGGTGTCGGGCGACGCGGTTTCCGTGGGCCATGGTTCGCTTGCCTTCGTGACGGTCAGCTTGCTGAGATCGATGGCGGCGAGAGGCGTTGCGGCTGCACTTACGTTCATGGGTTCCTCCTTGTGAGGAGGGAATACGCAATCGCCGTGCCAAATAAACTTCTAGTTGCAGCAACGACTTATGCAGTTCCGCGACAGACTCACGCGGCAAATCATGCCGCTCGCTGGAAGAAATTGCCGAAAGCGGGTGGGTCGGTGCCGCGCGCTGGCACCGACCCGGGTCTTCAGACGATGCTCGACAGATCGAGCTGGTAGTTGTCAGCCGTGACGATGTACTCGATGCGGCTGTTGGTATTCGAGAAGAAGTTCTGCACCTGCACGCCGTCGCTGATGATGCCGTCGGCGGCATCGGCGACCGTTGTGACCCACAGCGTGTTCCCGGACTGGTACAGGCCGATATCGGCGGCGTTCGCGCCGTAGTACAGCGTATCGGTTCCGGAACCGAAACCCGGCGTGCCCGCCTCGTTCAGATCTTCTGCGATGGTGTCGACGCCGCTGCCCGCGGTGTGAACGTAGGAATCATTGCCGGCGTTTCCCGACATCACGTCGTTGCCGAGATCGCCCCAGATCGTGTCGTTTCCGGCGTCTCCGGTCAGATTGTCGTTGCCGTCGCCGCCGTGGATCTGATCAGCTCCGTTTCCTCCGATCAGGATGTCGCCACCCCCGTATCCGTAGAGCACGTCGTCGCCATCGCCTCCCGTGACGATGTCGGTGTAGGAGCTGCCGTAGAACGTGTCGTTTCCGCCCAGCAGCGATACCGAGTTTCCGGTTTCGCCGGGTCCGAGCGGAACTCCGATCAGGTTGATCGTATTCGCGTTGTTGTCACCAGTGTAGATGCCCATCACTAGCTCTCCTTGGTTCGACGGCTGCTGCACACGCAGGCCGTTCTGCTCTGCACGGATCTGACGATCCGCAGGCGCATCGTGACGTCGACCATGCACGTCGATCAATCCGTGAAGTTAGAGAGATTGACGAGAGCTGAAAGCTGTGAGTTCGTGCGTAATGCGCGGCATTCTAGCAAAATCGCTCGCACGGTCACAAAACGATCGTCTCATCCTCGACGAGCCTCGCGATCATTTGCGCGGTCGTCGCGCAACGCAATTTACGGCGCGCGGATTGAATGTAGAGACGAACGGTACTCTCGGTGATGCCGAGTTCGAGCGCCACGTTCTTTGGCTGGATGCCGCGAGCAAGCCGTGCGACGCAGTCCAGCTCGCGGCGCGAGAGCGTGGTTTTTTCCGGGACGGGACGAAACCCTGCAAGCTGGACGCTGCGATTGTGGAAATGGTAGGCGACAGCGAGCAGCTCGTGACCGAGATGCCGCTTCAGGCCCGGCCACTCGTCGTCGTTGGCGCTCGAGGCGAAGGACAGCAGCGCCCGTTCGCCGCCGTAGCCGCGGATCGGGATGGTCAGTCCGTGTCGGCGAACGTTGCCCTCGTCGGAAAAGAGAATTCCGCAAGACGGGCCGAACTCCGACAAATCCGTCCAATCGAAGGGTTCCGCTGCGATTCGCGCGTTGACGAATGCCCGGCCGATGTCCGGGCCTTCGCGACTGTCACGTTGCTGCTGTTGCTGCGGATCACAGGTGACGTAGGCAAGCTGTCGACTGACCGCCGCAGGACAGCCCGGAATCCGGACCGCGCAATAGACGAGATGGACGAACCCATACAGGTCCCGCAGCGAGGCAAGAGTATTTGGAAGGGTGTCGATTGTCGTGGCGCTGGTGATCAGATCGATCGCGCGCTCGAAGCGACCAGGTATTGCCATTGCGATGCATGCTCAGTGGGATGTGCCCGTCCGACGGCGCGGGGCCGAGGTTTTCCGGTGAGGGTTCCTGCTCCGTCCGTCTGTTGCGAGGGGGCTGCACGACTCCAGCCACGTCCATGTTGGCCGGCTTCGCAAGCCATTCTGGCATGTACGATCGATGCGGGCGCATGGAGGACGCTGGAGGCGCGATGATGGCGCCGGACATTTCATTTCTTGATCTTGCTGCACGGCTTCAGTTCCGCCGCGGAACTACCCTAGATTGTTATTGCGAGTATTGCATGCATAGGTAAAATGGCCAACGGAAAAATCGAGCGGTGCGGTGCGGGGAGTTGCAGAGGATTTTAAGAGACATCGCCGCTGTGCGCGGGAGTTGCGGAAGACCGTTCGCGGTCGCCATGTGCACCTTGTGCGGCAAGCGGCGAATCGGCCGCTGACGGCACCGCCGATGTCGGGCGCAAGTCGGCATGATGGCGGTGTCGCTTGATCCGGATCGTCGAATGCGCTGGCCGAAGGTCAGGACGACCTTCATGCGACAGCCTCATGACGCAGACCGAACATGCTGGCTGCGGGAGCCCGCATGACGCCGGCAGCCGAATTGGTGCGGGGATCGCGCAAACGACGGGCGTGCTGCCGGCGGGAGCGCAACAGCTGGCCCTCACCTGTGCGTGCGCGAAGCGAGCGCGCGGCGTCATCGGGGTTTTCGGGACCAGCGCGGGAGCCCCGCGCTGGTCCGGCTAAGCTCAGTCCCTGTGCGGGCAGACCATCGTCAGATTGAGCAGTGTCGGCGTCTTGTCCTCGCCTTTGCCGTACTCCCACTCCAGCCGGATCTCGTGCCGGTGGGCGTAGGCATCGCTCGGCGCGTGGACGATGATGTTGGTCTTCATCGGGATCGGCGGCTCGGAATTGAAGCACTTGCGGACGCAGGCATCGAGCAGGTCGCATCGCGTCAGCGGGATCACACCGGGCTCATCCTTGGACAGGGGGACGGTGTTCGGCTGCGTGCTGAGATCGACGCGAGCCCGGCCCTTCTCCTTGTGCCAGTGCTTGGCGCTTCCCTGCGGCCACTTCGAGGCCGGCGTCAGGATCAAATGGTACTGGCCGTATTCCAGAGTCGGAAGGTCGATGTTGTCCGACGCCTTGAGCTTTGCCACGCTCTTTTTCATATTCTCCAGAGGAAAGTAGTTGCTGTTCATCAAATCTCTGAAGGCTTTGCCGTTATATGTCCTTCCGCCCATCGCTTTGTCCTTTACGATCCAACCAATCAGGGAAACGTGCCGCCCAGCAAAGCTCGTTGGCCAGAACGAAAGCCTCAGCGCCCTCTAGAACGCGCGGCCCCATTTTTTCGCGCGACGATGACGCTACCACCCGAAAATGCATTTCGTCCAGAGAGCCACCTTTGTCGACACAGCTATGTTTCACTGCAAGTTCGATTGCCATGCAGGTCCTGATAGGTATTCTTGCGCCAAGCTCCCCGCGTGCATCGGCCTGCAGACAACGCCGTTGCGACTTTTGAAGGCACAGGAATGCATTGTGTCGCGTGTCAATCGACGATCGATCCAAGCGCTAGCTGGTGCCCGAAATGCGGGCTGGCGGTGCGACGATCCGATCCCGACAGCGAACGCCGGTTCGTCACGATCCTGCGCGCCGATGTCGTCGATTCGACCGGGCTGATAGCCGAGCTGGAGCCCGAGGAGGCCGTCTCGCGGCTGGAGCCGGCCCTGGCTGCGATGCGCGGCGCGGTGCGTCAGTTCGGGGGCATCGTCAGCAAGGAGCTGGGCGACGGAATCGCGGCGGTGTTCGGCGCTCCGATCGCGGATGACAACCATGCGCCGCTGGCCTGCCATGCCGCGCTTGAACTGGTCCGGCGGGTTGCAGGCCTCGGCGATTCCGGGCTTCAGGTTCGGGTCGGCCTCCATTCCGGCCACGTCATCGCCTACATGGTCGCCAGCGAGTTTTCCAAGGTCTACGAGATCGGTGGGGCCGCCCAGCACCTGGCCGCACGGCTGGAGTCGGCGGCGGAGGCGAATCAGATCTACGTGTCTGAAGCCTGTCAGGAGCTCGCCGAAGGGCACGTCCGATTCGAGTTTCTGGGCGGCAAGCCGCTGCGAGGCTTCAATCAGCCTGTGCCGGTCTATCGGATTGTCGGCGCGAGCGACCTGTCGAGCTGGCGGGTGCGACGGGCGCGCAGCGTCTCCCGGTTCGTCGATCGCACCACCGAGCGGGCGCTGCTCGGCCGCGCCGCGGAGGCCGTTGGTGCCGGCCGTCAGACCGTCTTGCTGCTCGGCGACGCCGGCATCGGAAAGTCGCGTCTGGCGCACGAGTTTGCCCAGGAGCTCAAGGCCGCCGGCTGGCGCCTGATCGACGCAGAGTGCAGCCCGAACCTGCAGGGCGCGCCGTTCAGCACGCTCAAGCGCTTGCTGCTCTCGCTGCTGGAGGCGACCGCGAAGGATTCCGACAGCCTCGGAGACCTGCGAAAGGATCGACCGCTGATCCAGCAATGTGCCCTCGACGCCGTGCTGGATCTGCCGATATCTGAGCCGCAGTGGAACGAATTGGAGCCTCACGCGCGGGGGCGGGCGATTTCCGACGCGTGCTGTGCAATCGTCGAGAGCGCGGCGCGGCGCCACCACACCATCCTGTTGCTCGAAGATCTGCACTGGATCGACCGTGCCAGCGATACGGTCATGGCCGCCATCGCTGCGCTTCAGGCGCCGGATCTTCTCGTGCTCCTGACCTCCAGGCCCAACGGCATGCCGGTCTGGATCGCGCGCTGCCACGCCGAGGTCGTCGCGATGCGGCCTCTCGACGACGATTCCGGGCTGGCCATGCTGGCCGACATGCTCGGTCCCTCCGCGGCGAACGACGATCTCAAGACCAGAATCATCTCGCATACCGCGAATGTGCCCTTGTTTATCGAGGAGGTGTGCCGCGGACTGAGGGACAGCGGAACGCTTCGCGGCCAGTGGGGCGATCTCTCGCTGATGCGCCCGATCGATGAGCTCGGCATTCCCAGCAGCATCCAGGGCGTGATCGCCTCGCGCCTCGATCGCGTGTCGCGGCAGGAACGCTCCGTCTTGCAGATCGCCGCGGCGCTTGGGCCGAGATCGAGCGTCGCCATGCTGCGCAAGCTCGTCGAGCTGCCCGAGAATGCCCTCCAGGATTGTCTTGCGGCGCTTGACCGCGCCGAGCTGCTCGTCAGGATCGACAGCGAGCTGGACGACGCGCTCGAGTTTCGGCACGAGATGGTCCGCCAGGTGACCTACGACGCGATGGTCGAAAAGGTGCGTGAGGACATCCATGCGCGCATTCTGGCGATCTTCGAGGGCGACGAAACGAGCGCCGATGAGCCCGATACGCTGTGCTATCACGCGCTGCGTGCGAAGAACTGGCTCAAGGCGTTCGCCCACGGCAGAAGCGCGGGACGCAAATGTCTGAGCCGGTCGGCCTTTGCGGACGCGGCCAATTATTTCGAGCTGGCGATGGGCTCGCTCGACAAGACGCCGCCGACGCCGTTGCGCGAGGCGGATGCCATCGATCTCCGAATGGAAGCACGGGCGGCGTTCATCGCCTCCGGTCAGCTCGCCGAATGGCTGGATCTGGGAAAAGAGGCCGAACGGCGAGCCGACGCGATCGACGATATCGGACGCAAGGTCGCCGCCATGACCGTCAGGTCGGGCGCACAGAATTTCTACGGTGCGCCGGTCGAGGCGGTCGCGATCGGCGAGGAAGTCGTTCGCCTCGCGGTGGAGTGGGGCAACAGGGGTTGGCTCAATCTCGCGCGATATGGACTGGGCCAGGCCTATTTCCTGGCCGGCCGCTACCGCGAAGCCGAGCGGACCGTGGCATTGGCACATGCTCAATTGGCAGGTCCGGATGCCAGTGCCCCGATTGGCACGACGCCGCGATACCTGCTCCTGCTCTGCTGCATGATGAAGAGCTTCACCCACACCGTCATGGGTGAGCTCGATCTTGCCGAGCAGCTGCAGCGGCAGGCTGACGCCATTGCCGAGGAGACAAACCGTCCCTACGACCGTGTCGCCGCCGCCTATAGCGGCGGCTGGCTGAAGCTCGGCCGAAACGATCCGGCGGCGGCCGCTTCCATTCTCGAAGATGGTTTTGTCCGCGCGCAGAAGCAGGGCGTCCGGCTGTTCGTGCCGGTGCTGGCCTGTCACCTCGGCATCGCCTATCTGGAGCAGGGGCTGTTCGAGCGGGCGCGCGGCATGCTGGCCGAGGCGCGCGAGGAGGCGAAGGCGGTCGGCTATACCTCGGCGGTGCTGCGCAGCTCGATCTACCTGGCATTGGCCACGCACCGGCTCGGCGATGTCGAGGCCGCGCAGAACATGCTGCGCGAGTCGCGCAACACCGCCCGCCAGCAGGGGTTTTCAGGCCTCGAGGCCGAGGCCCTGTTCGGCGAAGCCGTCGTCACGCCGGCCTCCAGCGACGAGAACAAGGCCGCGATCCTTGCCGCCTTGCGCGGGACGATCGCGATCGCCTCCGACAGCGGTGCGCTGCCGCTGAAGCAGAAGGCCGAGGCGATGCTGAACGAGGTGCTCGCCCGGGGCGGCGAGCTGACCTGATGTCTGCTGTTCGTTGGTTCGGCGTGCGATGGTCCCGTGGCGTCGATTTTCTCGCCCGACGGGTCGTTTTTATTTCGTAGATATTACAATGACTTAGCGTGTCGCCTCTACTGTGCATGGGGTTGTTTTCGCGGTTTTTGTGTTGGAGGCCGCCGCCTGGCGCTGGTCTCCGCCGTCGTGACGACGAAAGTCACTTGCGCGAACACAGAGGTCGGCTACCGTTGGCGGGCAGCTGGCCGCAGGGCCAGGTGACCTTTTGATTCACATTTTTTAGCATTCGATTTTGCCGGCGCCGCCATGGCGCGACGCCCACCGGAAGAGGCGGGGGCCATGATCACACGGGACCAGTCAGCACTCCTGGCGCCGGTCGAGCGCGACCTGCGGCTCGATCTGTTTCGCGGCATTGGGTTGTGGATGATCTTCCTCGACCACATCCCGCACGACGTCGTGGCCTGGCTGACGCTGCGCAATTACGGCTTCAGCGACGCCGCCGAGTTCTTCGTCTTCATCTCCGGCTATCTGGTCGGCTGGATCTATGGGCCGATCGTCGCGGGCGGCTGGTTCCTTGCCGCGCTGAAGCGGCTGTGGCGGCGCGCGGCGGAAATGTACGTCGCCCACATCATGCTGTTCCTTTTGTTCACGGCGCAGATCGCCCGCACCGCGCGCCGCTTCGACAATCCGATGTACGAGCACGAGTTCAACGTGTTCAACTTCCTGTCGCATCCGGACGAGCTGATCGGGCAGGCGATCCTGCTGAAATACAAGCCGGTCAATCTCGACGTGCTGCCGCTCTACATCACGCTGGTGTTCGCCTCGCCCTTCATCGTCTGGTGCCTGGTGCGGCGGCCGAACCTGACGCTGGCCACCTCCGTCGTGATCTATGTGCTGTCGCGCTGGTTCGACTGGAACATCGCCTCCTATCCGCCCGGCACGACCTGGTACTTCAACCCGTTCTGCTGGCAGCTGATGTTCGTGTTCGCCGCCTGGTGCGGCATCGGCCAGATCGAGAAGATCGCGAGATGGGTGTGGTCGAAGGCCGCCATGACGCTGGCGGCGGCGTGGCTGGCGTTCGCGCTGCTGATCGTGATGACATGGCATCTCCCTGCGCTCGAGGCCCTGATCCCGAAATGGATGATCAAGGCGATCTACCCGATCGACAAGACCGATCTCGATATGCTGCGCTTCACGCATTTCCTGGCGCTGGCGATCTGGGTCACCCATTTCATCTCGCGCAAATGGCGGTCGCTGCATACGGCGTGGCTGCGTCCGGTCATCCTCTGCGGCCAGCATTCGCTGCCGATCTTCTGCCTCGGGGTGTTCCTGTCGTTCTCCGCGCATTGGATCCTGACCCAGTACACCAAGGGCGTCTGGGAGCAGCTCGCGGTCTCTGCCGTCGGCATCGCCATCATGATCGGCGCCGCCTGGCTGCTCGATCGCGCCGAGCGCGTGCCGAACCTGTTCGTGAAGGTGACGGAGGTCGAGGAGGCCGACACCGCCCTGGACGGCAGGCCGGCAACGACCGGCGCCGCGGCGCCGGCCGGTCGTTGAGCAACGCCGGCCCGTATTTCACGGAGAGGTCCAACGGAGAGGCTTATGTCCAGACGCTTGTTGACGATCGCCGGCGCCCTCCTGTTCCTCATCTGCGGTGCCTCCGCACAAACACCGTCGCCGGAGGCGATGAGTGCGGCGCGCAAGCTGGTGGTCACCTTGAAGATCGCCGATCAGTACCGCGCATTGCTGCCGCAGCTTCTGCTCAAGCTTCGGCCGGTGGTCGCGCAGGACCGGCCGGAAATCGAGCGCGACTATGATTCAATGACGGCACCCGGCGCCGAGATCTACGCCCCGTACCTCGCGTCGATGACCGATCAGATCGCCGCGCTCTATGCCCAAAGCTTCACCGTCGATGAGCTGCGCCAGATCGAGGCGTTCTACGCCGGGACTGCGGGCCGAAAATTCCTGGAGAAATCGGATGCGCTGACGCAAGCGAGCGTGCAGATCGGCCAGGACGTTAGCCAGAAGGCCGCCGACGAGCTGAAGCAGCGCCTGATCGAGGCGCTCAGGCAGAAAGGGCACAAGCTCTGAGCATCCGGCCGCCGTCCATCGGCACTAATTGGTCACGCGAACGGGCGAGGCCTTGGTGAACAGTGTGGTGAACGCCGACTGGATCACCGCGGGGTCCGAGCTGCGGATGAAATAGGTGCCGGCGCATGCCGACAGCGCGATCGGAATGTCGTCGACCCGGGTCGCTCCGCCGAGGCTGCCCGGTTGGCCGAGCGTCGCGTTGTAGCCCCAGTCCCAGGTCATCGGATAGTAGGGCGTGTTGAGGATCGCGACGGTGACGTTCTTGTTCTTGAGCGTTGTGCAGAAGCTCGTGTTGAACACTTTCACCTGCGAGCGCAGCGAGGTCTGGCTGACCCATGCGCGCGTGGGATCGTTGACGCCGTCGGTTGCCAGGATCACCAGCTTCTGCGGACTGGAGAGCGAGCTTCCGTCGCCGCCATTGCCGACGATCGAGACGAAATTGTCGATCAGGCTGTCGAACGGCGTCGCGGCGGCCGCGTCGTTGCTCGCGAGTCCCGGCGCCGGGAAATTGTAGGACACCGAGGTGAAGTTTGAGGTCAAGGCGGACATCTGCGTCAGCGAGCTGTCGAATGACCACAGGCCGACCCGTACGTAGTTATTGAAGGTGGACTTGCTGTTCAAATAAGTCAGCAGGTTCTGCACGCCCTGGTTCACGACCTGGTAGCGAAGCTGGATGCCCTTGTTCAGGGCCCAACCGTAGGAGTCCGAGCCGTTGGTCTGATCATGGCAGGCGAGTGCGCAGCCGGTGCCGTTGATCATCTGCGTAATGCCGGCCTGCGTAGAGGGCAGAAGCATCGACGAGGAGATGTCGACCAGGAGATACACGTTCTGATAGGGCTGCGTCGAGGACGTGGTGTTCGATGCCACCGACAGCTGGAGGTTCGGGTATCCCATCAACCCGAGGAAGTTCGTGGTGATGGCCGTGCTCGCGCTGCCGGTCCCCGACAGCGTCAGCCCGTTCACGGTGAAGTTCGTGACGACCTGGGCGATGATGCCGGACGTGTTGCCGGTGAACAGATTGCTCGCGGCGGTGTTTGCCGCACTGATCGCCGTGCTTTGGCTTGCACCGGAATCGAGCGCCTGCTTGCCCGCGGCTGCACCGGCGAGCATCGCGAGGTCCAGCGCCTGCTGAAGCTTGGTGCGCTGCTTGTTGGCAAGCGCGTAGTCGGTCGCGGCGCCGATGAACCCGATGATCGGGACCAGCGCCAGCGCAAAGATGACGGCGATGTTGGCGCGATTGTCGCGACCGAAGGTACTTCGGACTCTGGAACGCAACGGCAATACTCACAGCGACATGAAAATGGCGCAGCGCTTGCGAGCAGAACGCACGTCAGCGGCAGCAGCTCAGATCTAGAGCTGTTGGGTTATCAGGTTCCGAACATGGAACTCCGTAGTACTCCGGTATGCGGAACGTTACCCGCAATGAGCGGGAATGGTGGCCGACGCCGTCAGCGATGATGTCCCTGACTGCGTCGATCGTCCGCACCTTACTTCACCAATGGACAACCGCCGTCCTTCAGGGGCCGAAACGCCTGGTCGGCAGGCACTTCGGCGAGCAGCTTGTAATAGTCCCACGGGCCCTTGGATTCTTCGGGCTTCTTCACCTGGAACAGGAACATGCTGTGCACCATGCGGCCGTCCTCGCGGAGTGTGCCGTTGTCGGTGAAGGCGTCCTTCACCGGCAGCTCGCGCATCTTCGCCATCACCGTCTTGGTGTCCCTTGTGCCCGCGGCATGCACCGCTTTGAGGTAATGCAGCGTCGCGCTGTAGGTCGCGGCCTGGTTCATCGTCGGCATGCGCTTGACGCGCTCCATGAAGCGCTTGCCGAAGGCGCGGGTCTTGTCGTTGAGGTCCCAGTAATAGGCCTCGGTGATGATCAGACCCTGCGCGAGCTTCAGCCCCAGGCTGTGCACGTCGGAGATGAACATCACGATCGCAGCCAGATTCTGTCCGCCGGCGACGATGCCGAACTCACCGGCCTGCTTGATCGCGTCGATGGTGTCGCCGCCGCCGTTCGCAAGCCCGATGATCTTGGCCTTGGAGGCCTGGGCTTGCAGCAGGAATGAGGAGAAGTCCGCGGTGTTGAGCGGATGCTTGACGCTGCCGAGCACTTTGCCACCGGCTGCCTTCACCACGTCGCCGGTGTCGCGCTCGACCGAATGGCCGAACACGTAGTCGGCGGTGAGGAAGAACCAGCTGTCGCCGCCGTTCTTGACGATGGCGCCGCCGACCGTGTGGGCGTTGGCATAGGTGTCGTAGGTCCAGTGCGCGGTGTAGGGCGAGCAGGATTTGCCGGTGATGTCGGAGCTCGCCGCGTCCGTCACGATCATGATCTTCTCATATTGCTTCGACAGCTCCATCACCGCGAGCGCGGTGGCCGAGGTCGGCAGGTCGATGATCATGTCGATGCCCTCGGTCTCCCACCATTTGCGGGCGATGGTGGAGGCGACGTCGGGCTTGTTGAGCACGTCGGCCGAAACCATGTCGATCGGCTTGCCGAACATCTGCCCGCCAAAGTCCTCGATGGCCATCTTGGTGGCTTCGACATTGCCCTGGCCGCCGATGTCGGAATAGACCGAGGAGAAGTCGGAGAGCACGCCGATCTTGAGCGGGGCTTGCTGGGCGGACGATGGATTGATGAAAGACGCAGACAGCAGCCCGGCCGCAAAGGCGGCACGCGCGATCCCATGCATGGCATTTCCCCCGATATTTATTGTTGGTGCACCAATCAAACTTGCTCCGGCGAAGCGGCAATTCTTGCGTCACGACGCCGCCGCGCAGGCAATTTGACGCGGCCGGCAGCGCCGACTACGCTTCGCGCAAATTGCAAATCCTGGGGAGTGGAAATGTCGAGCGATACTGCAGCCACCATCGCGAAAGCGCGCGAGCATTCCATCGGCGATCTCCTGCGCCGATCGGCCGGCCGCGAGCCGAACAAGCTCGCGGTGAGCTGCGGTAATGTCAGCTGGACCTTCGCCGAGATGGACGCCATCTGCAACCGGCTCGGCCGCGGCCTGCTCGGCCTCGGCGTCAGGAAAGGCGACCGCATCGCCGTGCTCTCGCGCAATTCGCATGCCTTCGCCGCGCTGCGCTTCGCCATCGCCCGGATCGGCGCCGTGCTGGTGCCGATCAACTTCATGCTCAACCCGGACGAGATCAATTTCATCCTGAAGAGTTCCGGCGCCAAGCTGCTCGCGACCGGTCCTGATTTCGTCGAGCCGGCGCGGGCGGCCAGCGCGAAGGACTGTGCGGTCGAGAAGATGATCTGGCTGCCGGGCGAGGATCCGGCATCCGCACCTGCGGGCCTCACCACCTTCGACGATCTCCTTCATCCGGACCGCTCGTTCCTGGAGGCCTCCGTCGACAGCCGCGATCTCGCGCAGATCGTCTACACCAGCGGCACTGAATCGCTGCCCAAGGGCGCGATGCTCACCCATGAAGCCGTGATGTGGCAATATGTCAGCTGCATCATCGATGGCGGGATGAGTGCGGACGACAAATTCCTGCACGCGCTGCCGCTCTATCACTGCGCCCAGCTCGACGTCTTTCTCGGGCCGCAGATCTATCTCGGCGCTTCCGGCGTGATCACGGGCAAGCCGGCCGCCGATAACATTCTGGCGCTCATCCAGGCGCACAAGATCACGTCGTTCTTCGCGCCGCCGACGATCTGGATCGCGATGTTGCGCTCGCCGAATTTCGACAAGACCGATCTCTCGACGCTGCAGAAGGGCTATTACGGCGCCTCGATCATGCCGGTGGAAGTCCTGCTCGAACTTCAGCGCCGCCTGCCCGCCGTAAAATTCTGGAATTTCTACGGCCAGACCGAGATCGCGCCGCTCGCGACCGTGCTGCGGCCGGAGGATCAGCTGCGCAAGGCCGGCTCGGCCGGCAAGCCCGTGGTCAATGTCGAGACCCGCGTGGTCAACACGGCGATGGAAGACGTGAAAGTCGGCGAGGTCGGCGAGATCGTGCATCGCTCGCCGCATCTGCTCTCCGGCTACTACAACGATCCCGTCAAGACTGCGGCGGCGTTCACCGGCGGCTGGTTTCACTCCGGCGATCTCGCCACGGTCGATGACGAGGGCCACATCACCGTGGTCGACCGCGTCAAGGACATGATCAAGACCGGCGGCGAGAATGTCGCGAGCCGTGAGGTCGAGGAGATGGTCTATCGCATTGCTGCGGTTTCCGAAGTTGCCGTCGTCGGCCTGCCCGATCCGCGCTGGATCGAGGCGGTGACTGCCATCGTCGTGGTCAAAACCGGGGAAACGCTCGACGAAGAATCCGTCATCAAGCACTGCGCCGGCCAGATGGCGCATTTCAAGGTGCCCAAGCGCGTCATCTTCGTCGATGCCCTGCCCAAGAACCCGAGCGGCAAACTGCTCAAGCGCGAGCTGCGCCAGCGCTTCGTCGGCGGCGAGACGCTCGACAAGGCGGTCCAGAAGAGCTTTGGGACGTGAGAGAATACGGTTATGACCCTCTGGACCTGCGAAACCTGCGGCGCGCAATTCCCGGATAGCGACAAGCCACCCGCATCCTGCCCGATCTGCGAGGACGAGCGGCAGTTCGTGAACTGGAAAGGGCAAGCCTTCCTCACGCGCGAGGCGTTGGCAGAACGTCACCGTGTGGTCTGGCGCGACGATCTCGGCCTGACCGGCATCGGGCTCGAGCCGGGCTTTGCCATCGGCCAGCGCGCCCTCCTGGTCCCGCTGGCGGAGGGCTGCGTGATGTGGGACTGCGTGCCGTTGGCGACGCCGGAGGGGATCGCGTATGTCCGCTCGCTCGGCGGGCTGAAGGCGATCGCGATCTCGCATCCGCATTTCTATGGCGCGCTCGCCGACTGGAGCGAGGCGTTCGGCGGTGTGCCGGTCTATCTGCATGCCGATGACCGCCAGTGGGTGATGCGGCCGCACTCTTCAATCGTGCACTGGACCGGCGATCACCATCGCATCGCCGACGATTTGCAGTTGCTGCGTACCGGCGGTCACTTCCCCGGGGCCACGATGCTGCATTGGTCACGCGGTGCTGGCGGCAGGGGCGCGCTGCTCACCGGCGATATCGCACAGGTGACGATGGACCGCTGCTTCGTCAGCTTCATGTATTCCTACCCGAACTACATGCCGCTCAATGCCGCCGCGGTGCGGCGGATCGCGGCTGCCGTCGAGCCGCTCGCGTTCGACCGCATCTACGGCGCCTGGTGGGGTCGCAACATCGCCGCAGGGGCCAAGGCTGCGTTCGCGGCGTCAGTGGAGCGATACATCGCGGCGATCGCCTGAGCGGATACGGACAGAATCCCGTTGCCCTGGTCGAATAAATGTACTACTAGTACAGTTATTAGGCGCGGCGCAACGTGGCGTTTGCCGGTCCGGCACGATCAATGCATCGTCGTTTCGGCGGGCGCGCTCTGCGGCCGCGTGAGCGGGAATTGGGTCCATGGCGGCGCAACGTGACCACGAGATCTTCGAGGCTGGTGACGTCACGCTTCAGTCCGGCACCGTCTTCCCGGCGATGAAGCTCGCTTACCAGACCTACGGTACGCTGAGCCCCGCCAAAGACAACGTCATTCTCTATCCGACCTCCTTCAGCGCCCAGCATGTCGACACCGAATGGCTGATCGGGCCCGACGGCGTGCTCGATCCCACGCGCTACTTCATCATCATCCCGAACCTGTTCGGCAACGGCCTGTCGTCCTCGCCGTCGAACACGGCCGGGCCGTTCCCTGAATTGACCTATCACGACGCCATCGCTGTCCAGCACCGGCTGCTCACCGAGCGCCTGGGCATCTCAAAGCTCGCGCTGGTTTATGGCTGGTCGATGGGCGGCGCGCAGGCCTATCACTGGGCGGCGCTGCACCCCGGTATGGTCGAGCGCGCAGCGGTCGTCTGCGGCAGCGCGCGCTGCGCGCCCTATAATTACGTCTTCCTCGAGAGCGTGAAGGCAGCTCTCACCGGCGACCCCGCCTTCCGCAACGGCCGTTTTGTCGAAAGGCCCGTTGCGGGCTATCGCGCCATGGGGCGCGTCTACGCCGGTTGGGCGATGTCGCACGGCTTCTATCGCGACGAACTCTGGCGCGAGGGTGGATTCACGTCGCTCGAAGATTACCTCGTCCGCGCCTGGGACGCGGCGTTTGCCCGACGCGACGCCAACGATCTCTTGACGCAGGTCGGCATCTGGCAGAACGGCGATATCAGCCGCTGCGCCGCGTTCGGCGGCGATCTCGATCGGGCGCTCGCCGCGATCAGGGCGCATATGCTGCTGATGCCCGGCGCGACCGATCGCTATTTCGACGTCCGCGACAACGAGGACGAGCTTCCCAAGCTGGTCAACGCGAAATCCGCCGTGCTGCATCCGATCCCGTCGCTGCACGGCCATCGCGCCGGCAATCCCGTCAGCATTCCGCGCGACCAGGCCTTCATCAAGGCCGAGATCGCAGAGCTCCTTCGCAAGTAAGACAGGCATCTGATCATGACTGACGCGACCGTTTCCGAGCCCGGCCACCGTCTGAAGCCGCTCACGCCGGCGATGCTGCGTGAATTGTCGGTGCGTTCCAATGTCCAGGGCGCCGCGCGCAGCCTGTGCCATTACGGCCTGGTCGTGCTGGTCGGCGCGCTGATCTGGAAGGTGACCGCGACCTACGGCGTGCTCTGGGCGCTGCCGCTGGTGGTGGTGCAAGGCTATTTCGTCGCCTTCCTGTTCATGGCGCTGCACGAGACCGCGCACAAGACCGCGTTCAAAAGCCGTCGTCTCAACCTCGCGGTCGGCTATCTCTCGGGCTTCATCATCGGATCGCCCTACGAATATTACTGCCTGTTCCACTGGGATCATCACCGCTACACCCAGGATCCGGAGAAAGACCCCGAGCTGGTCGTCGGCGTCAGGCCCCAGTCGGATGCGCAGCTCGCGCTCGCCTATAGCGGCCTGCTCCAGGTCGCCGGCCGCCTCCGGTTCATGCTCCGCCATGCTATCACCGGCAAGGTTGTCGTGCCCTGGATTCCCGAGAACAAGCGCGCCATCATCGTGACCGAGGCGCGCACCTATGCCACGCTCTATGCGCTGCTGCTCGGGCTCTCGCTGTGGTTCTCGTCAGCCCTGCTGCTCTGGGTCTGGATCGTGCCGCTGATGATCGGGCAATTCTTCCTGCGGCCCTATCTTTATGCGGAGCACATCGGCTGCGAGCGTACCCGCAGCGCGTTCCAAAACACCCGCACGACCTATACCAGTGCGATCGTCAAATGGTTCGCCTGGAACATGCCCTACCACGTCGAGCATCACGCTTATCCCTCGATCCCCTTTCACGCGCTGCCGAAGCTGAACGCAATCGTCGACGGCGAGATCGTGTATCGCGGCCGCGGCTACATCAGAACGACGCGCGAGACCTGGGCGTGGTTTCGCCAGCAGCGAACAGGCAGCTAGCGAGAGGTGCGCAAGTAGCGGCGCTTTCGAAGCCGGTGGTCGATTTGCCGGCTTCCGATAGGAAGCTTTACTGCGTGTTCATCCCACGTGCGGATCGGGTGGGCCACTCCGATACCGTCTCGCCGCCCGACTCCCGAGAGCGTAGAAACATCAATTGAAATCAATCGCTTGGTAGATGTCGAAACGTGACTAACGAATCCTTCCGGATCGGGAAAGTTTTAACGGTCTTGTATTCACGGCAAGGTGAGCCAGCTGCTCTAGCGTCAAAGGCATCAACGCCACAGACGTCAGGAGAGATTGGCAATGAGCGTGACGAGAAGCCGTCTTCTGGTGGTCGATGACGATCTGGTGCAGCGGGTTCTGATCGGAAAGATCGGGGCGAAGCTCGGCTACGACACCGTCGTCGCCCCATCCTTCGAGGCTGCAACCGAGCTTCTGGCGCGAGAAACCTTCGAAATCATGGCGCTGGACCTGTCGCTCGGCGAGCGGGACGGTGTGGAGCTGCTGCGTTACGTCGCCGAGCGAAACCTCCGCGCGATGTCGATCGTGATCATCAGTGGCTGCGACGATCGCATCATGAAGGCAACGCGACGGCTCGCGGGCGGATTGAAGCTGACGCTCGGTGGCTGCCTGACCAAGCCGCTCGATCTCAACCGTTTGCGCATCGCGCTCGAATTGCCGCGGCGGTCGCCGCTGGCCGCGACATCCGCATCGCCGTCGCTCCTGATCACGCCGGAGAGAATCGCACGCGGCCTCGCCGACGGCGAGTTCTTCGTCGAATTCCAGCCGAAGATCGCGCTTCAGACCGGAAGGGTCGTCGGCGCCGAGGCCCTCGCACGCTGGCGTACCGCCGAGTTCGGCATGGTCTCGCCGCTGGTCTTCATTCCGGTCGCCGAGAAAGCCGGTCTCATGCGCGAGGCGACCGACTGCATCCTGTCGTCGGCGATGTCGCAGGGGCGCAAGCTGATCGAGCGCAATCCCGGCTTCACCATCGCCGTCAATATCTCGGGTTCGCTGATGTCGGACCTGACATTGCCCGAGCGGATCGAGGAGACCCTGCGCCGCGAAGACGTCCCTCCATCGTCGCTGACGGTGGAGATCACCGAGACCACGGCGATGGCCGACGTCGATCGCGCCAACGACATTCTGGTACGGCTGCGGATCAAGAAGATCGGTACGGCCATCGATGATTTCGGCACCGGCTATTCGTCACTCGCGGCGCTGGTGCGACTACCCTTCAGTGAACTGAAGATCGATCAGTCGTTCATCAAGGGCTGTGAATCCGACGACGACATGATGAAGATCGTCGATGCCTCCGTTGCCTTGGCCAAAGCATTCAACATGAAGGTCGTAGCGGAGGGCGTCGAAAGTCAGGAAGCGCTCGATATCATCCGCCGGATCGGCTGCGACGTTGCGCAGGGCTTCTTTTTTGCCCCCTCGCTGCGGCGCTCGCGCGCCGAACGATGGATCTCGCAGCGCAATTCCCTCGCCGACGAGCAGGCCGCGTCGCCGCAACGCAACGTGGCAGGGGTGACGGCTCTGGCGAGCTGAGATGACGAACCCCGGTCGCGAGGCGACCGGGGTTGCGCCAGCCGATGCAGGCTGTTCAGTAGATCCCGTAGGCGCAGACATTCACGACGCGGACGCGCAGGCCGTGGCGGGTCTGGACGACGCGCTCCTGGTAGCAGTTGTTGACGCCGGTGTTGACGTAGATGCCGCCAAAGCCCCAGCCGGGACCCCAGTGATGGTGGAAGCCGTGGGCCGAAGCCGCGGTGGGCGCGAGAGCGGCAACGCCGAGCGAACCGGCAGCGATCAGACCAAGGGCAAGCTTACGAAACATTTTCATTCTCCAGTGTGGCGCGGGGGCCGTTGTTGTGTCCCTGCATCTCGGTCGAGCCGAAACGCGAATGCGTTCACACGGGATGAGGAGAATCGTGTTTCAGGATTGTTTCGTGGGCCGCGGTGAGATGCGCCGATATCAGGCCTGCCGCGCCGCGGCGCGATATCGCGCAGCCATCGCCTGCGTCATCTCGGCCATCTTCTCGCGGAGATCGGCGGGCTCCAGCACTTCGGCCTCGGAGCCAAGCCGCAGCAATTCGGACGCGGCGTGCCATGAGGTCTTGCCGGTCGGCACCCTGGCGATGCGCCAGCCGTCGGCGTCGGCCACGTCTTCGATCTGCGTGCGCGCCTTGACGTAAGGCTGGCTCAGCGCGTCCAGCAGTTTCACGCCGAACGGCGACAGCCGCACGACCGCGACATGGGGATGCATCTCGGCTTCGAGGCGAAACGTCGCGGCCTGCCAATAGGCGGCGAGATCGAAATCGGCGGGACGATCGAAGCCGTCGTCCAGCGCGGTGCAGTCGAGCACGCGCGCGATACGATAGGTGCGCACGCTGCCGTCGACTTGCCCGGCGAGATACCAGCTGCCGCCCTTCAGCACGAGGCCGAGCGGCGCGACGCGGCGCTGCTTCTCGGCGCGCCAGCTCTGGTAGCGGATCTTGATCAAGGTCCCACGCAAGGCCGCGCCGGCAATGGCGCGCAGATGTTTTGGCTCTTCCGCCTCGCCGAACCAGCCGGGGGCGTCGAGGTGAAAGCGCTCCTGCATCCGCCCGGCGTCTTCGCGCAAATTGGCGGGCAGCGCCGCCATCAGCTTGTTCTGCGCGGCAATCATCGCCGCATCGAGTCCGAGCGCGGCAGCGGGGCCGGGGAGGCCGGCGAGAAACAGCGCCTCCGCCTCGCTCTGCGACAGGCCGTTCAGCCGCACGCGATAGCCGTCGAGCAGGCGGTAGCCGCCCTCCGCGCCGCGATCCGCATAAACGGGAACGCCGGAGGCCGCGAGCGCGTCGATGTCGCGATAGATCGTGCGCACCGACACCTCGCAGGCTTCCGCCAGCTCGGGCGCTGTGACCTGCCCCCTGGCCTGGAGAGTGGTGAGGATCGACATCATCCGGCTCGCGCGCATGATCCCTTAAACCATACCTGACACAGGATGTCAGGTATGGTCCCGTACAAGACCGCCATCGCCAGCCGGCCAGATGGAGACCTGCCATGACCGATTCCCACCGCGTCACCCTGTATTATTCGCCGCAAAGCCGCGCCACCGGCACGCGGGTGCTGCTGGAGGAGCTCGGGGCTCCCTACGATCTCCAAATTCTCAACATGAAGGCGGGCGAGCAGCGCAAGCCCGCCTATCTCGCCATCAACCCGCTGGGCAAGGTGCCGGCGATCCGCCACGGCGAGGCGCTGGTGACCGAGCAGGTCGCGATCACCATTTATCTCGCCGATCTGTTTCCGCAGGCCCGGCTGACGCCCGCGCTGAATGATCCGCTGCGCGGCCCGTATCTGCGCTGGATCGCCTATTACGGCTCGTCGTTCGAGCCCGCGCTGATCGACAAGTTCATGCAGCGCGAGCCCGCGCCGATCACGCAATCGCCCTATGCCGATTACGACACCATGCTGGGGGCGCTGGAGACGCAATTGTCGAAGGGGCCGTATCTGCTCGGCGAGCGCATGACGGCCGCCGATGTGTTGTGGGGCGTTGCGTTCAGCTGGACCATGATGTTCGGCATCGTGCCGAAAAAGGATGTCTTTGTTCGTTATGCCGAGCGGATGACGTCGCGGCCGGCATTCCAGCGCATCAATGCAGCGGATGACGAGATGGCCGCAATGCATGCGGCCGCTGTTGGCAGCTAGGTCGGCGCCCTAAACCCAGCTGTCGTCCCGGGGCGCGCAAGGCGCGAACCCGGGACGACAGGGGAGTGTGGGGTGCGTCCTCGTATTCCCTGACGACGCCCTCAAAACCGCGGCGCCCTCTTCTCCCCAAAGGCCTTGATGCCTTCCTTGATCTCGTCACCGCGCATGCTGTCGCGGTGGCGCTGGTCGGCGGCCGCTTCGTCGAGCTCGCCGCGGGCGAATTCGTTGATGGCGCGCTTCATGCCGCGCATCGCCTGCGGCGCGTTGCCGGCGAGGATGCCAGCGAGCTTGTCGACTTCCTCATCGAGGAATTCCACCGCCACCATGGCGGTGAGATAGCCGATCCGCAGCATCTCCGGCGCGCTGATCTTCTGCGCGGTCAAAAACAGCTTTTTCGCATTGTCGACGCCAAGCCGCGTCACGTAGCGTTTGATGCCGCTGCGGTAATAATGCAGCCCGAGCCGGGCCGCCGGCATGAACATCTCGGCGGTGTCGACGCCGATGCGGAAATCGCAGGCGAGCGCGAGATCTGTCGAGCCGCCATAGACGCCGCCATTGAGCCGGCAGATCGTCGGCACGCCCAGATCCTCCAGCCGGTTGACGACGACCTCGAAGGCGGAGCCTGCGCTCTGTTGCTCGCTCGCGCTCACCGCGCGCTCGGCGACCGAGTTGAGGTCATAGCCTGCGGAGAAGGCGCGTCCGGTGCCGGTCAGCACCAGCACGCGGATGGCTGGATCAGCCTCGATCCGGTCGAACAGTTTTATCAGTTCGCCGAGATCTTCGGCCTGGAGCCGGTTGAGATGTTTGGGACGGTTGAGGCGAATGGTGGCGCGTGCGCCGGTGATTTCGAGCACGGGGCTGGATGCGGCGTCGGTGATGTCCGACATTCTTGTCTCCTGCTATTTGTTTTCGAGCGTGCGCCGTTTCGCCTCGGCGTCTATGGTCTCGGCGAGATCCGGGTGCCGCGCCATCAGCACGCGGAAATCGACGAGGTCGAGCACCAGCAGCCGCGACACTTTCGTGGTCGAGACATTGGCGCCGCGCATGTTGTTGCCGAGCAGCGCCATCTCGCCGAAGAAGGCGCCTTCGCCCAGCTGCACCTTCTTGCCGGGCAGGTCGACCTCGACCGCGCCGGCGGCGATGAAATACATGCAGTCGCCCTGGGCGCCCTTGCGGATGATCATGGTGCGCGCCGGCAACTCCATGGTGCGCAGCATGTGGGTGACGTCGGCGATGGCGGCAGGCCCGAGGGCTGCGAAGAACGGAACCTTGCTGACGGATTCCCAGGTCTTGAGGAAATTGTCGCGCCTTGTCTCCGCGGCAAAGCCGGTCGCCAAAATGCCGGTCCAGAGGCCGAACACGCCGAGGCCGGAGATCATCACCAGCGCCGCGACCATGCGGCCCACCGGCGTGACCGGCACGACGTCGCCATAGCCCGTCGTCGTCAGCGTGACGACGGCCCACCACAGCGCGGCGGGGACGCTGCCAAAGGTCTGCGGCTGCACGTCCCGCTCCAGAAAATATTCGGCGACGGAGGCGAGGAAGACCACCATCAGGAAGATCACGAGCACGCTGACCAGCGGCCCGGATTCCAGCACCAGCACCCGGCGGAGCTGGCGCAGGCCCGGAATGCCCGGCACCACCTTCAGCACCCAGAGCACGCTGAGCAGCCAGGCGGTCTTGGGCTCGATGCCAAGAACAAGCGCGACCGGTACGGCGAGGGCGCCGAGCGCATCGACGATGCCGGCGGAGGAGGACATGTAGAGCGCAAGCCGCCCGGTTCGCACCATGTGGCGCAGCCGGACCACCCATTCGAACACGAAGTAGAGGAGGCAGGCCCACAGCAGGGCATCGACCCAGCGATGCGCCGCCTCGTAGGCCGGGCCAATCGTCAGCAGCACCATGCTGAGCACGCCGACGCTGACCGCCACATAGGCCGCCTTGGTCATGTTGCGGCCGGCCGTGGCGGCCACGAACTGGGCCAGAGCGGAGATCAGCGGCTTGGACATGCGGGAAGGCGGCTCGGTGTTGGCTTTTGCGGTCCCGGCTGGAACCCCAATGCCAAAGTGCCCGGCCGGGCAAGGGCCGTCAACGACACGTGCCGGCCTTCGGTGCGGGTGGCTAATTCTGCCCCGGGCTGAGCTGCTATTTGAAGTGGGGCGGCTCGTCGTAGCCCCGACGGCTGCTCAAAAACAGTAGCATCATCAAGCCGATGCCGACGACCACGGAGAACCCCGCCCCCAGCGCCAGCGCCACATAACCTTCTGTCGGGAGCGGGTCGTCCTCGATCGACATGGCCGAGTAGGCGAAGTAACCAACCGCAACCAGCATTCCCAGCAAGACGATGAGAAGGAGCATACGCATGGCGCGTCCTCCGGTTGAGCTGAGGAAACCAACGGTTGCTGACGGGAAACGGTTCCGCACGTCGGGGGCGCGATTCGCCTAAAAGGAGAGCGCGCCCAGTCCTGAGGCAGGGATCGATAGGTCAGGCACTCTGAGCTGTCTTCACCACCACGACGTTGCTTTCGTCGGGCGCGGGGAGCGCTGCCGGGGCGGCGGCCTTTTCAAGCTCGCCGGCGTGGCGCTTGAGATAGTCCCGACGCATGCCGATCTCGTCGCGGACGAATTCGTAGCCGAGCTTGAACGTGTCGAGCCCGTCGGTACTGATCGTGCCGTCCCTGAGGCCGATGACCGCGCCGCGCAAGATGCCCTCCAGCTCGTCCTGGAGACATTCGAGCTGATCCAGCGAGTGGGCGTGCTCGATGCGCTCGCCGATGTCGAGGATGGCGGTGGAGAGCTCGCTGGCCTTCTCCGGTGCAATCCGGGTGATCTTGGCGTAGATCGCGGCGAAGATCGAGCCGATGACGCTGAGCGCGGCGGCGCCCAGATACATCAGGTCGCTGTACTTATCCATGAACGACTTGGTGTCGTCGTTGATGTAGTCGGCGGCCCCCTGATGCGCCATCACGTAGGCGTCCTTCTCCACCGAGGCCGGCTCGATTCTGGTGGCGAAGCCGCTATCGAGCCCGAGCGCGGATTTGTTCTCGTAGACGATGCGCGCCAGCTCGCCCGCCGTGGTCGCCGACATCCTGGATTGCGCGACCAGCAGCCATTCGAGCCCGATCGTTTCGAGATCGTCGTCGGGAATTTCAGGTGAGGCCGACAGCGTGCCTGCCGTCAGCGTCTCGTCGGAAATGCCGGGGAATTTGCGCGCCAGCGCCTTGGTCTCGTCGATCGCGTTCAAGGTGAAGCCGCCGCGTTTGGCGACCTGCTCATAGGCCTTGTCGCGCACCGCCTTCGAGGCATGGACGATGGCGATCACCGCGCCAAAGCCGTTCGTCGGCGCGAACAGCTTGTCGAGCGTTGCGCCCTGCGGCGCCATCTGGATCTTCGCGGTATCAGGACCGTCGGGGATGTCGAGGATGCTGCGGACGAAGGCGAGCGAGGAATCGTTCTCGGCGAGGACGGCGACCTTCTTCTTCTTGAGTTCGGCGAGCGACTTGATCTTCTTGTTGCCGGGACCGAGCAGCAGCACGAGATCGTGCTCGAGGATCGCAAGCGTGCGCGCCCGCAGCGGCACCTTGGCGTCGGTGCGCAGCACGGCGAGATCGGCCTGCTTGCGGTCGAATTGGGCAAGCGCCTTGGCATTGTCAGGGTTGTTGACGATCTTGATCCGGAAGCGCGAGGCGTTGTTCTTCAGGACGGTGGCGAGCTTGGCCGCGAACAGCGCCTCGTCGCTGTTGGCGCCGCCGACGGCAAAGGTCAGCGTCTCGGAATTGTGCACCAGCGTACGTCCGGCCCAGACGGTGGCAAGCGACAACAGCAAGGTCAGCACGACGTACAGAAAGACCTGTTGCTGATTGGTCTTGATCACTTTTTGGCGCCGGGGCGGCGGCTCGATCGGCGATGCGGCAGGGCCTTCAGTACTCATGTCAGTACTCATGGCAGCACTCTGGCCTTATTCTTGGGTGCGGGCGGCTCGCGGATGTGATCGCGGCAAGCGCCCTGCAATTCCTAAACGTCTGAAAAAAGAACGATATTCTCTGTCGTCAATGATAGCGCGAAGGTCACGGAATGCAAATTTCGAGCCGAGGGTAACCTTACTCAACGCGACCGCGGCGATTGGTCATCCTATCACCAGTTAGCCACAGTTGGCGATTTTCCGGTTCCCCCCGGCTGCATTCCGCCGCGGGAGATGTCATAAATCAGAAGCCCGGCGATTTGACCGGTCCAAGAAGAAGTTGCGCTGAACGCTCCAGTTTTTCTTGTCATGTCAATGAGGGCGTCAGCTTTGTCGTTTCCACCCATGTCATCGGCGGTTCCGGTCGAAGCGCTTATTGGCTGGATGTTGTTGCTTACGTTCAAGCACATCATCGCTGATTTCGTTCTCCAGACCGCCTGGATGGCGCATGGCAAGGACCAGAAGCACGGCTGGGCCCTGCCGCTCCTGGTGCATTGCCTGGTTCACCTTGCGGTTGCGCTGCCGCTGATCCTGATTGTCGCGCCCAAATTCTGGTTCGTGGCGCTGATCGATTTCATGATCCACATCACGGTCGACCGCGCCAAGGGGCTCGTCTCGGCCAATCTCGGCGTCAACCAGGAGCACCCCTGGTTCTGGACCCTGATCGGTGTCGACCAGGCCCTGCATCATCTCACCGGCTTCGGCCTCTCCATCTTCATGGCGGCGAACTAGGGCTGGCGATTGCTTCCCTGGCCCGGATGGAGCGCAGCGCAATCCGGGATTCGCTCCACGCGGGCGGCCGAGCGATGCGGTCGGTCCGGCCCCCCGGATGACGCTTGCGCTCCATCAGGGCTATGCTGTCGGGCCTGCATGGTTCGAGACGGCGCTTCGCGCCTCCTGAGCCAGGCCTCATCCTGAGGGCCCGCCGAAGGCGGGCGCCGCGAAGGCTGGCCACCGCGAAATCCCCTCCCGGCCCCTCCGATTCGCGGAATCCGTGCGACTACCCCCGGTGACTACCGGACACCGTGGTTAACCTTTCGTTAGAGAATTGCGCTGCATCTTCCCCGCACGAGGGAGAACTACAATGTTTTCAAGCCGCGACGCCTTTGAAAGCGATTTCTGCCCGGTCCGCGACGAGCTCCTTGGCGAGATGTATCGCGCCAGCGAGAGTGGCCTGCCGAGGCTGGTTGAGAGTGTTTCCCCTGACGTCCGCGCAATGCTGGCGTTGTTCTGCTATCGCCGCAGCCATCTGCATTCGCTGGCAGTCGCGATCGCAGGCAGCTGCAACGAACGTGATTTGATCGAGAGCGGGGGCCGTGTCGGCTCGACGCTCTACGCGCTGTCGCGCGAAGGCGCGGCCAAATCGTCGCCGTCGCTGTCGGGGGGCCGCAAGCCGATTACGCTGTCGACCAAGCCGCTCTCGGTGCTCGCACCGCTTGACGACGAGCTCGACGACGAGATCAGCGAAGCCGTTCCAGCCTAAACGGCCTCTATAATCGGCAGCCCAAACTTCCGCCGCGCCATCGCGCATTCGGCGTCGCCCGGCATGCAGGTGCGGCACACCTCCGGCCGCACGTCATAGATGCCGCAGGCGGTCTCTTTCCCGATCTCTCCACGCAACGCCGAACAGCGATCGCCTTCGCAGCGCATGCCGGATTGGCGCGCGTTGACGAGCGCTTCCGGGATCGCCGCAAGCTCCTCGTCGCTCTCGATCGAGAAGCGCGGCCAGTTCTCCGAATAGCCGCAGCAGGCACCGCAGCTTTGGCAAAGGCTCGACAGGTCGATGGGGGAGGTCTCGTCCATCGTCGTCACGTATCCTTCACGTATCCGTCACGTATCCTTGGGCGGGCCCCAGACCAGGCTCTGCCGCCATCGTGCGCGCAGCACGTCGCGCCTTTCAGGGTATTTCTCGTCGAGATAGGTCGCGTCCACCACGCGGTCAGTGCGGAAGCTGCGGAAGTCGCTGCGCAGCTCGCACCAGGCCGCGAGCAGGCGCACGGCTTCGAGATAGCCGACCGAGATCGGCCAGATCATGCGCTCGCTGGGGCGACCCTGCTCGTCGCGATAGCGTAGCATGATCTTCTTGCCTTCGTGGATCTGGGTACGCGTGCGCGCCATGTCGAGGCGGTCGGGCTCCCTGTTCCAGCTTGGCCGGGCACGGCTCGCGGGCTCCAGCACGAAGGGCCGCAGGCGTTCAGGCACCGTGTCGGCGATCTTGGCCATCAGATCTTCGGCGGCGCGCGCCAGCGTGGAGTCGGCATGGCCCGCGACCCATTGCGCGCCCAGCACCGCCGCCTCGATCTCGTCGGGTGTCAGCATTAGGGGCGGCAGGTCAAAACCCTTTTCCAGGATGTAGCCCATGCCGGCTTCGCCGCGGATCGGCACGCGCTGGCCGATCAGCGTTGCGATGTCGCGATAGATGGTGCGCTTCGAGGTCTCGAGCTCGGCCGCGATGGCGTCCGCCGTCAACGGCTTCCGCGTGCGCCGGAGCACCTGGATGATCTGAAACAGCCGGTCGGCGCGTCTCATGACAATTCTCTTTCCAAATTCCTGACCGCAGCCCGCTCAAGATCCGGCGCGTCGATGCTGACAGGATGTTGGCAGCAGGGGGGTTCTATACCGGGACAACACTTCGACTGAAGAGGATTTGTCCATGATCATCCCGACCCATTTCGGCCCGGCCGGTCCGCTGTGGCGGGCGCAGGCCACGCTGCACGCTTTGGCCTTCAGCCGCCTGATGTTTTTCGATTCCACTGCCGTCGATCTCCGCGTTGCGCTCGCGACCATGGTGACACGCTCGCTGATCCAGACCGCGGACGCGCTGGTCCGCCACATCATGGGCCGCGCCTGGCGAGGGGCCCGTTTCGCAGAAGATATCACGGCTGCTGCCACCATGGTGGCAGCAGCCCGTCGTTAGGTTCCGTCAACTTTCGCAGGTTCAGGAGAGCTCGCATGATCACGCTTTACGGCTTTGGCACCGGCTTCGGCCTGCCGGAAATCAGCCCCTTCGTCACCAAGACGGAGGTGCAGCTCAAGATGGCAGGATTGCCCTACCGGAAGGAGCGCGCGATGCCGCCGGCGTCGCCCAAGGGACAGCTGCCGTTCATCGACGATGGCGGCGAGGCGGTGGCCGATTCCACCTTCATCCGCGCCCATATCGAGCGCCGCTATGGCTTCGATTTCGACGCCGGCCTGTCATTGCAGGAGCGGGCGCAGGCCTGGGCCTTCGAGCGCATGATCGAGCATCATGTCTATTGGGCGCTGGTCGGCGCGCGCTGGGTCGAGCCGGTCAACTTCGCCAAGGGGCCGTCGCATTTCTTCGACGGCGCGCCAGAGCACAATCGCGAGAAGCTGCGCGAAGATGCGCAATTCCGCGTCGCCGAGAACTATCTGCTCTCCGGTCTCGGCCGCCACGCGCCTGATGACGACGTTGATCTCGCCGTGCGCTCGCTGTTCGCGCTCTCGGTGCAGCTTGGCGACAAGACGTATCTGATGGGCAACAAGCCCTGCGGCGTCGATGCCACGGCCTTCGGTGCGCTCGCCGGGATCCTGACGCCGTTCTTCGAATCCGGATTGCGGCAGCGGGCCGAGGGATTTGGCAATCTCACGGCGTATGTCGACCGCATGATGGACAATTACTATCCGGAGTTCGCCTGGACTCCGCTGCGGCAGGCGGCGTAGCGCCGGGCAACCGCGGGCTCGGTGTAACCTCTCCCGCTTGCGGGAGAGGTCGGCGCGAAGCGCCGGGTGAGGGTTTTCTCCTCTGGGGCGCCTTCTCGACAATGCGGAAGTCTATCCCACTGCGGAGATACCCTCTCCCCAACCCTCTCCCGCAAGCGGGAGAGGGAGCGCAGCGACACCAGAGCCGCAATCGGCTCTCATCGTCTCAGAACTGTCGCCGCGTCTACCTTACCAGCGTGTACTTGCCGTCCTTCACGGTGAGCAGGATGCGCGAGCGCTCGTCGAGGCCGTAGCGGTCCTTTTCGGTGAAGTTGTAGACGCCCTGGCTCGCGGCAAGCTCCTTCTCCGACAGCAGCGCCTGGCGGATCGCTTCGCGGAATTCCGGCGTACCGGGTTTTGCGGTTTTCAGCGCCGCCGGAATGATGCGCTTCAGGATCTCGAACGCATCGTAGGAATGGCCGGCGAACTGGCTGCGGCTGTTCGGGCCGTATTTGGCTTCATAGGCCGAGTTCAGTGCGAGGCCCGGCTTCTTGGTGGCGGCTTCGTCCGGCTGGTCCTCGGGGTCCATCACCGGGCCCGACGCCATCAGCACGCCTTCCGCCGCTTTGCCGGCGATGCGGATGAAGTCCATGCTGGCCGCGCCATGGGTCTGGTAGATCAGGCCCTGGTAGCCGCGCTCGCGCAGCTCGGTCTGCGGCAGCGCGGCCGCGGTGCCGGAGGCGCCGACCAGGATCGCATCGGGATTGGCGGCGACGAGCTTCAGCACCTGTCCGGTCACCGACGTGTCGGGACGGGCGAAGCGCTCCTCATCGGCGATGGTCATGCCCATCGGCACGCCCTGGGCCTTCAAATCGTTGAACCAGAGGTCGCCATAGGAGTCGGAATAGCCGATATAGCCGACGGTCTTCACGCCTTTCGACTTCATGTGATCGTACAGCACCTTGCCCACGATCGGGATCGGCTGCGGCATCGCCACCGACCACTTCATGCGTTCCGGCGTGATCGGGAACGGCGCGAGGCCGAAATGCGGAATGCCGGCTTCGTTGGCGACGTTCGAGACCGCGATGGTCGGCGGCGTCAGCGCCGAGCCCATGATGATGTCGGCCTTCGACTCCGTCACGAAGCGGCGGGCGTTGGTGGTCGCGGTGGTGGGATCGCCGCCGTCGTCGAGCACGATCACCTTCAGCGGCACGCCGCCGATCTCCTTTGGCACGAACTCCAGCGCGTTACGCTCGGGAATGCCGAGCGCGGCACCGGGGCCGGTCGTGGTGGTGGTGATGCCGATGGTGATTTCGGCGGTCTGGGCCAGTGCGGGCAGCGCCGGCAAAGCAAGCGTCGCCGCGGCAATGGCGGCGGTCAGGTAAAAGCGTTTCATCAATTATTCCTCCCTTGACGTGTTTTCTTTGAAAGCAGAAATCGGACGTGAATTCAGCCCCGTCTTTTGGCGATGCGGCGATTTAGCTACAGGCCTAGCTCCCCGTGAATTTGGCGACCATTTCCGCCGGAAACGGTGCCGATTTCAGCTTGTCGGGGTTGTCAGGGTCGCGGCCGACCAGGACGCGGGTCTCAAAACCTTCGATTGCCAGCGCCTCGCCCTTGTAGACGTTGTGCTTCACCTCGAAGCTCGAGCGCTTGATGCTCTCGATCCTGGTTTCGATGGTGATCCAGTCGCCATAGGTCGAGGGGATGTAGAACCTGGACCGCGTATCGACCATGGGGATGCCCACCAAGCCGTATTTGCGGACCAAATCCTGTTTGGAGAAGCCGGCGACCTCGAACAGGGTCGAGGTCGAATCGTCGAACATCGCGAAATAGCGCGGGTAATAGACGATGTTGGCGGGGTCGCAATCACCCCACTGGATCTGGACGTCGCGCCGGTTCACGAACATGCGCTGTGTGTCCTTACTTCGGCGCCATGCGCAGCGAGCCGTCGAGGCGCACCACTTCGCCGTTGAGATAGGAATTCTCGACCATGTGCAGCGCGAGCGCGGCGAATTCGTCGGCGTTTCCGAGCCGGCGCGGGAAGGGGATCGCGGCTGCGAGCGAGTCCTGGGCTTCCTGCGGCAGGTTGGCGAGCAGCGGGGTGAGGAACAGGCCGGGCGCAATCGTCAGCACGCGGACGCCGAACTGCGCCAGCTCGCGCGCGATCGGCAGTGTCATGCCGACGATGCCGCCCTTGGAGGCCGAATAGGCCGACTGGCCGATCTGGCCGTCATAGGCGGCAACCGAGGCGGTGTTGATGATGACACCGCGCTCGCCGGTCGCCTGCGGCTCGAGCTTGGACATCTCGGTCGCGGCGAGGCGCAGCATGTTGAAGGTGCCGATCAGATTGACCTTGATCACCTTGTCGAAATCGGCGAGCGCCATCGGGCCGTCGCGGCCGACGACGCGCTTGGCAACGCCGATGCCGGCGCAATTGACCAGCACGCGCGCGGGGCCATGGGCCTTGGTCGCCTGCGCGATCGCAGCTTCAGCGGAAGCGGCATCGGACACGTCGCAGGTCACGGCCACGCCCTTGATCTCGGCGGCAACGGTTTCAGCGAGCTTGGCATTGAGATCGCACACCGCGACCCTGGCGCCCTGTGCCGCCAGTTTTCGCGCGGTCGCCGCGCCAAGTCCCGATGCGCCGCCGGTGACGATGGCTGCCTGATCTTTCAACAACATGGCGTTCTCCTGATGCGATGGTTTCTTAGCCGACCGATATCACACGGTCCGATGGATTGGCAGCGTAGAGCTCCTCGATCAGCGCGCTGCGATGCTCCAGCACCGCGCGCTGGTTGATCGAGCCCTTGTCGGTGACCTCGCCCTTGTCGATCGAGAGCGGCGCATCCATCAGGATCGCGCGCGTGATCCGCGTCGAGGATCCGGTGGCCGAACCGAGGAAGTGCGTCAGGCGTTCACGAAACGCTTCGCGCACCAGCCGGTCGCGCGCGGTGACGGTGAGATTATCGGCCGGCAGCGTGGGATTGATCAGGCGGCAACCGTCGAGATCGAGCAGCACCAGCGCGGAGATTTCGTCGCGATTGATGCCGGCGATGACGACGTCGCGCACCAGCGGTGCGCAGGCCGCGACGAAGCGCGCGCGCAGGGGACCCACGCTGACCCAGGTGCCGCTGCCAAGCTTGAAATCCTCACCGATGCGGCCGTCGAAATCGAAGCCGGCGTTGAGATCATGGGGATCCGCAGGCTTGAGCGCATCGCCGAGCTTGTAAAATCCTTCCTCGTCGAAGGATTTTGCTGACATCTCGGGCTGGCGCCAGTAGCCGGGCATCACGTTCGGGCCCTTGGCGCGCACTTCCAGCTTGCCGTTGTTCGGCACCAGCTTGGCGTCATTGCCGGAAACCGGAAGCCCGACATGGCCGGAGCGGCTGGTGCGCGGATTGACCGACATGAAGAACGGCGCGGTCTCGGTGGCCCCCAAGCCCGTGAGCATCGGAACGCGATAGCCCTTCTCCTTCACCGCGAGCTCGTCGAGGCTGTTCCAGACAAAGGGCGAGAGCGCCGCTCCGGAGAAGAACATCGCGTGCAGCTTGTCGAAGAACTTTGCGCGCAGGCCCTGGTCGTCGCGCAAATAGGGCAGCAGCGATTCATAGCCCTTGGGTACGTTGAAATAGACCGTCGGCGAAATCTCCTGGAGATTGCGCACAGTCTCCTCGATACCACCCGGCATCGGCTTGCCGGCGTCCAGATACATCGAGCCGCCATTATAGAGCGTCAGCCCGATATTGTGGTTGCCGCCAAAGGTGTGGTTCCAGGGCAGCCAGTCGATGATCACAGGCGGCTCGTCCTTGAGGAAGGCGAGCGTCTCGCGCAGCATCACCTGATTGGCGCAGATCATGCGCTGGGTGTTGATGACGGCCTTGGGATTGCCTGTCGAGCCCGACGTCAGCAGGAATTTTGCGATCGTGTCGGGGCCGATCTTGCCGTGCACCGCGTCGAGATCGTCGCGAACCGGCGTCGCCATGAGGTCGGCGAGCAGCGTGATGTCGCGTCCGGGCACGTGGCCATAGGACGCCGCGATCTCGGTGCCGAGCGAGACATTGGCGGCGAGCGCATCCGCAAATTTGTCGGCATCCTCGGCAAAGACGAGGCCGGGGGTCAGCAGCTTCATCAGATAAGAGAGCTTGCCGTAGTCCTTCGACACCAGCGAATAGGCCGGCGACACCGGACAGAACGGCACGCCGGCATAGAACGCGCCGAACGCGAGCAATGCGTGGTCGATCGAATTGCCGGAGAGGATCACGACCGGCCGCTCAGCCGACAGGCCGCGCGCAATCAAAGCGGAGGCAATATGCCGGCTCGCGGTGAGCAACTCGGCATAGGTGATCTTGCGCCAGCCACGGCCGCCTTCGCGCTCGGCCATGAAGACGCGATCCGCCGTCGTCGTTGCCCAGTGATGCAGACGGTCGGTGATGCGAACGGGATAGTCGCCGAGCGGCTGCTTCGGCCGCAGGTAAATCGTACCGTCGTCGCGACGATCGATGTCGATGACGGGATCGCCGAACGAAATGGGTCGCAGCGGGGAAGTGCTCGCGCCGCGCTCCATGCTGGAAGAGGACGGCTGCGCGCTCATGATTTCGGCTTTACCTTCGCGGTCTTGTGCTCGAGGAACTCCCTGATGCGGCGTTTTGCTTCCTTGTCGCTCTGCGCAACGGTTGCCATCAGCGATTCCATCAGCAGGCCAGTCTGCGGATTGGCCTCCGCGATCATCGGCAGTGCCTGGAGCACGGCAAAATTCGTCAGCGGTGCGTTGGAGGCGATCTTGGTCGCAAGCTCCAGCGCCTTGCCGAGCCCGTTGTTGGTCTCGGTCAGATATTGCGCGAAGCCGTAGGAGGCGCCTTCGGTCGCGGTATAGACGCGGCCGGTCAGCATCATGTCCATCATCCTGGCAACGCCGATCAGGCGCGGCAGCCGCACCGAGCCGCCGCCACCGACGAAGATGCCGCGCTGCCCCTCCGGCAGCGCGAAATAGGTCGAGGGCTCGGCGACGCGGATATGCGCGGCGCAGGCAAGCTCGAGCCCGCCGCCGATCACGGCGCCCCTCAGCGCGGCGATCACGGGCACGTGGCTGTACTGGATGCGGTCGAACACCCGGTGCCACATCTGGGAATGGAGCAGGCCGCCGGTGGCGTCGTGATCCTGCAGTTCGGAGAGGTCGAGGCCGCTGGAGAAGTGGTCGCCGACGCCATGGATGACGACCGCGCCGATATCCTCGGGCAGGGACGCAAAACACTCACCGATCTCAAGGATGATGCCGTCATTGAGCGCATTGCGCTTGGCCGGCCGGTTCAGACCCACGGTCAGAACCCGGTCCGCCCTCTCGATCCGGAGCAGCCCGGAGGCACCCGCGTCAGCGGTTTCGGCGTTTCCCTGTGTCATTTGCGTCCTTATCAGAATAGTTATGTTGTATAACGAATTCTGGGGGAGTCAAGAAGGGGGATGATATCACCGGGGCGAGGATTGGGCTGCTTGGCGTCCGATTCGGTGGCCAGGGGCTTTGGGGGCGTTTTGATACGCTGTCGTTGCCACACCCTCCGTCATTGCGAGCGCAGCGAAGCAATCCAGAATCTTTCCGTGGAGGGACTCTGGATTGCTTCGCTGCGCTCGCAATGACGCGGTGAGAGGCTTTGTCACACCACCGGATGCACGTCGATCACGACGCGATCCGCATGTCGCGCGGCGGAGCCAACAAAGATGTGCTGCATCAGCCAGCGATACTTCTCATGCCCGGTCTCGAACCGCGGCACGGTGCGGAAGTAGATCAGCTTGGGATCGACAGGCTCGCCGCGCTTGAGCTTTTGCAGCAGCTCGACCGGGCCGAAGCGCATGCCCTTGTTCTCGACATAGACGGTGGCGCCGTCGTCGGTCTCGAAGGCGTATTTGGCTTCGAGATCGATCAGCTCGTTGGGCCGGATGGTCTGGAAGTCGGCGCCGAACGGCAGCACCTTGCCTGATATCGCGCCCTTCACCTCGCCGCCGAGGATCGGGATGATGCGGCGAACGCCGATGCCGGTCTCACCGGCGGTGACGACGTCGCCGATCTTCGCGGTGATGGTGAAGACGTATCTGGTTTCGAGGATCGGTGTCATCGCTTCACCTCGTCAATGCGCCATCATCCGTGTCGGCAGCCAGGTCGCCAGCAGTGGGAAGGCGATCAAAATGACCAGGCGCACGAGATCCGTCGCGACGAACGGGATCACGCCCTTGAAGATCGTGGAGAAGGACACATCCTTGACCACGCTCTTGATGACAAAGACGTTCATGCCGACAGGCGGATGGATCAGGCCGAGCTCGACCGTCATCACGATGATGACGCCGAACCAGATCGGGTCGAAGCCGAGATGGATGATGACCGGGAAGATGATCGGCACGGTGAGGATGATCATCGCCATGGCGTCCATCAGGCAGCCGAGCACCAGATACATGACCATGATCAGCGCCAGCACGCCGTAGGGACCGAGGCCGAGGCCGGTGAGGAATTCCGTCACCTTCTGCGGCGTCTGCGTCACCGTGAGGAAATAGCCGAAGATCAGCGCGCCGATCAGCACGGTGAAGACGGCCGCCGCGGTGCGCGTCGCCTGCAGCAGCGAAGCCAAAATCTTCTCGCGGTCGAGCCGCCCGGTGACAACGCCGATGATGAAGGCACCGGCGGCGCCGACACCGCCGGCTTCGGTCGGTGTGAAGCGCGGCAGGAAGGGCAGGCCGTAGAGGCCGCCGATGACGAACACGAACAGCAGCACCGGCGCCCAGATATCCTTCAAGCCGGCAAAGCGCTCGCGCCACGGCAGCACCTTGCCCTTGGGCAGGAAGTCGGGCCGGAAATAGCCGATCAGGAAGATCGTGATCATGTACATCGTCATCGCCAAGAGGCCCGGGATGATGCCGGCGATGAAGAGTTTTCCGATGTCCTGCTCGGTGATGATGCCGTAGACCGCGAGCACCGTGGAGGGCGGCAGCATCGCGCCCAGCGTGCCGCCCGCCGCGATCACCCCGGTGGCAAAGGACTGCGGATAGCCGAACCGGCGCATCTCGGGATAGGCGACGGCGGAGAAGGTCGCTGCGGTCGCGACCGACGAGCCGCAGATCGCGGCAAAGCCGCCGCAGGCGCCGACGGTGGCGATGCCGAGCCCGCCGCGCAGATGCCCGACGAAGCCGTTGGCGGCGCGGAACAGCTCGCGGCTCATGCCGGAATTGCTGACGAAGGAGCCCATCAGCAGGAACATCGGGATGACGCCAAAGGTGTAGTCGGTGACCGTGCGCATCGAGGTCTGGCCGACCAGCTTCAGCGCCGGCGTAGCGCCGACCAGATAGGAGAAGCCGGAGACGCCGACGAGCCCCATGGCCATGCCGACGGGCACGCGCAGCAGCATCAACGCGAACAGGGAAACGAAGCCGAGGACGGCGACGGCATCGGTGCTCATGATTACTCCGTCGCCTTCAGCTTGGGGTCGTGCATCTCTTCAGGATGGAAGATCAGCCGGTAAGTGCGGATCGCGATCAGCAGCACCGCGGAGACGTCGCCGATCCAGGCGATCGCAAAGAACGGCCAGGTCGGCATGTGCATATCAAAAGTCTGGACGTTGTCGTTGTAGGTGCCACGCACCTTGTCGAACAGCGTCCAGGTCTGCACGGTGACGACGAACAGCAGCACCAGCGTTGCGAACACGTCGATCCAGCGCTGATAGCGCGGCCCGACATTGCCCCAGACCAGGTCAACGGTGATGTGGGTGCCGCGATAGGAGGTCGCGGCGATGCCCCAGAAAATCAGGATACCGAGCAGCATGCGACCGATGTCGAAACTATCGGGGATCGAATAGTTCAGCGTGTTGCGCAGCAGCACCGACAGGAAGATGTCGAGCGCGACGATGCCGACAAAGCCGGCCGCGATCCATTCGATCGTGTCGATGACGCGGTCCATCCAGGAGCGCTTCATGGGTGTGTCCTGCATGATGTCATTAATCGGTCCTGATCCCCGCTGCGCCCTTCGCCTCTCCCCGCCTGCGGGGAGAGGCCGGAATTCGCGCGCAAGCGCGGATTCCGGGTGAGGGGGACTCTCCGCGAGTCCAACTGCCACCGCCCCCGCGGAGACTCCCCCTCACCCCAACCCTCTCCCCGCAGGCGGGGAGAGGGGGAGGAAACGTCGTGCGCTCCTCACATCTCCAACCCGCTTGCAGAGCAACGGCGGCGAGATGCCCCTCGCCGCCGTGCTCCGTTCGACGCGAGCTACTCCGCCAGCGCGTTGTACTTCTTCAGCGACGCCTTCAGCTCGCTAAGCGCCGCATCCGGATCGGCACCGGCCTTCTTGGCGCCATCACCCCAGGTCTTGACCAGCGGCTCGGCCGCCTTCTTCCAGGCGGCGGTCTGGTCGGGCGTCAGCTTGTAGACCTCGTGGTCCGACTCGGCCTTCACCTTGTCGACGCCGGCATCCTCGAACTTGCCCCAGTATTCGCCGACCACGCCCGCCATCTCGACCGAGCAGTTCTTGTCGATCGCGGCCTTCTGCTTGTCGGACATCGCGTTGTATTTGTCCTTGTTGATCACGAACACGAAGGTCGTGGTGTAGAGCGGCGCCTCCATGTCGTACTTGGTCACCTTGTCGATGCCGAACAGCACGAGGGAGCCCCAGGGGAAGGTGACGCCGTCGGCGACGCCGCGCTCGATGATGTCGCGGACCTCAGGCGCGGAGGACTGCACGTTGGTGCCGCCGAGCGAGGTGACGAAATTCGCCATGGTGGCGTGGGCGGGGCGGATCTTCAGGCCCTTCACGTCCTCCGGCATCACGATCTTCTTGGTCTTGGAGTGGAAGGAGGAGGGCGAGTGAACGAAGGCGAGGCAGTATTTGACGTCCTTCATCTCCTTCTCGGCATATTTGCGATACCAGGCGTCCAGCCCCATCGAGCCGCCCTTGGCATCCGAGATCAGGAACGGCAATTCGCCGGCGCCGATGATCGGGAAACGGCCGGGCTGGTAGCCGGGATTGACATAGGTGACGTCGGCGATGCCGTCGCGGGCCATGTCGTAATGGTCGAACGCCTTGCCGAGCTGCTGGGCCGGAAACACCTTGCCCGTGATGGTGCCACCGGAATCCTTGTTCACCGCGGCGACCCAGTCCTCCAGTGATTTTTGCAGCGGATGCGACGCCGGCACCCAGTGCGAGACCTTCAGGTCGAAAGTCTTGTCCTGCGCCAACGCAGGCGTCACGCTTGCTGCGAGCAGCAAAGCCAGACAGGCTCTTCTCATCACGCGTCTCTCCCTCTTTTGACGGCGGGCTTCGTTGGCCCGGTCTCATTAATTAACATGTTATCTAATTGGCCGGCGCGTTCAAGCCGGAACTGGCGCGACATCTACGTCAGCGATGTTGCATGGATTTGTCGCGCTGCAGCGACGCGCACTCCCTTTTGCCAGACCGTTATATGGTATAATTATCCTGCGCGACTTCGGGCGACGAGCGAGCCGCGACCAAAGCCTACAGGATCGGGAGGAGCAAGTATTGCGGACAAAAGTCGCAATCATCGGGGCCGGGCCGGCCGGATTGTTGCTTGGGCAACTGCTGCATCAATACGGCATCGACAACATCATCCTGGAGCGGCAGAGCCCTGATTACGTGCTTGGGCGCATCCGCGCCGGCCTCCTGGAGGAAGGAACCGTCGCGCTGCTCGACCAGATCGGCGCGGGCGGACGGGCACATGCCGAAGGCCTCGTGCACGAGGGCATCGAGCTTGCCTTTTCCGGCCGCCGTCACCGCATCGACATGAAGGCCGCGACCGGCAAGACGGTCATGATCTACGGCCAGACCGAGGTCACGCTCGACCTGATGAATGCGCGGAAAGCCGCCGGCCTGACCACCGTCTACGAGGCCAGGGACGTGCAGCCGCATGATTTCGACGGCAGTCACCCGCGCGTAACCTATGCGAAAGACGGTGTCACCCACACGCTCGATTGCGACTTCATCGCCGGCTGCGACGGCTTTCACGGCGTCAGCCGCGCCAGCGTCCCGGCCTCGGCGATCGAGGAGTTCGAGCGGGTCTATCCGTTCGGCTGGCTCGGCATTCTCTCGGAGACGCCGCCGGTCAGCCACGAGCTGATCTATTCCAACCACGCCAGAGGCTTTGCGCTCTGCACCATGCGCTCGATGAAGCGCAGCCGGCACTACGTGCAGTGTTCGCTCGACGACCATGTCGACCAATGGCCGGACGATCGCTTCTGGGACGAGCTGAAAAGCCGGCTCGACCAGGAGGCGGCCGACAGCCTGATCACGGGTCCGTCGATCGAGAAGAGCATCGCCCCCTTGCGCAGCTTCGTCGCCGAGCCGATGCGCTTCGGCAAGCTGTTCCTGTGCGGCGATGCCGCCCACATCGTGCCGCCGACCGGCGCCAAGGGGCTGAACCTCGCCGCCAGCGACGCGCATTATCTGTCGAGCGCGCTGCGTGAATTTTACGACGAGAAATCCAGCGCCGGGATCGACGCCTATTCCGCCAGGGCGCTCGCCCGCGTCTGGAAAGCCGTGCGCTTCTCCTGGTGGATGACTTCGATGCTGCACAAATTCCCCGACACCGGCACCATCGGCGCGCGCATCCAGCTTGCCGAGCTCGACTACGTCACGCAGTCGCAAGCCGCGATGACGTCGCTGTCGGAGAATTACGTAGGGCTGCCGTTTTAGGCACCGACCCCTACGGCATCGCGCTCTCTCCACACGTCATTGCGAGCGCAGCGAAGCAATCCAGACTGTCTCGGCGGAGGCAGTCTGGATTGCTTCGTCGCTTCGCTCCTCGCAATGACGGCGGAGCCCGTTTCAAACGCCCGCGCAAATCTCGTTTAAAACTTTGTAGGCGGTGAAACCGTCGTCCACATCGCGTTCAATGGCGGCGAGCCCACCAGCGACGCGAGATTGCCATGACCCGTACCGACATTCCCGAAGGCTTCGAGCCGCATTTCCGCGAGAGCCCGCTCACCGAGCCGTGGAAGCCGCTCTATGCGAAGAAGATCGACAAGGCCGTCATCATCGGCCTGCGGCTGGCAAAGCCGCACACCAACGGCCGTGGCCTGATCCACGGCGGCCTCATCGCCGCGCTCGCCGACAATGCCATGGGCTATAGCTGCGCGCAGGCGACGGGCTGGACCACGTCGTTCGTGACGATCTCGCTGTCGGTCGATTTCGTCGGCTCCGCCGAGATCGGCCAGTGGCTCGCAATCGAGAGCGACGTCATCAAGACCGGCAGCACGATCTGCTTTGCGCAGTGCCTGGCGAAGGCCGACGATGCCGTGATCGCGCGGGCAAGCGGTACGTTCCGGGTGGTGCCGAAAAGGGGGTAGCTGGTCTCGTGCCCCGGATGCAGCGCAGCAACGCTGCGCGTTGCAGCGCGTCCGGGACAGGACCTACCCAAAGCTCCACTCCGCCGTCCCCACCACGAGATCGATGAACGCGCGCACCTTGGCCGAGAGCAGGCGCGAGGTCGGGTAGACGATGTGGATCGGCAGCGCCGGCTGCTCGTATTTCGCCAGCACGATTTTCAAGTGCCCGCGCTTCAGTCCCTCGGCGGCCTGATAGGCCAGCACGCGCGTCACACCGCCGCCGGCCTCGGCATATTGCAGAGCGGCGTCGGCACTGTTGCTGGTGAAGCGCGGGTTCGGCGTCAACTCGATCTCCTGGCCGTCGCGCAGGAAGCGCCACGCGATCGAAGGCCCGAACAGAATAGTCTGATGGTCGAGCAGCGCCTCCGGCGTCTTCGGCTCGCCATGGCGTTTCAGATAACCCGGCGTTGCCACCGTGATGCGTCGCATCTCACCGACCTGGCGCGCGACGAGCGTGGAGTCGGCGAGATGGCCGATCCGCACCGCGACGTCGACGGCGTCTTCGACGAGATTGACGAGGTTGTCCGACAGCCTGAGCTCGCAGGCGACTTCAGGATAGCGCTTGAGATAGTCGGTCATGATCGGCCCGACATGCAGCCGGCCGAAGCCGACCGGCGCCGACACCACCAGACGTCCGCTCGGCCGGTTGCGCTCCTCCCGCGCCGAGCCGTCGGCCTCCTCGACATCGGCAAGGATTCGCCGCGCGCGCTCCAGATAGCGCGTGCCGACGTCGGTCAATCTCACCTGCCGCGTGGTCCGCTGCAATAGGCGCGCGCCGAGATGTTCTTCCAGCGCCGCGATCAGCCGCGTCACCGCCGAGGGCGACAGGTGCAGCTTGCGCGCCGCCGGTGCAAAACCGCGCAGATCGGCGACGGTGACGAAGACGTGCATGGCTTCCAGGCGGTCCATGTCTATTATTGCATATACCGCAATGATGAAGTGTCAAGTCGGCCGATTGTTTCGGCAGCCGAAAGGTCCATCTTAGACGGCGAGAGACGCAGGGATGCGCCGGGATTTTCAGGAGATGTTCCGATGACCGCAGTTCACACTTATGCCAGCGACGTGGCCTTCACGCCGGCGGTGAAGTCAATCCAGGCCCGCAAGGGTTCGCGCGAGGCGTATGCCCGTGCCGAGCAGCATGGCTGGCGGACCGAAGTCGACGAGAAGTTGGCCGGATTCCTCGCCGAGGCCAACAGCTTCTATTTCGCCACCGCCTCCGCAGAAGGCCGGCCTTACATCCAGCACCGCGGCGGGCCGAAAGGCTTCCTCAAGGTGCTGGACAAGCAGACGCTCGCCTTTGCCGATTACGCCGGCAATCAGCAGTTCATCACGCAAGGCAATCTGACGGAGAATCCCAACGCCTACATCTTCATCATGGACTACGCCCATCGCCGCCGGGTGAAGATCTGGGGCGAGGCGCGCGTGGTCGAGGATGACGAGGCGCTGACGACCTCGCTGATGCCGAAGGGCTACCGCGCGCGTCCGGAGCAGGTGATCCTGTTCAAGATCGCGGCGTGGGATACCAACTGCCCGCAGCACATTCCGCAGAAGTTTGACGCTGTGGATGTGGCGCAAGCGCTGGCGGTGAGGGATCAGCGGATCGCAGAGCTGGAGGCGGAAGTGGCAGCGTTGAAGGGGCAGGCTGCGACGAGCTAAACCGCAGCCACGATTGCGAACTGGCTGTCATCGTTCAGGCGGGTCAGCTCCATTTGCGAAGGAGCGTGCAGGCCGGCCAGGCGGCCGGCCTCGAGGCGATAGACGCGCTGTCCGCGGACTTCGGTGATGCGGCGTCCGGTGAGGCGCCGCAGCTTCTCTTCGATTTCCTCGATCGCGAAATGCCGAACATGGAACCGGAACGCGGCCTTGTTGAGGACAAAGGGCAGTCCGCTCTCGAGCGGAAACGACAGCAGGATCGGCCCCGTGGTGGCCGTGCCGACCTGCCGCAGGAATTCATCGCAATCGGCGACGTGCTCGATCGATTCGAAGCAGATGGCAAAGTCGGCGGCGGCCGTGGCGAGCTCGAACGGAAAGTAGGCCTGCGTGAAGACGACGCGATGATCGCCATAGGATGTTTCGGCCAGGGCGATCGCCGGCGCAGAGCCGTCAACGCCGATGATTCTTGCACCGCAGCGATCGGCGACGATTCTGGCCCCGTAGCCGTTGCCGCAGAACAGGTCCAAGCCGGTAACCGCATGGGCCGGGGTGACGTGCTGGCCGAGCCAGCGCGCGGCAAATTCGTAGCGGGCCGTGTGGTCCCGTCTGACGGCGTCCACGACAGGAGCGGTCTGGCGCTCACCGCTCTCGAGCGAGAGATCGTGGTCTTCGCGTTGGGCCGTCGGGTTCCGTACGAAGCGATCTCCAAGCGCGGCTCGAACCCCGGTCGCGCCGGGGTCCACGACGAGTGCGCGCCACAGGTCCGCCTCGGCCTCCTGCGTCAGCCCGATATTCGCCCTGGCGATCGAGCGCAGCAGCAGCGCCTCGATATTGGTCGGCTGGGCGCGCAGGGTCGCATCGAGGTGAGCGACCACATCCGTAAAGCGCTGTTCTTCCAAAAGCGACAGGACCGAGGCCCAGCTCCCGTGCATCACGCCACGACCTTGTCGATTGCGCCAAATCCCCAATCCGCATTGAGCGCGCGCCGCAGGCGATCCTTCTCCAGTCGGTGCGACGATTTGGGCAGGCTGTGGCCTTCATCCAGCAGAGAGCACCACGTCTGCGGCGCGTACCAGCCGGCATTCTGCGGGACCGCATCGCCGAAGCCGCCGGCCTCGCCGGGGGCGCCGGTGCCGAAGCAGTAGAGCGGCTGCTTCAGCGCGATCGTGTGCTTGCCGAACAGCTGTGCCTCGACGAGGCCGCTCGAATTCAGTGCGCAGACGGTCTCGATCTCCGGCTGCGCGAGGAGCTGGTAGAGGTTGAGGTCGGTCCAGCCGACCGAGCCCAGACTCTTGATGGCCTGGTGCGTCGCCGAGCGCGGCTGGTCATAGGGGTGTGGTTTGAACAGGACTGCCGAAGAGCGGACCGACAGCTCGATCAGGTCCGGGAGGTAGTCGCCCAGCTGAGCGAAGCCTCCGGTCTCGAGATCAAGCGACGCGCGGTCGTCCGCAACCTGCCCCAGGATGAGCGCGGTCCCGGGCCTGAGGTCCAACGGCTTCATGAAGCTCGCCTTGCTTCTGACGAAGCCGGCGCGGAGTGCGGCGTCGCGGAGATCGAGCATGTTGTGCAGCAGGATCCGATGGATCGAGGCCCGGTTGGTGCGCGCCGCGAAGACGACATCGTCGAGAAAGCGCACCGGATAGAGGATCAGGTCGATGACGGCAATTCCGGCCTGGTCCAGCAGCCTGCACATCAGATCCGGCAGTTCGTAGCCGACCACGGTGGTGCCGCGAAACGGTTCGGTCACGGCATGCGCGATCCCGGCGGGCAGCGTCTTGAGCGACAGGAGCTTGCCCCATCCTTCTGTTGTCAGCGGCAAGCCCGCCAGCTCGTACAGGTCGGGCGTATGAAAATAGTGATGGTCCCCGCGCAGCCGCGGATCCCAGGAGGCCGTGGTGACCTGCCATCCGCCGAGCCTCGCCGCGGTGCCGACAATGCCGTCGAGCCAGCGGACGTGCTTCCAGGTCCCGCTCTCCCAGGTCGTCCCGACCAGATAGGGCCGGAATAGATCGGCGGTCAGCGTCAATCGTGGAGTCGTCATCGAGCCTCGCATCCCCGAATAAACGTGCGAGGGACCTGATTCAGGCGCGATAGTTCGCGTGTGGGCGCATGAACGCGGCGGACACCGGCCCGGCGTGTCGCGTCGCCTCGAGCCTGCGGCCTAGATCACACTCGCGCCTTCGTGCTGGAAGCCGAGATAACTCGCCGCCACCCGCTCATTCGCCGCGATATCGCTCGCCTTGCCGCTCAGCACGAACTCGCCGAGTTCCATGACATAGGCGTGGTCCGCGATCTTCAGCGCCGCCTGCGCGTTCTGCTCGACCAGCAGCACCGAGACGCCGCTGGCACGCAGTTCGGTGACGATCCGGAAGATGTCCGCGACGATGATCGGGGCAAGGCCGAGGCTCGGCTCGTCCAGCATCAGCAGTTTTGGCTCGCCCATCAGCGCGCGGCCCATCGCGAGCATCTGCTGCTCGCCGCCGGAGAGCGTGCCGGCGAGCTGCTTGCGGCGCTCCTTCAGGCGCGGAAACAACGTGTAGACACGCTCCATCGAGGCCCTGGCCCTGTTCCGCTCGATGCGGAAAGCGCCCAGCTCGAGATTGTCCTCGACATTCATGGTCACGAACAATTCGCGGTGTTCGGGGACGAGGCCGAGCCCCATCGCGACGCGGTCCTCGATGTCGAGCCGGGCGAGGTCTTGCCCTGCAAAGGCGACGCGGCCCTTCAGCGGAAAAATGCCCATGATGGCAGACAGGAGCGTGGTCTTGCCGGCGCCGTTGGCGCCGACGATGGTGACGATCTGGTTCTGGCCGACTTCAAGCGAGACCGAACGCACCGCCTCGACTTTGCCATAGGCGACATGCGCGTCGGTGACGGACAACAGCACGCTCATGCCGCCACTCCGAGATAGGCCTTGATCACTTCGGGATTGGTCTTGATCGTGGCGGGCGTGCCTTCCGCGATCTTGGTGCCGAAATCGAGCACCACGATGCGGTCGGCGAGGTTCATCACAAAGCCCATGTCGTGCTCGACCAGCAGCACGCTCATGCCGCCGTCGCGCAGCTCACGCAGCAGCGCTGCAAGCCGCTGCTTCTCCATGTGGCGCAGGCCCGCGGCCGGCTCGTCGAGCAGCAGCAGCATCGGATCGACGCAGAGCGCGCGGGCGATCTCGACGATACGCTGCTGGCCCAGCGACAGCGAGCCTGCGAGCTGATGCATCTGCTCGGCAAGTCCGACGCGCTCGATCTGGCGGGCGGCTTCCGCGAGCAGCTTGGCCTCGTCGGCGCGGTCGAGCCGCAGCATCGAGGAGATCGGGCCGGAATGGCCGCGCAGATGCGCGCCGATCGCGACGTTCTCCAGAACGGTCATGTCGGGCACCAGCTTCACATGCTGGAAGGTCCTGCTGATGCCGAGCTTGACGATCTCCTGTGGCGGCGCGTTGTCGACTTTCTTGCCGAGCACGGAGATCGACCCTGATGTCGCCGACAGCACGCCGGTGATCAGGTTGAACGTCGTGCTCTTGCCGGCGCCGTTCGGCCCGATCAGCGCGACGATCTCGCGGGCCTGGACGTCAAAGGAGACGTTGTTGACCGCGATCACGCCGCCGAATTGTTTGCGCGCCTTCTCGACCTGGAGCAGGACGCTGGCCTCGCCGCGCGAGCGGATGCGCTGCTCCAGCTTCAATGAGGTATCAGGCTTCTTGCCACTGCTGCGCTCCGGCAGGAACGACATCAGCCACGGCCAGAGGCCGCCGGGCGCGAGCTGAAGCAGCGCCACCAGCATGATGCCGAACACGATGGTCTCGACCTGGCCGGAGCCGGGCAGGATCAGCGGCAGATAGCTTTGCAGCACCTCTTTCAGCACCACGACGATCGCCGCGCCCAGCACGCCGCCCCAGACATAGCCGGCGCCGCCGACCACGGCGATGAAGAGATATTCGATGCCGGCCTGCGCACCGAACGGCGTCGGGTTCACCGCGCGCTGCAGATGCGCGTAGAGCCAGCCGGACAGGCCGGCGAGCACCGCGGCGTGGATGAACACCAGTAGCTTGGCGCGCGGCGTGTGCACGCCGAACGCTTCGGCCGCAACGTGGCCGCGGCGGAGCGCGCGGATGGCGCGGCCGGTGCGGGAGTCCAGCAGGTTCATCGTGAGCAGGGCCGAGAGTATCACGGCGACCCAGATCGCGTAGTAGATCGAGCCCGGCGAGAGCATCTTGAACGCGCCGATCGACAGCGGCGGGATCGCCGAGATGCCGTCGTTTCTCCCCAAAAATTCCAGCTTGCTGAAGAGATAGAACAGGCCGAGCCCCCAGGCGAGCGTGCCGAGCGGCAGATAGTGGCCGGAGAGACGGACCGTGACCAGGCCGAGCAGCACCGCGAGCAGGCCGCTGACCAGCAGCGACAGCGGCAGCGTCAGCCACGGCGACAGGCCGTAGGCCGTCGACAGCACCGCGGTGGTGTAGGCGCCGAAGCCGACGAAAGCTGCTTGACCAAAAGAGGTCAGGCCGCCGACGCCGGTGAGCAGCACGAGGCCCATCGCAACCAGGGCGGTCAGGCCGATATTGTCGAGCAGCACGATCCAGAACGGCGGCATGCCCGGAACGAACGGGATCGCCGCCATCACGAGCGCGAAAATGAGGATGGGAAGCCGGCTCTGCATGCGCCTCAGTCCTTCTCTTCCTCGACCGCGGGCGCGGCGAGCGAGCGCAGCAGCAGCACGGGGATCAGCAGCATGAAGACGATCACTTCCTTGTAGTTGGAGGCATAGAAGGACGAGAACGCCTCGACGATGCCGACGACCAGCGCCGCGACAGCGGTGAGAGGATAGCTGACGAGACCGCCGATGATCGCGGCGACAAAGCCCTTCAGGCCGATCAGGAAGCCCGAGTCGTAATAGAGCGTCGTGATCGGCACGATCATGATGCCCGACAGCGCGCCGATGACGGAGGCCAGCAGGAAGGCGATCTGCCCCGAGAGGGTGGTGCGGATGCCGGCAAGCCGCGCGCCGAGCCGGTTCACGGCGGTTGCGCGCAGCGCCTTGCCGTAGAGCGTCAGGCCGAAGAACAGCCAGAGCCCGACGATGAAGGCGACGGTGATGGCATAGACGGTGATGCTCTGCCCGGTGAAGCGCAGCGCGCCGGCGGTGAAAGAGCCTGACAGCACGGCAGGTCCGCGCTGGCCCTCGGCGCCGAAGAACAAGAGGCCAAGCCCCTGCAGCGCCAGATGCACGCCCACCGATGCGATCAGCAGCACCAGCACGGAGGTGTGCGCCAGCGGCTGGAACGCGATGCGATAGAGATACAGGCCGATCATCGCCACGATCACCAGCGACAGCGCGATGCAGACCGCGACCGGCGGCTTCTGGGCGGCGAAGGTGATTGTCAGCGCCAGCACGATGGCCGGTAGCACGATGTTGGTGACGAAGCTGCGCGCGACCAGGCGGCCATGCAGCGCCTTGCGGGCCACGAACAGGTCGAAGCCGAAGGCGCCGATGCCGAGGGCCAGCGCGAGCTTTGCCGTGCCCGGCATCTGGCCCGCGGCCAGCGAGGCATAGGTCAGCGCGCCATAGGTGACGAATTCGCCCTGGGGAATCAGGATGACGCGGGTGACGGCGAACACCAGCACCAGCGCCAGGCCGAGCAGCGCATAGATCGCGCCATTGGTGATGCCGTCCTGCAGCAGGAACAGCATGATGGTGGTGTTCAAGACCGGACGCTCCCCCTTAGATCAAGGGCCGGTCTCCGCAATTGCGGTGGACGGTCCCCTCACAGCCATTGAAATACGCTGACGATATTTGATATGGTCCATAACAATTATCAAATATAACTTCAAGGGTGGTGGGCGACCCGTCCCGAATTTAGCGGGATTACGAGCACGAGGCGATGACCGTTTCCAAAACCGCTGAAAAACCCGCTGACGCGGCCAAGGGCCGCAAGGACGCGTCCGAGCCGCAGGCCGAGGCGCTCCAGCTCGGCGAGCTCTCCGAGCAGCTCGGCTACGTCCTGAAACGGGCGCAGCTCAAGGTGTTCGAGAATTTCCTGCGCTGCATGGCCTCGCTCCAGCTCACGCCGGCGCAGTTCTCCGTGCTGCTGCTGGTCGAGAAGAACCCGGGCCGTAACCAGACCGAGATCGCCTCCACCCTCGGCATCCTGCGTCCGAATTTCGTGGCCTTGCTCGACAATCTCGAGAGCCGCGACCTCTGCGCGCGGATCCGCTCCACCAACGACCGCCGCTCGCACATCCTGGTGCTGACCGACAAGGGCAAGGCGGTGCTGGCCCGCGCCAAAAAGCTCGTCGCCACCAAGCACGAATCGCGGCTGAACGAACTGTTGGGGCAAGCCAACCGCGAAGCGCTGCTTCAGATGCTCGCGAAGATCGCCAACGAGTTTTAAGGCCCGGCCGCCACCGTTGGAGGAACTGGCAGGCCTCTCAATCCACCAAAATCACCCGGATATCATTCACGTTGGTCAGCGTCGGGCCGGGCTGCAGCAGGTCGCCGGTGGCCTCGAAGAACGTGGTCGCGTCGTTGTTGTCGAGATAGGCCTGCGGCTGAAGTCCCTGCGCCTTCATCTTGGCGAAGGTCGCAGCATCAATCAGGGCGCCGGCGGGGTCGGTGGGGTGACCGGCGCCGCCGTCGGCGCCGTCGGTGTCGCCGGCGAGCGCCGAGATGTCAGGCGTGTCCTTCAACAGCGCAGCCAGCGCCAGCGCGTATTCCTGGTTCGGGCCGCCGCGGCCATTGCCGCGCACGGTGACGGTGAGCTCGCCGCCGGACAGGATCGCGATGCGCTTGCCCTGGCTACGTGCCTGCAGCGCGAGCTTCGCGTGGTCAGCGGCAACCTCGCGCGCCTCGCCTTCGAGATCGGCACCGAGATCGATGGTCTCGTAGCCGGCGTCTTTTGCGAGCTTCACTGCGGCGTCGAGCGATTGCTTGGGCCGTGCGATCAATTCGAAATGCGCGCGGGCAAAGGCGGTATCGCCGGGCTTGGCGCTCTCATTGGCGGGATCGTCGAGCGCGCGGCGGACGGCGTCGTCGATGGCGAGCTTGTATCTGGCGACGATCGCGCGTGCGTCTGCAAGCGTGGTCGGATCGGGCACAGTGGGGCCGGAGGCGATCGCGGACGGATCGTCATGCGGCACGTCGGAGATCGCGAGCGTGACGATCTCGGCGGCGTTCCCGCCAGCACGTGCGAGCCGGCCGCCCTTGATGCGCGACAGGTGCTTGCGCACGACGTTCATCTCGCCGATCGGCGCGCCCGAGCGCAGCAGCGCCTTGTTGACCGCCTGCTTCTGCGCAAAGCTGATGCCGTCCACCGGCGCGATCCAGTTGGCCGAGCCGCCGCCGGTGAGCAGCACCAGCAGCAGATCGTCAGGACCAGCCTCGCCTGCGAGCGCGAGCGTGTCGGCCGCCCCCCTCAAGCCGGCTTCGTCAGGTACGGGATGACCGGCCTCGACCACGCGGATGCGGCGCGTCGGCACGCCGTAGCCATGGCGGGTGGTGGCGATGCCGGCGAGGCGCTCCGGCGCAAGCCCCAGCGTGTCGAGATAATGCCGCTCGGCGGCGGCAGCCATTGCGCCGGCGCCCTTGCCGGCGGCAAGGCAGATCACGCGTCCCCTGGGCGCGGGGCGCAGATGCGGCGCCAGAATCGTGCTCGGATGGGCGGCGGCAACGGCGGCGTCGTAGAGCGCGCGGAGCAGGGGACGTCGGTCGGTCATGACGAAAAGCCTTCGGCGGACTATAGCAACGACATGCCTACCGCATCGGGCGCGAAAGCGTAAGCGGGCTTTACCATCATTCGATTGTGCAATCGCGTCATCATAATCAGGTCAGCAAAAACTCCCTGCGATCATCTCGCAGGGAGTTTGTCGTTATCGCATATTCGGCAAAAGCGTTTTCGAGCGAAGTGGATACCGGTTCGCGTAAAGAAAACGCGCCCAAATAAGAATCTAGCCGCCGACGTCGGCGCTGATCACGTCTCCGAACAGCTCGAATTTCTCGCCCTTGAATTTCTCGAGTTGAAGCTGGCTGATCGGCGCGAAATCGGTCGGCGAGGTGTTGACCTTCACGCCGGGCAGCAGCGCCTCGGTGCGGAAGTCCTTCAGGTTCGCCGCTTGCTTCATGACGTTTTCGCGCGTGAGATCGTCACCACACTGCTTCAAGACCTGGACCAGCGTCTGGGCCACCGCATAGCCGACGATGGTGCCCTTATCGAGCTTGTCGCCCTCGGGGAAGTATTTGGTCATGAACGCCAAAAACTCCTTCATGCCGGGATCGTTGGTCCATGCGGGATCCGACACGTCCTTGAGGTAGTCGGCCGAGATGATGTCCTGGCCGTTCTCGAAGCCGGCGGGCTTCATCACGCTGCCGACGGAGGCCGACACGTTGTTGAGGAAGTGCAGCGGCTTCCAGCCGATCTCGGCATTCTTCTTGATCGCTTGCGCGGCGAATTTCGGCGTCGTGATGTTCATGAAGACATCGGCGCCGGTCGACTTCAGCTTGACGATGTGGTTGTCAATGGTCGGCTCGGAGGTCTCATAGCTCTCCTCCATCACGATCATCGCGGCGGCCTTGGCACCGAGCCCGTCCTTGAGGCCTTTCAGATAGTCCTTGCCGTAATCGTCGTTCTGGTAGAGCACCGCGATCTTGGCGTCCGGCTTGTTCTTCAAGAGCCACTTCGCATAGATCTGCGTCTCGCTCTGGTAGTTGGGCTGCCACCCCATGGTCCAGGGGAAGTTCTGCGGATCGTTCCACTTGGTGGCGCCGGTCGCGACGAACAGTTGCGGCACCTTCTTCGAGTTCATGTATTTCTGGATCGCCGAGTTCGGCGGTGTGCCGAGCGAGTTGAAGATGAACAGCACCTCGTCGCTCTCGACCAGCTTGCGCGCCTGCTCCACCGTCTTCGGCGGCGAATAGGCGTCGTCATAGCTGATGTAGTTGATCTTGCGGCCGTTGATGCCGCCCTCGTCGTTGATCTTCTTGAAATAGGCGGCTTCGGTCCGCCCGATGATGCCGTAGGCGGAGGCCGGTCCGCTGTAGGGCATGATGTTGCCGATCTTGATCTCGGTGTCGGTCGCGCCGGTATCGTATTTCTTCTGGGCCGATGCGGTGGAGGTCGCGGCTGCAATGAGCGCGAGCGCCAGTGACGCAGCGGCAAGCTTGCCGGTGACAGCGGGCATTCCTATCTCCCTATTTTCTTGGTGTGTGCGCGTCCCTTTTCTTGTGTTGCTTGTTTTTGGCGACGCGGCCGCAATTCAATACGATTTGCCTGATGCCTTCAACAGAAAGCCCCTGCGATGAGGTCGCAGGGGCTGCTTCTTTAGTAGTCAAAGGCGGGCGCGGCGTCGTGTGCGCTGCGAGAGGTCGCGACGTCCGCTAGTTGTTTACTTTCAAAACAGCGATTTTGAGTTGATGGACCTCAGTGGCCCATATCGCTCGAGATGATCTCGCCGAACAGCTCCCATTTCCTGCCCTTGAACCGCATCATCTGGAGCTGCTCGATCGGGGCGAAATTGTCGGCTGCGGTGTTGATCTTGATGCCGGGCAAGAGCGTGTCCGGCTCGAAATCCTTCAGGCTTGCGGCCTGCTTCATGACGTTCTCGCGGGTGAGGTCGTCGCCGCACATGTGCAGCACCTTCACCATGGTCTGGGCTGCGGCATAGCCGAACACCACGCCGGCATCGAGCTTGTTGGCCTTGGGATCGTATTGCGCGAGGAAGTTATAGAACTTCTTCATGCCGTCATCGGCATTCCATTGCGGGTCCGAGCCGTCCTTGGTGTAGCTCGCCGACAGGATGCCTTGCGAGATCTCGATGCCTGCCGGCTCCAGCACGCCGCCGACCGAGGCCGAGACGTTGGAGATGATGTGGATCGGATGCCAGTTGATCTCGGCCGCCTTCTTGATCGCCTGGGCTGCGAACTTCGGCGTGGTGATGCTGATGAAGACGTTGGCGCCGGAGGCCTTCAATTTCACGACGTGCTCGTCGATGGCGGGCTCCGAGGTGTCGTAGCCGTCTTCCATTGCGATCATCGAGGCCTTGGCCCCGAGACCATCCTTCAGCCCCTTCAGATAGTCCTTGCCGAAATCGTCGTTCTGGAAGAGCACGCCGATCTTCGCGTCCGGCTTCTCCTTCATGATGTATTTGGCGTAGATCCGCGCCTCGCTGGCGTAGCTCGGCTGCCAGCCCATGGTCCACGGATATTGCTTGGGGTCGTTCCACTTCGAGGCGCCGCTCGCCACGAACAATTGCGGCACCATCTTTTCGTTCATGTATTTGCGGATGGCGCCGTTGGTGGAGGTGCCGAGCGAGCCGAAGATCAAGAGCACCCCGTCGCTCTCGACCAGCTTGCGCGCCTGCTCCACCGTCTTCGGCGGCGAATAGCCGTCGTCATAGGAGATGAACTTGATCTTGCGGCCGTTGATGCCGCCCTCGGCGTTGACCTTGTTGAAATAGGCCTCCTCGGTCCTGCCGATCGCGGCATAGGCGGAGGCCGGCCCGCTATAGGGCATGATGTTGCCGATTCTGATCTCGGTATCGGACGCGCCGCTGTCGTATTTCTTCTGCGCCAGGGCCGGGCTGCTCATCGCAGTGCACAAAGCGAGCGCGGCCGAAAGGCTCGCAACCTGAAATCGAACGGCAGTCATCATTCTCCCACCCCGGCTGGATCGGAGCTGCATTGAACAAGAATGAAGCCCGACGTCAACAAAAAGCCCCCGCGGTTGCCCGCGGGGACTTTGTCGGTTTGAACCCGGACTTGGACTATGGCGTCAGCGTCACTCGGAGGCGACGTCGCCGCTGATGATCTCGCCGAACAGTTCCCACTTCTCGCCCTTGAAGCGCTGCATCTGAAGCTGCGAGATCGGGGCGAAGTCGGTGGCGCTGGTGTTGATCTTGACGCCGGGCAGCAGGGTGTCCGGAGCAAAATCCTTCAGGGAAGCGGCCTGCTTCATCAGGTTGGCGCGGGTGAGGTCGTCACCGCACATTTCCAGCGTCTTGACCAGGGTCGACGCCGCGCCATAGCCGTAGACCATGCCGGTGTCGGTCTTGTCGGCGCCGGGCATGTACTTGTCGACGAACTCGTTCCACTTCTTCATGCCGGGGTCGTTGTTCCACTGCGGATCGGTGGAGTCCTTGGCATAGGCCGCCGACAGCACGTCCTGCGAGGCCTCGAAGCCGGCCGGCTTCATCACGCTGCCGACCGAGATCGACACGTTGGTGAGGATCTGGAGCGGTTTCCAGCTCAGCTCGGCGGTCTTCTTGATGGTCTGGGCCGCGAACTTCGGCGTCGCGTAGATCAGCAGCACGTCGGGATTGGCGGCCTTGATCTTGACGATGTGGCCGTCGATCGACGGCTCGGAGACTTCATAGCTCTCTTCCATGACGATCATGGACGCGCCCTTGGCGCCGAGACCGTCCTTGGTGCCCTTGAGGTAGTCTTTGCCGAAATCGTCGTTCTGGTAGAGGATCGCGACCTTGGCGTTCGGCTTTTCCTTCATCAGCCATTTCGCGTAGATCTGCGCTTCGCTCTGGTAGGAGGGCTGCCAGCCGATGGTCCAGGGGAAGTTCTTCGGATCGTTCCACTTGGTGGCGCCGGTGGCGACGAAGAGCTGCGGAATCTTCTTGGCGTTCAGGTACTTCTGGATCGCCGTGTTCGAGGGCGTGCCGAGCGGATTGTACACGGCCAGGACCTCGTCGCTCTCGACGAGCTTGCGGACCTGCTCGACGGCCTTCGGCGGCGAATAGGCGTCGTCATAGCTGACGAAGGTGATCTTGCGGCCGTTGATGCCGCCCTTGTCGTTGATCATCTTGAAATAGGCCTCTTCGGTCTTGCCGATGATGCCATAGGCCGACGCCGGACCGCTGTACGGCATGATGTTGCCGATCTTGATCTCGGTATCGGACGCGCCGGTGTCGTACTTCTTCTGGGCAAGTGCTGCGCCGGAGGTGAGGGTCGCGACCGCCGTTACGAGTGCGGTGGTTCGCAGTATTCTTTCGAGAAACAAATGAAGTCTCCTTCCTTGGTGATATTTTTCAGTTTTTCCTGAGCTTACCGGCGAGTTGTTGGCCCAGGATTGCGACTTGCCTTGCGCCGTGCGGCACGAGGTAGATGACGGCGAACAGGAGCACGCCGAACACGGCGCCGGAGAGGCCCTTGGAGATGCCCTCCGCGATGTTCGGCACGAAGATGATGAAGGCGGCACCGACGATCGAGCCGGGCAGCCAGCCGACGCCGCCGACGACCATGCCGAGGAACAGCGAGATCGCGAGCGTGATGGTGTAGCTGTCGGGCGCGACGAACTGCACCGCAATGGCGCCGAGCGATCCGGCGATGCCGGTGATGGCGGCCGAGACGCCGAACGCCAGCGTCTTGTACAGCGCGACATCGACGCCCATGGCGGACGCCGCGATCTCGTTGTCGCGGATCGCCATGAAGGCGCGGCCCGAACGGGAGCGCAGCAGGTTCACCGACAAGATGTAGATCGCGAGCACGACGGCGAGCGAGAAGTAGTAGAGCCACATGTCCTGCGACATCGGCAGGCCGAACGGCGCGTCCGGCTTGGTGACGACGAGGCCCTGCACGCCGCCGGTCCAGTGCTCGAGGAAATTCAGCTTCAAGAGCTGCGGCATGGCGGTGGCGAGCGCGAAGGTCGCGAGCGCGAGGTAAACGCCGGAGAGCCGCAGCGCCGGCTGCCCGAACAGGAAGCCGAAGCCGAAACAGACGATGCCTGCGATCGGCAACGTCAGCGCGTAGTTGACGTTGAAATGCTCCATCAGCACCGCGGTCGTGTAGGCACCGACGGCGTAGAAGGCGCTCTGGCCGAGCGAGAACTGGCCCGAGCCGCCGGTCAGGATGTTCAGCGCCAGCACCGCGAGCCCGTAGATCAAGAGCATCGTCATCTGGAAGATGATGAAGTTCTTGACGAAGACGGGCATGATGATCAGCGCGGCGAGCACCACCAGCGAGGTGCCGGTGCCCAGCGTCATGGCCCGCTTCGGAACCGCCTCGACCGCCTCGTGGCCCTCTGCAACGACTTCTTCTGCAGCGCTCATGATCAAACTCGCTTGACGATGTGCCGGCCGAACAGGCCAGCGGGTTTGACGACCAGGACGGAGATGATCAGCGCGAGCGCGATCGGGAGCTTCAGCTCGTTGCCGACGCCGGGAATGTAGGTGCCGGCGAGGTTCTCGAAGATGCCGACCAGGAAGCCGCCGACCACGGCGCCGAACGGGCTGGTCAGCCCGCCGAGGACCGCGGCGGCGAAGCCGTAGATCAGCACGCCGCCCATCATGTTGGGCTCGAGGAACACGACCGGGGCGATCAGCATGCCGGCGATCGAGCCGATCGCAGTGGCCATGCCCCAGCCGAGCGCGATCATCCAGCTCGTGTTGATGCCGACGAGGCGAGCCGATTCAGGCACGGACGCGGCCGCGCGCATGGCAAGGCCAATGCGGGTGTACTGGAAGAAGAAGTAGAGGCCGAGCAGCAGCAGCACGGTGACGCCGATCATGCCGGCCTGGTGGGTGGAGATCAGCTGGCTGCCCAGGAACGGCGAGGAGCCGAACGGGGTCGGATACTGCTTGATGGTGAAGTCCCAGAGCAGGCCGGCCGAGGAGTTGATGATCGCGTACAGCGCGATGAAGCCGGCGACATTGGTCAGCACCGGCGCCTTCGTCAGCGGCTTGAACAGGATGCGCTCGATTGCGATGCCGGCGATGAAGGAGAAGATCAGCGTGATGACGAAGGCGGCCCAGTAGGGCACGCCCCATTGCATCAGCTGCCAGGAGATGAAGGTCGAGAACATCGCCATCTCGCCCTGCGCGAAGTTGAGATGGTCGATGGCCTGGTAGATCATGACCACGGCGAGCGCCATGCAGGCATAGATCGCGCCCGTGGCGATGCCGGCCAGCACTTGATTGGTGAAAAGCTCCATCGTGCCGGCTCCTCAGTAACCCAGATAGGATTTGCGGATTTCTTCGTTGTTCGCGATGTCCTTGGCATTGCCCGACATCACGATGCGGCCGGTCTCGATCACATAGGCCTGGTCGGCGAGCTCGAGCGCGAGCTGGGCGTTCTGCTCGACCACCAGGATCGACACCTTGTCCTCGCGGTTGATCTTGCCGAGGATGCCGAACAGGTCGCGCACCACCAGCGGCGCGAGGCCAAAGGACGGCTCGTCCAGCAGCATCAGGCGCGGCCGCAGCATCAGGGCGCGCGCGACCGCGAGCATCTGCTGCTCGCCGCCGGACAGCGTGCCGGCCTGCTGGGTGTGCCGCTGCTTCAAGACCGGGAAATGCGCATACATGCGCTCGATGTCGGAGACGATGCCGGCGCTGTCCTTGCGGGTGATGGCCCCTAGCTGGAGGTTCTCCTCCACCGTCATGGTGGTGAAGGTGCCGCGGCCCTGCGGTACATGGGCGATGCCGAACCGGACGATGCTTTCGGTCGAGCGGTTGTTCAGCGCCTTGCCGTCGAACTCGATGCCGCCGGTGGAGCGCACCATGTTGCAGATCGCGCGCAGCGTCGTGGTCTTGCCGGCGCCGTTGGCGCCCAGCAGCGTCGTCAGCGATCCCTCGTTGAGCGAGAAGGACAGGCCATGGAGCGCCTGGACCTGGCCGTAATAGGCGCGCAGGTCCTTGACGTTGAGCAGAACAGTCATTGGTCCTTGCTCCCGAGATAGGCCTTGATGACGTCGGGGTCCACCTGCACCTGGGCGGGGGTGCCTTCGGCGAGCTTCTTGCCGAAATTGAGCGCAACGACGTGATCGGCGATCGACATCACGAGGCCCATGTGATGCTCGACCAGCAGCACGGTCATGTGGCGTTCGTCGCGGATGCGGCGGATGAGGTCGCCGAGCAAATAGACTTCCTCATGGTTGAGGCCGCCGGCGGGCTCGTCGAGCAGCAGGATCTTCGGATCGGCCGCGAGCGCGCGCGCCAGCTCGACGCGCTTCTGCGTACCGAAGGGCAGGCCGGACACCACGGTGTGGGCGACGTCCTCGAGGTCGAGATAGGCGAGGATCTCGTGCACCTTCTTGTTGACGTCGGTCTCGCTGCGGCGAATCCAGGCGAGGCGCAGCGAGTCGCTGATGATGTCGCTGGAGGTGCGGGCATGGGTGCCGACGCGGACATTGTCCATCACCGACAGGTTCGGAAACAGCGCCACGTTCTGGAAGGTGCGGCCGATACCGATCTCGGCGATCCGGTGCGGCGGCCGCGACAGGATGCTCGCGCCTTCCATCAGGATGTCGCCGGAAGACGGCTGGTAGAGGCGGGAGAGGCAGTTGAAGAGCGTGGTCTTGCCGGCGCCGTTGGGGCCGATCAATCCAAGGATCTGGCCCTTGTGCATGTCGAACGACACGCCGTTGAGCGCGACGATGCCGCCGAACACGACGCTGACGTCGCGAACCGCGAGCAGGGGCGATGTTCCCTGCGCGAGCTGTGCCTGCGTCATCTCGTCTCGCCCACAAATTTCAGCGGGCGACGGGGCGATGCGAACCGCACCCGATCATGACAAAGGCTATCTGAACCCCTCGGCCACACGCGCAACTTTTCCTCCTGATTTCAGCTTTTTGCTGACGTCTTTTTTGGATTGCGGCATCAGTCCCCCGAGTGCCGCTTCGATGTTCCTTACCATCGCAAGCAGACGCGGTCCAATGTCGTTGATCAAACGCTCTTCCGTGAAGCGGAATGCGGGCGCGCCGCAATTGAATGCGTAAGGTCCGGTTCCGTCGTTGAGCTTGAGTGCGACGCCGGCGGCGCCGATGTCGTCGTGCCAGTCGCCGACGGAAATTGCAAAGCCGTATTTCGCGACGGTCTCGCCGGAACGTTCCAGTCCATCGCGCATCTTGGGCCAGCGGCTGCCGTAATGTTCGCGCAGGATGCGGGACAGTTCAGCGCGATTGTCTTCGTCGAGTGCCCAGAAATAGGCACGGCCCATCGCGCTGGTTGCAATCGGCACGCGGGAGCCGACGTCCAGTTGAACGCCAACGGTCTCGCTGCCACGGCTTTGCCCGAAATAGATCATGCTGTGGCGGTCGCGGCCGCCGATGGCGACGGCTCCTCCCGTCGCGCGCATCATGTCCTCGCGAAACGGTTCGGACAAATGCCGAACACCGAGATTGGCCAGCGCCGCGTAGCCGAGCGCCATTGCGGCGGGGGCGAGCTGATATTTCTCGAAGCGGGGAACCGGTGTCAGATAACCGAGCTTGGTCAACGTGTAGGTCAGGCGCGAAACCGTCGGCTTGGGCAGATTGGTGCGGGCCGCGATTTCCTGGTTGCCGAGAAGGCCGTCGTTGGGGTGGAATGCGCGCAATACATCAAGTCCGCGGGAAAGCGCGACGACGAAATTCCGATCGGTCGCAGTCTTCTTTCCTGTACGCTTCATCCCTGATCTGCTTCTTGCGCGGAGTCGTTGACAACGTCCGTGCTTCAAAATAACCCTGCCGTCAAGATGCGGAATTAAATTCCGCACTGCGAAATCGAACAAAAGTAAATCCCCACCAAGGAGGGACACCGTGAGCGAAGTGGTCAAGCTTGAGCGTCATGACGAAGTCGGGATCGTCACGGTCAACAGCCCTCCGGTCAATGCGCTGAGTGCCGCGGTCCGCGGCGGCATCTTGGAATGCATCAAGGCTGCGATCGCCGATCCCGCGATCAAGGGCATCGTGCTGACCTGCGCCGGCCGTACCTTCATCGCCGGCGCCGACATCACCGAATTCGGCAAGCCGCCGAAGCCGCCCGGCCTCAACGAAGTGCTGGCCGAGATGGAGAATTCGCCGAAGCCGATCGTGGCCGCGATCCACGGCACTGCGCTTGGCGGCGGCCTCGAGGTCGCGCTCGCCTGTCATTATCGCGTGGCTGTGAAAGAGGCAAAGCTCGGCCTGCCCGAGGTGAAGCTCGGCCTGCTGCCGGGCGCCGGCGGCACCCAGCGGCTGCCGCGCGCGGTCGGCCCCGAGCTCGCAGTCAAGATGATCGTCGGCGGTGATCCGATCGGTGCGGCCGAAGCGCTGAAGAACGGCCTGATCGAGGAGATTGTCGAGGGTCCGGCTTCCGGCGGCGAGGCTTTCGTCCGCAAGCTGATCGCCGAGAAGCGTCCGCTGCGCCGCCTGCGCGATGACGATTCCAAGATTGCGGCGGCCAAGGCCGACCGCTCGATCTTCACCAATGCCGTTGCTGCCATGACCAAGAAGTCCAGGGGGCTGGAAGCGCCGTTCGCGGCCGCCGACGCGGTCGGCTATGCCATCGATTTTCCGTTTGACGAGGGTTTGAAGAAGGAGCGCGAGGGCTTCCTCAAGCTCGTCGCCAGCGACCAGTCCAAGGCGCAGCGCTACGCTTTCTTCGCCGAGCGCGAGGCCGCCAAGATCGCCGGCGTGCCCGAGGGCACCAAGTCGCGCCCCGTTAACCGTGTCGCCATTCTCGGCGCCGGCACCATGGGCGGCGGCATCGCGATGTCGTTTGCAAACGCCGGCGTTCCCGTCACCCTGATCGAGACCGGCGAGGAGCAGCTCAAGCGCGGCATGGGCATCATGCAGAAGAACTGGGAAGCGACCGCCGCGCGCGGCGGCATTCCCGCTGACGCGCCGGCCAAGCGCATGGCGCTGATCAACGGCGTCGTCGGCATCGAGAATGTCGGTGATGCTGACCTGGTGATCGAAGCCGTGTTCGAGACCATGGCGGTGAAGAAGGAAGTGTTCGGCAAGCTCGACCAGTACGTCAAGCCGGGCGCGGTGCTCGCCTCCAACACCTCGTATCTGAACATCGACGAGATCGCGAAATCGACCAAGCGTCCGCAGGACGTGCTCGGCATGCACTTCTTCTCGCCGGCCAACGTCATGAAGCTGTGCGAGATCGTCCGCGCCGACAAGACCGCGCCGGATGCGCTGGTGACAGCCGTCACGATCGCGCGCAAGATCGCGAAGGTGCCGGCCGTGGTCGGTGTCTGCGACGGCTTCGTCGGCAACCGCATGCTGGCCCAGCGCGGCAAGCAGTCGGAGAAGCTGCTGTTCGAAGGCGCCTTGCCGCAGCAGGTCGACGCTGTCGTCACCAAGTTCGGCATGCCGATGGGGCCATTCGCGATGGGCGACCTCGCTGGCCTCGACATCGGCTGGCGTTCGCGCAAGGACCGCGGCATCAAGTCGGAGATTGCGGATGCGCTCTGCGAAGCCGGCCGCTTCGGCCAGAAGACCGGCAAGGGGTACTACAAGTACGAAGCCGGCTCGCGCTCGGCGCTGCCCGATCCTGATGTCGAGAAGCTGATCGACGAGACGCTGCTGCGCCTCGGCCGCAAGAAGCGCGTCGTCAGCGACGATGAGATCCTCGAGCGCATGATGTACCCGATGATCAACGAGGGCGCGAAGATCCTCGAAGAGGGCATCGCCGCGCGTCCCTCCGACATCGACGTGGTCTGGCTCTACGGCTATGGCTGGCCGATCTATCGCGGTGGCCCGATGTTCTGGGCCGACAGCGTCGGCCTCAAGCACATCGCCGATCGCCTGGCCTTCTACGCCAAGGAGACCAACGATCCCAGCCTCGAGCCCGCGCCCTTGCTGAAGAAGCTCGCAGCGGAAGGCAAGACGTTCGCCTCGCTGGCCGCGGCGTCGAAAGCGGCTTGATGGAGCTTTGCGCTCCAACTCTCAGTCATTCCGGGGCGCCCGCAGGGCGAACTATGGTGCGCAATTGCGCGCCTGAGAATCTCGAGATTCCGGGTTCGGCTCTTCGAGCCGCCCCGGAATGACGGTCTGTGTGGTTTAAGGAAGCAATGACCCATCCCGGCGAACAGTTTTATCCCGAGGGCGTGCGCTGGGACGACACCATCGTCCAGGGCTCGCTGCCTGACCTCTTGTCGAACGCCGCCGCGAATTATGGCCCGCGCACCGCGCTGGAGTTCCGCGATCGTCCGATCAGCTACACCGAGCTCGCAGCTCAGGCCGAGCGGGCGGCGGCGGCGTTCCTGCGCGCCGGGTGCGGCAAGAACAGCTCCGTCGCGCTGTTCCTCGGCAACACGCCCGATCACCCCGTCAATTTCTTCGGCGCGCTGAAGGCAGGTGCCCGCGTCGCGCACCTCTCCCCACTCGACGGCGAGATCGCGCTGACGCACAAGGTGTCCGATTCAGGCTCGCGCTTGCTCGTCACCTCGAATCTCCAGGCATTGCTGCCGACCGCGCTGAAATTTCTGGAGAAGGGCTTGATCGACCGCCTCGTCGTCTGCGAGGACGACAATTGGGGCAAGGTCGGCACGCCGCAGGCCGCGATTCCCGATGATCCCCGCATCGTCACCTTCAAGGCCTTTGTCGAAGGCGCCACCGCGCCGGCAATTTGGCCGGTGGTCACAGCCGATGACGTCGCGCTGCTGCAATATACCGGCGGCACCACCGGCCTGCCCAAGGGGGCGATGCTCACGCACGGCAACCTCACTTCCGCCGTGTCGATCTACGACGTCTGGGGCAAGCCGTCGCGGGCTGCGCGCGGCGACGTGGTCGAGCGCGTGATCTGCGTGCTGCCGCTATTCCACATCTATGCGCTGACCGTCGTGCTGCTGTCCTCGCTCAGCCGCGGCTATCTGATCTCCATCCATCAGCGCTTCGACGTCGAAGCGGTGATGCGCGACATCGAGGTCAGGCGCGCGACGTACTTCCCGGGCGTGCCGACGATGTGGATCGCCATCGCGGCACTTCCCGATCTCGACAAGCGCGACTTCTCCTCGCTCGCCACCATCGGCTCCGGCGGCGCGCCGCTGCCTGTCGAGATCGCGAACTTCTTCGAGCGCAAGGTCGGCAAGAAGCTGCGCAGCGGCTGGGGCATGACCGAGACCTGCTCGCCCGGCACCGGCCATCCGCCCGTCGGCCCCGACAAGCCCGGCTCGATCGGCCTGATGCTGCCCGGCATCGAGCTGGATGTGGTGTCGCTGGAGAATCCGACCAAGGTGCTGCCGCCAGGCGAAGTCGGCGAGATCCGCATCAAGGGCCCGAACGTCACCAGGGGCTACTGGAACAAGCCGGAGGGATCCGCGGAGGCCTTCGTCGACGGCCGCTTCCTCACCGGCGACATCGGCTATGTCGACACCGACGGCTATTTCTTCCTGGTCGATCGCAAGAAGGACATGATCATCTCCGGCGGCTTCAACGTCTATCCGCAGATGATCGAGCAGGCGATCTACACCATCCCAGGCGTGCACGAGGTGATCGTGCTTGGCATTCCCGACCAGTATCGCGGCGAGGCCGCCAAGGCCTTCATCAAGCTGAGGCCCGACGCCAAGCCGTTCACGCTCGATGAGCTGCGCGCGCGGCTCGCCGGCAAGGTCGGCAAGCACGAATTGCCTGTCGAGGTCGAGTTCGTCGACGATCTGCCGCGCACGCCGGTCGGAAAACTGTCGCGCCACGAATTGCGCCAGCAGCAGAAACCGGCACAATCCACGAAACTCGTATCGACGATAAGATAGGAACAGGTTCACAGGAGGATCCGATGGATCTCGCATTCACGAAAGAAGAGCAGGCGTTTCGCGAGGAAGTGCGATCATTCTTCCGCGACAACGTGCCGCCGGATACGCGGCGCAAGCTGGTCGAGGGCCGCCACCTCTCGAAGGACGAGATGGTGAACTGGTGGCGCATCCTCAACAAGAAGGGCTGGGGCGTCAGCCATTGGCCGAAGCAATATGGCGGCACCGGCTGGACCTCCGTGCAGCACTACATCTTCAACGAGGAGCTGCAGTCCTATCCGGCGCCGCAGCCACTCGCCTTCGGCGTCAGCATGGTCGGCCCCGTCATCTACACCTTCGGCAATGAAGAGCAGAAGAAGCAGTATCTGCCGCGCATCGCCAATGTCGACGACTGGTGGTGCCAGGGTTTCTCCGAGCCCGGCTCCGGCTCCGACCTCGCCTCGCTCAAGACCAAGGCCGAGCGCAAGGGCGACAAGTGGATCATCAACGGCCAGAAGACCTGGACCACGCTGGCCCAGCACGCCGACATGATCTTCTGCCTCTGCCGCACCGACGCGACCGCCAAGAAGCAGATGGGCATCTCCTTCATCGTGTTCTCGATGAAGTCGAAGGGCGTCACCGTGCGCCCGATCCAGACCATCGACGGCGGCGTCGAGGTCAACGAAGTGTTCTTCGACGACGTCGAGGTGCCCTACGAGAACCTGATCGGCGAGGAGAACAAGGGCTGGGATTACGCAAAATTCCTGCTCGGCAATGAGCGCACCGGCATCGCGCGGGTCGGCGTCTCCAAGGAGCGGCTGCGCCGCATCCGCGATCTCGCTTCCAAGGTTGAATCAGGCGGCAAGCCGATCATTCAGGACGCCGCCTTCCGCGAGAAGCTGGCGGCCTGCGAGATCGAGCTGAAGGCGCTCGAGCTCACGCAGCTCCGCGTCGTCGCGGATGAGGGCAAGCACGGCAAGGGCAAACCCAATCCGGCGTCCTCGGTGCTGAAGATCAAGGGCTCCGAGATCCAGCAGACCACCACCGAGCTCTTGATGGAAGTGATCGGCCCGTTCGCAGCGCCCTACGACGTGCACGGCGACGACGGCTCCAACGAAGCCATGGAGTGGACCGCCCAGATCGCGCCGAGCTATTTCAACAACCGCAAGGTCTCGATCTACGGCGGCTCCAACGAGATCCAGCGCAACATCATCGCCAAGGCGGTGCTGGGGCTGTGATTCTTTCTTCTCCCTCGCCCCGCTCTTGCGGGGAGAGGGCGGGGTGAGGGGCTTCTCTCCGAGCAAAGATCGTCGAGAGAGCGGTACCCCCTCACCCGGATCGCAAGTGCGATCCGACCTCTCCCCGCAGGCGGGGAGAGGTGAAGAGGGAGCCCCGCGCAACGCACACACTGGTTACTTGAGGAAACAGACATGGATTTTGACCTGAACGAGGAGCAGCGGCTCCTGAAGGACAGCATCGACGGCCTGCTGACCGATTCCTACGATTTCGAGAGCCGCAAGAAATACATGAAGGAGAAGGGCGGCTGGAGCAAAGCCGTCTGGGCCAAGCTCGCCGAGCAGGGCCTGCTCGGCCTGCCCTTCAGCGAGGCCGATGGCGGCTTCGGCGGCGGCGGCGTCGAGACCATGATCGTGATGGAGGCGCTCGGCAAGGCGCTGGTGCTCGAGCCTTATCTGGCAACGGTCGTGATCGGCGGCGGCTTCCTGCGCCACGCCGGCTCCGATGCGCAGAAGGCGGCGCATGTGCCTGGGATCATCGACGGCAGCAAGACGCTCGCGTTCGCCCAGCTCGAGAAGAACTCGCGCTACGATCTGTTCGACGTCGCGACGACGGCGAAGAAGAAGGGCGAGGCTTACGTCATCGACGGCGAAAAATTCGTCGTGCTCAACGGCGAGAATGCCGACACGCTGATCGTGACGGCACGGACCAAGGGCGACCGCCGCGACAAGAGCGGCATCGGTGTGTTCCTGGTGCCGGCGAGCGCCAAGGGCGTGACGAAGAAGTCATACCCGACGCAGGACGGCCTGCACGCCGCCGACATCACCTTCACGGGTGTTGAAGTCGGTGCGGATGCCGCGATCGGGAATCCCGACGACGCACTCGCGTTGATCGAGCGGGTGGTCGACGAAGCCCGCGTCGCGCTCTGCGCCGAAGCGGTCGGCTTGATGGATGAATCGCTGAAGACGACCGTCGAGTACATCAAGACGCGAAAGCAGTTCGGCGTCGCGATCGGCTCGTTCCAGTCGCTCCAGCACCGCGCCTCCGACATGTTCGTCGCCGCCGAGCAGGCCCGCTCGATGTCGATGTTCGCGACCATGGCGGGTGATTTCGAGGACGCCAAGGAGCGCGCCAACGCGATCGCCGCCGCCAAGGTCCAGATCGGCAAGTCGCTGAAGTTCGTGGGCCAGCAGGCGATCCAGCTCCACGGCGGCATCGGCATGACCATGGAGGCCAAGATCGGCCACTACTTCAAGCGTCTCACCATGATCGAGAACTCGTTCGGCGACACCGACTACCATCAGCGCCGCGTCGCGGATGGTGGTGGGTTGATCTAGGTCTCTCCTTCGTCATTGCGAGCGAAGCGAAGCAATCCAGTGTCTTTCCGTTGAGACACTCTGGATTGCTTCGTCGCTTCGCTCCTCGCAATGACGGAGGTCGTTGAATCAGCGGAGCAACAACAATGAAGAACACCCCGTTCGATCTCACCGGCAAGGTCGCAATCGTGACCGGCTCCAGCCGCGGCATCGGCCGTTCCTCCGCCGAACTGCTTGCAAAGCTCGGCGCCAAGGTCGTGGTCTCATCGCGGAAAGCGGAAGCCTGCAAGGACGTCGCCGCCGGCATCATCGCTGCCGGCGGTGACGCCACCGTCATCCCCTGCAACATCGCGCGCAAGGCCGAGGTCGAGGCGCTGATCTCCGGCACGATCAAGCATTACGGCAAGATCGACATCCTCGTCTGCAACGCCGCGGTGAACCCGTATTACGGCCCGCTGCTCGACATCACCGATGAAGCCTTCGACAAGATCATGGGCTCGAACGTCAAGAGCAATATCTGGCTGTCCGCGCTCGCGATCCCTGGGATGGCCGCGCGCGGCAACGGCTCCGTGATCATCATCTCCTCGATCGGCGGCCTGCGCGGCTCCACCGTGATCGGCGCCTACGGTATCTCCAAGGCCGCCGACTTCGCGCTGTGCCGCTCGCTCGCCGGCGAATGGGGCCCGAAAGGCGTCCGCGTCAACTGTATCGCCCCCGGCCTCGTCAAGACCGACTTCGCCCGCGCGCTGTGGGAGGACGAAGCCAACCTCAAGCGCCGCACCGCCACCACGCCGCTCCGCCGCATCGGCGAGCCCGACGAAATCGCGGGCGCGGTCGCGTATCTCGCCTCGGACGCCTCGAGCTTCATGACGGGGCAGACGATCGTGATCGACGGCGGCGTGACCACGGCGGCGGTGTAGGCGGTCTACTCCCTCGCCCCGCTCTTGCGGGGAGAGGGTTGGGGTGAGGGGCTGTCTCCACGCATACGGCTGGCGATGAGTTCGCGGAGAGTCCCCCTCACCCGGAATTCAAGCTGCGCTTGAATTCCGACCTCTCCCCGCAAGCGGGGCGAGGTGAACGGAGGCGGCTCCGCCAGCCTTGACCTTCCGCCTCCAATCCGCTCCCTTTGGCGCGACGTAACGACCCGTCACCGGGATAACGCCAGGGCAAGTTTCCATGTCTTTCATCCTCGCCATCGACCAGGGCACCACCTCATCGCGCGCGATCGTGTTCCGCAGCGACATCTCGATCGCCGCAAAAGCGCAGCAGGAGTTTCCGCAGCATTTTCCGGCTTCGGGCTGGGTCGAGCACGAGCCGGAAGACATCTGGACCTCGACGGTGATGGTCTGCCGCGACGCGATCGAGCAGGCCGGCATCACCGCAAAGGACATCGCGGCAATCGGCATCACCAACCAGCGCGAGACCACCGTGGTGTGGGACCGCGCCACCGGGCAGGCCGTGCACCGTGCCATCGTCTGGCAGGACCGCCGCACCGCCGACATCTGCGCGAAACTGAAAGCGGACGGCCGCGAGGGCGTGATCTCGCAGAAGACCGGCCTGATCATCGATCCCTATTTCTCCGGCACCAAGGTCGCCTGGATACTCGATCACGTCCCCGGCGCGCGAGGCCGTGCCGCGCGCGGCGAGCTGATGTTCGGCACCATCGATTGCTATCTGCTCTGGCGCCTCACCGGCGGCAAGGTCCACGCCACCGACGCCACCAACGCCTCGCGCACGCTCCTGTTCAACATCCACACCGGACAGTGGGATGACGAGCTGCTGGAGATCATCGGCGTGCCGCGCTCGATGCTGCCCGAGGTGAGGGATTCCTCCGCCCGTTTCGGCGAGAGCGTGCCCGAGCTGTTCGGCGGCGCCATCGCGATATCAGGCATCGCCGGCGACCAGCAGGCCGCGACCATCGGCCAGGCCTGCTTCCGCCCGGGCATGATGAAATCCACCTACGGCACCGGCTGTTTTGCGCTGCTCAACACCGGCACGACGCCGGTGGTGTCGAAGAACAAGCTGCTCACCACCGTCGCCTACCAGCTCGACGGCAAACGCACCTACGCGCTCGAAGGCTCGATCTTCGTCGCAGGCAGCGCGGTGCAATGGCTGCGCGACGGCCTCGGTATCATCAAGCACGCCGCCGAGACCGGACCGCTCGCTGATCAGTCCGACTCCATGCAGAGCGTCTATCTGGTGCCGGCCTTCGTCGGCATGGGCGCACCCTACTGGAATCCGCGCGTGCGCGGCGCGCTGTTCGGCCTCACCCGCAACACCGGCCCGGCCGAGCTTGCCCACGCCGCGCTCGAAAGCGTCTGCTATCAGACTTTTGATCTCTGGGCCGCGATGCGCGCGGACTGGCCGAGCTCGGAAACCGCCAGCGTCGTGCTCCGCGTCGACGGCGGCATGACCGCGTCGGACTGGACCATGCAGCGCCTCGCCGACCTGCTCGACGCGCCGGTCGATCGTCCCGTGATCCAGGAGACCACGGCGCTGGGTGCGGCCTATCTCGCCGGCCTTGCGGCCGGCGTCTATCCCGAGCCGACGAAGTTCGCCGACAATTGGCGCCTCGAGCACCGCTTCAAGCCGAACATGAGCCAAGCGACGCGCGAGCGGAAGCTCGCAGGATGGGCGCGCGCGGTGAAGGGCGTGCTCGCGAGCGACGAAGGCGAGGGGTAGGGAATTTTTGTAGCCCGGATGGAGCGCAGCGTAATCCGGGATTGGTGCCACAAGCGACAGTGGCCCCGGATTACGCTGCGCTCCATCCGGGCTACCCCGGCTGTCTCTCCACCGTCATTGCGAGGAGCGCAGCGACGAAGCAATCCAGACTGCGTCCGCGGAAAGACTCTGGATTGCTTCGCTACGCTCGCAATGACGGGGTCAAAGTCTCGCATGAAACGGAGCAACAAAGAATGATCCTCTCCGACGGCTATTCCGATGTGCCCAACGGCAAGATCGCCGCCGTCGTCACCCATCTCGAGATGACCGCGCCTCCCGCGCGCCGTGACGATCCGCCCGGAGCGTGGGCCCTGCGCAAGGCCGACGCGCCCGCGCTTGATTGGTATCGCGATCTTCATCGTCGCGTCGGCGAGGAATGGCTGTGGTTTTCGCGGCCGCGCATGGACGACGCGGAGCTCGCCGCAATCATCCACGCGCCTGATGTCGAGGTCTATGCCCTGGTCGTGGACGGCCGCGACGAAGGCCTGCTGGAACTGGATTTCCGCGAGGCCGGCCAGTGCGAGCTGGTCTATTTCGGCGTCATCGCCGGATTGATCGGGACGGGCGCCGCCCGCTTCCTGATGAACCGCGCGCTCGAGCGTGCATGGTCACGCGAGCTGCGCCGTGTCTGGGTGCACACCTGCACTTTCGACCATCCCTCCGCCGTCGCATTCTACCAGCGCTCCGGCTTCCGCCCGTTCCGCCGCCAGATCGAGGTGGCCGACGATCCGCGCCTCGACGGAACGGCGCCGCGGACGGCGGCGAGACACATACCGATTATCGAATAGTACGCGGTTGTCTCCACACCGTCATTGCGAGCGCAGCGAAGCAATCCAGGCTGCCTCCGCGGAGGGATACTGGATTGCTTCGCTGTGCTCGCAATGACAGGAGCGTGGGTGGCTTTGTTGCGCTTCATGGAGGCTACGTCCACATCCACTCAAAACACCCTCTGCTCCGCCCTTGCCAGCGAGAACCCGCGCTGCATCGCATTGAAGCAGGTCAGCCCCGTCTGCTCCGACCGGCAGGTGAATCCTGCGCGCTGCCACACTTCGCCGTAGGGCAATACCGGCAATGACGGATCCATGATGGTGTCGCCGGCGCAGATGCGCCCCGCGGCTCCCTTTGCGCTCATCTCGAAGGCGTTGCCCCATTCCAACTCGCAATCGGCGGGCCGGCGCGGGCGTGTCTCCATGTTCATGATGTCGCAGCGGAGCACGCCCTGGCCGTTGTCGGTGAAGAACTGGCAGGCGATGTTCTTCGACGGCGTCTGGAATCCGATCGGGCGGTCCTGCGCGTGGGCGGGGCTTGCGGCGGCGAGCAGGGCAAGCACGGTGAACGAGCGCAGATACATGGCAAGACTCCCGGCTGGTCGGCTGCACATTGATTCCGTTTTGTTGCGGAAAGCGCAATGCTCTCCTTCCAAGATAATTGTTGCGGCGGGCTCGCGTTGGCGATGAAGTAAATGGCCCCCGCCGCGTCCAACGACCGGAGAGCGAGCAAAAGCCATGTTCCTGATCGGCCAATACGACTCCCCCTTCGTTCGCCGCGTCGCGATTGCGCTGCGGCTTTACGGGCTCGCCTTCGAGCACAGGCCGTGGTCGACCTTCGGCGACGCCGACAAGATTGTGCCCTATAATCCGCTGCGTCGCGTGCCGACGCTGGTGCTCGACGACGGCCAGGCGCTGATCGAGAGCACGATCATCCTCGATTATCTCGATGAGCTTGTCGGGCCTGAGAAGGCGATGCTGCCGCGTAGCGGCGCCGAGCGGCGGCGGCATTTGCGCATCTGCGCGCTCGCCTCCGGCCTCGGCGACAAGGCGGTGAGCCTGCTCTATGAACGCGTGCTGCGGAAGGAGCAGCTCGCGCTGTGGGTCGAGCGCTGCCAGGCCCAGATCGGCGACGTGTTGAAGGTGCTTGAAGCCGAGCGCGCCAGGGTGACGACGCCGTACTGGCTGGGGAACCGCATCGGCCATGCCGACATCGTGGTGGCCTGCGTCGTCCGCTTCACCCGCGAGGCGCATCCGCAATTGTTCGACACGGTGCGCTATCCGGTGCTCAGCGCACATGCCGAGCGCTGCGAGGCGCTCGCGCCGTTCCCGGAGATCGTGCAGCCGCTGGCGCCGCCGAAAGGGTGAGGTGCCGTAGCCCGGATGGAGCGGAAGCGAAATCCGGGGGCGGTGTTCCCGCATTCTGCTTCCGCCTTCGCTCTGCGAGCTTCGGCGGACAAGGCGCTCGATGCCGGCTACGAACCCGGCTCTATTTCCGCGCACACGGCTTGATCTCGCCCGTCGCGGTCTTCAGGACGATCGGATTTGGCGACAGCCTGATGCCGAAGAACAATTGAGAGCCCGACACCTTGTCGTCGCCGCCCTGGTGCGCCTCCAGGTCGAGCTTTGCCGCGATCTCGGATGTCAGCTTGGCCTTCTCCTCCATCGAAATCTTGTCGTGATATTTGATCTCGTAGACGACATCGGCCTCGAGCACGGACCGCGTCTGGCACACGACACCGCCGCTCGAAATGTTCTGGGTGACCGCATCCTCGCATTCGGCCTTGAGCAATGCGTTCCGGGTCGAGATCAGCGACTCGTCGGAAATCAGCAGGATGTTGGCGTTTTCGAGCTTGAGGTGGATCGAGTCGACCTGCTGCATCCCGGCGACGGCTGACAGCTTGTCCCTGACCTGCGCGGACACGTCGAGATTCTTCTCGAGCGACTGCTTCAGGTCGCGGTCCACGGTCGGCGATTTCTGGATCTTGCCGGTCAGGATCGCAGGATCGACATCGCAGGTCGGATGCAATTCCAGCCGGCCGTTGCTTAAGTATTCGATCGTGTTGATCGTGCCGGGACCGCCGAACGTGCTGGGCGGGACAACTTCGAAATACCCTGTTTCAGAGAGGATGGCCGTGATCGTCTGCTTCTTGCGCGGGAATCCGATCCAGGCGGCAACCATCACCAGGCCGATCGCGACGAACACCCCACTGCCAAGCCAAAGCCATTTGCGGCTGGCTACCTGCCTGGGCAGCACAACTGATTTCGCTCGCCGCATGGCACGTAGCCTTTCGGACAGTCCGCCGCGGCAATCGCAGGCAGCACGACGAGCGTGATCGCGGCGACGAACAGTGCAATGAACTGCTTCATAGGCTCGATCCCAAGCAAACCGTCGGTTCGATGGTAGTAGGCCGAGAGAGTAACGAACGAAGGTTGAGGGGACAAGTGATCGAGTTCACAAGTGGCGAGTTCCCGCGAGAGAAAAGCTGCGCGGTGAGTGGTGAGACGGTTTCGCTTCCGCGGCGGTTGTACGTCTGATCTGCTGTGGCCCCGACAAGTTGCTCATGCGGGCCTACAGCTGAAACCGCTCTCGTGCCCCGGACGCAGCGCAGCGCTTCTTAGCGGTGCGCTGCAGAGCCGGGGCCCATGTCACCGCATCCTCGGCTGTTGTCTGCTGGGTCCCGGCTCTGCGGAGCGGCACTTCGCGCCGCACCGCGTCCGGGACACGAGATTGGAGCATGCAGCATCGGACGACGTGCCAAACCCGCACAGCAGGCGATGATGGAATATTACAGGTGTTTTGCCCGACGGAGCAAGCCGATTTCGGCAAGACCGAAATTACCCAAGCTTTTCAACCCCATCTCTACTGTGCATGGGGTTGTTTTCTTATTTTTGTCTGGAGGCCGGTCTACCCCGCCCCGGCGCGCTTCTTCTGCCAGACCAGATGGACCGCGCAGGTGCAGCCGGGCGGATGCGAGGCGAGATCCGCTGGGGTCTCGTCGTTCGCCGGCGTCGCCGCGAAAGCCTTGTCGGTCTGCTGCGACGGGATGTAGTTCAGCACCGGTGCCAGCCAGCGCTCGGTCTCGGCCACACTCATGCCCTTGCGTGCCGCATAGTCCTCGACCTGGTCGCGCTCGATCTTGCCGACGCCGAAATAATAGCTCTCGGGGTTCGCGAAATAGAGCCCCGATACGGAGGAGCCCGGCCACATCGCAAAGCTCTCGGTCAGCTTCACGCCGGCGGAGGCTTCCGCATCGAGCAGCTCGAACAGCGTCGCCTTCTCGGTGTGATCGGGCTGCGCGGGATAGCCGGGCGCGGGGCGGATCCCAACGTACTTCTCCAGGATCAGATCGTCGGTCGACAGCGCCTCGTCCGGCGCATAGGCCCAGAACTCGCGGCGCACGCGGGCATGCATCCGCTCGGCGAAGGCTTCGGCAAGACGATCGGCCAGCGCCTTGCACAGGATCGATGAGTAGTCGTCATTGGCCATCTTGAAGCGGTCGGCGATCACGTCCTCGCCGATGCCGGCGGTGACGACGAAGCCGCCGATATAGTCGGGCACGCCAGTGCCCGCAGGCGCGATGAAGTCGGCGAGCGCCGCGTTGAAGCGGCCTTCGCGCTTCTCGAGCTGCTGACGCAGCGTGTGCAGCGTCGCGATGCTCTTGGTTCGGCTCTCGTCGGCATAGAGCACGATGTCGTCGCCTTGCGCATTGGCCGGCCAGAAGCCGACCGTGGCGCGCGCCCGGAACCATTTTTCCTTGACGATCAGGTCCAGCATTTTTCGCGCGTCATCGTAGAGCGAGCGCGCGACCTCGCCGACCTTGGCGTCGTCGAGGATGGCGGGGAAGCGTCCCGCGAGCTCCCAGGTCTGGAAGAACGGCGTCCAGTCGATATAGGGCACGAGCTCGGCAAGGTCGTATTCGTCAAAGCTGCGGGTGCCGAGGAAGGTCGGCTTCACCGGCTTGTTCGCGGCAAAGTCGACCGGCACGCGGTTCTTGCGGGCCACATCCAGCTTCAGCCGCTTCTTGTCGGCCTGCGCGCGGAGATGCGCATCGGAGATCTTGGCGTATTCGGCGCGCACGTCGGCGGCGTAGGCCACGCGCTTCTCCGGAGACAGCAGCGACGAGGCGACGCCAACGGCGCGGCTGGCATCGTTGACGTGCACGACGGGGCCGGCGCGATAGTTCGGGTCGATCTTGACGGCGGTATGCACGCGGCTCGTCGTCGCGCCGCCGATCAGCAGCGGCAGCTTGAGGCCTTCGCGCTGCAATTCGCCGGCGAAGAACGCCATCTCGTCGAGCGAGGGCGTGATCAGGCCGGAGAGACCGACGATGTCTGCCTTCTCCGCCTTCACGGTCTCGACGATCTTGGCCGCCGGCACCATCACGCCGAGGTCGATGACCTCGAAGTTGTTGCACTGGAGCACGATGCCGACGATGTTCTTGCCGATGTCGTGGACGTCACCCTTCACCGTCGCGAGCACGATCTTGCCGGCGGACGAGGAGCCCTCCGTGCCGATGCCGTTGGCGAGGTTGCGCGCCTTCTCTTCCTCCATGAACGGCATCAGCCAGGCCACGGCCTGCTTCATCACGCGGGCGGATTTCACCACCTGGGGCAAAAACATTTTGCCGTCGCCGAAGAGGTCGCCGACCACGTTCATGCCGGCCATCAGCGGCCCCTCGATGACGTCGAGCGGGCGCTTCGACTCCTTGCGGGCCTCTTCGGTGTCCACTTCGATGAACTCGGTGATCCCGTGCACCAGCGAATGCGACAGACGCTTTGCCACCGGCCATTCGCGCCAGGCGAGATCGGCTTCCTTGGTCTGGGTCTTGTTGCCGCGGAATTTTTCGGCGAGCGCCAGCAGGCGTTCGGAGGCGCCGGGATCGCGATTGAGGATGACGTCCTCGCACACCTGGCGCAATTCGGCATCGATGTCGTCGTAGACGATCATCTGCCCGGCATTGACGATGCCCATGTCCATGCCGGCCTTGATGGCGTGATACAGGAACACCGAGTGCATGGCCTCGCGCACCGGCTCGTTGCCGCGGAACGAGAACGAGAGGTTGGACACACCACCCGAGATGTGCGCGCCCGGCAGGTTTTTGCGGATCCAGCGCGTCGCCTCGATGAAGTCGACGCCGTAATTGTTGTGCTCCTCGATGCCGGTCGCGATCGCAAAAATATTGGGATCGAAGATGATGTCCTCAGGCGGGAAACCGACGCGGTCCACCAGGATGTCGTAGGCGCGCTTGCAGATCTCGGTCTTGCGCGCGAACGTATCGGCCTGGCCGGCCTCGTCGAACGCCATCACCACCACGGCGGCACCATGGCGTCGCGCGATGTTGGCCTCGTGGATGAACTTCTCCTCGCCCTCTTTCATCGAGATCGAGTTGACGACCGGCTTGCCCTGCACGCATTTCAGGCCGGCCTCGATCACCGAGAATTTCGAGCTGTCGACCATCACGGGGACGCGGGCGATGTCGGGCTCGGCGGCGACGAGGTTGAGGAAGGTCACCATTGCCGCTTCGGAATCGAGCAGGCCTTCGTCCATGTTGACGTCGATGATCTGCGCGCCGTTCTCGACCTGGTCGCGCGCGACTTGCAGCGCGGCGGTGTAGTCGCCGGCGGTGATCAGCTTGCGGAAGCGGGCCGAGCCGGTGACGTTGGTGCGCTCGCCGACGTTCACGAAGGGGATCGCGTCCGTCAGGATGAACGGCTCAAGGCCGGAGAGCCGCAGGCGAGGCTCGATCTCCGGGACGATGCGCGGCTTGTGCGGGGCAACGGCGGCGGCAATCGCTGCGATATGCTCCGGCGTGGTGCCGCAGCAGCCACCGACGATGTTGACGAGGCCGGACGCCGCGAATTCGCCGACCAGGCGTGCCATGTATTCCGGCGTCTCGTCATACTGGCCGAATTCGTTGGGCAGACCGGCATTCGGGTAAGCACAAACGAGAGTGTCGGCGACGCGGCCGATGTCGGCGATATGTGCGCGCAGGTCCTCGGCGCCGAGCGCGCAGTTGAAGCCGATGGTGACGGGTTTCGCGTGCCGTATCGAATTCCAGAACGCTTCCGGCATCTGGCCGGAAAGGAGACGGCCGGACTTGTCGGTGATGGTGCCCGACACCATCACGGGCACGTCGATGCCGCGCGCTTCCGTGATCTCGGCGATCGCGTAGAGCGCCGCCTTGGCGTTCAGTGTGTCGAAGATGGTCTCGACCAGCAGCAGGTCGACGCCGCCGTCGAGCATGCCGTTGATCTGCTCGCCATAGGATTTGCGTAAGTCGTCGAAGGTGACGGCGCGGTAGCCGGGGTTGGAGACGTCGGGCGAGATCGAGGCGGTGCGGTTGGTCGGACCGATGGCGCCGGCGACGAAGCGCGGCTTGCCGTCTTCGGCCTCGACGCGGCGGGCGGCATTGCCAGCGAGGCGGGCGCCTTCGCGCGCCATCTCGTAGACGATGTCGGTGAGGTCGTAATCGGCCTGCGCGATCGAGGTGGTAGAGAACGTGTTGGTCGCGACGATGTCGGCGCCGGCGCGCAAATACGCGGCGTGGATGTCCTCGATCGCCTGCGGCTGGGTCAGGATCAACAGGTCGTTGTTGCCGCGCAGGTCGCGGTGGAAATCCTTGAAGCGCTCGCCGCGGAAGGCGGCCTCGTCGAACTGGAGGTTCTGGATCATCGTGCCCATGGCGCCGTCGAGCACCAGGATGCGCTCGCGCGCGGCATTGAGCAGGGCAGTTCGCTTGGGAGAGGGAGTTACGGTCATTGTGTCTTAAGCCGCCTTCTGCGCGCTCTTGGCGCGGATGCCGAGCAAATGGCTGATCGCGAACACGAGATCGGCGCGGTTCATGGTGTAGAAATGGAAGGTGTCGACGCCGCGCTTGGCGAGCTTCTGCACCTGGCCGGCGGCAACGGTCGCGGCCACCAGCTTGCGGGTCTCGGCGTCGTCGTCGAGGCCGTCGAATTTCACCGCAAGCCAGTCCGGCACGGATGTGCCGGCGCGCGTGACGAAATTGCGGGCCTGCTTGAAATTGTGCATGGGCATGATGCCCGGCACGATCGGGATGTTGATCCCACGCGCGCGGACGCGGTCGAGATAGCGGAAGTAGAGGTCGTTATCGAAGAACACCTGCGTGATCGCGCGGGTCGCGCCGGCATCGACCTTGGCCTTCAGCGTATCGATGTCGGCGTCGAAGTCGCGCGCTTCGGGGTGCTTCTCGGGGTAAGCCGAGACCGAGACCTCGATATCGCCGTGTCGCTTCTTGATCCCCGCGACGAGGTCAGCAGAGCTCTGGTAACCGTCGGGATGGCTGGAATAGGGCGTCCCGATGCCGCCGACGGGATCCCCGCGCAAGGCCACGATGTGGCGGACGCCGACCTCGTGATAGCGGTCGACGATCTCGTCGATCTCGCCGCGCGAAGCACCGACGCAGGTCAGATGCGCGGCCGGCAGCAGCGCGGTCTCTTTCAGGATGCGGGCGATCGTGGAATGGGTGCGCTCGCGGGTCGAGCCGCCGGCGCCGTAGGTCACCGAGACGAATTTCGGGTCGAGCGGCGCCAGCCGGTTGATGGTCTCCCAGAGGTTCCGCTCCATATCTTCCGTCTTGGGCGGAAAGAACTCGAACGAGATCGCAGGCCGCTTCAGGTGCCCGTCTTGCCCGTCGGCTTGGGCAGGCGTCGTAAACTCGGTCATGGCACCACTCATTCCAGATAGATTTTGGCGGCCGGCGGTCAGGTCTAGATTGGAAGAGGCTAAGATAGGGCAAAGACAGGTTTCTCGACAGCCCATCGATCGTGGGAAATAGCCCACTAAACGATTAAAATGGCTAAATATTGCGCCGTTTCGGCTTGTAGTGGGAATTTGTTGAATTGATCTTTAAGTTATAAAATTCAGTTAGTTATATAAATTAAGGTGATTAGAGATGGCGAAAAGCGACGGTGGGCAAAATGAATCTCGTATCATGATAGAATTCTTGTCCCAACGCTCTGACACCGCCGGGCAAGCCGGCTCGCGGCCCGCACACGCCAGACCTGCGCTGTCGGCCCATTGCCGGCGCGCAGCCCTCCACTACGTTAGCCCGCCATGATCCCGCTCTCAGTCCTCGACCTCTCCGTCGTCACCACAGGCACGAAGCCCGCCGCGGCGCTGCGCAACAGCATCGATCTGGCGCGCCATGTCGATGGGCTCGGCTATGTCCGCTACTGGCTCGCCGAACATCACAACCTCGCCTCGGTCGCGAGCCCCGCGCCCGACGTCATGATCGGGCAGATCGCGGCGGTGACGAAACACATCCGCGTCGGCTCTGGCGGCGTGATGCTGCCCAACCACGCCCCGCTGGTCGTGGCTGAACGCTTCAAGATGCTGGAGGCGCTGTTTCCCGGCCGCATTGATCTCGGCCTCGGCCGCGCGCCCGGCACCGACGGCGCTACCGCTTACGCGCTGCGCAGCCGGCTCGACCGCCGCGAGGGCGACGATTTTCTGGAGCGGCTGCACGAACTGATCCTGTGGCAGACTCGCGAATTTCCATCTGGGCACCCCTACAACAACGTCGTCGCGATGCCCGACGATACGCCGCTGCCGCCGATCTGGCTGCTCGGCTCCAGCGACTATTCCTCGGAATTGGCTGCGCAAGTGGGCATGGGCTTCGCCTTCGCCCATCATTTTGCGTCCCATGACGCGATCGATGCGATGGTGCATTACCGCAACCGCTTCCAGCCCTCGGCCTGGAGCGCGAGCCCGCGCGCGATCCTCGCAGTCGCCGCTATCGCTGCCGACACCGATGAAGAGGCAGAAAGGCTCGCGAGTTCTTTCGACCTCAACCGCCTGCGCCGTGACCGCGGCCAGTATCTGCCGCTGCCGAGTGTCGAGGAAGCGCTGGCCTATCCCTATACGGACTCCGAGCGGACCTCGATTGTCCGCAACCGCTCGCGCCTGTTCGTCGGCAATCCGGCGACGGTGCAGAAAAAACTTCAGCCGCTGATCGACGCGAGCAAGCCGGACGAACTGATGGTGATTACCGCGGTCTATGACCACGACGCGCGGAAAAAGTCGTATTCGCTGCTGGCGGATGCGTTCGGGCTGAGAGCAGCCGCGTAAACACTCTCATGCCCCGGACGCAGCGCCACTTGGCGGTGCGCTGCTGAGCCGGGGCCCATGTCACTGCGCCTTCCCGTGCTGCTTTCTGTGTCCCGGCTCGCGCTTCGCGCGTCCGGGACACGAGATCAATCCTGCTGCGTCTCGCTGAACGTCGCTCGGAACGGATGGCCCGGATACACGCCGACGATGCGGAATTCGCGCGAGAAGAATTTAAGCTCCTCGATCGCGAAGGCGAGGCCCTTGTCTTCGGGATGGCCGTCGACGTCGGCATAAAACTGCGTGGCGAAGAAATTGCCGTCGACCATGTAGCTCTCGAGCTTGGTCATGTTGACGCCGTTGGTGGCAAAGCCGCCGAGCGCCTTGTAGAGCGCGGCCGGCAAATTGCGTACCCGGAATACAAAAGTCGTGACCAGCGGACCCGAGCCCTGCGCTGCCCATTTCGGCTCGCGCGCCAGCACCACGAAGCGGGTGGTGTTGTGCGCTTCGTCCTCGATATCCTCGGCGAGGATGTCGAGACCGTAGATCTTTGCGGCGAGGCGCGAGGCGATCGCGGCAACGGTCTTGTCCTTGCGCTCGGAGATGTCGCGGGCGCTGCCGGCGGTGTCGGCGTGCACGATCGGCTTGATGCCGAGCTTGCGGATGATGCGCCGGCACTGGCCGAGCGCGTGGACATGGCTCTCGACGCTCTTGATGTCCTCGAGCTTGGTGCCCTTCACCGCCATCAACTGATGCCGGACCGGCAGAAACCATTCGCCGATGATGAAGAGGCCGGAGGCCGGCAGCAGATGATGGATATCGGCGACACGGCCGGCGACCGAATTCTCGATCGGGATCATGCCAAGGTCGGCCTCGCCCGACGAGATCGCGGATAGCGCGTCTTCAAAGGTGGCGCAGGGCATCGGCTCGGCGTCGGGATAGGCCTCGACGATGGCGATGTGGGAATTGGCTCCGGGTTCGCCCTGGAATGCGATCTTCATCTTGCTCATGACGGGCCTTGTAACAGCGGCTCAGGATTTGGAAAGGATGCTGCGGGCGGTTTCGAGGTCGGGCGGCGTGTCGACGCCGCGGGGCACGCTGTCGACGATCATGATGTCGATGCGCATGCCGGCCTCCATGGCGCGCAGCTGCTCCAGACTCTCCTGGCGCTCCAACGGCGAGGGCGGCAGGGACACGAACCGCTCCAACGCGGCGCGGCGGTAAGCGTACACGCCGATATGGTGGTAGCGCGGTCCGTTGCCATAAGGGGCGGTGGCGCGGGTGAAATAGAGCGCCCGCAGCCGCCTGGGGCCGATGTGGGTGCCGACGGCCTTCACGACGCTGGGAGCGAGGTCTTCCTCCTCGGTGTGGATCTGCGAGGCCAGCGTCACGATGTCGACCTCGGGATCGACGAAGGGCGGAAGCACCTCGCGCAGGCTCTCGGGCGCAATCGTCGGGAAATCGCCCTGGAGATTGACCACAATCTCGGCCTTCCCATCGGGATCGAGCTTCTGCATGGCCTCGTGGATGCGGTCCGAACCGGAGGGGTGCTCGGCGCGCGTCATCACGGCCTCGCCGCCATGGGCAGTCACGACGGACGCAATCTCGGCTGTATCGGTTGCCACCGCGACCCGGCCAATGCCGGCGGCCTCGGCGCGCCGCATCACATGCACGATCATCGGCAGGCCCGCGATATCGGCGAGCGGCTTGCCGGGCAGACGGGTGGCGGCCATGCGGGCCGGGATCAGCACCAGGATGCGGGGATCGGTCATTGGTTCAAGGAGCTTGGGTTCAAGGAGCTGGGGTTCAAGGGCCTGGAAACGGCGCGTTTTCCGCGCCGAGAAATGGGGTGGGGACGGGTTCGAAGCCGGGTCGCTTATACGGGTTGCCAGACCCCGGGCAAACCGATATCTCAATGGCAAAACTCGGGGAAACAACAAGGAACGTTTTGATTCTCCCGAGGCTCGTCCTGGCGGCCCCCCGGCCGCTATTTCCTTACTGTGGTGTGGGGCCTGGCCGGAAATGGACTCGTTTGAACTGAACAAGATTCTCGGTGCCGTGCTCGGCACCTGCCTCATTCTGCTGGTGACGAGCTTCACCGCCCAGGCGTTGTTCTCGCCCAAGATGCCGGAAAAGCCGGGCTTCGAGATCGCCGTGAAGGAAGATGCCGGCCACGGCAAGGAAGGTGGCGCTGCCGCCGCGGCCTCCGAGCCGATCGAGAAGCTGCTTCAGACGGCCTCCGTCGAGAAAGGCGCTTCCGCCGCCAAGAAGTGCGGCGCCTGCCACACCTTCGAGAAGGGCGGCCCGAATCGCGTCGGCCCGAACCTCTTTGGCGTCGTCGGCGACCATGTCGGCGAAGGCCGTGGCGGCTTCAATTTCTCGGCCGCGATGAAGGGCAAGGGCGGTACCTGGGACTTCGAGGCGCTCAACAAGTTCATTGCCAATCCCAAGGCGGCTGTCCCCGGCACCGCGATGGGCTTTGCCGGCATCCCGAAGGATAGCGAGCGCGCCGACGTCATCGCCTATCTGAACAGCCTCTCCGACAGCCCGAAGCCGCTGCCGACCGCGTCGAAGTAAGGGCGTCAAAAACCTGTCTTGGACTATGCGGCCAGGCTGAAAAGCCTGGCCGTTTCGTTATCCGGGCCTCGCGGCGTTGTTATCGGGGCGTTTGGCCGCATCCGACAGGCCATCCGGCCTTCCAAGATGAGGAAAAAGCAACATATTCGGTCGAAACCTCGCCTATATTGAGCACTTAAAGGGGTAACCTCCTTCAAGACCAGGAATGTTGATTTGGCCATTACCCGACGCGATCTCCTGCTCACCGGCACCGCTGCTGTAGCGCTGCCCGCCCTTGGTTCCGCTGGGGGTGTTCCCGTCATCGGCGCGGCGGCGGCGCAATCCGCCGGTGACCAGCTGCCCTGGCGGCATGCCTTGTCGCTATTCGGCGACATCAAGTACCCCGCCGACTTCAAGCGCTTCGATTACGTCAATCCGGACGCGCCAAAGGGCGGTGTTGCGCGCCTGATCTCGATCGGCACCTTCGACAATTTCAACCTCGCGGTCGCCGGCATCAAGGGCTCGCTCGCGCCGGCCGCGGCGATGGTCTACGAACAGCTGATGACACGCGCCCAGGACGAGGTCGCCACCGAATACGGCGAACTCGCCGAATCGGCCCAGCATCCGGACGATTTTTCCTGGGTGGTCTATCGTCTGCGCAGGGAAGCGCGCTGGCACGATGGCAAGCCGGTGACGCCGGAGGACGTGATCTTCTCTCTGGAGACGCTGAAGAAGCAGTCGCCAATGTACGCGTCCTACTACCGTCACGTCGTCAAGGCCGAGAAGAGCGGCGAGCGCGATGTCAAGTTCACTTTCGACGCACCGGGCAATCGCGAATTGCCGACCATCGTTGGAGAGCTCACGGTGCTGCCGAAGCATTGGTGGGAAGGCACCGATGCGCAGGGCCGCAAGCGCGACGTCGGCGCCACCACGCTGGAGCCGCCGCTCGGCTCCGGTGCCTACAAGATCAAGGAATTCCAGGCCGGCCGCTCGATCAAGCTGGAGCGCGTGAAGGACTATTGGGCCGCCAACGTCCCGAGCCAGATCGGCACCAACAATTTCGACGAGCTGCGCTTCGAATTCTTCCGTGACAACCTGGTTGCACTGGAGGCGTTCAAGGCCGATCAGGCCGACTGGATCGCGGAAAACTCCGCCAAGCAATGGGCGACCGCCTACGACTTCCCGGCGGTGGCCGAGAAGCGTGTGATCAAGGAAGAGTTTCCGATCAACGATTCCGGCCGCATGCAGGCCTTCATCTTCAACATCCGACGCGATCAGTTCAAGGACGCCCGGCTTCGCCGCGCCTTCAACTACGCCTTCGATTTCGAGGAGATGAACAAGCAGCTCTTCTACGGGCAGTACAAGCGCATCAATAGCTATTTCGAAGGGACCGATCTTGCATCCTCCGGCCTACCGCAGGGCGAGGAATTGCAGATCCTGGAGACCGTGAGGGACAAGGTGCCTCCGGAGGTCTTCACCACGGCGTACCAGAATCCGGTCGGCGGCAATCCGGAAGCCGTGCGCGCCAATCTCCGCGAGGCGGCGAAGCTGCTCAAGGAGGCCGGCTTCGAGGTCAAGGACCACAAGCTGGTCGACAGCTCCGGCAAGCCGCTCACGGTCGAGATCCTGGTGCAGGATCCGTCGTCCGAGCGTATCGCGCTGTTCTACAAGCCGTCGCTGGAGCGCATCGGCGTCAGCACCTCGATCCGCGTCGTCGACGATGCGCAATACCAGAACCGGCTGCGCAGCTTCGACTTCGACGTGATCATCGACCAATGGGGCGAGTCGCTCTCGCCCGGCAACGAGCAGCGCGAGTTCTGGGGCTCGCAGGCCGCCGACACTTCCGGCGCACGCAACACCATCGGGATCAAGAACCCCGCGGTCGATACGCTGATCGAGAAGTTGATCTACGCCAAGAACCGCGGCGAGCTGGTCGCGGCGACACACGCGCTCGACCGCGTGCTGTTGTGGAATTTCTATCTCGTGCCGCAATTCACCTACGGCTTTGCGCGCTATGCCCGCTGGGACCGCTTTGGCCATGCCGAGCCGATGCCGAAATACGGCCGGTCCGGTCTGCCGACATTGTGGTGGTACGACGCGGACAAGGCCGCGCGCATTGGAAAACGCTCTTGAGGAAGCAATTGCGCATGGCGCAGCTTTCACGCCGGCATGTGCTGGCCTTAGGGGCCGGCGGCGCACTCAGCGCCGCCCTGTCGCGCGGCGCGGCGGCGTCGGAACTGCAGGCCGAGGTGCACGGCATCTCGGCGTTCGGCGATCTCAAATATCCCGCCGACTTCCACCATTTCGATTACGTCAATCTGGACGCGCCGAAGGGAGGAACATTCTCTCTCATCCCGTCGGTGCGCGCCTACAACCAGTCCTACCAGACCTTCAACTCGCTCAACGCCTTCATCATGAAGGGTGACGGTGCGCAAGGCATGGACATGACGTTCGCGCCGCTGATGGTGCGCGCCAATGACGAACCGGACGCGATGTACGGGCTTGCCGCCAAATCCGTTCAGATATCGCCGGACAGACTGGTGTACCGCTTCACGATGCGGCCGGAGGCGAAATTCCATGACGGCACGAAGCTCACGGCGCATGATGCCGCGTTTTCGCTGACGGCGCTGAAGTCCAAGGGGCATCCGCTGATCGTCGTGCAGATGCGTGACATGGTCAGCGCTGAAGCTCTCGACGATGCGACATTGGTCGTCACCTTCGCGAAGGGGCGGGCGCGCGACGTGCCGCTTTATGTCGCGAGCCTGCCGATCTTCTCGAAAACGTTCTATGCGTCTCGCGCCTTCGATGAAACGTCGCTCGATATTCCGCTCGGCTCTGGCCCGTACAAGGTCGGCAAGTTCGAGGTCAACCGCTATATCGAATATGAGCGCATCAAGGACTGGTGGGCTGCCGACCTGCCGGTTTGCCGCGGTAGCTACAATTTCGATGTCGTGCGCTATGAATTCTATCGCGACCGCGATGTCGCGTTCGAGGGTTTCACCGGCAAGAACTATCTCTATCGGGAGGAATTCACCTCGCGCATTTGGGCGACGCGCTACGACTTTCCCGCAGTCAAAGACGGGCGCGTCAAGATGGAAGTCGTTCCAGACGACACGCCGTCCGGCGCGCAAGGCTGGTTCATCAACACGCGGCGCGACAAGTTCAGGGATCCGCGCGTGCGCGAGGCCTTGATCAATGCCTTCGACTTCGAATGGACCAACAAGACCATCATGTACGGCGCCTATGCTCGCACGGTGTCGCCGTTCCAGAACTCGGACCTCATGGCAAGCAATGGGCCGCCGTCGCCGGAGGAGCTGAAGCTGCTGGAGCCGTTTCGCGGCCAGGTTCCCGACGACGTGTTCGCCGTACCGTTTACGCCTCCGACGTCGGACGGCTCCGGGCAGGACCGCAACCTGTTGCGCAAGGCGCAGCAATTGTTGACCGAGGCCGGCGTGCCCATCAAGGACGGCAAGCGGGTGCTGCCGAATGGCGACGTCTTCAGGATCGAGTTCCTGCTGGACGAGCCTTCGTTTCAGCCGCACCACGCGCCCTACATCAAGAACCTGGGCACGCTCGGCATCGAAGCGAGCGTGCGTCTCGTCGACGCCGTGCAATACAAGGCGCGCCAGGAAGATTTCGACTTCGACATGACGATCCAGCGGTTCAGCATGTCGGCGACGCCAGGCGATGCCATGCGCTCGTTCTTCTCCTCGCAGGTCGCGGCAACCAAGGGTTCGTACAATCTTGCGGGCGTCGCCAGCCCGGCGATCGATGCCATGATCGAGAAGATCATGGCGGCCGACAACCGCGAAGATTTGACCTTCGCCTGCCGCGCCTTCGACCGGCTGTTCCGCGCCGGCCGTTACTGGGTGCCGCAATGGTACAACAAGACGCATCGGCTTGCTTATTGGGACCAGTTCGCTCATCTGCAGAAGCTGCCACGTTATGCCAACGGCGTCGGCGCTCCCGAAATCTGGTGGCATGATAGCGCCAAGGCGGCCAAGCTCGAGCAGGCGAAATAAACATGAGCGCCTATATCGCCCGCCGCATTCTCTTGATGATCCCGACCTTGCTCGGAATCCTCTTCGTCTCCTTCGTCGTCGTGCAGTTCGCGCCGGGCGGTCCGGTCGAGCGCGTCATCGCACAGCTTTCGGGTGCCGACACCGGTGGCAGCTCGCGAATTTCCGGCGGCGGTGACTTTGCACAGCGCGCGCCCGGTCAGCTGGGTGCCGGTGGCGACGCCATCAACTCGAAATATCGCGGCGCGCAGGGGCTGGACCCCGATTTCATCAAGAAGCTGGAGGTGCAGTTCGGCTTCGACAAGCCGGCGCCGGAACGCTTCGCGCTGATGGTCTGGAACTTCGCCCGCTTCGATTTCGGCAAGAGCTACTTTCGCGATGTCAGCGTGCTGCAGCTGGTCAAGGAGAAGCTGCCGGTCTCGATCTCGCTGGGCATCTGGCTGACGCTCCTGACCTACCTGATCTCGATTCCGCTCGGTATCCGCAAGGCGGTCAAGGACGGATCGCGCCTCGACACCTGGACGTCGACCGTGCTCGTGCTCGGTTACGCCATACCCGGCTTCCTGTTCGCGATCCTCCTGATCATCCTGTTTGCGGGCGGCTCGTTCTTCAACTGGTTTCCGCTGCGCGGGCTGACGTCAGACGGCTGGTCGCAGTTTCCCTGGTATTGGAAGATCATCGATTACTTCTGGCATTTGACGCTGCCGCTGATCGCGATGGGGCTCGGCGCGTTCACCACCATGACGTTCCTGACCAAGAACTCGTTTCTGGACGAAATCCGCAAGCAGTACGTGATGACTGCCCGCGCGAAGGGCTGCAGCGAAAACCGGGTGCTCTATGGCCACGTCTTTCGCAACGCGATGTTGATCGTCATCGCGGGCTTTCCCAGCACCTTCATTCACGCGTTCTTCTCGGGCTCGCTTCTGATCGAGACCATCTTCTCGCTGGACGGGCTCGGACTTCTCAGTTTCGAGAGCGTTCTCAATCGCGACTACCCCGTGGTGTTCGGCACGCTCTTCATCTTTTCGCTCGTCGGCCTCGTGGTCAACCTCATCTCCGACCTGACCTATATGTGGATCGATCCGCGGATCGATTTCGAGGCGCGAGAGGTCTGATGACGCTGGCCGCCCCAACCCCGATCGAAACCACCGCAAAGTCGCCGCTCGGCGATGCCGTGCCGATCACGCGCAAGCCGTTTGTGCCATCGCCGCTCAACAGGCGGCGTTGGCAGAATTTTAGGGCCAACCGGCGTGGTTACTGGTCGCTCTGGATCTTCCTGGTCCTTTTCGTGCTGTCGCTGTTCGCCGAGCTGATCGCCAACGACCGGCCATTCCTGGTCAAGTTTGACGGTCATCTCTACTGGCCGGCCTTCGTCACCTATTCCGAGACGACTTTCGGCGGTGATTTCGAAACCGCAGCCGACTATCGCGATCCCTATTTGCAGAAGCTGATCAAGGACAAGGGCGGCAGCATCGTCTGGCCGCTGATCCGCTACTCCTACGACACCCATAACCTCGATCTGCCGACGCCGGCCCCGTCGCCGCCGACCTGGATGCTGACGGAAGCGCAATGCAAATCCGTCGTCGAGAAGAAGGGGCTGAAGAGCTGCCGCGATCTCGAATACAACTGGCTCGGCACCGACGATCAGGGCCGCGACGTGGTGGCGCGGATGATCTACGGTTTCCGCATCTCGGTGCTGTTCGGCCTCTGCCTGACCATCGTCTCCTCGCTCATCGGCATCGCAGCCGGCGCGGTGCAGGGCTATTTCGGCGGTTGGGTCGACCTGTTGTTCCAGCGCTTCATCGAGATATGGACGGCGATTCCAGCGCTCTATCTGCTCCTGATCCTCTCGTCGGTGCTGGTTCCCGGCTTCTTCGTGCTGCTCGGCATCCTGCTGCTGTTTTCCTGGGTGTCGCTGGTCGGACTCGTGCGCGCGGAGTTCCTGCGCGGGCGCAATTTCGAGTACATCCAGGCGGCACGGGCGCTTGGGGTGTCGAACGCCGTGATCATGTTCAAGCATTTGCTGCCGAATGCGATGGTCGCGACCATGACGTTCCTGCCGTTCATCGTTTCCTCGTCGGTGATGACGCTCACGGCCCTGGACTTCCTCGGCTTCGGGCTGCCACCCGGCTCGCCGTCGCTCGGCGAGCTGCTGTCGCAGGGCAAGTCCAACGTGCAGGCGCCTTGGCTCGGTTTCTCCGGCTTCTTCTCGGTCGCGATCATGCTGTCGCTGCTGATCTTCATCGGCGAAGCCGTGCGCGACGCCTTCGATCCGCGCAAGACGTTCAAGTGAGGGCGTGATGGACGCGATCAACCAGCCCCTGCTTGCCGTGCGCGACCTTTCGGTGGCTTTCCACCAGGGCGGTGCCACCACGCTCGCGGTCGACAAGGTGTCGTTCCAGATCAAGCGCGGCGAATGCGTGGCGCTGGTCGGCGAGTCCGGGTCCGGCAAGTCGGTCAGCGCGCTCTCGATCCTCAAGCTGCTGCCGTACCCGAACGCTTCGCATCCCTCGGGCAGCATCCGGTTCAAGGGGCAGGAGCTGATCGACCAGTCGGAGCAGCAGATGCGGGCGATTCGCGGCAGCGACATCTCCATCATCTTCCAGGAGCCGATGACCTCGCTCAATCCGCTGCACACGATCGAGGCGCAGATCGGCGAGATCATCCAGCTGCACAATCCGACCAGCAATGCCGAGGCCCGCAAGCGGACGCTGGAATTGTTGACCCAGGTCGGCATTCCCGAGCCCGAAACACGGCTGAACAGCTATCCGCACCAGCTCTCCGGCGGCCAGCGCCAGCGCGTGATGATCGCGATGGCGCTCGCCAACGAGCCGGATCTGTTGATCGCGGACGAGCCGACCACGGCGCTCGACGTCACCGTGCAGGCGCAGATCCTGGCGCTGCTTGCCGAGATTCGTTCTCGGCTCGGCATGAGCCTGCTTTTCATCACCCACGATCTCGGCATCGTGCGCCGCATCGCCGACACCGTCTGTGTCATGAAGGGCGGCCTGATCGTCGAGCAGGGTCCGGTCGAGCAGGTCTTCAAGACCCCGAAGCATCCCTATACGCGCGACCTGCTCGCGGCCGAACCGAAACCGGATCCGGCGCCGCCGCAGCCGGATGCGCAGATCGTGATGTCGGCCAATGATCTGAAGGTGTGGTTTCCGATCAAGCGCGGCCTGATGCGCAAGACGGTCGGCCACATCAAGGCGGTCGACGGCGTCAGCATCGCCGTGCGCAAAGGCGAAACGCTCGGTGTCGTCGGCGAGTCCGGCTCGGGCAAGACCACGCTGGGGCTCGCGCTGCTGCGGCTGATCTCCTCGAACGGGCGCATCGTGTTTTTGGGCAAGGACATCCAGGGTCTGCGCTTCAAGGAGATGCGGCCGTTCCGGCGTGACATGCAGATCGTGTTCCAGGATCCATTCGGCTCGCTCAGCCCGCGCATGTCGGTTGCCGACATCATCGCCGAGGGCCTCACCGTGCATCAGCCGAAGCTGTCGCGCGAGGAGCGCGAGGAGCGCGTCGTCAAGGCGCTGGAGGACGTCGGGTTGAAGCCGGACACGCGTTATCGCTATCCGCATGAATTCTCCGGCGGCCAGCGTCAGCGCATCAGCATCGCGCGTGCGGTGGTGCTGGAGCCGGATTTCGTCGTGCTGGACGAGCCGACCAGCGCGCTCGACATGCTGATCCAGGCGCAGATGGTCGACCTCTTGCGTGAACTCCAGCGCAGGCGCGACCTTACCTACATGTTCATCTCGCACGATCTGCGCGTCGTTGCCTCGCTCGCCAGCCACCTCATCGTGATGCGCGGCGGCAAGGTGGTCGAGGAAGGCCAGGCCGCCGAGCTGTTCAAGAATCCGAAGACGGATTACACACGGGCGCTATTCGCGGCTGCGTTCCGGCTCGAGACGGCAGGCAATGGGTCGGTGGCGACGTAGGTCGCGTCAGAGCCGCTTGATCGCGACGATCTCGCTGCCCGCCTGCCTGATCCGCGCGAGCGCCGGCTCGATCGGCTCGATCACCGTCGCCATATGGTGCGCGTTGGCATGAACCATGGTGCCGGCGTCGCGGACGATGGCGACATGGCCCTTCCAGAAGATCAGATCGCCGCGCCGCAAGCTGCCTCGCTCATGCGTCTCCAGCGCGCGGCCGAGGCCCGCCTGCTGCATGTCGCTGTCGCGCGGACAACCGATGCCGGCGGCGGTCAGCGACACCTGGACGAGGCCCGAACAGTCGATGCCAAGGCTGCTCTTGCCGCCCCAGAGATAGGGCGTGCCGACGAAACGCTCGGCGACGGCGACGAAATCCGGCTCGTGATGATCGAGCGAGGCGAGATGCGCCTTCGGCAGGAAGGTTCCTTCGCGCGTCGCGGCGAAGCTGCCGTCCTCGCGCGACACCGCGATCTTCGAGCCCAGCACGAGCGTGTCGGCCGGCGGCAGCTTGATCGAAGGACCGGGGAAGGCAAAGGTTCGGAGCGCGCTCACCTTATGTGTCGGCGCAGAAGCCGGCTTCATCAGCGCCGCATCGGGCAGCCAGCCGACATAGCCATCGCCATTGAGCTGTCCCCAGGCCCAGCCTTCGCCGTTGCGATCGTAGACCGTGACGCGCTCGCCGCGCAGCGCTTCCGTCATCAGCATCGCGTTCGATGAGGGTTGCTCGCGCACGGCCGCGATCGGCGCGACCACCTCGAATTCCTCGCCGGTGACGAAGCGATCCGCCTCGACCTTGCCTTCGAGATATTTCGCGGCGAGGTCGCCCCGCGCCGGCGTCAGCCGTGGATCGTGTCTTGGATCACGCATAACGCTCGCTCAGCAATGCGTAGATGGCGCGCGCGGCCTGGCATTCGCCGCCTTCGGGGCGTGCGGGTTTTGCCGAGGGCGTCCAGCCATAGATGTCGACATGCAGCCAGCTCTTGGCCTGCTCGACGAAGCGCTGCAAAAACAGCGCGCAGGTGATCGAGCCGGCAAAGCCGCCTGATGGTGCGTTGGTGATGGTCGCCGTCTTGGAGTCCAGCCACGCATCATAAGGCGGCCACAGCGGCATGCGCCACAACGGATCGTTCTCCTTCGCCGCGCAGCGCGCGACGTCGGCGGCAAGTGTCTCATCATTGGTGTAAAAGGGCGGTAAATCCGGTCCCAGTGCGACGCGTGCGGCACCGGTCAATGTGCCGAGGTCGATCAGCAGGTCGGGCTTCTCCTCGTCGGCGAGCGCCAGCGCGTCGGCGAGCACCAGGCGCCCTTCCGCATCGGTGTTGCCGATCTCGACCGTGATGCCCTTGCGCGAGGTGAAAATGTCGAGAGGCCGGAAGGCATTGCCGGCGACCGCATTCTCGGCGGCCGGGATCAGTACGCGCAGCCGGACCTTCAGCTTCGCGTCCATCACCATGCGCGCCAGCGCCAGCACATTGGCAGCGCCGCCCATGTCCTTCTTCATGATCAGCATGCCGCTCGATGGCTTGAGGTCGAGCCCGCCGGTGTCGAAGCAGACGCCCTTGCCGACCAGTGTCACCTTGGGATGAGCGGGATCGCCCCAGGCGATGTCGATCAGCCGCGGCGCGCGGTCCGAGGCCATGCCGACGGCGTGGATCAGCGGAAAATTCTTCTCCAGGTCTTCGCCGACGGTGCAGGCGAAGCTTGCACCGAATTCGGCGGCGAGCTCTTGCGCGGCCGCGGCGAGCTCCTCCGGACCCATGTCGTTGGACGGCGTGTTGATGAGGTCGCGCGCCAGCATCGCGGCGTCCGCAATGCGATTGATCTCGGCGGCATCGACGCTGTCAGGCGGTACCAGGCGGACATCGGGCCGGTCGGCCCTGCGGTAACGGGCGAAGCGATAGCACCCCAGTGCAAAGGCCAGCGCCGCCAGTCGTGCATCGTGCGGTGCATTGGCAAAGCGATAAATGCCCGGCGGCAGCAGGCCGGGCAGGGCGCCCGGCCGGAACAGGTCGCGCGATCTTGCGTCTTCGTCCTCGATACCGAACAGCACGTGTGCGATCGCGCCGTCGGGCGCGGGCAGCGCCAGATAGCCGCCGGGCTTGGCAGCAAAGCCGTTCGCGGTGGCGAACTGGCGTTGCGGCGGCAGCAGCGTCTCGGCGACCTGATCCCAGCTCGACTTGGTGACGAAGGTGATCGGGATGGCGTTGGGCGAGGTCTCGAAGACAGAAGGCATTGGCGGGTCCGGGTCGTCAGATCAAGCAGGTTAAGCGAATGGACCAGACTTCGCAGAGTTTTGCCGTGCCCGCAATCGGCTTTGCTGTCACCGTTCAGCGAGCCGCTACTCGCAGCAAGGGGGCCATGCTAGGTTCCGGCAACGGCCGCCGGATCGATACCGGGAAAAGTGCACAGAGATCGCCGACGGCCGAAGGCGAAGCGTGCCGGGAGGAAATGCAATGGAATTTGTGTGGAGCGTGGTCACATTCATTGGCCAGGCCGTCGAGGCGATTTTCGGCTATGTCGAGCATCACCATTGGATCTTCGCGTTCCTCGCCGGTGGTTACGTCTTCTATCTCCACGACCGCTCAGTCCACGCGCGCTTCGATGCGCTCGACAGACGCATCGACGAAATCCGCAAGCGGCTCGCCATCGAATATTGATCGGCCTCGAACTCGGTCTTGGCGGGGAGGTGCCGCCGCAGACGCGGCCGTGAGGCACCCCGCGTTAACCGACCATTAGGGTTAACAGTCTATTGCTGGCGCGTTCGGCTCGATCCATCCGCTCGAGAGTTAAGGCGTCATGCGTCAACGGTTCAGTCCTGCCCGGCTTCTCGCGTCCGCCTCGCTCATCGCGCTGGTGGCCACGAGCCTCGGCGGCTGCACGGCCATGTCAAAGCTCTCCGACGTCACCGGCTCGATCGGCTCGAAGGCGGAGGCCGCCCCCACTGCTCCCACCGACCCCGCGCGCGCCGTCGAAGTCTATGGCGAGCGCTACCGTGCCAATCCCAAGGACGCCGAGGCCGCGCTTGGCTATGGCCAGGCCCTGCGCGCCAACGGCCAGCGCGCCCAGGCCGCCGCCGTGCTCGAGCAGGCGACCATCGCCAATCCCGGCAACAAGGCGCTGCTCGCCCAATACGGCCGTGCGCTCGCCGACAACGGCAATTTCCAGCAGGCTTTCGACGTATTGTCGAAAGCGCATTCGCCCGACAATCCGGATTGGCGCCTGCTCTCTGTGCAGGGCACGGCGCTCGATCAGATGGGTCGCCACGAGGAGGCGCGCTCCTATTATGCAAGCGCGCTGAAGATCGCGCCGGGCGATCCCGGTGTGCTCTCCAATCTCGGCCTGTCCTACATGCTCTCGAAGGATCTGCCCAAAGCCGAAGAGGCGCTGCGGCAGGCCTACGCTTCGCCGCGCGCGAGCAGCCGGGTGCGGCAGAATCTCGGTCTCGTCGTCGGTCTCCAAGGCCGCTTCGCCGAAGCCGAGACCATTGTGAAGGCGGACCTGCCGCCGGACCAGGCCGCGGCCAATGTCGCGTATCTCAAGGAGATGTTGAGCCGCAGCGACGCTCCGCGCGGCGCACCGAAGCGGACGCCGGTCGCCGCGCTCAGCCAGCCCGACTGATCAGACCTGATCTTGCAATCGCGCAGCCGCCCGTGGACCGCGCGCGGTTCACGTCCGGTTTTTCGTTCAGTGCAGCTCGGTGATCTTGATGCCGGTCGGCCCGAGAATGACGACGAACAGCACCGGCAGGAAGAACAGGATCATCGGCACCGTCAGCTTCGGCGGCAGCGCGGCGGCCTTTTTCTCGGCCTCGTTCATGCGCATGTCGCGGTTTTCCTGCGCCATGACGCGCAGGGAATGCCCGAGCGGGGTGCCGTAGCGTTCCGCCTGCTGAAGCGCAAGGCACACCGACTTGACGCCCTCGAGCCCGGTGCGCTTTGCCAGGTTCTCATAGGCGACCTTGCGGTCCTGCAAATAGGACAGCTCGGCCGTGGTCAGCGTGAACTCCTCCGATAGTGCGATCGACTGGCCGACGATTTCGGTGGCGACCTTCCGGAATGCCATTTCCACCGACATGCCGGATTCGATACAGATCAGCAGAAGGTCGAGCGCATCGGGAAAGGCGCGCTTGATCGAGAGCTGGCGCTTCGAGATCGCATTCCTGAGGAACAGCATCGGTGCCTGAAGGCCGAGATAGGCGGCACCGACGCAGATGCCGATCTTGATTGGCATCGACTGTTCCATACGCGCGATCAGGAAAACGTAGATGACCGAGCCGATGAACAGCACGATCGGAGCGACCATGCGTGCAAACAGGAAGGTGATGTAGGGCGCCTGGCCGCGATAGCCGGCCATGATCAGCTTGTCCCGCGCAGCCTCCTGCGCGAGCCATTTGGTGAGATTGAAATCCTCGACCACCTTGGAGACGAGCTGCTTCGGGGTCTGACGCAGCGAGACCTTCTCGCTCTTGTGGAGGCGGTCCCGCTCGCGCTGCCGGATGCGCTCACGCTCGCTCGCCACCGCCTTCATGCGCTTGGAGAGTCCCTCGCCGGCGAACAGCGGCATCACCAGCGTATAGACGGTGGCACTGGCGGCAATGGCCGCCAGCAGCATGGTCATGAAGTGGACGTCATGTAGTTTTGTGACGAGAAACTCGACCATACGGCACCATCAGAAATCGAAATTGATCATCTTCTTCATCACCATGATGCCGACCGACATCCAGATGACGCAGGCGACCAGCATGAGCTGGCCGGTAGGATGGGTCCACAGCAGCGAGATGTAGCCGGGCGTGGTGAGATAGACGAGGAACATCACGATCGGAGGCAGCGAGCCGATGATGCCGGCCGAGGCCTTGGCTTCCATCGACATCGCCTGGATCTTTTCCTTCATCTTCTTGCGGTCGCGGAGCACCTTGGAGAGGTTGCCGAGCGCTTCGGAGAGGTTACCGCCCGACTTCTGCTGGATCGACACTACGATGCCGAAGAAATTGGCTTCCGGCAGCGGCATGCGTTCGTAGAGGCGCGAGCAGGCTTCGCCGAGCGGCATGCCGATCGCCTGCGTCTCGATGATGGCCAGGAACTCGCTGCGCAGCGGCTCGGACGAGTCGGCGGCGACCACCTTGATCGATTCGAACAGCGGCAGGCCGGCCTTGATGCCGCGGACGATCACGTCGACGGCGTCCGGCAGTGCGGCCAGGAACTTGTTTTCGCGACGCTTCTTCAGAAAACCCAGGGCCCAGCGCGGCAGGCCGAAACCGCCGGCAAAGGCAAGGCCCGTAGCGCCGAGCAGGCCGCCGCCGGCCAACAGGGCGCCCGCGAAAAATACACCCGCCACGACGGCGGACACGATCCAGAATTTCTGCGTCGTCCAGTCGAGGCCCGCTTGCGACAGGCGGACGGAGAGCGGAGCGCTCCTTTCCTGCAAGCGGCGCGCCTCGAGATCCTTGAGCGTGGTCTCGACCTGCTCGCGGCGCGAGCGCTGGGTCTTCTCGGCCGCACGGGCCGTCGGCGCCTCGGCGCGCGCGATCGAGGCGCGGCGGCTTTCCGCCTTCCGCTCCCCGGACAGCAGTGGGTAGACGAAAACCCAGGCGATGCCGCCGACGGCGGCGGTGGCGAGGAAGGCGAGGGCGAGGACCTGTATGTTCATGGCGCTGTCCTGCTCACGTCTGCGGCGCCACTTCCGCGGCGTCGAGCGCGGCGGCAAGGCGCTTCTCGTCGCCGTAGTAGCGCGCACGTTCCCAGAACCTCGGACGGCCGATGCCGGTCGAGCGATGCCGGCCGATGATCTTGCCGTTGGCGTCCTCGCCGACCATGTCGTAGAGGAAGATGTCCTGGGTGATGATGGTGTCGCCTTCCATGCCCATCACCTCGGTGATGTGCGTGATGCGGCGCGAGCCGTCGCGCAGGCGCGCGGCCTGGACGATGACGTCGATCGAGGCGCAGATCATCTCGCGAATTGTTCGCGACGGAAGCGAAAAGCCGCCCATCGTGATCATGGATTCGCAGCGTGACAGGGCCTCGCGCGGGTTGTTGGCATGCAGCGTGCCCATCGAGCCGTCATGGCCGGTATTCATGGCCTGGAGGAGGTCGAACGCCTCGGGTCCGCGGACCTCGCCGACGATGATGCGCTCGGGGCGCATACGCAGGCAGTTGCGCACCAATTCGCGCATGGTGACCTGGCCCTCGCCCTCGATGTTGGGCGGGCGGGTTTCCAGCCGGACCACGTGGGGCTGCTGGAGCTGGAGCTCGGCGGCGTCTTCGCAGGTGATGACGCGTTCGTCGTGCTCGATGTAGTTGGTGAGGCAGTTGAGCAGCGTGGTCTTGCCCGAGCCGGTACCGCCGGAGATCAGCACGTTGCAGCGGACGCGGCCGATGATCTGGAGGATCTCGGCGCCCTCGGGCGAGATCGCCCCGAACTTGACCAGCTGATCCAGCGTCAGCTTGTCCTTCTTGAATTTGCGGATGGTGAGCGCGGGTCCGTCGATCGACAACGGCGGCACGATGGCGTTGACGCGGGAGCCGTCGGCGAGGCGGGCGTCGCAGATCGGCGAGGATTCGTCGACGCGCCGGCCGACCTGGCTGACGATGCGCTGGCAGATGTTGAGGAGCTGCTGGTTGTCGCGGAAGCGGATGCCGGTGCGCTGGATCTTGCCGTTGACTTCGATAAAGACCGTGTTGGCGCCGTTGACCATGATGTCGGCGATGTCGTCGCGCGACAGCAGCGGCTCCAGCGGACCGTAACCGAGCACGTCGTTGCAGATGTCGTCGAGCAGTTCCTCCTGCTCGGCGATCGACATCACGATGTTCTTGATCGCGATGATCTCGTTGACGATGTCGCGGATTTCCTCGCGGGCCGATTCCGAATCGAGCTTGGCAAGCTGGGCGAGGTCGATGGCCTCGATCAGCGCGCCGAAGATCGTCGCCTTGACCTCGTAATAATTGTCGGAGCGGCGGGCCTCCATGGTCGGCGCAGGCTTCGCCGGGGCGAGCGGCGGCGAGGCGACGGCCGGCGGGGGCGGTGCGCGCGACACCGTCGGCGCCGGAGCCGGGGCAGGCTCTGGCGACACGGCGCCGGGCTTGGGAGCCCGAGTATCGGTGTCTGTTCCGCTACGCTTACCGAACACTTAACAACTCCATGCGGCGGCTTATTTTCCCCGTAACTTCTCAATCAGGGGTGAAAGCAAGGACGACTTTTGTTTCTTCGTCTCGCTGCGGCCGGTCAGGCGCTGGGCGATCTGGAGGAACATCTCGATCGATTTGTGGTTGGCGGAGATCTCCGCGATCATCTGACCGTTGTTGGCCGCCGAGCCGAAGATCTGCGGCTCGAACGGGATCGAGACGACAGGCTGGCTCTCGATCGCCTTGGCGAACTCCGTGGCGGCGATTTCAGGGCGTTTCGGGATGCCGACCTGGTTCAGGCAGTAGAGCGGCGGCCGGTCGTTGGGCCGAGCGGCCTTCAGCAGGTCGAACAGGTTCTTGGTATTGCGCAAATTGGCGAGATCGGGCGCGGCCACGATCAGGATGTCGTCCGCGCCGATCAGGGCCCGCTTGGTCCAGCCCGACCATTGGTGCGGGACGTCGAGCACGATGCAGGGCATGGTGGAGCGCAGCGTGTCGAACACGGCATCGAAGGCATCGGTGCCGAAATCATAGACCCGGTCGAGCGTCGCCGGCGCCGCCAGCAGGCTGAGATGATCGGTGCATTTCGACAGCAGGCGGTCGATGAAGGCGGTATCGACGCGATCGGGCGAGAACACGGCGTCGGCAATGCCCTGTGGCGGGTCCTGGTTGTAGTCGAGCCCGGCAGTGCCGAAGGCGAGGTCGAGATCGGCGACGACCGCGTCCATTGCGAGATCGCGCGCAATCGCCCAGGCGACGTTGTGGGAGATGGTGGACGCGCCGACGCCGCCCTTGGCGCCGACCACGGCGATGATGCGGCCGACCGCCTTGGCTTCCGGCGCCGAGAACAGGTTGCAGATCGAACGCACGACGTCGATCGCGCCGACCGGCGCAAGCACGTAGTCGCTGACGCCGCGGCGCACCAGCTCGCGATAGAGTGTGACGTCGTTGATGCGGCCGATCACGACCACGCGGGTCCCGGCGTCGCACACCGTGGCGAGCTGGTCGAGCCCGCCCAGGATGTCGCTGCGGCCGTCGCTCTCGAGCACGATCACGTTCGGCGTCGGAGCCGAACGATAGGCTTCGATCGCGGCCGCCATGCCGCCCATCTGGATCTTCAGATGGGCCTTGCCGAGACGGCGATCCTCGCCAGCCGATTGCACGGCGGCGGCGGTCTCCACCGTCTCGCAGAAGGCCTGGACGGAAACGCGCGGCGCGGGGGCGATATGCTCCTCGACCGGCGGGACAAGGGCCTCCGGCTGCTCTTCGTGTGTCTGGCGAGCGTAGCTGATCATTTGCCGGTGTCGCTGAGTTTGGCCTTGTCGGCCTCAGGATAGGTAACCGCGGTCGGACTTCCCTTGCGATATTTCTCGAAGGCGGCGGTGCGCCGGGTCGTGTAGGCCGGCGTTTCGGAGCGGGGTTGCTCGAGGTCCGCCGGATTGTCGATCATGGCCGCCATGTTGCGCTGATAGGCGCAGCCGTAATTGTAGTAGTCCTTGTTCTCGAACCAGCTCTTGTTCTTCATCGAGGGGCCGAGGTCCTCCGGCCACAGGCCGCATGGACCGGCGACAGCGGCGATCTTGGAATAAGTCAGCCGGATCGGCGGCAGGAAGCGCTTGTCTTCCGGCTGGTACGGGCGAGCGATGACGCCGCGCGGCGGAATGCCGGCGGCTGACAGCATCGCCTGGATTTCACGCATCGTTTCCGCGACCGGGCGCGCGTTGGGCGTGCCGGACGGCGCATCGATATGAATCGCGCCGGTGCCCTCATGCAGCCACGTCGATGCCAGGCCCATCACGTCGGCGCGTTGGGCGGCGGTCAATCCGCCACGGGCGTGGCCCACGAAGACGACGATCGAGCGGTTTTGCTCCTCGATTGCGATCGGATGACGCTGCTTGTAGTCGTCGGGAATGGAGGCGGTCGCCACCTCGTCGTGCTGGCAGCCGCCGAGCGCAAGCGCGATGCCGACGAGCGCGCCACCGAGGCCGATGGCGCGTTTGCGAAGCTGGGGTGGTTTGATGGTCATAACGAAGTCCCCGTTCCGCTTCAGTCGGTGATGAAACCGTAGGTGCCGCGGTAGTTGCGAGCCGGCTCGGTCTTACCGGGCACGCCGTAGATGCGGTTGATGTTGCCGATCAGCTCGGCCTGCGGATCGGCGGGGGCGGAGAAGCCGTCATCCGGCCGCGACAGGTCCTTCGGCGCCGCTGCGCGCACGATATAGGGCGTCACGATCACGACCAGCTCGGTCGCGTTGTTGACGAAATCGCGGCTGCGGAACAGTGAGCCGAGCACCGGGAGCTGCATCAGTCCCGGCAAACCGCTCACCGCCTGCTTGGTCTGCTGCTGGATCAGGCCGGCCATCGCCATCGCGCCGCCGGAGGGAATCTCCAGCGACGTCTCGGCGCGACGGGTCCTGATCGAGGGCACCGTCAGCGAGTTCACCGAGGTCGACGTCACGGCCTGAGACAGGGTGATCGCATTTTCGTTCGACAGTTCCGAGACCTCGGTCATCACCCGCAGGCTGATCTTGCCTTCGGTCAGGACGACGGGGGTGAAGTTGAGCGAGATGCCGAACTTCTTGAAGCTGATCTGGGTGGTACAGACATGCGTGGTCGGGTCGCACGCGTAGCCTGCCGGCACCGGGAATTCGCCGCCTGCGATGAAGGTCGCGGACTCACCGGAGATCGCGGTCAGATTCGGCTCGGCGAGCGTCCGGATCACGCCTGCGCTTTCCATCGCACGCAAAGTGGCCTGCACCGATGGGGTCGCGCCGAACTTCGTGGTCAAATTGTTGCCGTCGACGAGGTTGCGGCCGAGAGCAGTGAACGGGTTGGAGTTGGTGAAGCTCACCACCGAGGTGCCGTAGTTCAGGTTCGCCGACAGGTCGATGCCGAGCTGCTTGACGATGTTGCGCTGGACCTCGGCCACCGTCACCTTCAGCATGACCTGGTCGCGGCCGCGGACCACGATCGAGTTCACCACCTTGTCGGCGCCGCCGGTGAGGCGCGCGGCGAGCTCGTTGGCTTGCTGCGCCTCCATCGGGTTCGCTGCCGTGCCGGTCAGGATGATGCCGTCGCCGAGCCCGTCGATCTGGATGTCGGAATTGGGCAGGATCTGCTTCAGCGCAGCCCGCGCGCCGTTGAGGTCGCGCTTGACTGCGATGTCATAGGCCGCGATTTGCTGGCCGGCGGAATCGAAGAACACGATGTTGGTCTGGCCGACCGATGCGCCGATGATGTAGGCACGCTGCGACGAGCGCACCACCGCATTGGCGATCTTGGGATCGGCGACGAGCACGTCCTTGATGTCGCGCGGCAGGTCGATCACGATCGACTTGCCGATGCCGAGCGAGAGGAAGCGCGCGTTCATCTGGCCGTCCGCCGCGACCGGTGCCGCGGGGCGGTAGTCCGCAGCGAGCACGGGGGTGAGCACGGGGTCAAGCGTCAGCGCGAAGGCGGCCGAAAACGACAGGGCGCGGACCACAGAGGTGCGCATCGTCGCCAAATTCGCCCTGCATTTCATATCGACAGTCCTCATCGTGCCTTCGCCGTCGAGCTTGGGATGCCGTAGCGAATGATCGAAATGCCATCGCGCTTCTGCGCGGAGTCTTCGAGCGTGATCTCGCTCAGCTTGACGTCGACGATGCTGCGCAACGCCAGCGAGAGCGTGCCGCTCTGACGGGCGGCGGACAGCGTCGCCGTCTGCGTGGGATTGAGTTCGAGGGTGACGGTCTTGCCGACCACCGCGTTCTGGCCGTCCTTCTCCTTCGGCGCCTGGTCGATCGCCAGCACGCGGACATTGGCCAGGATGATTTCGGACGAGACGACGTCCTGGGCACCGGTGCTCTGGTCCTGGTTCTTGAGCCGGCGCGTCAGAAGCACGTCGACGCGGTCGTTGGGCAGGATGAAGCCGCCCGCGCCGGTCTCCGGCGAGATTTCGGTCGAGATCGCGCGCATGCCGGTGGGCAGGATCGCGGCCATGAAGCCGGAGCCTTCGGCCTTGACCAGCTTCTGGTCGCGGATCGGCTCACCCTGGATGAAGGGGGCGCGCGCGATCGAACCGGTCACCTGGGTTGCGCCCTCGGGACGTTCGTTGCGGCGGATGAAGGTGGCGCTGGCGGTCGCGGCCGGCCAGGTCTGCCATTGCACGTCTTCCGGCTTGACGGTCTGGCCGAGGCCGATGTCGTTCTTGGCCACCAGCACATCGACGGTCGGAAGCGCGACCGGAGTCGCCGGAGGCGGCGCAGAATTGTCCGAGCCGCTCGCCAGGTACGCGGCGACGCCGCCGGCGCAGATGGCGACCGTCAGGACGACTATGCGTGCCCTATTCATACGCTTCACTTTCCACAAAACGCCGCGACGCAGCCGCCGCCGTAATCGGCAGTTGACCAGCTATTCGTCAAAGCATGGTTAATGAGGCGTATCTAAATCGCCTTAACGCCGGGTTTACCCGGTGTGTTCAGCGCAGTGCGAGGTGAGCGAGGTCGATCGCCTTCACCCATTCGGTCTCCGGGTAGATCATCAGCGCGCCAAGCGTGAGCGCGATGCCATACGGGATGCCGCTCTCCTTGTCGTGCAGCCGTGCCAGCCAAGCCTGGCCTGCCAGCCCGTAAGGCAACGGCCATTGCCGGAACTGGAGCAGGAGCAGCGTCAGCGCTCCGCCGAACAGCGAGGCGTAGAGCAGGAAATCCATCAATTGTGCGAAACCGAACCAGAGCGCGACCGAAGCCGCGACCTTGGCGTCGCCACCGCCCATCCAGCCCATCGCAAAGCAGCCGAAGGTGACGACCAGGAGCAGCGCGCCGGCGCCGACATGGCTCAGCATCTCGTAAGGTGCCATGCCACCGGCGAGGGCGAGTGCGAAGAAGCCGGCGACCAGCGCCAGCGACACGCGGTTGGAGATCGTCATCGTGAAGAGATCGCTCGCGGCGGCGAACGCCATCAGGGCCGGGAACAGCAGAAGGCGCGCAAGGTCGAGGATCATGGGCTGCGTCTTGAGGCCTGGGTTCGTCGCGGGATCTGGCGCCGGCATGCTAGCCGCCAGTGCTAAATAAACCGACAACGGCGGCAGCGGTCGCAACAGGCGGTCCTCGCCGCCGGCGTGCTCACCAGAGGCTGGCAATCCGCGCGGCGAGCGCAACCGTCGCAAGCAGCAGGGCAAGGCAGACCCAATAGGCCGGCGAGCCGGTCGGCATCGCCTCGGTTCTTCTCGCCGCAACCGCGGCCTCGGTTCTGTACTCGCGCAACGCCACTGGGATTCGCCGTACTCGGAAAAACAAAGGCCCCGGATGTCCGGGGCTTTTGCCGTCGCTATGCGGTTGCTTACTTCAGCGAGGAGCTGATCGAGCCGAACTTGGTGTTCAGCGTGCCGCCGAGCTGATTGACGACAGTGATGATGGCCAGCGCGATGCCAGCGGCGATCAGACCGTATTCGATGGCGGTGGCGCCGGATTCATCTTTGGCGAAACGCGCAATCAGGTTCTTCATGAACAAAACTCCATCTGGGTTGGATCGCCTCGTTCGGCGCTGTCCTTGACGCGGTGACCATGAGAGCCGAGCTCTTTCGGCACAGTTAATTCGATCGTGAAAACCCGATTCCTGCGCGATGCTTGTGGCCAGAGTGAATTTCGCCTTAAGGCGCCCGCTGTAACTCGTTGCGGTTCCGGATGTGCCGCAAGCCGGTCACCGGCTTCATCCTCCCTTAAATTTCAAGGAGTAGGCCTAAGACGAACCAGCTATCCGGAAGAGAGGCGACAATGTCGAGCCTGCCCATGGAAGTCGCCCTGATGCTCGGCGAGACCATCGCGAAGGTGGTCCCCGTGACCTTCGTGCTCGCGCTGATCTTCACGGTGCTCGAGCATTTCTGGGCCTGCAATCCCGGCGTGCCGTGGTGGCGCAAGCGGGAGATCATCACCGACATCTGTTACTGGTTCTTCGTTCCGGTGTTTGCCCGCACCATGCGGATCGGGCTCCTGATCGTCGGCGCGAGCCTTCTCTTCAACATCCATGACGCCGACGGTCTCATCGCCTTCTACGACAACGGCCATGGCCCGCTGGCGCAATTGCCGCTGTGGGCCCAGGCCGCGCTGTTCCTGGTCCTGTCCGATTTCATGCTGTACTGGCTGCATCGGCTGTTCCATGGCGGTGAGTTCTGGAAGTATCACGCCATCCATCATTCCTCGGAGGAGATCAGCTGGATCTCGGCGGCCCGCTTCCATCCCGTCAATCTCGTGCTCGGTACGATCGGGGTCGACGTCGTGCTGCTGATGGCCGGCATCTCGCCGAACGCCATGGTCTGGCTTGCCCCGTTCACGACCTTTCATTCGGCCTTCGTGCACGCCAACCTGAACTGGACCTTCGGGCCGTTCAAATATGTGCTGGCGTCGCCGGTGTTCCACCGCTGGCACCACACCGCGCTCGAAGAAGGCGGTGACACCAATTTCGCCGGCACGTTCCCGATCTGGGATGTGCTGTTCGGCACCTTCCGTATGCCGGAGGGGATGCTCCCGCAGGATTACGGCAAGGACGAAGCGACCATGCCGAAGGAGATCGGCGGCCAGCTCGCCTATCCGTTCCGCCGCTAGAGAATGATCCCGAAAACGCCAGTCCATTCAAACAATAGTCGGCGAATTTGCGGAACGTTCACGAATTGAGGGCAGGTTAGCGGGGTCGGGCACCGGCTCCGCTGTATCTCATCGCTTCTGCCGGTTTGTGACGTCCCGGGGGTAAGAGTATGCGTAAAGAATTGCTGCGCCGTCATGTGCGCGTCTGTCTTCTGGTCGCGGCTGCGGTGCTGGCATCGCCGGCGGCCGGCCTTGCCGAGTCCACCGCCGATACCATCGCGGTCAATGTCGACCAGGCCAAGCTGGTGCGGTTGCCGGGCAAGGTGGCGACCATCGTGGTCGGCAATCCCCTGATCGCCGACGTCACGCTTCAGCCCGGCGGCATGCTCGTCGTGACCGGGAAGGGCTACGGCGCCACCAATTTCATCGCGCTCGACCGGGGCGGCGAGATCCTGGTGGACCGCCAGATCCAGGTCGAAGGCCCGAGCGACCGGCTCGTCACCGTCTATCGCGGGGTTGAGCGCGAGTCCTATAGCTGCGTGCCGCAGTGCCAGCGCCGCGTGACGCTGGGCGACAGCGACAATTTCTTCAACACCACGATGAGCCAGGCCGGGTCTCTGAGCGGCACTGCCAGCGGTAACGCGGGCGCGGGCGCCAAATCCAACTAGCCGGACTGATCGGCGCGAATTGCCCGGCTGGAGCGCATGCTCCGGTCCGGGTTCGCGCATGTGCGGGAGAGGCTTCCCTTCTGCGCGCCTTGCTCCGTTGGCTCCCGGGTCGCTCGTGGTTAACGCATCCTTGACGGCGCGGTCCGCGGGGTGCCGATCGCCTGAAACACTTAAACAATCAGTTTCCGCTATTGAACGGGGCAGATGATTGCCGCTGCCGGGGGAATTTGACGCGATGCCATCGCCCGCACCTACGAGATTCACGCTCCGGACCGCGCTGCGCCGGTTTCGCGGCAATCGCCGCGGCTCCGCAGCCGTCGAGTTCGCGCTGGTCGCCCCGGTCTTCTTCGCGCTGCTGTTCGCCATCATCGAGACGGCGATCATGTTCTTCGCGAGCCAGGTGCTCGAGACCATCACGCAGACGTCCGCACGCGTGGTGCTGACCGGCCAGGCGCAATCGGGATCGGTGACGGCCTGCGCAGTGTCCGGCGTGAGCACGCCCTGCACGCAGACGACGTTCAAGACCTACGTCTGCAACCAGATCCCGGCGCTGTTCGACTGCAACAGTCTCTATGTCGACGTCACGAGCTTCTCGTCCTTCTCGGCGCTGACGCTGCCGAGCCACATCAATGCCTCCGGAAATTTCGACACGACCATGAGCTACAGCCCCGGCAATGCGGGCGACATCGTGGTGGTGCGGCTGTTCTACCAGTGGCCGCTGTTCGTCACCGGGCTCGGCTACAACATCTCCAATCTCACGGGCAACAAGCGGCTGCTGGTGGCTACGGCCGCGTTCAAGAACGAGCCTTACTAGAGCCTGATCCGGAAAAGTGCATAGCGGTTTTCCGAATAGATCATGCTCAGACAATAGGACAAGGGATCGGGCAGAGCGATGCAGGCGATTGCGAAATTCCGGCGGGCCACGCGTCTCACCGCGTGTGAATTCCTTGCCGACCGTAAAGGTCTGGCGGCCACCGAATTCGCGGTGATCGTGCCGCTGATGCTGGTGATGTTCTTCGGCACGGTCGAGTTCTCGTCGGCGGTGGCGATCGACCGCAAGGTGACGCTGATGGCGCGGACGTTGTCTGACCTCACCTCGCAGTCGACCTCGGTCAGCGACACCGACATGACCAATTTCTTCGCAGCCTCCACCGGCATCATGACGCCCTATGCCACCACGACGGTGTCGGCGACGATCACCGAGCTCTATGTCGATCCCTCGACCTCGCAGGCGCACGTGCAATGGAGCAAGGGCTCGGTGCCGCGAACGCAGAAATCCGCAGTCACGATTCCCACGACGCTTGCGATCGGCGGTACCTATCTGATCCTCAGCGAGGTCAGCTACACCTACACGCCGTCGGTCGGCTACGTGCTGAAGAACGCGATCACGCTGAGCGACGTCGCCTATACCCGTCCGCGCCAGTCCAGCTGCGTCTATTACAGCCCGGATACGGCCTGCACGACCTACTGAGCGCCGCTTCTTCGCGCATGAAAAAAGGCCGTGCGTTGCGCACGGCCTTTTCTGTTTCCTTGGCTAGCTCGATCGCGCCGATCCGGGCCAATGCCCGGGCAGGCTCAACCGGCGGAGCGCAGATTGTCCGCAGCCGACTTGCCGGAACGGCGGTCAGCCACGATCTCGTAGGAGAGCTTCTGGCCTTCACGCAGCGTGCCGAGGCCGGCGCGCTCGACGGCGCTGATGTGGACGAACACGTCCTGTCCGCCGTCGTCGGGCTGGATGAAGCCAAAGCCCTTGGTCGCGTTAAACCACTTCACGGTTCCCATGCTCACGGGGTAGTTCCTTCTCAGATCACACAATGTAAGAGCCCGCTCGCGCAGGCAGGTTAGATCGAATTTCTGGAAGGGTCGTCAGCGTGTCTGAACCGGCTGTACCGGTGGATGCCAATGTCGTCCGGCCGAAAATCGATTAGCTTATTTTATTGGAAATAGAGTCCCGAAACAATCCTGACATGCACGATTTTTTGATCCGCCGCGCCGTGCGCGGCGGATCAGCATACAGGTCGGAATTTTAATTCCGCAACTGACGGTGCCGAACGCGGATCAACGGCGGCGGAACTGGCCGCCACGCTGTCCGGGACGGGGAGGTCCACCGACGCCACTGGGACGTTCGTCCTTGTGGCGGAAAATCAACCGGCCCTTCTCGAGATCGTAGGGCGACATCTCCACCGTCACGCGGTCGCCCGCGAGCGTCTTGATGCGGTTCTTCTTCATCTTGCCGGCGGTGTAGGCAACGATCTCGTGTCCGGCGTCGAGCTGCACGCGGTAGCGTGCATCGGGGAGGATTTCGGTGACCAGTCCTTCGAACTGGATCAGCTCTTCCTTAGCCATGAATTTCTCCAGGTCGTGGACGGCTAGTGCGAATGGGGTTTGCGGTTCGGTTGGCCGTTCGGCCGACTCTCACGGCGCAAAAAGGCAACGCCTTGTATCCCATCAGGCGCCCCTGCGCTATGCGCGGAACGCTGTTCCGGACGGTCGGTTGGCGAAGAATGCATCTTGCCACCGGAGCGGCGGCGACGAGCGCCCTTCGAGGCCTTGGGGCCGTTGCCGGGCCTTCCTTCAACATGCCTTCCGTCACCATGGCGCGGGTCGCCATGCCGGCCTTCGCCGGGCCGTCCATCGCCCTGCTTGCCAGCGCTATGGTGGCGTCCGTCGGCATGCCTTTCGTCGGCGCGCCGTCCATCACCGTGGCGTCCCTCACCATGCCTTGCGCCTTGCGGACGCTGGCCCGGGCGGCCCGGCCGGCCCTGTCGTTGCTGCGGCGGGGGAGGACCTGCATCGCGGCGACCGGCATCGGTGCGGAGGTCTTCGCGCGGCAGCGCCACCTTGATCAGCCGCTCGATGTCGCGGAGATAGGCGAGCTCCTCGCCGCCTGCGACCAGCGAGATCGCGGTGCCTTCGGCGCCGGCGCGCGCGGTGCGGCCGATGCGGTGCACATAGGTCTCGGGCACGTTGGGCAGGTCGAAATTGATGACGTGGGTGATGCCGTCGACATCGATGCCGCGGGCGGCGATGTCGGTGGCGACCAGCGTGCGGATATCACCGGAGCGGAACTGCGCCAGCGTGCGCTCGCGATGGTTCTGCGACTTGTTGCCGTGGATGGCGCTGGCGGCAATGCCGGCCTTCTCAAGCGTTTTCACCACCTTGTCGGCGCCGTGCTTGGTGCGGGTAAAGACCAGCGCGCGGTTGACCGGCTCCTGCTTCAACAGCTGGGCGAGGAACGCCGGCTTGGCGGAGAAGTCGACCTGGATGATGCGCTGCTGGATCCGCTCCACGGTCGAGGAGACCGGGGTCACCGCGACGCGGGCGGGGTCACGCAGCATGGAGTCGGCGAGCTCGGCGATGTCCTTCGGCATGGTGGCCGAGAAGAACAGTGTCTGCCGCTTGATCGGCAGCTTGGCGACGATTTTGCGGATGTCGTTGATGAAGCCCATGTCGAGCATCCGGTCGGCCTCGTCGAGCACGAGGAATTCGACGCTTCCAAGCTTCAGCCCGTTGCTCTGCACGAGGTCGAGCAGGCGGCCGGGCGTGGCGACCAGCACGTCGACGCCCTGCATCAGCGAGCGGACCTGACGACCCATCGGCACGCCGCCAATGGCGAGCGTCGAGGACAGGCGGATGTGGCGGCCATAGGCGTTGAAGCTGTCGAGGATCTGGCCGGACAGTTCGCGGGTGGGCGACAGCACCAGGACGCGGCAGGTCTTCGGCTGCGGCTTGATGCGGTTCTCGAGCAGGCGGTGCAGGATCGGCAGCGCAAAGGACGCGGTCTTGCCGGTTCCCGTCTGGGCGATGCCGACGACGTCGCGGCCGGTCAGTGCCGTGGGAATGGTCTGGGCCTGGATGGGGGTGGGGGTGACGTAGTTCTCTTCGGAGAGAGCGCGTGCGATCGGTTCGGCGAGGCCGAAGTCCTGAAACGAAGTCAAAAGATGGGTTCTTTCCATGTCAAAAGCGGGCGCCCGGCGCATTCGGCGCGGCGCGCGCAAAAGGGTGTCTAGAAGACACCTGCGTGTTTGGGGTGTCGGATGGCTTGGGAGATATGGGGCAAGCCAGACGCCCGGAGGGGCTTAAGAACACGCGGCTCGCAACGACCCCTTGATTCGCAAGAGGTCTCGGGTGGTCATATGGAACATCGAGCGGGCGCTTTCAAGGCAAGTCCGCACCAAATCGCGATTGCGGTGCAGAAATAGTTGTGCCGGAAATTTAGACAGAGGCACAATTTTGCTCAAAAAATAAACTGTCTGCCGCATTAGCATACATTTTATTCGCCCAAGTTTTGAGCAAATAGACTGCGGCGAAACTTTGATTTCTGCCGAATTTTCAAGTGAAACCAATGACTTGTTACATGCCGCGTCCATGGCATGGTTCTTGCGATTCCGTTAATCGCAGGCGGCCGTGGGGCCGTTTCGCAGCGTCTATTTCACGTCTGCGTCAGGGAGATGATACACAAATGGTTACCAAATCCACTCACGATATAGCGGCGTCATTTAGCCGCCGCGGCGTGCTCGCCGCGACCGCCGGACTGATGCTCGGTCTGGCCTCATTGACCAGCGCCAAGGCCGCGGACGACACCATCAAGGTCGGCGTCCTTCATTCTCTCTCCGGCACCATGGCCATCAGCGAAACCACGCTGAAGGACACCATCCTCTTCCTGATCGACGAGCAGAACAAGAAGGGCGGCGTGCTCGGCAAGAAGCTCGAGGCCGTCGTCGTCGATCCCGCTTCGGACTGGCCGTTGTTCGCCGAAAAGGCGCGCGAGCTGATCACCAAGAACAAGGTCTCGGTCGTGTTCGGCTGCTGGACCTCGGTGTCGCGCAAGTCGGTGCTCCCGGTGTTCAAGGAGCTCAACAACATCCTGTTCTACCCCGTGCAGTACGAGGGCGAAGAGTCCGAGCGCAACGTGTTCTACACGGGTGCGGCCCCGAACCAGCAGGCGATCCCCGCCGTCGACTATCTGATGAAGGACGAGAAGGTGAAGCGCTGGGTGCTTGCGGGCACCGACTACGTCTATCCGCGCACCACCAACAAGATCCTGGAAGCCTATCTGAAGTCGAAGGGTGTCGCCCAGGAAGACATCATGATCAACTACACGCCGTTCGGACATTCCGACTGGCAGACGATCGTGGCCGATATCAAGAAGTTCGGCTCGGCCGGCAAGAAGACCGCGGTGGTCTCGACCATCAACGGCGATGCCAACGTCCCCTTCTACAAGGAGCTCGGCAACCAGGGTATCAAGGCGAAGGACATCCCGGTCGTCGCGTTCTCGGTGGGTGAGGAAGAGCTCGCCGGCATCGACACCAAGCCGCTGCTCGGCCATCTCGCCGCCTGGAACTACTTCCAGTCGATCAAGTCGCCGGAGAACGAGAAGTTCATCAAGGCGTGGCAGGCCTACACCAAGAATCCGAAGCGCGTGACCAACGATCCGATGGAAGCGCATGTGATCGGCTTCGACATGTGGGTCAAGGCGGTCGAGAAGGTGAAGTCGACCGATCCGGACAAGGTGATCGACGCTCTCCCGGGCATCGAAGCCAAGAACCTGACCGGCGGCACCTCCAAGATGCTTCCGAACCACCACATCACCAAGCCGGTGTTCATCGGCGAGATCAAGGCGAACGGTCAGTTCGACGTGGTCTGGAAGACGCCTGGCCTCGTTGCTGGCGACGCCTGGTCGAAGGAGCTCGACGGCTCCAAGGACCTGATCGGCGACTGGGTCGGCAAGAAGTGCGGCAACTTCAACACCAAGACCAACAAGTGCCTCGGCTCGGGCTCCTGATCCCGATCTGAAAGCTCATTGAACGACGGGAGGAGGCGGCTATTCCGCCGCCTTCTCCCCACTTCTGCCGGGGTGATTCACAGTGCCAGCCAATTTGTCCGCCCGTCTCTGTTCGTTCGTTCTCTCGCTTTTCCTGATCGCGTTCGCGCTGCCGGCCTTCGCCGGTCCGTTCGAGGATGCGGTCGCCAAATTCGCCAATGATGATTATTCCGATACGGAAGAAGCGATCGGCGTGGTCGCGAGCAGCGGCAACAAGCTGGCTTTCCCGATCATCAGCGCGCTCCAGGACGGCCGCCTCATGGCCGATCCTGACAGCAAGAAGGTTTACGTCACCGGTGCCGACGGCAAGTCGATCGATGCCGCGACCGGCGAGCCCGTCGCCAGCGTGCCCGACAGTGCGAGCGCGGTCCGTCTCAACAACCGCCTGCGCCGCAGTGTCGATGCCGCGATCGGCAGTCTGACACTGCAGTCGCCGGATATCGGGACGCGCCTCCAGGCCGCGCAATCCGTCTTCAAGTCGCATGAGGAGACCGCGCTCGAGGCGGTCGATGGCGCGCTCGCCAAGGAAACCAACAAATCCGTCAAGGCCGCACTGGGCGATGCGCGTGCGGCCATCCTGCTGTTCAAGTCCGATGCCACCGAAGTCGAGAAGCTTGAGGCCGTCGCCACCCTCAAGGCGCGCGGCGACCAGGAGGCGCTGGCGCTGTTCACCGGCATGGGTGACCAGCCGGCTTCGGTGACCAAGGCCGCCGCGAGTGCGATCGGCTCGATCCAGAGCTCGCTTGCGGTCTGGTCCACGGTGCAGAATGCCTGGTACGGCCTCTCGCTTGGCTCGGTGCTGCTGCTCGCCGCGATCGGGCTCGCCATCACCTTCGGCGTGATGGGCGTCATCAACATGGCCCATGGCGAGATGGTGATGATCGGCGCCTACACCACCTTCGTGGTGCAGGAGGTGATCCGCACCCGCTATCCCGCCCTGTTCGACTATTCACTGCTGATCGCCGTGCCGCTCGCCTTCCTCGTCGCGGGCGCTATCGGCGTGCTGATCGAGCGCAGCATCATCCGCTTCCTCTATGGCCGCCCGCTGGAAACGCTGCTCGCGACCTGGGGCCTGTCGCTGGTGCTCCAGCAGGCGGTGCGCACCATGTTCGGCCCGACCAACCGCGAGGTCGGCAATCCCTCCTGGATGAGCGGCGCCTTCGAGCTCGGCCAGATCACCATCACCTATAACCGGCTCTGGATCCTCGTCTTCACGTTCGCGGTGTTCGCGATCCTGCTTGCGATGCTGCGCTACACCGCGCTCGGGCTCGAGATGCGCGCGGTGACTCAGAACCGGCGCATGGCGGCCTCGATGGGCATTGCCACCTCGCGCGTCGACGCGCTCACCTTCGGGCTCGGTTCGGGCATTGCCGGCATCGCCGGTGTGGCGCTGTCGCAGATCGACAATGTCAGCCCCAATCTCGGCCAAAGCTACATCATCGACAGCTTCATGGTCGTGGTGTTCGGCGGCGTCGGCAATCTCTGGGGCACGCTGGTCGGCGCCTTCACGCTCGGCATCGCCAACAAGTTTCTGGAGCCGGTCGCCGGCGCCGTGCTCGGCAAGATCGCGATCCTCGTTCTCATCATCCTGTTCATTCAAAAACGGCCGCGCGGCCTGTTCGCGCTCAAGGGCCGTGCGGTGGAAGCATGACCCCTCACATGCTGACGCGATCGCTGGACCGCGGCGCGACGATCTTCCTGTTGGTCGTCGCCGCGCTGGGTGTGCTGATCCCGCTGTCCAACCTGCTGCTGCCCGCCGGCTCGTTCCTGCATGTGCCGACTTATCTCGTCGCGCTCTGGGGCAAATATGTCTGCTACGCCATCCTGGCCCTCTCGATCGACCTGATCTGGGGCTATTGCGGCATCCTCTCGCTCGGTCACGGCGCCTTCTTCGCGCTCGGCGGCTACGCCATGGGCATGTACCTGATGCGGCAGATCGGCACTCGCGGCGTCTACGGCAATCCGATCCTGCCGGACTTCATGGTGTTCCTGAATTATTCGAAGCTGCCCTGGTACTGGTACGGCTTCGACATGTTCTGGTTCGCGGCGTTGATGGTGCTGGTCGTGCCGGGCCTGCTCGCCTTCTGCTTCGGCTGGCTCGCGTTCCGCTCCCGCGTCACCGGCGTCTATCTGTCGATCATCACGCAGGCGATGACCTATGCGCTGCTGCTCGCCTTCTTCCGCAATGACTTTGGCTTCGGCGGCAATAACGGCCTGACCGACTTCAAGGACCTCCTCGGCTTCAACGTGCAGGCCGAGGGCACCCGCGCCGCGCTGTTTGCGCTGAGCTGCCTGGCGCTGATTGTCGCCTTCCTGATCTGCCGCTCCGTCGTGTCCTCCAAGCTCGGCAAGGTGCTGATCGCGATCCGCGATGCGGAATCGCGCAGCCGCTTCCTCGGCTATCGCGTCGAATCCTACAAGCTGTTCGTGTTCACGCTCTCGGCCTGCATGGCCGGTGTGGCCGGCGCGCTCTACGTGCCGCAGGTCGGCATCATCAATCCATCCGAATTCGCGCCGGGTAATTCGATCGACGCGGTGATCTGGGTCGCGGTCGGTGGCCGCGGTACGCTGGTCGGCGCGGCACTCGGCGCCGTCGTGGTCAGCTATGCAAAAACGTTCTTCACCTCGGGCGTGCTGGCGCCGTACTGGCTCTTCATGCTGGGCGCGCTGTTCATCCTGGTGACGCTGCTGCTGCCGAAGGGCATCGTCGGCACATTCAACGCCTGGTGGGACCAGTCGAAGGAAAAGCGCTCCGCTGCGACCGTTGTGAGCGCGGCGGCGGAAGATGGCGTCACCGAACCCAAGATGGCGGAGTAGCGGTCATGAATGTCATGGACACCCGCGCAACCTCCGCAATGCTCTATCTCGACGGCGTGCACGTCTCCTTCGACGGCTTCCACGCCATCAACAATCTGTCGTTGACGCTCGCGCCCGGCGAGATGCGCGCCATCATCGGCCCGAATGGCGCCGGCAAGACCACCATGATGGACATCATCACCGGCAAGACCAAGCCGGATGAGGGCACGGTGCTGTTCGACGGCGTCACCGATTTGACGCGGCTCGACGAGACCCGCATTGCCGAGCTCGGCATCGGCCGCAAGTTCCAGAAGCCGACCGTGTTCGAGAGCCAGACCGTGCAGGATAATCTGCTGCTGGCGCTCAATGTCGATCACAGTGTCAGGGGCACGCTGTTCTGGCGCGGCAGCAAGCCGGAATCGGAGCGCATCGACAAGGTGCTGGAGACGATCCGTCTCACCGACGCCCGCAATCGCCTCGCCGGCAGCCTCAGCCACGGCCAGAAGCAGTGGCTGGAGATCGGCATGTTGCTGGCGCAGGATCCGAAACTGCTGCTGGTGGACGAGCCCGTCGCCGGGATGACCGACGTCGAGACGCATCTCACCGCCGAGCTGCTTAAGGAAATCAACAAGACCCACACCGTGATGGTGGTCGAGCACGACATGACGTTCGTGCGCGAGCTCGGCGTCAAGGTGACCTGTCTGCACGAAGGCACGGTGCTCGCGGAAGGGACCATCGACCAGGTCTCGTCCAACGAGCGGGTCATCGAAGTCTATCTGGGGCGCTGAGCCATGCTTGAGGTCAAGGACATCAACCTGTTCTACGGCGCGGCGCAGGCACTGCGTGGCGTCTCCATCGCCGCAGAGCCCGGCAAGGTCACCTGCGTGCTCGGACGCAACGGGGTCGGCAAGACCTCGCTGCTCCGCGCCATGGTCGGGCAGTATCCGATCTCCTCGGGTGCGATCGTGTTCGACGGCAGCGACATCACGGGCCTCAAGCCCTATGAGCGGGCCCGCAAGGGCATCGGCTTCGTGCCGCAGGGCCGCGAGATTTTCCCGCTCTTGACGGTCGAGGAGAATCTCAAGACCGGCTTCGGCCCGCTCAAGCGCGAGGACAGGAATATCCCGGACGACGTGTTCTCGCTGTTTCCGGTGCTGCAATCCATGCTCGGCCGGCGCGGCGGCGACCTCTCCGGCGGTCAGCAGCAGCAGCTCGCGATCGGCCGCGCGCTGGTGATGCGGCCGAAGCTTCTCCTGCTCGACGAGCCGACCGAGGGCATCCAGCCTTCGATCATCAAGGACATCGGCCGCGCCATCTCGTACCTGCGCAACCTCGGCAACATCGCCATCGTGCTGGTCGAACAATATCTCGACTTTGCCTGCGAACTCGGCGACAGTTTCGCGGTGATGGATCGTGGCGCGGTGAAGTTCTCCTGCGACCGCACCAATCTCGACCCGGCCGAAATCAGCCGCCAGATGGCGCTGTAAGTCATTCTGCCGCGACCGGCTGGGGAGACGGATGCGCAGCGACGCTTTGGCGACATCTTCGGTGTTCGAGGCCAACCGTGCCCGCGGCGCTGTCAGGTTCGATGTGCACGCCCGCGACGGCGTGACGCGGCGCGGCGTCTCGCATGAATCCGGTTCGCTCCGTGTCCGCTTTCCCTCGCCGGAAGACGAGGGCCTCTCCGGCGTCTTCGTCAATACGGCCGGGGGCGTTGCCGGCGGCGATCGCTTCGATATCGAAATCTCGGCGACGGACAGCTCGCGGCTGACACTGACGACGGCGGCCGCGGAGAAAGTCTATCGCGCGCCGGGCGCGGCGGCGGAACTCAACATTGCCTTGAAGGTGGGCGCGGGCTCGCATCTGTCCTGGCTGCCGCAGGAGACGATCCTGTTCGATCGCGCCCGGGTCCATCGTCGCTTCGACATCGATCTCGATGATGCGGCCTCGCTCCTGCTCTGCGAGATCGTCGTGTTCGGCCGGACCGCCATGGGCGAGCGAATGGAGCAGGGCGAGTTCGTCGACCGCTGGCGCCTGCGCCGCGGCGGCCGGCTGGTGTTCGCCGAGACCGTCCGGCTCGACGGCAATATCGGCGCAAAGCTCGCGCGATCGGCCGTCGCCAAAGGCGGCGCGGCGATCGGCACGGCCCTGATCGTGCCCGGCGACGAGGCACTGGTCGAGCGCATCCGCGAGGCCTCGGAGTCCTTCTCCGGCGAGGTCGGGATATCCGCCTGGAATGGCTTTGCAATGGCGCGGTTCTGTGCCCAAGATGCGGCGCGCTTGCGCGCCGACATGATGGCCGTGCTGGCGCGCACCGGGGCGGCGCTGCCGCGACTCTGGCTGAACTGATGACTGGCTGAATTGACGTGTTGAACGGAAGAGATTTCGCATGAACCTGTCTCCTCGCGAAAAGGACAAGCTTCTGATCTCGATGGCGGCCATCGTGGCGCGCCGCAGGCTGGACCGCGGCGTCAAGCTCAACCACCCCGAGGCGATCGCGATCATCTCCGACTTCATCCTCGAAGGCGCACGCGACGGCCGCACCGTGGCCGAGCTGATGCAATCCGGTGCGCAGGTGCTGACCCGCGACCAGGTGATGCCGGGGATTCCCGAGATGATCCATGACATCCAGGTCGAGGCGACCTTTCCGGACGGCACCAAGCTCGTCACCGTGCACGAGCCGATCAGGTAGGAGCGCAAACATGATCCCCGGCGAACTCTTCATCCAGGACGGCGAGATCGAGCTCAATGCCGGCCGCAAGACCGTGACGCTGACGGTGGCCAACACCGGCGACCGCCCGATCCAGGTCGGCTCGCACTACCATTTCTTCGAGACCAACCCCGCGCTGAAATTCGACCGCAAGAAAGCCCGTGGCATGCGCCTCGACATCGCCGCCGGCACCGCCGTCCGTTTCGAACCCGGCCAAACCCGCGACATCCAGCTCGTCGCACTCGCCGGCAAGAAGACGATCTACGGCTTCCGTGGCGACGTGATGGGGAAGCTGTGAGGCATGCTGCCTGCCATCCGCCTCATCTCCGAAGCTGCCGAGCTGGCCGCGCGCCGGCATAATGGTATGGCGCGCAAGGGGCGGGGGAACGAGCCTTACGTCAACCACCTTGCCGAGGTCGCGAATCTGCTTGCAGTCGCGACTGACGGCGCCGACGCCGAGTTGGTCGCGGCCGGCTGGCTGCATGATGTGATCGAAGACACCGATACCACGCGTGAAGAGCTCGCACAAAAGTTCTCCGACCGCGTTGCCTCCCTCGTCGTCGAATGCACCGACGACATGAGCCTGCCGAAGGCCGAGCGGAGGCGCCGGCAGGTGATCGATGCGCCGAAGAAATCGGCGAGCGCCAGGCTGATCAAGATCGCCGACAAGATCAGCAATGTCGGCGCGCGCATCCATTCCGATCCGACCACCGAGGAGCGCGACGACCTCGCTGATTACGCCGGCTGGGCAGAGCAGGTCGTCGCAGGCTGTCGCGGCGGCAACGCCTGGCTCGATACAAAATTCGACGACATGGTGCTAACGGCGAGGGCCTCGCTGTGAGCGAAACTTTCAAACGCAAACGGGGCTTGTGATGTCCGTCAAGATAAAACGTTCCGTCTATGCCGACATGTTCGGCCCGACCACCGGCGACAAGGTGCGGCTGGCCGACACCGACCTCATCATCGAGGTCGAGAAGGATTTCACCACCTATGGTGAAGAGGTGAAGTTCGGCGGCGGCAAGGTGATCCGCGACGGCATGGGGCAGTCGCAGGTCACCAACAAGCAGGGCGCGGCCGACACCGTCATTACCAATGCGCTGATCGTCGATCACTGGGGTATCGTGAAGGCCGACGTCGCCATCAAGGACGGCATGATCTCCGCGATCGGCAAGGCCGGTAATCCCGACATCCAGCCGGGCGTCACCATTATCATCGGCCCCGGCACCGACGTGATCGCGGGCGAAGGCAAAATCCTCACCGCCGGCGGCTTCGACAGCCACATCCATTTCATCTGCCCGCAACAGATTGAGCACGCGCTGATGTCGGGCGTCACCTCGATGTTAGGGGGCGGCACCGGTCCGTCGCACGGCACCTTCGCCACCACCTGCACGCCGGGGCCGTGGCACATGGGGCGGATGATCCAGTCGTTCGACGCCTTCCCGGTTAATCTCGGTATCTCCGGCAAGGGTAACGCCTCGCGGCCCGCAGCCCTGGTCGAGATGATCAAGGGCGGTGCATGCGCATTGAAGCTGCACGAGGATTGGGGCACGACGCCGGCCGCGATCGACAACTGCCTGTCGGTGGCCGATGACTACGACATCCAGGTCATGCTGCATTCCGACACGCTGAACGAATCCGGCTTCGTCGAGGACACCATCAAGGCGTTCAAGGGCCGCACCATCCACGCCTTCCACACCGAAGGCGCCGGCGGCGGTCATGCCCCTGATATCATCAAGGTCGCAGGGCTCAAGAACGTGCTGCCGTCCTCGACCAATCCGACGCGCCCCTTCACGCGCAACACCATCGACGAGCATCTGGACATGCTGATGGTGTGCCACCACCTCGATCCCTCGATCGCGGAAGATCTGGCGTTTGCCGAGAGCCGTATCCGCAAGGAGACCATCGCGGCCGAGGACATCCTGCACGATCTCGGCGCGCTCTCGATGATGTCCTCGGATTCCCAGGCCATGGGCCGCCTCGGCGAGGTCATCATCCGGACCTGGCAGACCGCCGACAAGATGAAGAAGCAGCGCGGCTCGCTGCCGCAGGACAAGGGCAAGGACAACGACAATTTCCGGGTCAAGCGCTACATCGCCAAATACACCATCAATCCCGCGATCGCGCACGGCGTGTCGAAGCTGATCGGCTCGGTCGAGAAGGGCAAGCTCGCCGACCTCGTGCTGTGGTCGCCGACCTTCTTCGGCGTCAAGCCGGACTGCATCGTCAAGGGCGGCATGATCGTTGCTGCCCCCATGGGCGATCCGAACGCCTCGATCCCGACGCCGCAGCCGGTGCACTATCAGCCGATGTTCGGTGCCTTCGGCAAGGCGCGCACGGCGTCCTCCGTCGTGTTCACCTCGAAGGCGGCCATCACCGGCGGTCTCGCGCGAAAACTTGGCATCGAGAAGAAGCTCTATGCGGTCCAGAATACCCGCAGCAAGATCTCGAAGAAGAGCATGATCCACAACGACGCCACGCCCAATATCGAGGTTGATCCGGAGACCTATGAGGTGCGCGCCGACGGCGAACTGCTCACTTGCGCCCCGGCCGAAGTGCTGCCGATGGCGCAGCGATATTTCATGTACTGAAATAGCGCCTCAACACATGTCCAAGAGTATGCCCCCGGCGCAGGTCCGGGGGCGGCTTTTCCGGTTTTGCGTTCGACCCCGCCTGGTCTAATGTCCCGCCCGGTATCGTAACCCAGAAGAAAAGCCGGGAGGATTTCTCGTGATCTACGTCGTTGCCACCTTGACCATCAAGCCAGAGACGCGCGCCGAATTCATTGCAGCCGCCACCGCCTGCATCAGGGAGACGCGGAAGGAGCCCGGCAATATCGCCTATGATTTGCATGAGAGCGTCACCGATCCCAGCAAGATGGTATTTGTCGAGCAGTGGGAGAATGCCGAGGCGCTGGTGCCGCACCGCGGCCAGGAGCACATGAAGACGTTCGGCCGCGTCGCGGTGAAGTGCTTCACGGCGCCGCCGAAGATCGAAGTGATCACGCCCGAGAAGGTCGAGACACGGTAACAGGGTAAAAGCGCATGATCCGGGCGACGCAGGTTAAGGGACAGCACCGTTTCGCGGAGACGCCGGCCGATACGGTCGTGCTCGATTTCGACGATCGGCACCGCCGCCGCATGGCGATGACGGGGACGCGGGGTCTCGAGTTCCTGCTCGACCTGGAGAACGCCGTTGCGCTGCGCGGCGGCGATGCGCTGGTGCTGGAGGACGGCCGACTGGTCGAGGTGGTTGCGGCGGCCGAGCCGCTGCTGGAGATCCGCGGCCGCGATCCGCATCATCTCATCCGCGTCGGCTGGCACCTCGGCAACCGCCATCTGCCGACGCAGATCATGGCCAAGGCCTTGCGCATCCGCCGCGACCACGTCATCGAGGCCATGGTGAAGGGTCTTGGCGCGCGTGTCGTCGAGATCGAGGCGCCGTTCGATCCCGAAGGCGGCGCCTATGCCGATGCCGGTCACGCGCACGGACACGATGACCATGCGCATCATGATCACGGACATCACGATCATGGTCACGATCACCATGATCATCATGGGCACGATCATCACGGCCACGAGCATCATGATCATGCCGCGCATGACCACGGCCACCATCACCACGACGAGCATTGCGACCACCCCGACCATGACCATGGCCACAAGCATGCTCATGACCACAAATGAGCCTGTCGGCGCCGGTGACCTTGGCGGGCGCGAGGCGGCGGCGCTGTACCGGCTGATGACCTGGCTGTCGCCGGCGTTTCCCGTCGGTGGCTTCTCCTACTCCAGCGGCATCGAATGGGCGGTCGAGGCGGGCGATATCCCTGATATCGCGACGCTTGCCGATTGGCTCGACGCGATGCTCGGCGACGGCTCCGGCTTTTGCGATGCGACCTTCCTGGTCCACGCCTATCGTGCCGCCGAGGCCGGCGAGGAGAGCGCTTTAAGCGATATCGCCGAGCTCGCCGCCGCCTTCGTGCCGTCGCGCGAGCGGCAGCTCGAGACGACCTCGCAGGGACGCGCTTTCATCGAGATCGCGCGTGCGGCGTGGGATGCGGACGGCCTGGATGCCATGGTCGCGGCGTGCCGCACGCCACTGGTCTATCCCGTCGCCGTCGGCGTAGTCGCCGCGATGCATGGCGTGCCGCTGGCACCGACGCTGCACGCCTTCCTGCATGCGGTGGTCTCGAACTGGATCTCGGCGGCCAGCCGCCTCATTCCGCTCGGCCAAACCGACAGCCAGCGTGTGCTGGTGGGGCTGGAAGCCGCCGTCGCCGCCACGGCCCATCGTGCGCTCAATGCGGCACTGGACGATCTCGGCAGCGCGACGTTTCGCGCCGATCTCGCCAGCCTGCGGCACGAGACGCAGTATACGCGGCTGTTCCGGTCGTGAGCGGCCGGCCTTCAACCCATCAAGAGAGAGCAAGTCACATGTCGAAATCTCACGGTCCCCTGCGTGTCGGCGTCGGCGGCCCCGTTGGTTCGGGCAAGACCGCGCTGATGGACCTGCTCTGCAAGACCATGCGCGAGCGCTATGACATCGCCGCGATCACCAACGACATCTACACCAAATGGGATGCGGAATTCCTGGTCCGTTCGGGCTCCCTGACGCCGGATCGCATCGCCGGCGTCGAGACCGGCGGCTGCCCGCACACCGCGATCCGCGAGGATGCCTCGATGAACCTCGCCGCGGTTGCGGACATGCGCGCGAAGTTCCCCGGCCTCGACCTCGTGCTGATCGAATCCGGCGGCGACAATCTCGCTGCCACTTTTTCCCCTGAGTTGGCCGACCTCACCATCTACGTCATCGACGTGGCCGCCGGCGACAAGATCCCGTCCAAAGGCGGCCCCGGCATCACCCGCTCCGACCTTCTGGTCATCAACAAGATCGATCTTGCGCCCCATGTTGGCGCATCCCTCGAAAAGATGGAGACGGACGCCAGGCGCATGCGCGGCGCGCGTCCTTTCGTCATGACCAACCTGAAGAAGAGCGACGGGCTCGACCGCATCGTCGGCTTCATCGAGGCCAAAGGCGGACTGAAACCCGCGGCCTGAAACGGGCGGCTGACCGACGCGACGACTTGGCGCAGGCGTTTTGCCGTTAACGCCTGGGGCGAGGCCGCACCTTGCGGAACAAATTTCGGACACGGCGATTAACTACTTTCGGCGCCCGGGGCAAATCCGCCTTGTAGGTCAATTTGGCCGGACGATCGGCCGGGCAGATTAAGCTTTTCAGGCGACCCAAGTTGCGTACCGATGCCTCCTCCTCCATTATCCTCGCCACTGGGGTTCACCCTGTTTCGGCACATAGCCGTTCGAGCGGCGTTCAGATGCTCCGTGTTTATTGCCGACCTCCTGCTTCCGCCTGAGTAGTCGCGTGGTCCGGCTGGGATTCATCATCGGTTTCATCGCTCTGCTCGGAGTCTTGCTCTCCGGGCTGGCGGCCTATCGTGTCCATGACCAGGAGTTGGCGCTGGACCGGATCGCGCTGGCGCGTGCAATCGACGTCCATGCGAGCCTGGTCCAGGACCGGCTCACCGAGCGCGAGCTGCTCGCGCGTGTCGCCTCAGGCCTGTTCCGCGCGCCGTCGGTGCTCAAGCCCAACATGCTGGAGCCGCTGCGTTCGGCGATCTACGCCTTCAAGACCGATTTCGTGGTGGCCGGTTGGGTCGCCAGGCTGCAGCCGAACGAGCTCGCGGCAGCACAGGCTGCGATCGCGGCCGCCGGCTTTCCGAAGCCTGAGATCCGCGACTACAGCGACAAGCCGATCGCGCCGGCAAGCCTCACCCAGCCGATCGACGTGCTGATGGACCTCGAGCCACGCAGCGACGAGACCAAGGCGCTGCCCGGCCGCAGTTATGACCAGGACCCGGTGCGCAGCGCGATGCTTGCCCGGGCCCGGATCGAGAAGAGGTCGGTTGCCTCCGACCCGGTGCCGCTGCTGCGCGCGAACGGGGCGGTCGGTGTCATCGTCGCCGCCCCCGTCATTCCCGAGGGCGCAACTGAGCCCGTCGGCTTCATCACATTCTCCTATGAGCTGGCCTCGCTGCTGCTGACCAACGACGACATGTCGTTGTTCGCTGTCGCGCTGAAGGATCCGCGCAAGGACGGCGGCGAACTCGTCGCCAACGACCAGGGGATTGTCTCCACGCGCATGACCGCGGTCGACGGACCGACGCCCTCGGCGACGCGCACGGTGAGCTTCGGTGGGCGTGACTGGCAGCTCAGCTATTACGCAAAGTCCAATTCGGCGCGGCGTGCCGAGCAGACCGCGATCATCGTTGCGGCGATCGGCTTTGCCATCACCGCGATGGTGTGTGGCCTGTTCGGCTATGTCGCCTACAACAATCTGAGGCTCAGCCGGGAAATCCAGGTGCGGATCGGCTTCGAGCGTCGCCTGACCGCGGTCATCGACGAGTTGAATCATCGCGTGAAGAATATCCTGGCGGTGATCCAGTCGATCGTGACGCGGACCCTGCGCCACGGTGCGGACATCGACGTCGCGCGCGAGCTGTTGATCGGTCGGATCCATGCCATGTCCAACGTGGTCTCGCTGCTCAGCGAGAGCCAGTGGCAGGGCGTCAAGCTGAAGGGCCTGTTCGAGGCGCGCGCCATCCCGCATGCGGACCGCATCGCCGTCACGGGTCCCGACATCGCGGTCAGCGCGCGCGCGGCGCAGAGCCTGTCGCTGTTGTTCTTCGAGCTCGCCTCGCATTCCGATGAGGGCCTGTCGCTGGTCGGCAAGCATCCGCACATCACCGCCAACTGGACGGTGACGGGCGAGGCGGGCGAGGAGGTCTTCCATTTCCGCTGGGAGGAGTTCAACACCAGCGAGGCGACGCGTCGTCCCGATTCGGATTTCGGCCTGATCCTGCTCGATCGCGTTGCGCCCGAGGCGCTCGGCGGCACCGCCAAGCGTTACTTCACCGACGTCTCCTACGTCTATGAATTGACCGCGCCTATGGAGACGGTGGTCGACATGACCGAGCGTGACCGCACGGAAAAGCTCTCGCAGCCGGTGAAACCGGTACGATAGATGGCGCGCTTCTAGCCTTTCGGCCGCAACACCAGATCAACAAGGTTGCGTGCGTAGGCCGGCGTGATCGGCGCGATGCCGAAGACGTAACGGTAGAACAGGCTGCCATAGATCGCGTCGTAGAGATCCTCGGGCGCCCCCTCGGCCAGAACGCTGCCGTCCTTCTGGCCCGCGGCGATCATCTCGACCAGCGCGTCGCGGCGGAATTGCAGATAGCGCGCGTAGAACAGCTCTGCCGAGCCGGTCCTGGAGATGCATTCGGAGATGACGGCGAGTTGCACCTTGCCGAACTCGCCCTGGAGCGCCTCGGCATAGGCCGCGGCATGGCGGCGTGCGCGCGCCGCAGCGGTGCCGGAACTCACTGGCGGCAGTGGCAGCATCTGCGCGGCATGGTGCAGGAAGGCGTCGATCAGCAATGCCTCGCGCGACGGCCACCATTTGTAGATCGTCATCTTTGAGACGCTGGAGTGGCGCGCAACCGCGTCGATGGTCGTGGTCGCAAGGCCAGTGGCGGCCATCAGCGCATAGGCGCTTTCGAGAATGGCGTTGGTGGTCTCGATCGATCGCGGCCGCCCGCGCCGGGGCGCGCTGACAGCCTCGTCACCCCCACCTTTTGCCATTGCCAAGCCCGGTCTCCTCACGCAGAGCCCCGGCATAGCGCAGCCGCTCCTTTCGGCCTAGCAGAATCGCACGATTATTATGCGGTCAGGCCTGCTGCCGGAGCGCCGCAGGCAGATCCTGCCGTTTCGACCAGGTGATGTAATAGGCGACCGCGGTCATCGCGGCGAAGCCAACGATGCTCACCGCGATCTGCATCACCACCAGGTTGGGTCCGGTGATCAGGATGAGATGGCCGGCGAAGGAGAGGAACACGGCGACGCAGAACACCGCGAGCCATTCTTCGCCGCATGTGATGACGGCCTGAAGCGGCCGCCATTTCAGGCCGGGGTGGTCGGCCGGAATCAGATGCGTCGCGATGAAGGCGAGGGCGAGGAAGTGGATCACGCGATAGGGCGCAAGGTTCTCCTTGTCGGTCGGCGCGACGCTGTTGAGGAGCAGATCCGGCAGATAGGCGGACAACGCCGGCGAATGGCGCATCAGGGTGACGGCCATCGCCAGGACGAGATAGGCGCCCGCGAGGATCCGCAGCCAGGACATGCGGTGCAGCGCGTGACCCGAGTTGCCCGTCACGGCGAACCAGCCGCCCAGCACCATCAGCATCTGCCAGCACAGCGGATTGAAGGTCCAGTCCTGGTCCGGATAGACCCGGAAATTCCAGTCGAACCAGCGCGCCGCGACGTACAGCGCGACCGATGCCGCCAGCGTCAGGTTCGGTCGCCGCAACAGGCCCCACAATGCGAACGGAAAGAACGCCATCAGCGGGATCATCAGCTGCAGCAGGTCGAGGTTCAGCGGCTCCTCCTGGAGCACGAGGCCACGGACCAGGATGCGCAGCGGGTGCTCGAGAATGCCTGAGATGTTGTATTCGTGGATGATCTCCGGCGCCATCGATTGCGAGGCGACATAGGCGATGGTGTCGATGTAGATGACGAACAGAACGACATAGGCGGCGTAGAGCCGCCAGACCCGACGAAAGATCCGCGTCGCCGCGACGACATAGCCGCGCTCCAGCGCCATCCGGCCGTGGATGATGGCGACGCCATAGCCCACCACGAACACGAACAAATCGGCGGCGCCGCTGAAGCCAAAATTGCGCAGCGTCAGCAAATTGACGACGTTGTTCGGGATGTGGTCGACGAACACCGACCAATTGGCGATGCCGAGCGTCAGGTACAGCCTGGCGTCGTGATGGAATGCGGCGAGGTTCGCCTTGACGGACGGTTTCATCGCGGAAAATGGCTTTTGGAATCAGGGGCGCTGCTTTTAGCTGCAACCATCTGCCTATCCGAGTAGCGTTTGCGTGAGAAGGGGCCGGTTTTGTCCCGGCTGATGAAAAATTGCGCAAGGCGCGCCGGCGCATTCGCACATGCCCGCTTGACCTGCCTGGGACGCAACTTTTGCAAAGGACATCTGTGCGGCGGTCGCAGCGGCGCGACCATCGCAGTCGCTACGTTTGAGTGCTCGGTCACCGGCGGATGGGCTCTGTCGTGGCCGGCGCTGCTCGCTGTCCTGGGTGTGTTCGGCCTGCTCGCGGCCTTGATCGGTCAGACCGGGATATGGCGCCGCTGTCCTGGGGCGCGCTGACCATTCCACTCGCGGTGGCCGCGATCTGTATCGTTCGCAGCCGAGACTGACTCACTCGGCGGGTTCAGCCGATGCTTCGTCGGATGTGCCGGCGCGGCTTGCCATGATGCCGAGTGCGACGCCGCCGATCGCCAGGATAGGCAGCAGCCGCTTGATTCCGATGGCACGAACGATCTGGAGCCCCGTCGCGACCAGCATGGGGTCGGCAAGCATGCTCGAGGCTGCCGACTTCGCGGCGCGCTCGGCGGCGATCCGGGCGCGCTTCCTCACCTCGCGCTTGTAGCCCCAATAGGCCCCCGCAGCAGTGAGCGTCAGCAGGAAGAAGATGCCGGCCCCGGCGAGGCAGGCCTGCACCGGTCCATACGTCTGAAGGACCGAGATGAAGGCGGCGGCGCAAAGGAAGCATGTCGTGACGAACAGCGCGAATGCGGCGCCTGCAGCGAGGGAGGTCAGCCTGACTGTCGTGCCGGTCGATGCGGTGATGCCGTCAATGATGCGTTGAAACATGGACTTGCTCCTCAAATCCCCACAAGCCAATAGCGGCGGCGCCGCAGCGCCGCCGTAACCTCACGATCCACGCGCGCTAGCGGCGCCAGACCGCGCCGATCAGGAAGCCGATGCCGAGCGCGATCCCGACGGTCGCAAGCGGCCGCTGCGTGATCGCGTCTTCCAGCGATTCCTCGATCGAGCCATAGGCGTCCTGCGCCGCACCCATCATCGCGCTGCCGCGCTCGGACATGTCGTCGAACGTTGAATCCATGTTCTCGCGTGCCTGCTTGTAACCGCGCCGGGCCTGCTTGCCTGTTGCGTTGGCAAAGGTGTTGAGTGCGTCGGTGATCTGGTCGGTGAGGGCGGCGATATCGTTTTTCACGGCTGCTACATCCTTCTCGAGGCGTTCTGCGGTGGCTTTGTCGGTCCAGTCTCTCATCCTGGCTTCGCCGTCGGTGATTGACATTACGAACTCCGAACTGTTGGCGGTGAGATGGGCGGAAAACGTTTCGTTGTGCGGTAAGTTCCGTTCGCGGAGGTCCGTCATCCCTGCGGAAGCTGCGGTGAATTCACCGGCATCAGATGCTCCTTCAGGATCAGCCCGACGATCAGGAGCGGCGAGGACAGGAACGCGCCCATCGGTCCCCACAGCCAGGTCCAGAACGCCAGCGCGATGAAGACGGCGAGTGCGTTCAGCGACAGCTTGCGGCCGATGATGGTCGGCGTGACGAAATGTCCTTCCAGGAAGGTGATGCCGCCAAAGGCGAGTGCCGCCATCAGGCCGCCGCCAATGGTCGGGAATGCGACCAGCCCGACCACGGCCAGTACCACGAACATCGCGACCGGCCCGATGATCGGGATGAAGTTGAGTGCAGCCGCGAGCGCGCCGAGCCCGGCCGGATTGGGCATGCCGGTGGCCGCACAGACGATGCCGGTGGCGATCCCGACGCCGACATTGATGACGGTGACGGTCAGCAGGTAGTTGCCGAGGTGTACCTCGATCTCGTTGAGGATTCGCAGCGTGCGCAGGCGTGCGTCGCGATCGCCGAAATTCATGATCATCGCGCGCCGCAAATCGCGCCAGCTCGCGATGAACAGGATCAGGGTGGCGAAGAACAGCAGGAATTCGGCGAAGGTCGGCGACAGGAATTCCAGCGTCGGCTGCACCCACTCGGCTTTCGGCAGTGGAAGGCTCGGCAGCCCGTCGGAGCCGCCGACCATGGTCTGCAGCTCCTTCCAAAGCGCCAGCGGCCGGTCGAAGACGTGCATCTTCTCCTTCAACTGCGCGCCGAGCTCCGGCAGGCGCGAGCTCCAGTCCATGGCGGGCACGGCGATCAGTGCGATGACGAAGGCGACCACCGTCGTCACCGCGACCACGATCAGCACGGCGCCGAGCGCGCGCGGCACGTGTCGCCGTTCCAGAAAGCTTGCGGCCGGCGATAACATGGTACCGGCGACGACAGCCATCACAACTGGAAGGAAGAACGCCTTGGCGAGATAGAGCACCGCGACTATGGCGATCAGGAGCAGCCCGGCAAGCGCGTAGGCAACGAACTCGGTGCGGCGAATGACCGGCGGCAACTCGCCGCGGCTGTCGGGAAGCGGGGTACCTTCGTTGTCGCCGGAAAGCAGACGTTCACTGGGAAGGACGCGCACAATATCTCTCCCGCACGGAGGTCTCCGGGCGCCCATTGGTGAGAAGGGAACGCCCGAGTTGGCATTGCGGTTCCATCGCGGCTTCGTGAAGTGGTGCTCGCTTGACTGTGACGTCGATGCCGCAGACGGCGATGGAACTTGAGTCGGCTTTGCTGCGTTTGTTGGGAAGCCGCATCACAGAGATGCACCATCCTACGGGGCAGCACATGACAAAGTCGTCTTCAGTCCGTCGCCGCTTCTCGCCGCGCGCCGTCACCGCTTTTGCCTTCGCGACAGCATTGCTGACCGTGCCCTTCGCGGCACAGGCCCAGACGCTCGGCTATGCGCCGATGCAGCAATATCCGCAGGACCCGGCCTATTCGCAGGGCTACACAAGCGAGCAGCCGCAGGCCGCCGACGAGGATGCTGCGCTGCCCGATCGGCTGCGCCGGCAGATCGTCAGCTTCGACCGCAATGAGCCGGCCGGCACCATCGTGATCGATACTGCCAACACTTATCTCTACTACGTTCTCGGAAACGGGCGGGCCATGCGCTACGGCGTCGGCGTCGGTCGTGAAGGCTTTACGTGGTCGGGGGTGCAGAGCGTGACGCGCAAGGCGGAATGGCCGGATTGGCATCCGCCGGCCGAGATGATCGCGCGCCAGCCCTATCTGCCGCGCTTCGTCGCCGGCGGCCCCGGCAATCCGCTCGGCGCCCGTGCGATGTATCTCGGCTCCAGCGAATACCGCATCCACGGCACCAATGATCCCACCACGATCGGCAAATTCGTCTCCTCGGGCTGCATTCGCCTGACCAATGAGGACGTCAGCGACCTGTTCAGCCGCGTCAATGTCGGCACCAAGGTCGTGGTGCTGCCGAAGAATGCGCCGATCATGGCAAGGGGCGGCGACAAGGGGAGCGATTCCTGGCGCAAGCGTCCAGCCGTGACGACGCTGCCTTCGGGCCGGCAGGCGCTGAACATTTCGACGTCGGCCGTGAACTGAGAGTTGAGTGAGGTCACATGAACAGACGTTCGATCGGCAAACTGGCCGGTAGCACGGCGGCGGTCTTCGCCGTCGCCTCCTTCGGCCTCGCGCTGACGCCGTCGGCGCATGCGGAGGATTTTTTCTCGGCGCTGTTCGGCGGTTTTGGCAGGCGACCGCCGCCGCAAATCCAGATGCCCTTCGCGAATGACGACATGTCGCGCTATGACGCGCCGCGCCAGCGTGCCGCCTATGGCGGCGGCACGGCCTATTGCGTGCGTGGCTGCGATGGCCGCTACTTCCCGGCGCAGGGAAATGACGCCGAAAGCAAGGCGCAATCCTGCAAGAGCTTCTGCCCGGCTTCGGAAACATCGCTGGTCTATGGCAGCAATATCGATAATGCGACGACGGACAACGGCAAGTCCTATTCCGACTTGCCGAATGCTTTCCGCTACCGCAACGAGATCGTGGCAGGCTGCACCTGCAACGGCAAGGATCCGGTCGGCCTCTCCCAGATCAAGGCCGAGGCCGATCCCACCTTGCGCAAAGGCGATATCGTTGCAGGTGCCGACGGCCTCGTCGTCGCCAGCCGCAACGCCAATGACCGTCGCGGCGTCGCGATGAATTTTTCGCCGCTGCCGGATTCGGTGCGGGCGAGATTCCGTCAGGTGCCGGTGGTGGCGAAGGAATAGGGCGGGGTTCCCTAGCGCCGTCCCGACTTTCGCCGGGACCACGCAGAGGGAACTCGCAGCCTTATGCGGCTCGGATCTTGCCCAGAAAGTCGCTGACCTGCTGGCCGAGCTGACGGCTCTGAGTCTCCAGTGTTTCCGAGGCCTGCTTGACGTTCTCCGCCGCGCCGGCCGCTGTGTCGGCGTCGGCCTTCACGCCGGTGATGTTGTCCGAGACGTTCTTGGTGCCCTGCGCCGCAAACTGCGTGCTGCGGGTGATCTCCTGGGTCGCCGCGCCCTGCTCCTGCACGGCGGCGGCGATGGCGGTGGCGACTTCGTTGACCTCGCCGATGATGCCGCCGATCGCCTGGATCGCGTTGATGGCATCGCCCGCGACCTTCTGAATGTCGGCGATCTGCTCCGAAATCTCTTCGGTCGCCTTCGCGGTCTGGCTCGCCAGAGACTTAACTTCCGAAGCGACCACGGCAAAGCCGCGGCCGGCCTCGCCGGCGCGTGCCGCCTCGATCGTGGCGTTGAGCGCAAGCAGGTTGGTCTGCGCCGCAATGGTGTTGATCAGGCCAACGACCTCACCGATGCGACCCGCGGATTGCGCCAGACCCTGCACGGTGCTGTCGGTCTGGCGCGCCTGGTTGACCGCGCGGCTGGCGATGCCCGCCGCATGCGCGGCCTGCTGGCTGATGTCGTTGATCGAGGCCGAGAGCTCCTCGGCGGCTGCCGCGACGCTGTCGACGCTGGTCGAGGCATCGTTCGAGGCCTTACCGGCGATCTCGACGCGTTCATTGGTCTGTCGCGACACCGCGGACAGGTCGCCCGAGGTCTTGCGCATCTCGCCGGAGGCCTCGCTCAATTCGCCCAGCGACTTGCGGACCACGCCCTCGAACTCGCCGACATAGGTCTCCATCGCGCGCTGGCGCGCGGCAGCGCCGGCGTTGCGCTCCCGCTCCTGTTCCTCGATCTTGAGCTTGTCGGTGGCCTGCTGCTTGAACGTCTCCAGTGCACCGGCCAGCGAGCCGATCTCGTCGTGACGGTCGAGATAGCCGCTGTCGACGCCGAGATCGCCGCCGGCGACCTTGAGCATGGCGTCGCGGATCCGGTGCAGCGGCGTGATCACGCGGCGGCTGACCGCCATCATCGCGGCACCGGTCAGGACGATCGCGGTGACGAGCAGCGCCATCTGGAAAATGAGCGATTGCACCGCGGTCGCGCGCTGCGCCGCGGAGTGATCCTTGGCGGCCTGCAGGGCGGCGTCGGCGAGCTTCACGGCGGTCATCATCCGGGGCACCGAATACGGGCTCCACTGGTTCGCGGTCATCGACGGCTTCTCGCCCTTGGCGATCGTCGCGATGATACCGTCGCGCGTGGCGGCGTATTGCGGGTCGAAATAGACCGATTTGGTTTCCGCCATGGCCGCGGTAAGCGCCGGCGGCAATTGCATGCCCGACGCGGCAAGCTCGATCGCAGTCCAGGCGGCCTCCGTGCCGCCGATGTATTTGGTGTAGGCAAGCTGCACATCCGGAGCGATCTTGCCGCTGTTGAGCGTGTTGCCGACGATCTGCGAGGATTCGCCCGCGGTGTTGCGGAGCAGCCAGGCCATCTGCTTGATGGTCAGGAGCTGGTCGATCGTCGCGCTCTGATGGTTGACGCTCGCCGCGAGAGCGCCGGAGAGCTTGTCGAGCAACGCCATCAGCGTGTCCTCGGTCGCGACATATTCCTTGGCAAGGCCTGCGCGGCGCTCGGCCCTGGGCTTGACGACCTCGGTCCAGAATTCGGCCTGGAGTGCGAGCAATGTCTTGTTCAACGCGCCAAGGTCGGTCAGCAATGTGTCGCGCTGGGCGAAATCGGTCGTGGGCAGGAGCTCGAGCGTGCGGGTGATGGCGGGCATCAGGGCGTCGCGGACCTCGCGAATGTACTTCTCGATGTCCTTGTCCATGGCGACGTCGGAGGTGAGCTGGCGGTTGCTGGTCGATCGGTCGGCCCGGATGTTGGCCATCCCTTTGAACACTTCGGCCGAGGCCGCCGAGACCGCGACGATCCGGTTGGCCTCCTGAAGCCGGGTCCAGGAGCTCCATGCGCTGAATGAGAATCCGATGACGACGACAAGCGCGGTGGACAGAATCACTGCCTTCAGCAGCGCAGATACGGTCAAACGATTCAGCATCGGACACCCCGGTACGCATTTTCGAAATTCGTGGACCCGAAACGGCAGCCCCCTACGAACTTCGAAAACCAAAGGGATGCACGCAATGCGCGCTTGCCCGAGGCAGGCGCCGTCGCATTTGGCCCGAAAAGAGTAAAAACTTAGGCAGTGGCCCTGCCGTAAAACTACGGGCGCCAGGAGATGCGGTGCTCACGCGTCCTCGCGCGGCGTTTGAGGCCTTCGCGGGGACGACACTGAGGTGTGGCTGGCGCTCTGCCTGCAATCCGGCCTTACGCCGCGCGGATCTTGCCGAGGAAACCGGTGACTTCCTCGCCGAGCTGGCGGCTCTGGCTCTCCAGGATCTCGGAGGCGTGCTTCACATTGTCCGCGGCCGCAGCGGCGGCATCCGCATCCGCTTTCACGCCGGTGATGTTGTCCGAGACGTTCTTGGTGCCCTGCGCCGCGAATTGCGTGCTGCGGGTGATCTCCTGCGTCGCCGCACCCTGCTCCTGCACGGCGGCCGCGATCGCGGTCGCCACCTCGTTCACCTCGCCGATGATGCCGCCGATGGTCTGGATCGCGTTGATGGCGTCGGTTGCGACCCTCTGAATGTCGGCGATCTGGCCGGAGATTTCCTCGGTGGCCTTTGCGGTCTGGCTTGCCAGCGATTTCACCTCGGAGGCGACTACCGCAAAACCACGCCCGGCTTCGCCGGCACGCGCGGCTTCGATGGTGGCGTTGAGCGCGAGCAGATTGGTCTGCGCCGCGATGGTGTTGATCAATCCGACGACCTCGCCGATGCGTCCCGCGGACTGTGCCAGTCCCTGCACGGTGCCGTCGGTCTCGCGGGCCTGGTTGACGGCGCGGCTGGCGATGCCCGCGGCATGGGCGGCCTGCTGGCTGATGTCGTTGATCGAGGCCGAGAGTTCCTCGGCGGCGGCGGCCACGCTGTCGACGCTCATGGAGGCGTCATTGGAGGCCTTGCCCGCGACCTGCACGCGGTCGTTGGTCTGGCGCGACACGGCGGACAGATCGCCCGAGGTCTTGCGCATCTCGCCGGAGGCCTCGGTCAATTCCCCGAGCGTCTTGCGCACCGCGCCTTCGAACTCGCCGACATAGGTCTCGATGGCGCGTTGGCGCGCGGAGGCGCCGACATTGCGCTCGCGCTCCTGCTCCTCGATCTTGAGCTTGTCGGTGGCTTGCTGCTTGAAGGTCTCCAGCGCGCCGGCGAGCGCGCCGATCTCGTCGTTGCGGTCGAGATAGCCGCTTTCTACGGCAAGGTCGCCGCCGGCGACCTTGAGCATGGCGTCACGGATGGTGTTGAGCGGATGGATGACGCGGCGGCTGACCAGCATGATGGCGCCGACGGCGAGGGAGATGGCGAGCGCCAGCAGTGCGAGCTGCACGATAAGTGCGCGCTGAGCTGAGCTGCGCTGGTCCAGCGTATGGCTCTTGGCGGCATCGAGTGCCGTCTCGGCGACGGCAACCGCGCTGGCCAGACGGCCCACCGTGACCGGTGTCCACTGGTTCGCGCTCATCTCGGCCTTTTCGCCGTTGGCGAGCGTATTGGCCAGGCGATCGCGGAGCGCCAGATATTGCGGGTCGAAATAGGCGGTCTTGGCCGCAGCCATGGCGGACGACAGCGCCGGCGGCAATTGCATGCCCGACGTCGATAATTCCAGCGCCTGCCACATCGCCGCCGTGCCGCCGACGTACTGGGTATAGGCGAGGCGGGCCTCCGGCGTGATGCGGCCGGCGTTGAGCCCGGTCGAGATGACCAGCGACGCTTCGCCCGCAGTGTTGCGGAGCAGCCAGGCGCTTTGCTTGATTGCGAGGAGCTGGTCGATCGCAGCGTCCTGGTGGTTGACGGTGGCGGCCAGAACGTTCGAGAGCTTGTCCAGCGTCTCGAGCAGGCCCTGCGTCGTCTGCATGTATTCCTTCGGCAGGTCCGGGCGGCGCTGACCCTTCGGCTTGGCGACGTCTTCCCAGAATTGCTTCTGCTGCTCGCTTGCCGATTTGTACAAGCGTGCGAGCTCCGGCACCAGCGCGCCGGACTGCGGAAACTCCATGGTGGGCAACAGCTCCAGCGCGCGTGCCATCGCCGGCATCTCGGCGTCCCGGATCGCGCGCAGATATTTCTCGATCTCGGGGTCCATCGGCTCGGTCGAGTTGAGGAGCCGGTTGGTGGTCGAGCGGTCGGTGCGCAGATTGTGCATCGCCTTGAACAGGTCGGCGGAGGCATCGGCGATCTGCGAGATGCGGTTGGCGGTCTTGAGGCGATCCCAGGACTCGTAGGCGGTGAGCGAGAGTGCGATCACCACGCAGATCGACGTGATCGCAATCACCGCCTTCAGCAGCGCGGACACGGTCAGACGATTGAGCATCGGAAGTCCCCCCAAATTCCCATTTCAAAGTTCGTGAAGGCGCCCGGCAACATCGACAAACGGAGGCGCGGCAGATCAGCAATCGCATGCCGTTTTCGGCTCGCGGCCCAAACGGTTTCTGCATCTGAAAGGAAAAGGGTAAAGTTTTAGGCAGGGGGCCGACAGGTAGAAATACGCATTTACCAGAAGTTGTAAGGGGTTGCCGAAATGGAACCGGCGCGAGAGACGTGCGTTAGGACACCGTTAGCAATTTGCCTGAAGGGGGTTCTTCAATGCTGGTCGGCGTCCTCGTCACCTTTCTCGTCATCATCCTCGTGCTCTATCTCATCAACATGCTGCCGATGGACGGCCGCGCCAAGTAGATCGCGCGCGTCGTCGTCATCATCATCGGCATCGTGTCGCTGCTGAAATATCTCGCGGTGTTTTAGCGCGGTGCCGTAGCCCGGATGGAGCGAAGCGCAATCCGGGGATTGCCCCAAGCCGCGCCGTCCCGGATTACGCTTCGCTCCATCCGGGCTACTGAAAGCAAAAAAGCCCCGGCATGAGCCGGGGCTTTTGGTGTTCGAATGACCGGGCCTCAGCCAGCCGCTTTCGCCTCGCGGCGGCGCGCGGTGAGGATGTATTCGGTGTAGCCGTTCGGCTGCTCGCGGCCCTTGAAGATCAAGTCGCAGGCGGCCTTGAAGGCGACGCCGTCGAACGCGGGCGCCATCGGCTTGTAGATCGCGTCCCCCGCGTTCTGCTTGTCGACGACGACAGCCATGCGCTTGAGCGATTCCATCACCTGCGCCTCGGTGATGACACCCTGGTGCAGCCAGTTGGCGAGATGCTGGCTGGAGATGCGCAAGGTGGCACGGTCTTCCATCAGGCCGACATCGTGGATGTCGGGCACCTTGGAGCAGCCGACGCCCTGGTCGATCCAGCGCACGACATAGCCCAGAATGCCCTGGCAGTTGTTGTCGATCTCCTGCTTGACGTCGTCGGGCGCCCAGTTCGACTTCGACACCGGAATGGTGAGGATGTCCGAGAGCTTTGCGCGCGGCCCGCCCTTGGTCAGCTCCTGCTGGCGCGCGATGACGTTGACCTGGTGGTAGTGCAGCGCGTGCAGCGTGGCGGCGGTCGGCGAGGGCACCCACGCCGTGGTGGCGCCGGCCTGCGGATGGGCGAGCTTCTGTTGCAGCATGTCCGCCATCTTGTCCGGCGCGGCCCACATGCCCTTGCCGATCTGGGCATGGCCGGGCAGCCCGTCGATCAGGCCCATGTCGACGTTCCAGTCCTCATAGGCCTTGATCCAGGCCTGCGCCTTCATCTCGTTCTTGCGGATCATCGGACCCGCTTCCATCGAGGTGTGGATCTCGTCGCCGGTGCGGTCGAGGAAGCCAGTGTTGATGAACATGATGCGCTTGGAGGCGCGCTGGATGCAGGCCTTGAGGTTGACGGTGGTGCGCCGCTCCTCGTCCATGATGCCGACCTTGAGCGTGTTCTCGGGCAGGCCCAGCATCTTCTCGACGCGGTCAAAAATCTCGCAGGTGAACGACACCTCGTCCGGGCCGTGCATCTTCGGCTTGACGATATAGGCCGATCCCGTGCGGCTGTTCTTGACCTTGGAGTTGCCCTTCAAGTCATGAATGGCAAGAAGCCCGGAGACGGCGGCATCGAGCAGACCCTCGGGGACTTCCTCGCCGGCCTCGTCCAGCACCGCGTCGGTGAACATGTGGTGACCGCAATTGCGCATCAGCAGCAGGCTGCGGCCGTGCAGCTTGACCTCGCCCTTGCCATCCGGCGTCTTGTAGCTGCGGTCGGCGTTGAGCGAACGGGTCAGCGTCTTGCCGCCCTTCTCGAAATCGGCCGACAGCGTGCCGTTCATCAGGCCGATCGTGTTGCGGTAGACCAGCACCTTGTCCTCGGCATCGACGGCGGCGACCGAGTCTTCCATGTCGAGAATGGTCGAGACGGCGGATTCCATGATCATGTCGGCGACGCCGGCGGGGTCGTCCTTGCCGATCGTGCTGCTGCGGTCGATCTTGACCTCGACATGCATGCCGTTGTTGACGAGCAGCACCGCGCTCGGCGCAGCCGCATCGCCCTGGAAGCCCGCGAACTGATCCGCGTTCTTCAGCGCCGTCGCATTGCCGCTCTTCAGCTTCACCGCGAGCTGGCCCGCGACGACGCTATAGGCGGTGACGTCGGTGTGGCTGCCGGTCGCGAGCGGCACGGCCGCGTCGAGGAAGGCCTTGGCCTTGGCGATCACCTTGTCGCCGCGCGCCTTGTTGTAACCCTTGCCGCTCTCGGACGGATCGTGCGGGATCGCGTCGGTGCCGTAGAAGGCGTCGTAGAGCGAGCCCCAGCGCGCATTCGCCGCGTTCAGCGCATAGCGCGCATTGGTGAGCGGGACGACGAGCTGCGGGCCGCAGATCTTGCCGATCTCCTCGTCGACATCAGTGGTCTCGACCTTCTGCGTCGCCGGCTCCGGAACGAGATAGCCGATCTCCTTCAGGAAGGCGGTGTAGGCGTCGAGGTCGAACGCCTTGCCCTTGCTGGCGCGGTGCCAGTCGTCGATCTTGGCCTGCAGCGTGTCGCGCACCGCCAGCAGCGCCCGGTTCTTCGGCCCCAACTCCTTGATGATGCCTGCAACCCCGGCCCAGAACGCGTCCGGCGCGATCCCCGTTTTCGGGGCCGCTTCCTTGGCAATGAAATCGAACAGGACGGGGGCGATCTTCAATCCGTGGGCGTCGACGCGTTTCATGATGGTCTTTCTTGTTGGAAATGGCTGTTTTTGGCTGCTTTTGACCCGACAGCAGCAAAATGCGCCCACAGGGAGCGGCTTTCAGGGCCTTATTAGCCCCAAAATCGGGGCCGTGAGAAGGCCCCTAAAGGTCTGTCAAAATGTCAAGCGAGGGGCGGCAGGCTGGCTGTCATCGCCCGGCCATGCCGGGCTCCTCAGATGCGGCGGCAGGTGGATGGCCGGGTCAAGCCCGGCCATGACGTAGGAGGCTGCGCCTCAAATATTCGCAGCGAGGTCCACGAGTTCGTCGAACAGCACGCCTGATGTCTTCAGCATCTGCTCGATCTCGTCAGCGGCATCCGCAACCGTTCGCGTCGAGGTGTCGATCACGAGCTCGGCGGACTGCGGCACCTCGTAGTCTTTGCCGATGCCCGTAAAGGAGGCAAGCGCTCCCGCACGGGCCTTCTTGTAGTGGCCCTTGGGATCGCGCTCCTCGCAGACGCCGGCCGGTGTCGCGACATGGATCTCGCGGAACGCGGTGTCGGCGATGCGACGCGCCGTGGCGCGGTCCTCGCGGGCGGGCGAGACGGCGGCGACGATGGCGATGTGCCCGTTGCGGGCAAGATGCGTCGCGACCTCGGCGAGACGACGGATGTTTTCGCTGCGGTCGGCGGCGGAGAAGCCGAGATCACTGTTGAGGCCTGCACGCAACGTGTCGCCGTCGAGCAGGATCGGCGAGCCGCCGTTGGTGAACAGCCGTCGCTCCAGCGCTTTTGCAAGAGTCGACTTGCCGGAGGCCGGCAGGCCGGTGAGCCAGACCACGGCGCCGTTGTGGCGGTAGCGCGCGGAGCGCTCGTCGAGGCGCAGCGCCGATTCCACCGGCACGATATCAACGGGTACGGCGCGCTGGCCGGCATCGACCGACAGCACCAGGCCGCCGCCGGCGATACGCCCGGAGACCTCGATCACCAGGCGCCCGGTGCGCGGATTTTCGGTGTAGGGATCGGTTGCGATCGGGTTCGAAAGAGAGATGTCGATCTCGCCGACATGGTTGCGGCCGATCGCCTTGTTCTCGACGCTCGACAATTCGCCGGGATCGACCGCCTTCTCGATGGCGACGACGGTGGCGCGGCTCTCCTTCGGCCCGCAGCGCACCAGCAGCTGGTCACCCTTGGCGAGCGGCTTGTCGTGGAGCCAGAAGATGCGCGCGCGCAGCCGCCGCGTCTCGCGCGGGGCGGCGTCGGCATGCGCGATGATATCGCCGCGCTCAAGGAACAATTCGCGGTCCAGCGTGATGCCGACCGAGCGGCCGGCACCCTGGCGTCCCGCCACCGGCGTCACCGGCCAGCTCTCGACCGTCTTGATCCTGGCGATCTTGCCGGCCGGCATGATCACGATCTCGTCGCCCGCGATGAGGCTGCCGGATTCGATCCGGCCCGCGACGATGCGGCGATCATCGAATTTGTAGATCGCCTGCACAGGCAGGCGCAGCGCCAGCGCTTCCAGCGGCCGGGCCGGCTCGAGCCTATCAAGCGCCTCGACCACGGTCGGTCCCTTGTACCAGCCAATGCGATCGGTGCGCTCGGCGACACCGTCGCCATCGCGCGCGGAGATCGGGATCACGGCGGTCGGCTTCACGCCGAGGCCTTGCAGATGCGCGGATATCTCGTCGCTGATCTCCTTGAAACGTTCGGCGGAGAAGTCGACGCGGTCCATCTTGTTGACGACGACCGCGACCTGCTTCACGCCGAGCAGATGCAGGAGATAGCCGTGCCGCCTTGTCTGGTCGCGCACGCCCTCCAGCGCGTCGATGATCAACACCGCGCCGTCGGCCTGGGAAGCGCCGGTGATCATGTTGCGCAGGAATTCGGCATGGCCGGGCGCGTCGATCAGGACGATGTCGCGCGAATTGGTGCGGAAGCGGATCTGCGTGGTGTCGATGGTGATGCCCTGGTCGCGCTCGGTCTGGAGCGCGTCGAGCAGGAACGACCATTCGAACGGCATGCCACGCCGCGCGCTGACGGCCTTGAGCATTTCGAGCTTGCCGTCGGGCAGGCTGCCGGTCTCATGCAGCAGGCGGCCGACCAGCGTCGACTTGCCGTGATCGACATGGCCGACGATGACGATACGCACTTGCGGACGCGTGGTGCCGTTCGGGGTCGCAGGCGAAGCGGGGGTGACGATCATGTTCATATCGCGCTCGCGTCCTTGATCAGAGATAGCCGGCGACGCGGAGGCGCTCGAAAGCGTCCTCGGTCTCGTGGTCGAGCGCACGGCCGGCGCGCTCCGGCACCTTGGTCTGCTCGAGCTCGGCCAGGATCTCGTCGATGTTCGACGCGGTCGAATTCACGGGGTTGGTGATGTCCTGGTCGCCCAGCGAGCGATAGCGCTTGCCGTTCTGCGACAGGTACAGCGGGATGATCGGGATATTCTCGCGCTTGGTGTAGGCCCAGATGTCGGCCTCGGTCCAATGCAGGATCGGGTGGATCCGCAAATGCGCGCCCTGCGGCGGCGAGGCGTTGAAATGATCCCAGAATTCCGGCGGCTGGTCGCGCACGTCCCAATTGCCCTCCAGGCCGCGCGGCGAGAACACGCGCTCCTTGGCGCGGGTCGCCTCCTCGTCGCGGCGGATGCCGGCGATCAGGCCGTCAAAACCGTATTTGCCGAGCGCCATCTTGAGGCCCTCGGTCTTGCGCGCGGCGGAACGCGCGGCCGGCGGCAGCGTTGGGTCGACGGCATCGATGGGCGGGCAGGGCTCGACGCGCAGGTCGAGATCCCACTCCTTGCCGTAATGATCGCGGAAGCGATACATCTCCGGAAACTTCTTGCCGGTGTCGACATGGAGGGCGGGGAACGGCAGGCGGCCGAAGAAGGCCTTGCGCGCCAGCCAGATCATGACGTTGGAGTCCTTGCCGAGCGACCACAGCAGGGCGATCTTCTTCAAACGGCCAAAAGCCTCGCGGAAGATGTAGATGCTCTGCGCCTCGAGCTGGTCGAGATGGTCCATGCCGGGGGCGGTCAGCCCGACGGAAATTTGCTCGGAAACGGGGGGGCGGGAGTCCCGTCCATCTGCACCGGAATCGGTCCTGAGAAGATGCATCTCTGCCACTTTGTGTTTGGAGGCGAAAATTCTATAGTTGCGGTGCGGAAGAGAAGAAAAAATTTTCTCTTTGCGCACTCGAAACGACACATATATAGAAAATAATTCCAGTCAACCCCGGATGTGGGGGAAGCGAGTATCGCATGCGGTTCTTGCCAGTGTTCCTCGATCTCAAGGCCGGTCCGGTGGTCCTCATCGGCGCCGGTGAGCTTTTGCGCGCCAAGCTGCGCGTGCTCGCCGCTGCCGGCGCGCGCATCCGCGTGCATGCGATCGACGGCAATCACGATCTGGGTCTCGGCTCCGATGACGCGGCGCGCATAGAGGTCGCGGCCGGCGATCCGCTCACCGCCGATCTCGCCGGGGTCATCGCCATCGTCTGCGCGGGGGCGGGAGATGTCGGCGTTGCGATGTCGGTCCGCGCCAAGTCGCTCGGTCTGCCCGTCAACGTCATGGACGATCTCGAGCATTCCAGCTTCATCTTCCCCGCCATCGTCGATCGCGGCGATGTCGTGGTCGCGGTCGGCACCGGCGGCACCTCGCCGGTGGTGGCACGGCGCGTGCGCGAGAAGATCGAGGCGTTGCTGCCCGCCCGTATCGGCGAACTCGCCGAGTTCATCGGCGGCTTCCGCAAATCCATCAACGAGCGCATTGCCGAGTTTCCGCTGCGTCGCCGCTTCTGGGAGCGCGTCATCGACGGGCCGATCGGCGCCGCCGTGCTGGCTGGCCGCAAGGGCGAGGCAGACGCGGCGCTCACGGCGATCTCCGATCCCTCCGCTTTCGCGCGTGCCGACAAGCCGGAAGGCTCGGTTGCGTTGGTCGGCGCCGGCCCCGGCGATCCTGATCTTCTCACCATCAAGGCGCTGCGCGCGCTCCAGGACGCCGACATCGTCTTCCACGACGAGCTGGTCTCGGGCGAAATTCTCGACCGGATCCGCCGCGACACCACGCGCGTTGCGGTCGGCCGCCGCGTCGGCAAGCCCGGCATCGGCCAGGACGCCATCAACAAGCGGATGATCGAGGCCGCGCAATCCGGCCAGCGCGTGGTGCGGCTCAAGGGCGGCGATCCCTTCGTGTTCGGCCGCGGCGGCGAAGAGGTCGAAGCGCTGCGCGCCGCCGGCGTCGCCTATTCGATCATTCCCGGCATCACCGCTGGGCTCGGCGGCGCCGCTGATTTCGAGGTGCCGCTGACCTACCGCCATGAAGCGACCCGCATCACCTTCCTCACCGCGCACAAGGCGCGCGATGCCGAGAACGTGGACTGGTCGACGCTGACCGACACCAAGATGACGGTCGTGGTTTACATGGGCATGACCGCGGCGCCCGCGATACGCGCAGGCCTGTTCGCCGCCGGCCGTTCGCCGGAGACGCCGGTCGGCGTGTTCGTCCGCGTCACGCGTCCAGACGCGCAAGGCGTGATCGGCACGCTGCGTGATTTGCCCGAACTCGTGCGGCGGACCAACGGTGGTCCTGCCATCCTCATCATCGGCGACGTGGTCCGGCATGCCGGTTCGCTTCGCCGCGAAACACCCAAACAAATCATCTCTGACCTGCTGGATGCTGCCGAATGACCTCTCCTCTGCAACAGAAACTCAAGATCAACGGTTCCTCCGTGGTGACCGCGAACCGCACCTGGGACGGCGTTGTCGTCTACCGCACCGCTGCCAAGGGTTGGTCGGCTGATCTGGCGGAGGCCGCGATCGTGCGAAACTCCGACGAAGCGAAGGCGTTGCTCGCCGAGGCTGTGGCCGATGACGTCGGTGCGATCGGTCCCTATATCGCTCCGGTCCAGATCGGCGAGGACGGCAAGATCCTGCCGGGCAATCTGCGCGAGCAGATCCGCCGCGACGGCGTGACAATCGACCTGCCGGTCTGATCGCAGGTCGAGCTGCAAGTCGAGTTTTAAGGCACTTCAATCATGTACGCTTACGACGAAATCGATCGCACGCTGGTCAACGAGCGCGTCTCGGAATTCCGTGACCAGGTGCAGCGCCGCCTCTCTGGCGAGCTCACCGAAGACGAATTCAAGATGCTGCGCCTGCAGAACGGCGTCTATCTGCAGCTGCACGCCTATATGTTCCGCGTCGCGATTCCCTATGGAACGCTGGCGTCGAACCAGCTGCGGCGGCTTGCCCATGTCGCGCGCAAATACGACCGCGGCTACGGCCATTTCACCACGCGCCAGAACATCCAGTTCAACTGGATCAAGCTGTCGGACCTGCCGGATGCGCTGGCCGATCTCGCCGAGGTCGGCATCCACGCGATGCAGACCTCCGGCAACAACATGCGCAACGTCACCTCGGACCAGTGGGCCGGCGTCGCGCCGGGCGAGATCGAAGATCCCCGCATCTGGTCGGAGTTGATCCGCCAGCACACCACGCTGCATCCGGAATTCTCGTTCCTGCCGCGCAAGTTCAAGATCGCGATCATCGCGTCGGACCACGACCGCGCCGCGATCAAGGTGCACGATATCGGCTTGCGTCTGATCAAGAACGAAAAGGGCGAAACCGGCTTCGAGGTGCTGGTCGGCGGCGGTCTCGGCCGCACGCCGTTCATCGGCAAAACCATCAAGCACTTCGTTCATGGCCGCGATCTCCTCAGCTATATCGAGGCGATCCTGCGCGTCTACAATCAGTACGGACGCCGCGACAACATCTACAAGGCGCGCATCAAGATCCTGGTGCACGAGCTCGGCATCGAGAAGTTCTCCCGCGAGGTCGAGGAAGAGTGGCAGCATATCCGCAACTCCTCGCTCCAGATCGACGACGAGGTGATCGAGGACATCCGCTCCCGCTTCATCTATCCGGCCTACGAAAAGCTGCCGCACAATCCGGACGAGCTGCGGCAGGCCGCGGCCGATCCCGATTTCGAGGCGTGGCGCAAGAACTCGGTCGCCGCGCACAAGAACCAGGGCTATTCCATCGTCACGATCTCGCTGAAACCGATCGGCGCGCCTCCCGGCGATGCCACCGCCGAGCAGATGGATGCGCTGGCCGATCTCGCCGACAAATATTCCTTCGGTGAGATCCGCGTCGGCCACGAGCAGAACCTGGCACTGCCGCATGTCGCCAAGCGCGATCTGCCGGCGCTGTGGAAGGCGCTCGACAAGCTTGGCCTCGCGACCCCGAACGTCAACCTGATCACCGACATCATCGCCTGTCCGGGGCTGGATTACTGTTCGCTCGCGAATGCGCGCTCGATCCCGATCGCGCAGGAGCTGACGCGGCGCTTCGCCAACCACGAGCTGGCCAATCTGATCGGCCGTCTCCACATCAACATCTCCGGCTGCATCAACGCCTGCGGCCATCACCATGTCGGCCATATCGGCATTCTCGGCGTCGAGAAGAACGGCGAGGAGGTCTACCAGATCACCATCGGCGGCCGTGCCGACGAGAGTGCCGCGCTCGGCAATCTGATCGGCCCGGGCGTCAAGTTCGACGAGGTCGCCGACGTCGTCGAGGACATCGTGGAAGCCTATCTCGCGTTGCGCGAGCGGCCCGAAGAGCTGTTCGTCGACACCGTGAAGCGCCTCGGCGTCGAACCCTTCAAGGAGCGCGTCTATGCCACTCGTTAACGGCGGAAAAATCGCCGACGACAGTTTTGCCAAGCTGGCCGTCGACACGCCGCTGCCCGCGAGCGGTGACATCCTGGTGCCGGCGGAGCGCTTCTTGGCCGACGCGGACGCGTTGCTCAAGCGCGGCGGCAAGGTCGGCGTGATCTGGCCGAACAACCGCGACATCGCCGAGCTCGTGCCCCATCTCGGCAAGATCGCTGTCGTCGCCTTGGTGTTCCCGAGCTTCCGCGATGGACGCGCCTACAGCCAGGCGCGGCTGCTGCGCGAGCGTTACAATTATCGCGGCGAGCTGCGGGCCACGGGCCAGGTGCTGCGCGACCAGTTCGTGTTCATGCTGCGGGCCGGCTTCGATTCCTTCGAGGTCAAGAAGCAGGCCGATGCGGAAGCCTTCATGCAGACCGCAAAACGCTATTCGGTGTTCTACCAGCCGACCGGTGATGGCCGCATCACGGCGCTGCACCGGCGCATGCAGCTGCGTCACTCCGAAGGTGTCGGCACGTGAACGCAATCGCGCTTCAGGCTTCGTCAACGCCGATCTCTGTGCGGCCGTCAGTGGAGGAGCTCGATCGCGCCTTGCGCGATGCCTCGCCCGCGGAGATCATCGGGGCGGCCCTGAAGGCGGTTGGTCGTGAAAAACTTGCGCTGGTGTCGTCCTTCGGGGCGGAATCGGCGACGCTGCTCAAGGTCATGGCGGATGTCGATCCGGCAATCCCCGTGATTTTTCTCGATACCGGCTGGCTGTTCGAGGAGACGCTGGCCTATCGCGATACGCTGATCGCGACGCTCGGCCTCAAGGACGTCCGCTCGATCAAGCCGACGGAGGAGTCCTTGTCGCGCGAGGATCCCGAGCGCGATCTCTGGTTCTCCGATCCCGATGCCTGCTGTCGCATCCGCAAGGTCGAGCCGCTGTCGCGCGCGCTAAAGCCGTTCGATGCCTGGCTCAACGGCCGCAAGCGCTTTCAGGGCAATGCGCGCACCGACATTCCGGTCGTCGAGGACGACGGCGCGCGGCTGAAATTCAACCCCTTTGCCAATGTCTCGCGCGAGGAACTCGAGGCGATCTTCGTCCGCGCCAAATTGCCGCGTCATCCGCTGGCCGCCTCCGGTTTTCTGTCGGTTGGGTGTATGCCTTGCACGAGCAGAACGACTGAGGGCGAGGATGCACGCGCCGGTCGCTGGCGCGGCCGGGCGAAGACAGAATGCGGCATCCATACGATGAAGGCTTTGTAGCACAGTCAGGCTGCGAGCCTTCAAACAAGAAAATCCGGTTCCGTTGACTTAAGAGCGTTTCGCCCCGAGTTATGCCCGCATGCCATCGACGGCGCCGATGCCGTCGAGGTGAATGGAGATGGACATGATGCGCCGTATCGTTCCGCTCGCGGCAGGGCTGCTCGTGACAGGGTTCTTGGCAAGCTCGGCCCTCGCCGCTGACATCAATCTTTTGAACGTGTCGTACGATCCGACGCGCGAGCTCTATGTCGAGTTCAACAAGGCGTTCGCGACCGCCTTTCAGAAAGAGACCGGCAAGAGCGTCGAGATCAAGCAGTCGCATGGCGGCAGCGGTTCGCAGGCGCGCGCGGTGATCGACGGATTGCAGGCCGACGTGGTGACGCTGGCGCTTGCCTATGACATCGATGCCATCGCCGGCAAGGGACTGACTGCCACCGACTGGCAGAAGCGTCTGCCGCAGAATTCATCACCCTACACCTCGACCATCGTGTTCCTGGTGCGCAAGGGCAATCCCAAGGGCATCAAGGACTGGGACGATCTGCTCAAGTCGGGCGTTGCCGTGATCACGCCGAACCCGAAGACCTCGGGCGGTGCGCGCTGGAATTATCTTGCGGCCTGGGGCTTTGCGCAGAAGAAGTACGGCTCGGCCGACAAGGCCAAGGAGTTCGTCGGAAAGCTGTTCCAGCAGGTGCCGGTGCTCGACACCGGCGCGCGGGGCGCCACCGTGACCTTCGTCGAGCGCGGCGTTGGCGATGTGCTGCTCGCCTGGGAGAACGAGGCCTATCTCGCGCTGAAGGAGTTCGGCCCGGAAAAATTCGAGATCGTGGCGCCGCCGCTGTCGATCCTGGCGGAGCCGCCGGTCGCGATCGTGGACAAGGTTGCCGACAAGAAGGGCACCCGCAACGCCGCCGATGCCTACCTTCAATACTGGTACACCAAGGAGGGGCAGGAGATCGCCGCGCGGAACTTCTATCGTCCGCGCGATGCCGAGATCGCTAAAAAGTATGAAAACTCCTTCGCAAAGGTCGAGCTGTTCACGATCGACGAATTTTTTGGCGGCTGGACCAAGGCGCAGAAGGAACATTTTGCCGACGGCGGCGTCTTTGATCAGATCTACAAGAACTGATCGGGCGCTGTCTTAGGAGGCTTTAGCAGGGGGCCTGGTGAGCGCAGTTGCAGCACGACGACGGACATTGCCGGGCTTCGGTCTCACGATGGGACTGACGCTTTCCTGGTTGTCCGTGATCATCCTGATTCCGCTCGCCGGCCTGTTCCTGAAATCGCTCGAGCTGAGCCCCGAGCAGTTCTGGAACATCCTCTCCAGCCGCCGCACCCTGAACGCGCTCCGCGTGTCGTTTGGACTCGCCTTCGCAGCGGCCTGCGTCAATCTGGTGATGGGCAGCATCATCGTCTGGGCGCTGGTGCGTTATCGCTTTCCCGGCCGGCGCATCTTCGACGCCATCGTCGACGTGCCCTTTGCGCTGCCGACGGCGGTTGCCGGCGTCGCACTGACGGCGCTGTTTGCCGAGAAGGGCTGGCTGGGTGCGCCGCTCACGGCGCTCGGCATCAAGGTGGCGTTCACGCCGGTCGGCATCTTCGTCGCCATGATCTTCATCGGGATTCCCTTCGTGGTGCGTACGGTGCAGCCGGTGCTCCAGGATCTCGACCCCGAGATCGAGGAGGCCGCGGGCAGCCTTGGCGCCAGCCGCTGGCAGACCATCATTCGCGTGATCCTGCCCTCGCTCGCGCCGGCGCTGCTCACCGGCCTCGCGCTCGCCTTCGCCCGCGCCGTCGGCGAATACGGCTCGGTGATCTTCATCGCCGGCAATCTGCCGAATGTCTCCGAGATCGCGCCATTGCTGATCGTGATCCGTCTCTCCGAATTCCGCTACGCCGACGCGACTGCGATTGCGGTCGTCATGCTCGTCGTCTCCTTCGTCATCATCTTCGCCGTCAACCGACTCCAGCGCTGGGCGCAGAGCCGGATCCCGGCGCGCTGAGGGCGGATATGATGACGATGCAGATTGCAGATTCCGTGTCGCTCTCGGCCTCCGACGCCAAGGCACGTGCACATGCGGCGGCCGCGCGGAATAATCTCCGCACCGAACCGCGCGCGGTCCGCATCACCATCATCGCGCTGGCGATGATCTTCCTCTCCGTCTTCGTCGTGCTGCCGCTTGTCCTGGTGTTCGCGCAGGCCTTCTCGAAGGGCATCCTGGCCTATCTGTCCGCGCTGGCCGACCCGGAGGCGTTGTCCGCGATCAAGCTGACGTTGATCGTCGCGGCGATCTCGGTCGGCCTCAATCTCGTCTTTGGTCTCGTCGCCGCCTGGGCGATTGCGAAATTCGAATTCCCGGGCAAGACCTTGCTGATCACCCTGATCGACCTGCCGTTCTCGGTGAGCCCGGTGATCTCGGGCCTCGTCTTCGTGCTGCTGTTCGGCGCGCAGGGCTATTTCGGCGGCTGGCTCAGGGATCACGACATCCAGATCCTGTTCGCGGTGCCCGGCATCGCGCTCGCGACGACCTTCGTGACCTTCCCCTTCGTGGCGCGCGCGCTGATCCCCTTGATGCAGGAGCAGGGCACGCAGGAGGAGGAGGCCGCGATCTCGCTCGGTGCCTCCGGCCTGCAAACCTTCTTCCGCGTCACGCTGCCGAACATCAAATGGGGCGTGCTCTACGGCGTGCTGCTCTGCAACGCCCGCGCGATGGGCGAGTTCGGCGCGGTCTCCGTCGTCTCCGGCCATATCCGCGGCGAGACCAACACGATGCCGCTGCTGGTCGAGATCCTCTACAATGAATACCAGTTCGTCGCCGCCTTCGCGATCGCCTCGCTGCTGGCGATGCTGGCGCTGATCACGCTGATCGCCAAGACCGTTCTCGAAGGTCATCTGGACGAAGGACAGGACGCAAGTGACCATTGAAGTCAGGAATCTCGTCAAGAAGTTCGGCAGCTTTGCCGCCCTCGACGGCGTCGACCTCAAGGTCGACAATGGCGAGTTGCTGGCGCTGCTCGGTCCGTCCGGCTCCGGCAAGACCACGCTGCTGCGGATCATCGCCGGGCTCGACTGGCCGGATTCCGGCGAGGTCGCCTTCAACGGCGAGGATGCGCTGGCGCAGGGCGCGCGCGAACGCCACGTCGGCTTCGTGTTCCAGCACTACGCGCTGTTCCGCCATATGACGGTGTTCGAGAACGTCGCTTTCGGCCTGCGCGTGCAGCCGCGCGCGGTGCGAAAGGACGAGGCCGCGATCCGTGCGCGGGTGAAGGAGCTGCTTGATCTCGTGCAGCTTGATTGGCTCGCCGATCGCTATCCGAGCCAGCTCTCCGGCGGCCAGCGCCAGCGCATCGCGCTTGCCCGCGCGCTCGCGATCGAACCCCGCATCCTCTTGCTTGACGAGCCCTTCGGCGCGCTCGATGCCAAGGTGCGCAAGGAGCTGCGCAAATGGCTGCGCTCCCTGCACCACGAGATCAACGTCACCTCGATCTTCGTCACCCACGACCAGGAGGAGGCGCTGGAAGTCGCCAACCGCGTCGTGGTGATGGACAAGGGCAGGATCGAGCAGATCGGTTCGCCCGACGACGTCTACGAGACCCCGGCGACCGCCTTCGTCCACGGCTTCATCGGCGAGTCCATCGAGCTGCCGGTCCAGGTCGAGGGCGGCGTGATCAGGCTCGGCGAGCAGTCGCTCCGCCTGGCGGCGGACGGGCTTGCGCCTGGCGCGTCAAAACTGTTCGTGCGGCGACATGACATGCTGGTCGGCCCGCCCGGCAGCGGCGCCTTCGAGGGCGCGGTTCAGCATGTCCGCAATTTCGGCCCGGTGCAGCGGGCGGAGGTTGCACTATCGGGCGGCCAGACCATCGAGATCGACGCCCCCCGCGGCAGGGAACTGCGCGCCGGCGACACCATTGGCCTCGAGCCGCGCCGCTACCGGATATTTGCGGGCTGAGCCCCCCGTCATTCCGGGGCGCGCGCCAGCGCGAACCCGGAATCCCGAGGTTGTCGCGCGAGATTCCGGGTTCAGCGCTGCGCGCTGCCCCGGGATGACAGCTACGATTTTCCTCAAAATTCACCTTTCAGCCACGGTTGGTATGCAACAACGGCCCCTTCCTTTGGGGGCTCCGATTCATGCGCGCTGCGGCCGCAATTCTCATCACTTTGCTTCTCGCCGGCTGTGCCGGCAACGAAGCGCCGGTCCAGCAGCCGTCGATGTATGCCGATATGGCGGTCCCGGGCTCCAAGCTCGATGCCCAGGCGGCCGCGATCATGATCTCGCAATACCGCCAGAACAACGCCCTCGGCACCGTCGTCATCGACCCTGATCTGATGCGGCTCGCCGAATCCCAGTCCAATGCCATGGCCGCGGCCAACAAGATGGACCATGACGTCCGCGCCCCCCTCGCCAAGCGCCTCGCCGCCGGCGGCTATCCCGCGACCGTGGCGGTCGAGAACATCTCGGCCGGCTATCATACGCTGGCGGAAGCGTTTTCCGGCTGGCGCGACTCGCCTCCCCACCGCGCCAACATGCTCAAGGGCGGTGTCACAAAATTGGGCATAGCGGCGAGCTATGCTCCGGGCACCAAATACAAGGTGTTCTGGACCATGATCCTGGCCTCAACGGACTCCCGATAAGCCAGACTTGATCCCGGGATGCATTGACGCCGCGGCGATCTGTCGCCACGGTCGCCCGTCATCTGCTATTGTTCCCGCATGACCGATCACACCAGTACGGAATCCGCCAGCGTCCCCGCGAATGCGCAACGCGTCCTGGTCTTGCAGGGCGGCGGTGCGCTCGGCTCGTATCAGGCCGGCGCCTATCAGGCGCTGTGCGGCTACGGCTTCGAGCCGGAATGGGTCGCGGGCATCTCGATCGGTGCGGTCAACGCCGCCATCATCGCCGGCAACGAGGGCCATACCCGCGTCAAGCGCCTGAAAGAGTTCTGGGAGATGGTCTCGGCGCCGGTGCCGTGGAAGCCGATCGGCAAGAGCGACCACAGCCGCGAGCTCTTCAATTCGACCAGCGCGGCGCTGATTGCGACCTTCGGCGTGCCGGGCTTCTTCGTCCCGCGCGTGCCGCCCGCGCCGATGTGGCCACCCGGCAGCCCGCAGGCCGAGAGCTATTACGACACCGCGCCGCTGAAGAAGACGCTGGAGCGGCTGGTCGATTTCGACCGCATCAACGACCTTAAGACGCGCTTCTCCGTCGGCGCAGTCGGCGTCACCTCGGGCAACTTCAAATATTTCGACAATTACGAGTTCAAGAAGCTCGGCAAGAAGATCGGCCCCGAACACATCATGGCCTCCGGCGCGCTGCCGCCGGGCTTTCCGTCCGTGGTCATCGACGGCGAGCATTATTGGGACGGCGGCATCGCCTCCAACACGCCGCTCGACTACGTGCTCGATGCCGAGGTCGATCGCGACATGCTGATCTTCCAGGTCGACCTGTTCAGCGCCCGCGGCGATTTGCCGAATTCGCTGCTCGAGGCCACCGAGCGCGAGAAGGACATCCGCTTCTCCAGCCGCACGCGGATGAACACCGACAAGAACAAGCAGATCCACAATGCCCGCCGGGCGGTGCGCGACCTGATTTCCAAATTGCCCGATTATCTCAAGAACGACCCTTCCGTCGAATTCCTCGCGAAGGCATCTCGTGAGAGCACCGTCACCGTGGTGCACCTGATCTATCGCAGCAAGAACTACGAATCCTCGTCCAAGGACTATGATTTCTCGCATGTCGCCATGGTCGAGCATTGGGAAGCTGGCGTGCGCGACGTGCATCTGTCGATGCGCCACAAGGATTGGCTCGACAAGCCGCAGTCCGGCGAGACCATGATGACCTACGATCTCACGGGGGACGTCACCGTGCCCCCGCCAAAAAGGAGCGAATAATATGGGTAGTCTGTCAGGCAAGAACGCCGTCGTGACCGGTTCGACCAGCGGCATCGGGCTCGCTTATGCGCGCGCCTTCGCGGCCGCCGGCGCCAATGTCGTCATCAACGGCTTCGGCTCCCCTGAGGATATCGAGAAGGAGCGCGCCAAGATCGAGTCCGATTTCGGCGTCAAGGCGGTCTATTCACCCGCCGACATGACCAAGCCTGCCGAGATCGCCGGGATGATCGCCCTCGGCGAGAGCTCGTTCGGCTCGGTCGACATTCTCGTCAACAATGCCGGCATCCAGTTCGTCTCGCCGATCGAGGAATTCCCGGTCGAGAAGTGGGACCAGATCATCGCGATCAATTTGTCCTCGGCCTTCCATGCCATCCGCGCCGCGGTGCCCGGCATGAAGAAGAAGGGCTGGGGCCGCATCATCAACACGGCCTCGGCGCACTCGCTGGTCGCCTCGCCCTTCAAGTCGGCCTACGTCTCGGCCAAGCACGGCATTGCCGGTCTCACCAAGACCGTGGCGCTGGAGGTTGCGACCCACAAGATCACCTGCAACTGCATCAGCCCCGGCTATGTCTGGACGCCGCTGGTGGAGAAGCAGATCCCGGATACGATGAAGGCCCGCAACCTCACGCGCGAGCAGGTCATCAACGACGTGCTGCTCGACGCGCAGCCGACCAAGGAGTTCGTCACCTCCGAGCAGGTCGCAGCCCTGGCGCTGTTCCTGTGTGGCGACGATGCCGCGCAGATCACCGGCACGAATCTGTCAATCGATGGTGGCTGGACCGCGGAGTAAGCAGCGTCAACCTAACAACTTTCGGTCATGCCCCGCGAAGGCGGGGCATCCAGCACTCCGCAGCTTCTCGGCTAATCACAGCCGTCACGGAGTACTGGATCGCCCGCCTTCGCGGGCGATGACAGCGAGAGTGGGGCGTGGTCCTTGGGCCTCAATGCGTCCACGCCAGAGCCGTCACGAACGCGGACGACAGGTTCAGCTCCGCGAACATGATCTTGCCGGCGACCACGAACAGCACGCTGGCAAGCGTCAGGCGCAGCACCGTCTCGGGAACGCGCGTCGCGCTGAAGCTGCCGACGATGATGCCGGGCAGCGAGCCCAGCAGCAGCACGCCCATCAGCGCCCAATCGACGTCGCCAAGCGCCCAGTGCCCGATGCCCGCGACCAGCGTCAGCGGCACCGCATGGGCGATGTCGGAGCCGACGATGGTTGCCATCGGCAGGCGCGGGTAGAGCAGCAGCAGCACGGTGACGCCGACCGCGCCGGCGCCAACCGACGAAATCGAGACCAGCACGCCGAGCACGATGCCGGTGACGACGGTCGCGATCGCCGTGGTGCGTTCATCGACCTGCTCGAGGCGCTTCCGGTAACGCTCCATGATCGCCTTGCGGAAGATCAGGGACGTGGCGGTCAGGAGAAGGGCAAAGCAGAGCACGAGATTGACGAGGCTGCGCTCGGAATCGCTCTTGAGATCGAGTTGCCACAGCACGAGCAGGGTCAGGGCGCTCGCCGGAATGCTGCCGCAGGCGAGCCGCAGCACCGCCGGCCAGTGCACGCTGCGCGACCAGCCATGCACCACGCTGCCGCCGGTCTTGGTGGCGGCGGCATAAAGCAGGTCGGTCCCGACGGCCGTCGATGGATGGACACCGAACAGCAGGATCAGGAGCGGCGTCATCAACGACCCGCCTCCCACGCCGGTCATCCCGACAAGCAGGCCGACGCCGAATCCGGAGGCGACGTAGAGTGGATCAATCATGCGGCGGGAATCTTAGGTTTATCTCGTCGGTTGGGCAATACGACGTAGAATAAAGTTTCCCTTTGGCGCAACCTGCTGGACCAAATAAGAAAAATCTTGCCACTGCACGGCGCCGGGCAGTCGTTTCGCCCAAATCAGCGCCGTTTTGCGAAACAGCCGTTCGCGGCGGTCACGCGCCGACGCCGAGGAAATCCCGCGCCAGGTCCGGGTTGGCGGTCAGCTGGGCGGAGGTACCCTCGAACACCACGTGGCCGTTGTTGAGGCCGTAGACGCGGGTGGCGAAGCTGAGCGCGGCGGCGACGTTCTGCTCCACCACGATCATGGTGCGGCCTTCGCGCGCGAGGCCGGCGGCGACGTTGACGAGGTCGCGCACGATCAGCGGCGCCAGGCCCTCGAACGGCTCGTCCAGCAGGATGATGCGGGCGTCGCGGATCAGCGCGCGCGCAATCGACAGCATCTGCTGCTCGCCGCCGGACAGCGTACGTCCCAGGGACCTGCGCCGCTGCTTGAGGCGCGGAAACACGTCGTAGATGCGCTCGAACGACCACGCGTTCGGCGCCGTCAGTGCGGCGATGCGCAGGTTCTCTTCTACCGTCAACCCGCCGAAGATCGCGCGTTCCTCGGGCACAAGCTGCACGCCCATGTTGGCGATGGTGGACGGGGCGAGGCCACTGATCGGCTTGCCGTCGAGCCGGATCTCGCCGCTCCTCGGCGCCAGCACGCCCATGATCGAGCGCAACGTCGTGGTCTTGCCGGCGCCGTTGCGGCCGAGCAGCGCCACGACCTCGCCTTCCTCGACCCGGATCGAAAGGTCGAACAGCACGTGGGAATCGCCGTAGAGCGTGTTGATGCGATCGACTTCAAGCAGGCTCATGCGCGTGAAGCCCTCCGAGATATGCGTCCTGAACCTGCTGGTTGCCGCGAATCTCGTCGGCGGTGCCGTCGGCCAGCAGCCGGCCCTCGTAGAGCACGGTGATGCGCTCGGCGAGGCCGAAGATCGCGTCGAGGTCGTGCTCGACGATGACGATGGTGCAGGTCCGCGCGATGTCGCGGATCAGCGCGCAGGTCGCGGTTCGCTCCGACGGGCTCATGCCGGCGAGCGGCTCGTCGAGCAGCAGCACTTTCGGGCTGGTGGCGAGCGCCATGCCGATCTCGAGCCGCCGCTTCTCGCCATAGGCGAGGATATGCGTTGGCGTATCGGCGCGGGCAGTCAGGTCGAGCAGGGTCATGATTGCGTCGATCTGCGCTTCCACGTCCGGCAGGCTGTCGGCGGTGCGCAGCAAGTCGATGCGCAGCGGCCCGCGGCGGCGCGCCAGCGCGGCGATGCGTAAATTCTTTCGCACCGAGAGGTTGGGGAACAGCTGGTTCAACTGGTTGGATTTGGCGATGCCGAACTGCGCGGCGCGGCTGACGCCGTGGCCGGTCACCTGCGATCCGAACAGCAGCACATGGCCCGAGGTCGGGCTGACCTCGTCCAGCAGCATCTTGAACAGCGTGCTCTTGCCAGCGCCGTTCGGTCCGATCACCGCGTGAATGGAGCCGCGGCGTACCTTGAACGAGACACCGTCAACGGCTTTCAGCCCGCCATAGTGCCGCGCCAGCGCGCGGGCTTCCAGTGCAATGGCGCTGTCGCCGGTGACGGGCGATGGCAGCGGCAGGGTGGCGTCGCGCGTGCGGATCGATGCCGCTTTCGCCGCATTCCCGCTCGCTTCGATCGCCTCGGTCGCGGCTTCAGCGGCCTGCCGCGCGGCGAGAGTCCGGCGTTCGGTCCACCAATGGATGATCTCGCCGCAGATGCCGCGGCGCAGGCCGATGACCAGGACGATGAAGGCGATGCCGAGCACCAGCTTCCACAGCGTGGTGAGGCCGGGGATGAGCTGGAGATTGTCGCGCAGCCACAGCCAGACCGCGGCGCCGACCAGCGGGCCGACCAGGGTGTTGGCACCCCCGACGATGGTCTGGACCACGAGCTGGCCGGAGGTCTCCAGCGAGAACGCATCGGGCGGCATGTAGCTCTGGAACGAGCCGAGCAGGCCGCCGGCAAGCCCCGCATAGAGCGCCGCGATGACGAAGGCGGCGAGCTTGTAGGCCGGCACATTGTGGCCGAGCATCGCGACGCGCGCGGTGTTCTCCTTGATCGCGAGCAGGATCGCACCGACCGGCGAGCGGACGATGCGGCGTGCCAGCACGTAAGCGCCGAAGAAGATCACCGCGAACAGCACGTACATCGGCCAGCCCGCACTGACGCGGATGGCGTGCTCGCCGAACCCGAGCACGGGCACCGGCACGCCGGGAATGCCGTTCTCGCCGCCGGTATAGTGCGACAGCGGCGAGTTCTCGATGAAATAGGCCATCTGGCCGAAGGCGAGCGTAATCATCGTGAAGTAGATGCCGATGCGGCGCACCGCGAGCCAGCCGACGACGAGCCCGAACGCGCCGGCCGATATCGTGCCGGCGGCGAGCGCCAGCCACACGCTGCTCAGCGCGCCGGAAACCAGCAGATACGCCGTGACGAAGCCGCCGACGCCGTAGAACGCGGCCTGGCCGAATGACAGGAGGCCGGCAAGGCCAAACAGGATGTCGAAGCCGAGCCCGATCAGGCCCCAGTTCAGGATCCGCGTCAGCAGGTCGATCGAGAAGCCGAGATGCGGCAGCACGAGGGGCGCCGCAACCAGCGTGACGAGAATTGCGAGCTCCGGAATGTGGCTCCGCAGCCCGCCCGATCGCGCGTTGCTCATACCCGTCCTTCCGACCCGAACAGGCCCTGCGGACGCAGCACCAGCAGCAGCGCCATCAGCGCGTAGAGCATCACTTCCGAATAGGTGGAGTTGAACGCGCTGGTGAGGCTGACGATCTCGCCCGCGATCAGCCCTCCGACCACGGCGCCGGGGAACGATCCGAGGCCGCCGAGCACGATGACGACGAAGGACTGCGCCATGAAGTTCGCGCCCATGTCCGGAGTCACCGCCACGACCGGCGCGTACAGCATGCCGGCAAGACCAACCGCGACGACGCCGATCGCGAACACCAGCAGGAAGGTGCGCCGCAGGTTGATGCCGAGAATGCCGACCATGCCGGGGTTCTCGATTCCGGCCCGAACCACCAGGCCCATCGAGGTGCGGTAGAGCACGAGATAAAGTCCGACCAGCAGCGTTGCGATGATGGCGATGAGCTGGAGCCGGTAGGTCGGGTAGATCAGGAAGCCGAGCTGCGTGGCGCCTTGTCCCCATGACGGCGTCGGCACGCGCTGCGCATTGCCGCCGAAGGTCGCCCGCACGCACTCGACGAGCACGATCCCGATGCCATAGGTCACCAGGATCTGGTCTTCATGCGGCCGGGCGTAGAAGAAGCGGATGACCAGGCGCTCGAGCAGGAAGCCGAGCACCAGCATGAAGCCGCAGCCGACTGCGATCGCAAGCAGGAACGACTGCGTATATTGCAGCATGACGAAGGCGGCATAGGCGCCGACGGCGAACAATGCGCCATGTGCGAAGTTCAGCACGCCGAGCGTGCCGAGGATGATGGTCAGGCCGCTGCTGACGAGCGCCAGCAGCGAACCGAGGGCCAGGCCGTTGAAAGCCTGTGAGGCGAGGGCGGGCCAGCTCGGCATCGTCGCGGCTCAGATATAGGGGCCGAGCTTGCAGCCGAACTGGTCCGGCGGGTTCATCACACTCTCGCCTTCGGCGACGTCGACGATCTCGTAATAGTCTTCCGGGCCCTTCATCTCGGCCGGCGCCTTGCCGCGCAGGATCGGGATCGGACGCACCATCTGGTGATCCTCGGCGCGGAAATAGACCTTGCCGATCGTGGTCTCGTAAGGAGCTTCCTTCGAGGCCTCCATGGCCTTGATGATCTCGACCGGATTGAAGCTCTTCACGCGCTCCACCGTCAGCGCCCAGAGATAGGTCTGCATGTAGCCGATATGGGCGCCCCAGCGCGGGTGATATTTGTTCTGGGCGACGAAGGCGTCGACGAAACCTTTCGCCAGCGGATAACGGTCCGACAGCGTCCACCAGAAGTCGCAGCTGCCATAGACGCCCTGCATGATCTCGGCGCCAAGCTCCTTGTCCTGGAACGAGGACAAATTGGGCACCACCAGCTTCATCTTCTTCAGCACGCCGAACTGCTCGGCCTGCTTGGTGGAGGCGACCGCGTCGGCGCCGAAGGCGATGTTGACGAACACGTCGGCGCCGCTGTTGGCGATGTTGAGCAGCGCCGAGGAATAGTCGGTGGTGCCGAGCGGGACCACCTCCTTCGCAACCTGCTGCCAGCCCTGCTCCTTCGAGAACTTCGCGAAGCTGTCATACACCGTATGACCATAGGTGTAATCGGGCACCAGGAAGGCGGTCTTCATGTTCTTGCCGAGCGCCTTGGCGACGACCGGCGCGAGCGCCTTGGCCGCCATGTAGGCGTTCTGCTGCGAGCGGAAGCCGTAGCGCTGGCAGTTCTTGCCGGTGATGTCGTTGGAGCCGGCGATGCCGACCATGTAGAGCACCTTCTCGCGCGAGCCGAGCTCTTCGAGCGCGATGGCGCTGGCGCTCGACACCGAGCCGGACACCATGATCGCCTTGTCGCGCTGGATGAACTGCGTGGCGCTCTGCACGTCGAGATTGGGCTTTCCTTCGGTGTCCGACACCTTGTAGCGGATCTGGCGGCCCAGCACGCCCTTGCCCTGCAATCCCCATGTCTTCGCGGCGTCGCTGCCCGCATTGATCTGCGCGATCGCGAGCTCGTAGCCGAGCTTGAGGTCGCCGCCGTCGCCGGAGAACACGCCGGTGAGCGGAATGGTCAATCCGACGAATACCGAGTCCGCGGTGACGCCGTCCGGGAAGGTGCCGATGCTCGCCGGCGTCTGGGCCCAGGCTGCGCTGGCTGGAAGCATCAGGCCGGCGGCGGCGCCGGCGCTTCCGAGCAGGATCTGACGACGGTCAAACTTCATGACTCACCTTCCGTGGTTCATCACCGCCAGCTCGGCCGGTGGATTGCGGTTGAAACAGATCCGGGCTCACGCTCCGGCATCGATATGATCGCTCGTCGCGTCCGGTGGCGTCGCGGGCCCCCCGACAAAGGACACCGGATTGAGCCGGCGGCGGTCGACACGGAGGTCGAAAATGTCAAAGCGGTTGTAGTAGCCGACCACGTCGTGGAACTGCTTTGGCTCGACGCAGCGGTTGAGGTCGATCTCGGCGTAGAGGATGCCTTCGTCGTCGCGGAGCGCCTCGCCGATCTGCTCTCCGGTCGGGTCGAGGAAGAAGGTTTCCGCGCGCGGCGTTGCGTCGAGCACGGCGGCGGCGGCGGCATCGCGCGCCACCAGCATGTCGCGCGCTGCCTTGTCGAGCACACCGGCGGTGACGAGGCCGAACACCTTGGCCTCGAAGCAATGCGCGCTCGCCCGGATCCGGGTCGCTGCGGCGATGTGGTAATTGCCGCCGCCGGCCGGCCGGCGGGTCGGCCAGACCGGCGGCCAGCTCGAGATGTGCAGTTGCTCACCCTGCGCCATCAGCGAATAGCGTGCCAACGGATTGGTGTTCTCGCCGCAGATCAGTTGCCCGATCCTGCCGATCCTGGTGTCGACGACGCGCAGGCCCGCGCCGTCGCCGCTGCTCCAGATCAGCTTCTCGTAGAAGGTCGGCACCAGCTTGCGGTGATGGTTGAGGATCTCGCCGTCCTCGCCGATCAACAGGTTGGTATTCCAGATGGCACCGACGCTCGCCGGCGACTTCTCGCTGATGCCGATCGACACCACGACGCCGAGCGCACGCGCTTCGTCGCGGATCGCCTTGATCTCGGGGCCGTCGACCAGCACCGACTGGTCGGCCATGCGCACGAACAGGTCGTGATTGTCGATGGGAGCCCAGAGCGCAGCCCATACCGGGAATGCGGGAATGAAGGTCTCGGAAAATGCCACGATTTCGGCGCCGGCGGCGGCTGCCTCACGGATGAGCGAGATTGCCTTTTTTGTGGTCGCCGAGCGGTCGAGAAACACCGGCGCGGCGTGCACCGCAGCGGCCTTGAAGCGGGGAAGCATGGCTCTGTCCTTGGTTCAGGACAGGCTAGTGGGGTCCCCGACACCTCGATACAGACAATCCTGCAAGACGGCTTGCAGGGGGCGACAATCCGTCCCACCGTACGGCGCTGGCACAACGCTTGCTGTTTGGAGGGGGCATGCAAGAGTTCAACTCACTCGACTGGGACGACCTCAAGGTATTCCTTCACGCGGCCCGCGGCGGCAGCCTGGGCAGCGCGGCGAAGCGGCTGCGGGTCGATCAGTCCACCGTCAGCCGCCGGATCGCGCATCTCGAATGCACGCTCGGCGCGACGCTGTTCGAGCGTTCGCCGCAGGGCTTGCGCGTCAACGAGGCCGGTGAGCGCCTGCTCTGCCACGCCGAGCGGATCGAAAGCGCCGTTATTGCGATGCATCAGGACGTGCAGCGCGGTGGCAGCCGGATGGCGGGCCGGGTCCGGCTCGCCACGATGGAGGGCATCGCCTCGCTCTATCTCGCGTTCCGCTTCGCACCATTGCGGCAGCGTTATCCCGACCTCACCGTCGAGCTCCTGACCTCGCCACAGGCGGTCTCGGTCAATCGCCGCGAGGCCGATCTCTTTCTGAGCTTCTTCCGTCCGCCGGGACAGGGCATGGTGTCCGAGCGACTCGGCAGCTTTCAGCTCGGCCTCTACGGCTCACAGGATTATCTCGCACGCGAGGGCATGCCCGAACGGCCGGCGGACCTCGCGCGCCACAGCTTTGTCACCTACATCGACGATCTGATCCAGCTCGACTCGGTGCGCTGGCTCGACGACATCATCCGCAATCCGCCGGTCAGCTTTCACTCCAACAGCATGATCGCGCAGATGAACGCCGCCGCCGGCGGCATCGGCCTCGTGCTGCTGCCGAGCTTCGCGGTGGCCGGCCGCAGCGATCTTGTTCCGGTGCTGCACGAAAAGATGTCGACGACGCGGGACGTCTGGATCAACGTCCACAGCGATCTCCAGTTCGTGCCGCGCATCCGCGCCGTCTCGAGCTATCTCAAGGCGATGTTCAAGTCCGACCCGCTGATGCAGGCGGATGCGTCGGGCCGCAAGATGCTCGATGCGCTGCTGGTGGCGGATGCCGCGGTCGTCGCATTTCAAAGCGGCTGAGGGCGCGGCGGCTTAAGCCGTGCGCTGTCCGAACGCCAGCACGTGCAGCCCCAGCCGCTGCCGCACGATCCAGAACAGCAGCACCGTCTCGAAGCTGAGCGAGATCGAGGTCGCCGCCGCGGCGCCGTGGCCGCCGAAGCGCGGTACCAGGATGATGCAGAGCACCACGTTCATTACGAAGGCCAGCGCATAGGCCAGCGCGCAGATCTTCTGCTGCCCGAGCATGTTGAGCAGCCGCTCCACGGGACCGATCGCAGAGCGCACCACGAGCCCGATCGCGGCGACGAACATGATGTCGTAGCCGACCGTGAATTGCGGTCCGAACAGCCACAGCAGCGGCTTGCCGAGCGCGAGCAGCACGATTGTCGCCGCCAGCGACGGCCAGAACGTCCAGCTGATGGCATGCGCGACATAGGCCGACAGCCGCGTCTTGTCGCCGCTGGCGTTGTATTCGGCAAAGCGGTGCGCCGTGGTCGCCGACATCGCGTAGTGGATGAAGGACACCAGCGCCAGCGTCTTCACGACCGCGAAATACACACCGACCTCGTCGGACGGCCGGAACTGCTGCAGCACCAGCACGTCGGTGTAGGACAGCAGCAGGTAAAAGCTCTCGACCAGCAGGATCGGCAACGAGACGGCGAGCCAGCCGCCGATGTCGTAGGCCTTGGGGCCGGGCTCGATGTGATCGGCGAGCTTGCGGTTCAGCACCAGCATCTGCCCGGTCATTGCAATCCACACCGCGCCCGCGCTCGCGACCATCGCGGCGACCGCGCCGAGATGATAGCCGAGCAGGAAGGCGCCAGCCGTGATGCCGATGATCAGCGCCTGGCGGATGATGAATTGCGGCATCAGGCCGAGCTGCATCCAGTCATGCGAGCGCGCGATGCCGTCCTGGGTGTTGGCGACGACGAAGGCGGGGAGCGTCATGCAGCCGATATAGAGCGGCAGCACTTCCGCAGGATCGATCCAGGGCGACAGCAGTTTGACGATGCCGGCAAGCCCGAGCGACACCAGCGTGGAGACGGCAAAGGTCAGCCAGCGGCTACCGGAGAGAAAGCCACGCAGCAGCGCCTGCTCGCCGCTGGTGCGGTACTCCGGAATGATTTTTTGCGCCGACGCCGAAATGCCAAAATCCATCATGCTGCCGAGCAGCAGCACCCAGGTCCAGACATAGACATAGATGCCGTAGTCGGAGGTGCCCATCCAGCGCGCCAGCAGCACCTGCGAGAAATAGGCAAGGCCGGCGCTGATCACGCGGATGACGAAGATGGTGCCCGCCAGCCGCCGCGTCAGCGATGCCTCGCTCGATCCGCCGGTGAGCTTAGCCCGCAGCCGCGCGATCAGCCCGGCCGGTCCGGTCGTTGCGGGTTCTGCATCCATCACGGTCACGTCGACGAATCCCCAGGGCGCAGGCGCATGCTGCGGCAGGCTTGATCTGAAGCCCTGGCACTTAGCAACTATTCGTTAAGAATCGGTTGGATGGGCCCTGTGGCCCCAGCGTCGCGCGCGGGACCAGGGATGACGGCTATTCCAAATTCGTATTGAACTCGTACGACTTCTCCGGCCCGACCAGCGTGAATTTCAGCGCGGCACCGTCAGGCTTGGCGCCCGGCGGCAGCCCGTCGAGCTCGAACGTAAATCGCTTCACGCCGGCCGGGCTGTCTTTGACCGGCTCCGGGATCGGCAGCGACCATTCGAGTGTCGGCCCTTCCACATACAGGTTGACGTTGCGGCTGTCGGGCACGACGACGTCGACCACCACGTTCTTCGGTCCGTCACGCTTGACGTCGCGGATGGTGAGCGGATTGGGGTCACCGACATTGGCAGGCTTGGGCACGGTGTCGAGCGCGGCACGCAAGTTTGCATCCTCGGTCGAGGCGACGCTGTTGAAGCCGAGCTCAGTGCTGGCCTCGACGGGAATGCAGAGCTTTTCGCACACCGCGTAATTGATCTCGGCGCGCAGGGTCACCGGCTTGTCGGCGGCCTTGGCGACGATACGCAAGGGCAGCACGATCTGGTCGTGATAGCCGATCGAATGGCCGCCCGCGCCGTCGTCGAATTTCAGCGGCGCCGGCCACATGATCGTCACCGCCTCGACATTGTCCGACTTCGAGAAGTCGAACCGCGGCGGCACGCCGGAATCGCCGGGCGTGCGCCAATACGTCTTCCAGCCGGGCTGGAGCTGGAAGGCGATACCGCCGAGCAGCACCGCGCCGCTGCGCGATCCCGCCAGTAGCCGCACCGCGGAATGTCCGTCGCGCTGCCAGGGTGAGGCATCGTCGGCGCGGGCTGCGAGGGCCAGTGACGACGCAAGCAGGGTTGTCGCGACGCCGATCGCCGCACGCAGGGGAACTTGTGTAAGCATGGCACGTCTTTACAGGGTCAGCCCGGGGCAAACCATTGAATTGCCTGTGATGGATGCATTCGAATCAAGTCTCTGCAAGCCTTGATTTGACAGCGGCCCGGCCCGACATCAGGATAGGAATTGAAACCGGAGTGCTTTACCGATGGCTCCCACAGGCAAGAGGACGGGCGAGAGCACCCGCAGTGCGGGCCACGCGCTTCCCAATTCGGCCGGCTATCTCGACGGCCGGCTCCTGATTGCGATGCCGGTGATGGGCGATGCGCGCTTCGAGCGCTCGGTGATCTATCTCTGCGCCCATTCCGCCGAAGGCGCCATGGGCATCATCGTCAACCACCCGGCCGGCAGCATCGACTTCCCCGAGCTCCTGCAGCAGCTCGGCATCATCAAGAAGGGCGAGCACATCAAGCTGCCCGAGAATGCCGAAAGCATGAAGGTGCTGCGCGGCGGGCCGGTCGACACCGGCCGCGGCTTCGTGCTGCATTCCAGCGACTTCTACATCGAGAATGCGACGCTCCGGATCGACGACGGCGTCTGCCTTACCGCGACCGTCGACATCCTGCGCGCGATTGCCAACGGCTCCGGCCCCAAGCACGCCATCCTCGCGCTCGGCTATGCCGGCTGGGCGCCGGGCCAGCTCGAGACCGAGATCCAGAGCAATGGCTGGCTGCATTGCGATGCGGATGCGGATTTGATTTTCGGCGACGACGTCGACGAGAAGTACGGCCGCGCGCTCCGCAAGATCGGTATCGATCCCGGCATGCTCTCGAACGAGGCCGGGCACGCGTAGCTTGGTGGCGGGTGAAGTGACGCTCTAACAGCCGTCATTGCGAGGAGCGAAGCGACGAAGCAATCCAGACTGCCTCCGCTGAGAGATTCTGGATTGCTTCGCTTCGCTCGCAATAACGGAGTTTGTTGAGGCGGTCGCATTCACGTCGTCGGCATTCTCCCTGTAGCCCCGGCCTTTGCCGGGACCACCTACTCCGCCGCCTGCTGCTGCACCGTCGGCTCGGTCCCCGCCACCGTTGCCCTTCGCATGTCGCGGGGCTGGGACTGGTCGTAGCGGCGGACGCGATGCATGGTCTGGCGATTGTCCCACATCACGAGGTCATGCAGCTTCCATTTGTGGACGTAGACGAACTCAGGCTGCGTCGCATGCTCGTTCAGATCCCGCAGCAGCAAGCGTCCCTCGGGCACGCTCATGCTGACGATCTTGCCGGCATGCGATGACAGATACAGCGACTTGCGGCGATGCACGGGGTGGGTGCGCACCAGCCGTTGCAGCACCGGCTTGAACATCTGCTTCTCGTCGTCGGTATATTCGGTGAAGCCAAGCGATCCCCGCGAATACATCAGAGAATGCTCGCAGACGAGATCCTCGATCTCCGCCTTGGTGTCGTCGTCGAGCGCGTCATAGGCGGCGCGCATGTCGGCGAATTCGGTGTTGCCGCCCTTCGGGTTCACCAGACGCGCCGACAGCAGCGAGAATTTTGCCGGGATCGGGCGGAACGAGCTGTCGGAATGCCACAGGCAGTTGCCGAGATTGAACAGATGCGTGCGGCTGTCCTTGGCCAGCGGCTTGCCGTCCTTGCCGAGATTGCTGACATCGTTGAGGCCAGACTGGAGCCGGTAGTCTTTCTCCTTGGTCACGGTGCCGCCGCGCGCGTCCTCGCGCTGGCCGAAATTCAGCGCGAACGCCATCTGCTGCTCGTCCGTGATGTCCTGGTCGTGAAAGACGAGCACCGCATATTTGTCCATGGCGGCCTCGACCTCGCGCGCCTCATCCGGTGTGAGGGGCTTTCGCAGATCGAGGCCCGAAACCTCGCCGACAAAATGTTTTTGAAGCTGCCGGATGGCGATCGTCATGGCGTTTTCTCCCGCGGACCGCGAGCGGTTGCTCCCGCTCTGTTGCTGAAAAAGTTACTCCCGTAACAGACGTTGTCAACGCTAGCTGCGCATGGCTGCCCGTAGCCCGGATGGAGCGCAGCGTAATCCGGGATTCTCACCCCGCGGAAAGACCGTCCCGGATTGCGCTGCGCTCCATCCGGGCTACGCACCTTTGATGCCTCTCACGCGTTGCGCGCCATCAGGCCGCCATCGACCGGGATCACCGCGCCGGTGAGGAAGGATGCGGCCGGCAGGCACAGGCTCAGCGTCATGTGTGCGACCTCCTCGGGATCACCGTAGCGGCCGAGTGCGGTGCGGCGCTTGGCGTAGATCGTCTTGTGCTCCTCGGAAATGCGGTCGGTGATCCCTGTGCGGATCGGTCCTGGACAGATGCAGTTGACGGTGATGCCCTCGCGGCCAAGCTCTACAGCGAGCGAGCGGGTGAGGCTCGCGACGCCGCCCTTTGCCGCCGAATAGGGGCTGTGCAATGCAGTGGCGCCGAGCGCTTCAGTGGAGGCGATGTTGACGATGCGCGGGCTCTTCGACTTGCGCAGATGCGGCAGCGCGGCGCGGATGATGCGCGGATGCGCCGTCAGCATCACGGCGATCCCCTTCGCCCAGGCGTCCTCGTAAGCCTCGTCGTCGATCGCGACGCGCACGGAGATGCCGGCATTGTTGACGATGATGTCGAGCCCGCCGAAATGCGCGGCAGCATCATTGACCACGCGCTTGATCTCGCCGCCGTCGGCGACGTCGAGCTTCCATGCCTTCGCCGGTCCGCCGCTTGCCGCGACCTCTGTCGCGACGGATAGCGCGCCTTGCTCGTCATAATCGGTGACGGCGACGTTTGCGCCTTCGCTCGCGAACACGCGCGCAGTCGCGCGCCCCATGCCACTGGCAGCACCCGTGACGAGAACGGTCAGGCCCTTCACGGACCGGCTGAGCTCCTTGAACTCGGACATGCTGTTTCCTCGCGGCGTGCTTGTTTTTTGTTATGAGATTGACGAGGCTGGCATCGATCCGCAGACAGGTCAAACAAGCAAAACAAAAGGGGAGGCCGCGATGGCGAACGAGCTGGATTTTTCGGGCAAGCAAGTGCTGGTCGTCGGCGGTTCCAGCGGCATCGGCAACGGCATCGCGCAGGCCTTTCGCGCGAGGGGCGCAGCTGTCGCGGTTTGCGGCACGCGTGCCCAGCCCATGGAATATTCGGCGGAGGAAGGCTCTGATCTCGCGGGTCTTGCTTATGCACAGCTCGACGTCAGCAATCCCAGTGCGATCGAAGCGTTCAAGCCGTCCTTCGACCGGCTCGATATTTTGGTGCTCGCGCAGGGCGCGGTGATCTATCGCCGCGGCGAATTCGAGATGAGCGGTTTCCGCAAGGTCGTCGAGGTCAATCTGATGAGCCTGATGGCGTGCGCGACGCGGTTTCATTCCATGTTGCGGGATTCCAAGGGCGCGCTGATCATGGTGTCCTCGACCGCGGCCTATCATTCGACCATGGGCAATCCCGCCTACAACGCCTCGAAGACCGGCGCGGTCGGATTGACGCGCACGCTGGGCGAGGCCTGGGCGGAGGACGGCATCCGCGTCAATGGCATCGCGCCCGGCCTCGTCGACACCAAGATGACGAAGGTGACGACCGACAATCCCAAGCGGCTTGAAGGCGCATTGTCGCGCATTCCCCTGCGGCGATTGGGCACGCCGGCCGACATGGCGGGCGCGGCGCTGTTTCTGGCCTCGCCACTGTCGTCCTACATCATCGGCCAGACGCTGGTCGTGGACGGCGGGCTTATTCTCTAGGCGATTGCTCTCGGCTTTTGGAACTGCGCCGCTCCTGATCGGTTACTCCGGCTGACCCCCGAGGAGGACTGTCATGGACAAGGATCGAATTGTCGGATCTGCCAAGGAATTCGCCGGACGCGCCGAAGGCGCCGTCGGTGATCTCGCTGGCGATGCGCAGACACAGGCGTCTGGCAAGGCGCGCGAAGCCGCCGGCACCGTGCAAAATCTCTACGGCCAGGCCAAGGATGCCGTGCGTGACGCCACGGACACCGCGGCAAGCTACGCCAAGGACGCGTATGACAAGCCGGCCGAAACCCTGCGCGACGGCTCGCAGGCGATTGCCCAGAAGGTGCAGGACAATCCGCTCGGCTCGCTCCTGATCGCCGGCGGGATCGGCTTCGCACTCGCGCTTCTGATGTCGCGCCCTGCGCGTCGCCCGCCGCCGCGCTGGCGCTATTACGGCTAATAGCCGCAAACACGCACTCTCGTGCCCCGGACGCAATGCAGCGTGAAACGCTGCTTTGCTGAGCCGGGGCCCATTCTTTTTTGTGAATGTTGGAAGAAGCTGGGTCCCGGCTCTGCGTCGCATCACCAAGAGGTGCTGCGACGCGTCCGGGACACGAGATCGATTACCGCACCACTTCCGCGGATCGTCCGACGTTGCCCGGCGGACGCGGAATTCCCGGGTTCGGATTGGGATTGCGCGGGCCCGGCGCGGGCGCCAATTGACGCGGTGCCGGAGCTGGCTGCGGAGAGCCGAAGCCGAAGAAATCGCGAATTGATGGCTGGGCCTGTGCCGGTTGCTGCACCACCGGCGGCTTCTTCGGTGCGAGCTTTGGCGGCGCGATCGCAGCGGCCGCCCCCGGCGTGCCGGGAGCCGCAGCGCCGCCGTCAGGCGTCGTCGCGGCCATCGGCGTATCGCCTTTGGCCTGCTCGCGGCCGACTTCGCGGCGCGGCCAGGCATAATCATCGGCACGGCCGGCCGGTGCGCTCAGCGGCTCACCCTTCACCATCGTCTTGGCGGCGAGCGCATCGACGGCGGCGGGACGCGACCCCGGGCCACCCAGCAATTGATCGGTCGAGATCGAGGCCGCAATCAGCGGCACGATCGGGCCGGCCAGCGGCCGCGGCGCGGGTTTGCCGGGCTCGACGCTGGTGTCGGGCGTCGCCGGCTCGCTCGGCAGCGCGATCGGGCCGGAGCGGCCCGCGAGCAGGCGCGTGATCTCGCGCTCGACATAATGCGCGAGCTTGCGCGCGCCGGGCTTGGTGAAATAGACGCCGTCATAGCTGCGGAGCTGACGGATCTGGCCTTCGAAGTCCGGGCCCTTCTGGAGGAAACGGCCGGCTTCGTCGACAAAGCCGTCCCAGACATCGACATAGGTGATCCCGGCCTTGGCCGCGCCTTCGCGATAGAGCGAATCCAGGAACAGCATGTCCGCGGTGCCCTTCGGGCCGCGGATCGCGGGCAGGCCGACCCAGAGCACCGGCACGCCCTTGGCCTTGAGGACGCCCGCGAGCTCCTCGATCTTCTTGCCGTAGAGCTCGACCCAGCGCTCGTCACGGAATTCGTAGAGGCCGTTCGGATTGCGCGCGGTCTTCTCAGGCGTGGCCGCAGGCGTATCGGCGTTGTCGGCATCATCCTGCGGCAGGTCGGTGTCGGCGGGCTTGTCGTCCGGCTTGGCGGCCGTATCGGGCTTGGCATCGCCGGGCTTTCCCTGCGGCTTGGCGCGCGCGCCCTTGTCGTTCTTCTTGTCCTTGTCCGAGGCCTTGTCGGATTTCTCGGCCACTGGCTCGCGGATCGCGATGCGGTCGTTGAGGCCGAGCATGACGACGATGACGTCGGGCTTCTCGGTCTCGAGGATGCCCTTGGCCGCAGCCGTCCAGTCCGAGGGCTCGCCCTTCGGCTGGTACTTGATCAGGCCGGACGTGGTCTTGTGCTTGCGGATCACGCCCATGTCGGGCTGCTCGCTGTAGGCGTCTTCCAGACCATAGGCGAGCCAGTCGGCCATGGCGTCGCCGATCACCAGCACGTTCTTGTCGGGAATGGTGTCGCGCTTGCCAGGTGCCGGCGCGCGCGAAAAATCCTGACGCGGCGCCTGCGGCTGTTGCTGCTGGAACGGCGCGAAGAAGTCGCCGCCGAACCATCCGCCGTCACGTCCGCCGCCTCGTTGTTGTGGGGCCGAGCGCTGCGGCGGACCGCCGAAGCCGGGGAAGTTGAAGAACTGCGCCGAGGCAGGTCCCGCAATGGAGACCAATATCGCAAGCGCCGTCCCCAGCGCGATCAACGGGCCGGTCTCGGTCAGCGCCTTGAACAGGGACTTCTTCGACATGCGATCTCGGGCACGCGCAATGGGGATCGGAGGTAGCTCAATATAATAACGGAATCAGGCGCCAAACGGGCAGTTTCCGTTGCAGATTTTCCTGCAAATTCTTCCGCAGATTTGTGGGCCATACACCGGGGAACAGCCATCCCCGTCAAGGCCATCGGGCAAAATCCCTGTTCAGGGTTACTTTCGGGGCGATTTTACCGCCCGCGGAGGCGATCCAGCACGTCGGAAGAGGCAAATCCGTCGGCGGGGACCCCGATCGAGGCCTGGAAGTTACGCAGCGCCTCCCGGGTCTGGCCGCCGAACTGACCGTCCGGGGTGCCCTTGTAGAAGCCGCGCTGGGCCAGCAGCTGCTGGAGTTCCAGCCGCTCGGTGCGCGACAGCTCCCGTTCCTGCCGCGGCCAGGGCTGCACGAAGGGCTGCCCCCCGCGCAGTCGGTCGGCAAAATGGCCGATCGCCAGCGCGTAGGCCTCGGCCGGGTTGTACTTCATGATGACGCGGTAGTTCTGGAGCATCAGGAAGCCGGGGCCTTGCGCGCCCGCCGGCGCCAGCAGGTAGGCTTTTTCAGCCGGATGCGGGAAGGGCTGGCCCGTCGGACGCTTGAGCCCGAGCTTCTCCCACTGCGTGATCGCCATCGCCTTGGCGCGATCGGCCAGCATGTAGTTGAAGCCCTGGGGCACCACGACCTCAAAGCCCCAGGTCTGGCCGGCTTGCCAGCCGTCCTTCTTCAGATTGTTGGCGGTGGAGGCGATCAGATCGGTGGGATTGTCGACGACGTCGCGCCGTCCATCACCGTCGCCGTCCACGGCAAAGCGCTTGAATGCGGTCGGCATGAACTGGGTCGGCCCGAAGGCGCCGGCCCAGGAGCCGCGCATCTGCTCGGGCCTGAGATCGCCGCGGTTGAGGATCTCCAGCGCCGAGAGGAACTCGTCCTTGAAATAAGCCTGGCGGCGGCCGACGCAGGCGAGCGTCGCGGTCGATTGCAGCACGCTGCGGTCGCCCATCTGCGTCGAGTAATTGGACTCGATGCCCCAGATCGAGGCGATGATGTAGCGATCGACGCCATAGGCCTTTTCGGTAGCGTCGAACTGCGCCTTGTATTTGGCAAGCACCTCGCGGCCCTTGGCGAGGCGGTTGTCGTTCACGAGGATGTCCAGATAGTCCCAGATCGATTTGGTGAACTCCGGCTGCGAGTCCATCAGGTCCATGATGCGCAAATCGGGTGAGAGCCCGGCCGTGAAGCGCTGGAAATTTTCCTGGGTGATGTTGCGGCGTGCGGCATCGGGCCACATGCCCGCAACGCAATTGTCAAAATTGCCGGCCGCCTCGCGGATCGCTGAGGCCGTCATCAGCGGATGGCCGGAAGCGCCGTCCTCGCCGGTCCAGGGCAGGGCGCCACCGGGGCCGGGCGTGGCCTGCGCGGGCGCCGGATTGGAGCCGGAGAAAATACCGCCGAACAGGTTCGACAGGCCGTTCTGCGCCTGCGCGTGCGCGCCGACGGGCAGCAGCAAGGCGGCCGCAAGCATCGTCCCGCCCGTCACTAATCCAGCACGTTTTGCCAGCGCCGCCACTGATTGCATCATACCCTGCCTGTCCGGCTGAAAATCCGCCCTCAGGAGGCCCTGTTACGGTTGCCAATAGCTTAACAAAGGTGAAATTTTGTTGGCTGATTTTTTCTTAACTCTGTGAGCGCGAGGCCCCACATCCGCCTTTGTTGGCGGCTGCAAACAAGGTAGCAAGAAGCCATTGCTCCGTTCACGTCCTCAGGCATTCGATCCACCCATGAAAATTCGCAAAGCCGTATTCCCCGTCGCCGGCCTCGGTACCCGCGTCCTGCCCGCCACCAAGGCGATGCCGAAGGAAATGCTGACCATCGTCGACAAGCCGCTGATCCAGTACGTCTATGACGAGGCGAGGGAAGCCGGCATCGAGCATTTCATCTTCGTCACCGGCCGCAACAAGAGTGTCATCGAAGACCATTTCGACCGGATGTTCGAGCTCGACGCCACGCTGGCCGCGCGCGGCAAGAAGGCCGAGCAGGAGATTTTGACGCAGAACCAGCCGGAAGCCGGCGCGGTCAGCTTCACCCGCCAGCAGGCGCCGCTCGGCCTCGGACACGCGGTCTGGTGCGCGCGCGACATCGTCGGCAACGAGCCGTTCGCAGTCGTGCTCCCGGACGAGCTCGTGCTCAACACGCCGGGCTGCCTGAAGCAGATGATCGAGACCGCCAGCAAGCTCGGCGAGAAGTCCAACGTCATCGCGGTCGAGGCGGTGCCCGACCATCTCACCCATCAATACGGCATCTGCGGCGTCGGCAAGCGCACTGGCAAGATGTTCGAGGTCGACGGCATGGTCGAGAAGCCGGCCAAGGGCACCGCGCCCTCCAACCTCTCCATCACCGGCCGCTACATCCTTCAGCCTGAAATCTTCAAGATACTGGAGACCCAGGAGCGCGGCGCCGGCGGCGAGATCCAGCTCACCGACGCCATGATCGGCCTCGCCAAGTCGCAAAAATTCTACGGCGTCGAGTTCGAGGGCGAGCGCCATGATTGCGGCTCCAAGCCCGGCTTCCTCCGCGCCAACATCGCCTACGGCCTGCAGCGGCCGGAGCTGCGCGATGGCTTGATTGCGGAGATGAAGAAGTATCTGGGGCAGTAGCTCCACTCGTCATTGCGAGGAGCGAAGCGACGAAGCAATCCAGGCTGTCTCCGCGGAGACAGTCTGGATTGCTTCGCTGCGCTCGCAATGACGGGGAGAGCGTCCCTCACGCCGCCAGCGACAGCTTCGGCAAGCTCGCCACCACCGACTGGTTGCGCCCACCCGCCTTCGCCGCGTAGAGCGCCTTGTCGGCGGCAGCGACCAGGATCGCCCAGTCCATGCCGGCGGCGGGAACGAGGCTGGCGATGCCGCAGGACACAGTCGAGGCAGCCTGGTGGTCGGACCAGCCCTGCACCTTGCCGCGGATCGTCTCGGCGACCCTGAACGCGTCTGTCGCCGAAATGTTCGGCAGCAGCACCGCGAATTCCTCGCCGCCATAGCGCGCGGCGCAATCGCCGGCTCGCTGCACCGAATCGGAAATGCAGATGGCGATGCCGACCAGCACCTGGTCGCCGGCCTGGTGGCCGAACGTGTCATTGTAGGCCTTGAAGTGATCGGCATCGATCATCAGCAGCGCGACCGGCGTCTTCTGGCGCATCGCGCGCCGCCATTCGACGTCGATGACCTGGTCGAACTTGCGGCGGTTCTTCAGGCCGGTGAGCGCGTCCGTCGTCGCCATCTCCTCGAGCTTGCTTTCGGCCTCGGCGCGCCGGCCGATCTCGCGCGCGAGCACGATCGCCGATCCCAGCAGGAACAGCGCGAGCAGCAGGACGACGGCGCCGATGCGAAGCGCCTCCCGTTGCCACAGCGCGAACACCGCGCGCAGCGGTTTGCCGGCCACCACAAACAGCGGATTGGGACCGCTGCTGCGGACATAGAGCCGCGGGGTCGTGTCGACCGGGCCCTGGCCCGCATAGGAGCCTCCGACCTGGAGGTTTTCCGACTTCCAGTCCGACCGCGTGCCCAGGTTCCTGCCGATGATGTCGAGATCGAACGGCCGCCGCATCATGATGGTGCGGTCGCGCTTGAGCACGGTGATGGTGTCGTCAGGGTCGAGGCTCAGACGCTCGAACAATTCGTGGAAATAGCTGAAGCGGATCGAGCCGGCGACGACGCCGAGGAAGCCGCCGTCGGTGTCGCTGATGCGCCGGCTCAGCACGATCGAATAGGCGCCGCGGAACAGCATCGGGCGGCTGATGAAGAGGTCGGCGCCGGGGTTGTCCCGGTGAACCCTGAAATAGTCCTCGTCGGAGCGGTTTTCGGGGCGCGGATCGAGCGTGGATGCGTCGATGGTCAGCTTGCCGTCCGCGTCGTAGGCCTGGATGGCGCCGAAATGCCGCGCCGTGGTCGCATGATCGAACAGGATCAGGTGCCGCACCGGCTTCGAGACCGTGGCGAGCTCGGGCAGCAGCATGTTGCTCGCGACCGCCTTCAGCGACAAATCGTAGATCTCGATGTTGCGGCTGATGTCGGATTCGATGGTCGTGGCCAGATTTTCCAGCGTCTGGCGGGCGAGCGCCTCCTCGCCCCGGCGCATGTCCAGCAAGACGTTGACGCAAATCGCGGAAAAGCCGATCACCGTCACCACGGACGAGATGATCAGCAATTTCGCCGAAATGCGCCACGGCCGGCGGGCCGTGGCTTCGCGCCATCGAGACAGCATCGTTTGCTCCCGATCTTAGTGGATGCGCTCGAAAGCTTGAGTAGTGTTTAAGGCAGGACGACGCTGCCGCAATCAGTTAAGAATCGGTTTATGCAGCTAACGGTTTTAGGCAGGCCTCGATCGGGCAGATCGGGGCTCCGGACGAGAGGACGATTGTGAACGACTACGACGCGTTGCGTGACTATCTGCTGCGGCAGAAGCAGGCTGAATTCGTGCTGACCTTCGAGCAGATCGAGGAGATCATCGGCGCAGCCCTGCCGCGCGCGGCGAATCGCGCCTCATGGTGGGACAGCCTGCGCAGCCCCGACATCCAGATGCCGCAGCGCGAAGCCTGCCTCGCTGCGGGTTTCAAGGCAGTGCGGATGCCGGATGGGAAGAGCGTGCGGTTCACGAAACAGAAGAGCGACCGGCGGCGTTAGCAAGATTCTTCCCTTCTCCCCTTGTGGGAGAAGGTGGCGCGAAGCGCCGGATGAGGGGTTGGTTCGGCATATTCAACTGAGAGATTTTGACTCGCGGAGACATACCCCTCACCCCCGCCCGCTGCGCGGGCGGACCCTCTCCCACAAGGGGAGAGGGAAGAAAGCTCAGCTCGCCGCTTCCAGCCGCACTTCCGTCAGCAGGCGCATCGCTGCGTCCGCGTCCATCGGCTCGCCGAAGGCAAAGCCCTGGGCGTACTCGCAGCCCATCTGGTAGAGCTCGACCGCGTCGGAATCGGTCTCGGCGCCTTCGGCGACCACGTCCATGCCGAGATCGTGCGCGAGCGCGATGATCGACTTCAGGATCACCGGCCGCGTGCCGCGGTTGGTGGTGCGCACGAAGGACTGGTCGATCTTGATGGTGTCGAACGGGAAGCGCTGGAGATAGGCCAGCGAGGAATGGCCGGTGCCGAAATCGTCGAGCGACAGGCCGGTGCCGAGCTCGCGGATCCGCGTCAGCATTTGCGCCGCGTGCTCCGGATTCTCCATCACCAGCGATTCCGTCAGCTCCAGCTTCAGCGTGCCGCGCGCCACCGAGGAGCGCGACAGCACGGTGCGGATGTCGTGGATCAGATCATGGCGCAGCAATTGCCGCGACGACACGTTGACCGATGCGAAGATCGGCTCGCGCGAGCGCATCGCGCGCTGCCAGATCGAAAGCTGCTTGGCGGTCTGGTCGAGCACGAACATGCCGAGGTCGACGATCAGCCCGGTCTCCTCCGCAATGCTGATGAATTCCGACGGCGCCATGCGCCCGAGCTTTGGGTGATCCCAGCGCACCAGCGCCTCGAAGCCGGCGACCGAACGATCCTCCAGTCGCACGATCGGCTGGTACAGGGTCGTGAGCTCCTGCCGCTCGATGGCGCGGCGCAGCTCGCTCTCCAGCGTCAGCCGGTCGGTCTTTCGCGCGCGCATCGCAGGCTTGTAGACGTCGATGCGGTCGCCGCCGATGCGCTTGGAATGATACATCGCAAGCTCGGCGTCCTTGATGATCTCGTCCGTCAGTTGGACTTGCGGATCAGACAGCGCGAGGCCGATCGAGGCGGTGAGGAAAATCTCGCGCTCGTTGAAGGCGATCGGCGCGCGGATGGTCTTGCGGATGGTTTCCGCAAAGGCGGTGATTCGGGCGGGGTCCTGCTCGGAGAGCAGGATCAGGCCGAACTGGTCGCCGGCGAGACGCGCTAGCGTGTCCTGCGGCTTCAGGATGCGGGTGAGGCGGCGGGCCAGCGTCAGCAGGATGGAATCGCCGACCGCGATGCCGACGGAATCGTTGACCTGCTTGAAGCGGTCGAGGTCGATCACCATCAGCGTCGGCCGCAGCGTCGGCATGGTCTTGGCGAAATGCGCGACCGCACCGAGCCGGTCCATGAACAGCTTGCGGTTGGGCAGGCCGGTGAGGTTGTCATGCACGGAATCGTGCAGCAGGCGCTCCTCGGCGTTGCGCAGCTCGGTGACGTCGGTGAGGGTGCCGACCACGCGCGAAACCTCGCCGTCCGAGCCGACCACCGGGCGCGCCTTGAGCGCGAACCACATGAAGTGGCCGTCCGGCGTGCGCAGGCGGAAATCCTGCACCAGGCGGCCGCGGCGCTGGTCGAGCACGCTGTCGAGCGCGGCGCGGAAGCGATCCTGGTCGAGCGGATGCAGCACTTCGAGCCAGGAGGCGGCCGGGCCTTCCAGCGTACCGCGCTTGAGGCCGAGCAGGGCCTCGGTCTCGGGGCTGGTGAAGACCTTGTCGGCGGAGACGTCCCAGTCCCAGATCAGATCGCCGGAGCCGGCCAGCGCCAAGGCCCGCCGCTCGATGTCGGAGACGACGCCGGTGGTGGCACCGCCGCCGGCAAAGGCGTGCTGCATCACCGTGAAGCCGATCAGCATCACGATCAGCACGAGGCCGCCGAGCAGGGCAGGGCCGACGATGTCGTTGGTGACGGAGCCCGCCACCGTCATGCCGGCCGCGACCACCCAGACCACCAGGAGGAACCAGGTCGGGATCAGCAGCACCGCGCGGTCGAAGCCGTGGGTGGAGAGATAGACGATCAGCGCAAAGCCGGCGAAAGCGATCAGCACCAGGGAGATGCGCGCGATGCCGGAGGCGACAGCCGGATCGAACAGAGCGAGCGCAACGAGCGAGCCTAGGAAGGCGAGCCAGCCCACCGTGATGTGCGAATAGCGCACATGCCATCGACTGAGATTGAGATAGGCGAACAGGAACACCAGCAGCGTTGCCGCCAATATCGCCTCACCCGCCGCGCGCCAGATGCGCTCGGCGTTGTTCGACATGTCGAGCACCTTGCCCCAGAAGCCGAAATCGACGCCGATATAGACCAGCACCGCCCAGGCCAGCGCCGCGGCGGCCGGGAACATGATGCTGCCCTTGACCACGAACAAGATGGTGAGCACGAGGGCAAGAAGCCCGGAGATGCCGATCACGATGCCCTGGTAGAGCGTGAACGAGTTGACCTTGTCCTTGTAGGCTTCCGGCTCCCACAGATAGAGCTGCGGCAGCTTGTCGGTGCGCAGTTCCGCGACGAAGGTGATGACGGCGCCTGGATCGAGCGTGACGCGGAACACGTCGGCGGTCGGGCTTTCCTGCCGCTCGGGCCGGTCGCCGGTCGAGGGCGTGATGGTGGCGATGCGCGACAGCCCGAGGTCGGGCCACAGCAGTCCCGAGGACACGATGCGGTAATGCGGAGCGACGATCAGGCGGTCGAGCTGGTCGTCGGTGTTGTTGGCGAGCGCGAACACCACCCAGTTCTGGCCGCCTTCGCGGGCGCGCACCTCGATGCGGCGGACGATGCCGTCGGTGCCGGGCGCGGTCGAGACCTGGATACGATCGGCGTCGCTGCGCTGATGCTCGAGCACACCGGTGAGGTCGATCGCGGGCGCGTCACCGCGGACGCTGACGGCGTCGAGCGCGCGCGCGGGATGCGCGGCGACGAGAATCATGAGGCCCAGCGCGATGGGCGCGAGGCACCTGATCAGACGCAAGGTCAGCTCTCCGCGTTCGACGCAAACTTTGGGTGCAAGGCTGGCTTTGTGTGCAAGGCTGGCACGTAAAGACGATTTCAGACCGGACGGAAGTGGTTCGGTGCGTCGCGATAGATGCCACGAAAGCGAGGAAAATCAAAGGGTTTCCGGCGTCCTTGGTGGGTCGCTGGCCTAGACCTCCAACACAATTTTGCCAATATGTGCGGAGGTCTCCATGCGCCGGTGGGCGTCGGATGCCTTTTCCAGCGGGAAAGAGCTGTCCATCAGCGGTTTGACACGGCCTTCGCGCAAAAGCGGCATCACTTTCGCCTCGATCGCGGCCACCATCGCCGCCTTGTCCGCATTACTACGGGGGCGCAGGGTCGAGCCGGTATGGGTCAGGCGCTTGACCATCACCTTGGCGATGTTGACGCTGATCTTGGGGCCGTTGAGGGTCGCGATCTGCACAATGCGGCCGTCGACCGCGGCGGCGTCATAGTTGCGGTCGACATAGTCGCCGGCGACCATGTCGAGGATCAGATTGACGCCGGCCTTGTTCGTCTCCGCCTTGACCACCTCGACGAAGTCTTCGGTCTTGTAATTGATGGCGCGGTCGGCACCGAGCTTGAGGCAGGCGTCGATCTTGTCCTGCGACCCCACGGTGACGAACACTTTTGCGCCGAACGCTTTCGCAAGCTGGATCGCCATGGTGCCGATGCCGGAGGAGCCGCCATGGATCAGCAGCGTCTCGCCGGCCTTCAGGCCGCCGCGCTCGAACACATTGTGCCAGACCGTCATCAGGGTTTCCGGCAGCGCGCCGGCTTCCTTGATCGACAGCGACGGCGGCACGCTCATCGCCTGGCCGTCCTGGGCGATGCAGTACTGCGCATAGCCGCCGCCGGCGACCAGCGACATCACCTTATCGCCGATCTTGTGCCGCTTGGCGTTGCTGCCGACGGCCACCACTTCGCCGGCGATCTCGAGGCCGGGCAGGTCGCTGGCGCCGGGCGGCGGCGGATAGGCGCCGGAGCGCTGCGCCACGTCGGGCCGGTTGACGCCGGCGGCCTGCACCCTGACCAGGATCTCGTCCGGGCCGGGCTGCGGAAGGCTGCGTTGTTCCGGCACCAGCACCTCCGGTCCGCCGGGCTTGGAGATGGCGACCACGGTCATTTGCGCGGGCAGCTTGTCCATGATGTGTCCTTGAGCAAAGGTGCGGGAGGAAACGAGGCCTTTGCTTAGCCAGCGCGGTCCAAGCTGGCAACCGCCTCAGCCGCTTGTGATGCGAACGCAGGAGGAACGACAATGCCGACGGAGGACGACGACAAGCCGCGCAAGAAGATCAGCCATGAGATCGGACAGGATCTCTCACTGTTGTCCGTGGAGGAACTGACCGAGCGCGTCGCCCTGCTCAAGACCGAGATCACAAGGCTGGAAGAAGCCGCCACCAAAAAGCGCGCCTCCCGCGATGCGGCGAACAGTATTTTCAAGTCGTAGGCTCCGAACTCTCGTCTCGTGTCCCGGGCGCGCTGCGGCGCGTAGCGCTGCTGCGCCGAACCGGGACCCATGCCTCTCCAAACTCCTCGGAAGAACTGGGCCCCGGCTCAGCAGTGCCGCACTGCGTCCGGCGCACGAGACCCGGGCTCGGCCTCTGACCGACATGGCTAACGAACCCTCAAAAAAATCGCTCGTTTACTCCCGATTAAGCTTTCGGCTTTATGACTTGGAACTGTCCTCGTTTTGGACACCGAGTGGCTCCTGTCCACTCTGTTTGACGCCTCCCTGTTATCAACTTTCAAAGCCGCCGGTGTTCCGGCGGCTCTTTTTTTGGTCCAGAGCGTTTTCGAGCGCAGCAGATACCGGTTCGCGTCAAGAAAACGCGTCTCACCCCGGTTGAATTCCGAGGAATGACCCGCGGAAACCATATCCGTGCTTGTCGCTGGACTCCCGGTCCGGCCCGCGCAATGATTTGTTCATCATAAGCCGGCGTCTAAGCCGGGTGGGTAAACAGTTGCGTAAGGGGCGTTAACCATGGAACGTTTGCAAGCCGACGGCGCTCTCGTTCAACTCAGCGAGCGGTTCACCAATTCTGCGGCGTTTGGCGTCCTGTTCCGTGAGGGCATGGACCTGGTCGAAGAGACCGCCGCCTATCTCGACGGCGCCGGCCGCACCGAGGCCAAGGCGCTCGACCGCGCCGTCAGCCTGACCTATGCGACCGAGAGCATGCGCCTCACCACCCGCCTGATGCAGCTCGCCTCGTGGCTGCTGCTGCACCGCGCGGTGAAGGAAGGCGAGATGACGCTGGTCCAGGCGAGCCGCGAGAAGACCAAGGTCAAGCTCTCGGCGGCTGACCCCGGCCCCTCCGACACCATCGACAAGCTGCCCCCTCAGCTCCAGGAGCTGATCCATCGCTCGATGAGCCTGCAGACCCGCGTCCGCCGGCTCGACACCACCATCCACGCCCCGCCGGCCGAACACATCGCCATCGGCAACCCGCTGGTGCCGCACCTCAACGCGCTGAAGGCGGCGTTCGAGCGGTAAGGCTCTAAGGTGCCTCAACCCTGATTTCGACGCCGTCGCGCTCGTAATAAGGTCTCGTGCCCCGGACGCAGCGCAGCGTCCCTTTGACGGTGCGCTGCAGAGCCGGGGCCCACGCAGCAGTGAACTGTGCGGCCTTCTGGGTCCCGGCTCTGCGCAGCAACGCAAGAGCGTTGCAGCGCGTCCGGGACACGGCCCCAAAAACAAAAACGCCCCCGGTCTCCCGGGGGCGTTTTTCGTCTCCAGCCTTGCGGGCCGGATCAATCCTTTTTGAGGAAGCCCGAAAACTTCTTCTGGAAGCGCGAGACGCGGCCGCCGCGGTCGAGCATCTGGGCGTTGCCGCCGGTCCAGGCCGGGTGCGACTTCGGGTCGATGTCGAGGTTCAGCGTGTCGCCTTCCTTGCCCCAAGTGGAGCGGGTCAGGTACTCGGTTCCGTCGGTCATCACGACCTTAATCGTATGATAATCCGGATGAATTTCGGCTTTCATGGCAATTCCTAGGGCGACCGGCGCCGCTCGCTTGAGTGATAATCGATGACGGATTTGGGCGCTCTATACCCCACGATCCCCCCTAAAACAAGCCATTGTGGGGACAGGAGAACCGGGCCGTCCCCTAAGGGACATCCCGGATTTGCCACGCCCGCTTCCGCGGCCTATCTGGAGCGGACTCCTCTTTTTGGTCGGATCTCATGAGCGCAGTAGAACGGCTTGAAACCGGGCCCGCAGAAGCCCCGTCGATCGAAGCCGACCTGATCGAGGCGCCGGCGAAGAGCCGCGCCAAGCTGCGGCCGCTGCTGGCGCTTGCGCCTTATGTAGCCCGCTATCGCGGCCGCGCGGCGCTCGCCTTCGTCTCGCTGACTGTCGCCGCGCTGACGACGCTGCTGGTGCCGGTCGCGGTGCGCCGGATGATCGATTTCGGCCTGACGCCGGAAGGCATCGCGCTGATCAACAGCTACTTCTCGGTGATGATCGCGGTCGTCGCCGTGCTCGCCCTCGCAAGTGCCTCGCGTTACTACCTCGTGATGACGATCGGCGAACGCATCGTCGCCGACCTCAGGCGCGACGTCTTCGCCCATCTGTTGTCGCTGTCGCCGTCCTTCTTCGATTCCGCGCGCAGCGGCGAACTGGTGTCGCGGCTCACCGCCGACACCACGCAGATCAAATCCGCCGTCGGCGCTTCGGTCTCGATCGCGCTGCGCAACCTGATGATGTTCTTCGGCGCCGCCGCGATGATGGTGATCACCAGCCCGCGCCTCTCCGGTTTCGTGCTGCTCGCCATTCCCCTGATCGTGCTGCCGCTGGTCGCCTTCGGGCGCTGGGTGCGGCGGCTGTCGCGCAACGCGCAGGATACGCTCGCCGATGCCTCCGCCTATGCCGGCGAGCTGATCGGCGCGATCCGCACCGTGCAGGCCTATACCAGCGAAGGGCTGGCCGCGAAGCGTTTTGGCGGCGAGGTCGAGCAGGCCTATGAGGCCGCGCGCACGTCGACGCAGGCGCGTGCCGTGCTCACCGCCATCATCATCTTCATCGTGTTCGCAAGCGTGGTCGCGATCCTCTGGATCGGCTCACACGACGTGCTGATCGGCACGATCACGCCGGGCCGGCTCGGCCAGTTCGTGCTCTATGCGGCCTTCGCCGCGGCGGGCCTCGGACAGCTCAGCGAGGTCTGGGGCGAGGTGTCGGCGGCGTCCGGCGCGGCGGAGCGCCTGTTCGAGATCCTGCATGTGCAGCCCCAGATCGCAGCACCCGCGTCGCCACGCGCGCTGCCGGTGCCGGCACGCGGCGAGGTCGGCTTCGACCATGTCAGCTTCTCTTATCCCGCGCGTCCCGACGTCAACGTGCTCGACGCGGTATCCTTCACGGTGCGACCCGGCGAGAAGGTCGCGATCGTAGGTCCCTCCGGCGCCGGCAAGAGCACGATCTTCCATCTGCTGCTGCGCTTCTACGATCCGCGTGGTGGTTCGATCTCGCTCGACGGCGTGCCGGTGCGGTCCGCCGATCCCCGTGATTTCCGGACTCGCATCGCGCTGGTGCCGCAGGAATCCAACGTGTTCGCCGCCAGCGCCCGCGAGAACATCCGCTTCGGCCGGCCCGATGCGACTGATGCCGAAGTCGAGCGCGCCGCCGAGCTCGCGCATGCCGCCGAATTCATCCGCCGCCTGCCGGAAGGCTTCGAGACCCCGCTCGGCGAGCGCGGCGTGACGCTCTCAGGCGGCCAGCGCCAGCGCATCGCGATCGCCCGCGCGATCCTGCGCGATGCGCCGCTGCTGCTGCTGGATGAGGCCACCTCCGCGCTCGACGCCGAAAGCGAGACGCTGGTGCAGACCGCACTCGAAGAGCTGATGCGTCATCGCACCACGCTGGTGATCGCCCATCGCCTCGCCACCGTGCTCTCCTGCGACCGCATCCTGGTGATGGACCAGGGCAAGATCGTCGAGCAGGGCACGCATGCCGAGCTCGTGGCCGTGAACGGGCTCTATGCGCGGCTCGCGAGGTTGCAGTTCGAGGGAGCGTGAGGGCGCTGCGATTGCCGCCAGACTCGCGATAGCGAGAGTGTTGCGAGCGCGTTCCACAATCTCGTCATTGCGAGCGAAGCGAAGCAATCCAGAATCTTTCCGGGGAGGGATTCTGGATTGCTTCGTCGCAAGAGCTCCTCGCAACGACGTGGTGATAGCTTTGCGCCAAAACAGCTCCCGATATTATTTGCACTTCGGCGAGAGTGTCGGCACGTTCGGCCACGGCCAGTTTTTCCAGCTCCCGTCCTCACCGACGCAGGCCGATGAGGCAGGGCCGTTCGTTGACGCAGGAGCGCTCGCCGTCTTGATCGGCGTTGCAAAGCGCTGGTCGACATAGGTCGTGGACAGATAGCCGGCGACGATGACGCCCAGAAAGACCGAAGACCCCTTGGTCAGGTCGCTCATTCGCATCGATCGTCTCCATTCGTTTGCCATCACTGGGACAACGAATAACTGACGCCAAGGGATCCCTGCGTGACCGGCGTCACGCCCGCCAGATCATCTTCAGCACCGGCCGGCCCGAGGTCGGGTTCACATCCTCGCCGGCATGGGCAAAGCCGTTGCGCTCGTAGAAACGGATGGCGCGGGAATTGTCCTTGTTGACGAGCAGCGTGATGCCTGACGGTGACAGCCGTTTGGCCTCGTCCACCAGCAGCCGGGCCGCATCCGAGCCCCAGCGGTCCGGATCGACCACGAGCTGGTCGAGATAGCCATCGCCGTCGATGGTCACGAAGCCGGTGAGGGCACCGTCCTGTTCGGCGACGACAATGGATGCCTTCGGCACCAGATCCTTCCGCCAGCGCTCGCGCCACCAGTCCAGCCGCGCGGCAAAATCGATCTGCGGATAGGCCTGCTGCCAGGTGCGATGCCAGAGGTCGATCGAGGCGGCTTCGTCCTCGGGTCGGTAGGGACGGAGGTGGAGGGCGCTCATTGATACACACCGTCGTTCCGGGGCGCGCGAAGCGCGAACCTGGAACCTCGAGATTCCGGGTTCGATGCTTCGCATCGCCCCGGAATGACTGCCTCGAGGAACACCACTACCGCTCCGTCAGCTTCAGCTCGATGCGGCGGTTGCGCTTGTAGGCTTCCTCCGTGTTGGCGGTGTCGAGCGGCTGGAATTCGCCGAAGCCGGCAGCGACGAGGCGCTGGGCGGGGACGCCGAGCGAGACCAGGTACTGCACCACCGAGATCGAGCGCGCCGCCGACAGGTCCCAGTTCGACTTGAAGTTCGCGCCGCTCACCGGCCGCACGTCGGTATGGCCGTCGACGCGCAGCACCCAGGGAATGTCGCTCGGGATCTTCTTGTCGAGCTCGATCAGCGCGGTCGCCAAGGTGTCGAGCTCGGCGCGGCCTTCAGGGAGCAGCACCGCCTGTCCGGTGTCGAAGAACACTTCGGACTGGAACACGAAGCGGTCGCCGACGATGCGGATGTCAGGGCGGTTGCCGAGGATGGCGCGCAGGCGGCCGAAGAATTCCGAGCGGTAGCGCGACAATTCCTGCACGCGCTGCGCCAGCGCCACGTTCAAACGCGAGCCGAGATCGGCGATGCGGTTCTGCGATTCCTTGTCGCGCTTCTCGGATGCATCGAGTGCCTCTTCCAGCGCCGCCAATTGCCGGCGCAGCGCGCTGATCTGCTGGTTCAGCACCTCGATCTGCGCCAGCGCCCGTGCCGAGACCGCCTTCTCCGAATCCAGCGCCTTGCCGAGCTCGCTGGACTTGCCCTGTGCGTCGTTGCCGGCGGCGGCGAGGCCGTCATAGAGGCCCTTGATGCGGTCGCGCTCGCTCTCCGCCGAGGCGAGGCCGGCTTTCAGGGACGAGACCTGGTCGTCGAGCGTGAGCTTGCCGAGCTTCTCCAGCGACAAGAGCTCGTTGAGCTGCGCGATCTTGGCGTTGAGCTGCTCCAGCGCCTTGTCCTTGCCGGTGACTTCCTGCGACAGGAAGAACTGCACGACCAGGAACACCGACAGCAGGAACACGATCGACAGCACCAGCGTCGACAGCGCGTCGACGAAGCCGGGCCAGTAGTTGAAGGAGGTATCGCCGCGGCGGCCGCGCGCCAGAGCCATGTTTAATCTCTCCGTTCTTTCGTGTCCCGGACGCGGTGCAGCGTGCAACGCTGCTCCGCAGAGCCGGGACCCATGTCTCACCTGGCACTGGGCCCCGGCTCAGCAGCGCACCGCTTCGCGCTGCGCTGCGTCCGGGGCACGAGAGCGCCTAACTCTTCTCGGGCTGACGCGCGATGCGCTCCAGCAGGCGCCGGATTTCGCGGTTCTGCTCGCCCTGGCCGTCGGCCCATTCGCGGATCATCTGCTGCTCGGTCCGCATGTGCGAGACCAGCGCCTGGATCGCTTCGGCAAGGCTCGCCATCGCCGCCGTGGTGCCGCGGCTGGCGCTGCCTTCCTCGAGCACGGAGCGTAAGCGCTCCACGGCGGCCTGAAGCTCGCCGCTGGCCACACCGCCGCCGCCGGAGGCAACCGCCACCTCGCCATGGCCATATTCGCGCACAGTGGTGGCGAGCCAGTCTTCGAGGTCGGTGTAGAAACGATTCTGCGCCTGGCTCGATTGCAGATCGAGGAAGCCGAGGATCAGCGAGCCGGCGAGGCCGAACAGAGAGCTCGAGAACGAGATGCCCATGCCGCCGAGCGGGGCGGCGAGGCCCTCCTTCAGCGTGTCGAACAGGGCCCCGGAATCGCCGCCGACCTTGAGCCCGTCGATCACCTTGCCGACCGAGCCGACCGTCTCGATCAGGCCCCAGAAGGTGCCGAGCAGGCCGAGGAAGACCAGGAGGCCGGTCATGTAGCGGGAGATGTCGCGGGCTTCATCCAGGCGGGTCGCGATCGAATCGAGCAGATGCCGCATCGTGGTCTGGGTGATCGTCATCCGCCCGGTGCGCTCGCCGCCCAGGATCATCGCCATCGGCGCCAGCAGCTTCGGGTGCCGGGCCGGCGCCAGGCCGGGATCGGCGATGCGGAAATTGTTGACCCAGGACACTTCAGGATAGAGCCGGATGACCTGCCGGAACGCCAGCACGATGCCGATGAACAGCACCGCCCCGATCAGGGCGTTAAGGCCCGGATTGGCGAAAAAGGCCTGGATGATCTGCTTGTAGAGCACCACGCCCACCAGCGCACAGAGCACCAGAAAGACCAGCATCCGCACCAGGAAGACGCTGGGCGAGGACAGTTTTGTGTATTCGATGTCCATGGGGGAGCGGGGCGAAGTGCCAGACGGCATGGCCGGTATCATCCGTTACGAACGTGATTGCGGTGCGCACTATGGCACAGCGCCAGCCCAAAAAAAGCGCCGGATGCGCCGATTTCGGGGGGAGATGCGGAACCGAAAGCTGAAACCGCGCTTTGATACCTGCGTATCCTGCAGAACTTCGGTATTCCACAGGCTTAGCCGGATTTTCGCTTCCCTGCCGCCAGAGACGGAGTGGCCGCATGAGCGTCGTTTCCGCGATCATCGGGACTGCCGAACGCGTGCCGCTGCCGGATGTGGTGATCCGTGCCGCGATCCAGCGCCTGTGCTCGCGGACGGCGACCCGCCTGTCCGCCCTGGGCGCGGACGACGAGGCCGCCTTCGCCGGGCGGATGATGCTGCGGCCGATCGCCGAGGATGCCGATGCCGGCAATGCCGGGCATGACGAGGTGCCCGCGTCCTTCTTCGCCCAGGTGCTCGGCCCGAACCGCAAATACTCATCCTGCTTCTACAAGACCGATGCGACCACCTTGCAGGAGGCGGAGGAGGAGGCGCTGCGCCAGACCGTCGAGCATGCCGGTCTCGCCGACGGCCAGACCATTCTCGAGCTCGGCTGCGGCTGGGGCTCGCTGTCGCTCCGGATGGCGCGGCAATTCCCGCACGCGAAGATCACGGCGGTGGCGAATTCACAAGGCCAGCGCGCTTATGTCGAAGAGGAGGCGCGGCTGCGCGGGCTCCTGAACCTCCGAATCGTCACCGCCGACATGAACGTGTTCGCGCCCGACGGCCAGTTCGACCGCATCGTCTCGGTCGAGATGTTCGAGCAGATGATGAACTGGCGCAAGCTGATGACGCGCGTGCGGTCGTGGCTCGCGCCCGAGGGGCGCCTCTTCATGCACATCGTCACCCATCGCTCCGGCTCCCATCTGTTCAACCGGGCCAATCGCGAGGACTGGATCGCGCAGCACGTCTTCACCGGCGGGCTGATGCCGAGCCATCACCTCGTCAGGCAGTTCGACGACATCTTCGCGGTCGAGAAGGAATGGTGCTGGAGCGGCGCGCATTATCAGCGCACCGCCAATGACTGGCTCGCCAATTTCGACGCGCATCGCGACGCGATCGAAGCTTCCTTGCGCAACGTCTATGGCGAGGAGACTCATCTGTGGACGCGGCGCTGGCGCTGGTTCTTGCTCGCGACAGCAGGACTGTTCGGCTACGCCGATGGAACGGAGTGGGGCATCAGCCACTATCGGATGAAGGCGGCGGATCAAGGCGCCGGGCATCAAGACGCCGTATGAGCCCGCGCGGTTTCTAGACCGGCAAATTGTCGGTCATTCCGGGCGGCACCTCGCCCTGCTCGGACCGTTCGGCCACAAGCTCCTTTTCGGCCTCATACCAGTAGGTATCCATTTTGCCGTTGGGTTCGCCCGCAGCTTTCCAGAGCTCATAAGCGCGTCCGCGGATGTCCTCTTCGCTCAGACCTGCCATGCCTCGACGCTCCCTTACTCATCGTTCTTATCGTTGGGCTCAAGCCGCGAATGGCCGGAGAGTTCCTCTGCGGAGGGGCTGTCGCAGCCAATCGCGCGTGGCCGTCGCCGAAAAAGGACGAGACGCCCGGGCTCAACTAGACGTGGCGTCGTCGCGCCCGGTTCGACGGCCGGGCCGACCCGTCCGCCGATGGTGAAACGTTCCGTTGCGATCTTCTGTCGCAGCACGCCGCGATGGAACCCGGATAACAATCCGGTGAGAGGCGGAAAGCGCCCTGAACTCAGCACGATAAGCCGTGTGACATTGAGCCGCCCGCACCACGCGTTGCGTCGCAGCAACTCCGTTCTATTTTGACGGCATCAGTCGCGCGGAATCGCCCAGAACGGGCTCACGCGATGCGTGATCAGTTTCAACAACATCGGGGCACTCAATTTCATGTCAGGACTTCGCGCGCGAACGGCATGCGTTGCAATGATGCTCGCGGCCTTTACGCCGCTGCTCGGGGCTTGCGACGAATCCGTCTCTGCGGTTTCCGCGGCTCAGCCCGCCGATCCTGATGTCAGCATCGTCATCGTGAAGCCGCAAGCCCGCGCCGTGGTGCGCGAGCTGCCGGGCCGCATCGCGCCGACGCGCGTCTCGGACGTGCGGCCGCGCATCTCCGGCATCGTGGTCGAGCGCCTGTTCCGCCAGGGCAGCGAGGTCAAGGCCGGCGATGCGCTTTACCGCATCGACCCGCGTCCGTTCGAGGTCGAGGTGATGGCCAACGACGCGGCGGTCGCCAAGGCCGAGGCTGCGTTGATGCAGGCCAGGCAGCAGGCGCACCGCATCGCCACGCTCACCAGCCAGCGCGCCGCGCCCGAGGCCGAGAACGAGAAGGCGGTTGCCGCCGAGCGCCAGGCCTATGCCGAAGTCGAAGGACGCAAGGCGGACCTCGCGCGCGCAAAACTCAATCTCGACTATGCCACCGTGCGCGCGCCGATCGACGGCGTGGTCGGTGCCGCCCTCGTCAGCGAGGGCGCGCTGGTCGTGCAGAACGAAACCAATCTCGCCACCGTACAGCAGCTCGATCCGATCTATGCCGACTTCACCCAGTCGGTGAACGAGCTCAACCAGCTTCGCCGCGCCTTCGAGAGCGGCGATCTCGATCGCATCGAGGCTGACGCCGTCAAGGTGCGCCTCGTGCTCGACGACAATACGGTCTATTCACTCGACGGCAAGCTCTTGTTCTCTGAAGCCAAGGTCGATGCCCATACCGGCCAGGTGACGCTGCGTGGCGAGTTCCGCAATCCCAAGCGCGAGCTGTTGCCGGGCATGTATGTCCGCGTCCGCCTCGACCAGGGCCTCGACTCCGATGCTATCGCCGTGCCGCAGCAGGCGATCCAGCGCAATGGCGGCGGCGGCAGCGAGGTGTTCGTCGTCAAGGACGACAACCGCATCGCGGTGCAGCCGGTGCGGACAGGTTCAGCGCAGGACGGCGTCTGGTTCGTCACCGAAGGCCTGAAGGCCGGCGACAAGGTCGTGGTCGAAGGTTTCCAGAAGTTCGCCGCCGGCGACAAGGTCAAGCCGCAATCCTGGTCGGAGGCGGATGCGACCGCGGACAACCGCCACGCCCAGAAGCTGACGCGGTAACGCACCATGGCCAGCTTCTTCATTGACAGGCCGATCTTCGCCTGGGTCGTCGCGCTGTTCATCTGTCTGATCGGTGCGATCGCGGTCCCGCTGCTGCCGATCGCGCAATATCCGATCATCGCGCCGCCCTCGATCTCGATCTCGACCAGCTATCCCGGCGCCTCGCCTGAAAACCTCTACAACAGCGTCACGCGCCTGATCGAGGAAGAGCTCAACGGCGCCTCCGGCATCCTCAATTTCGAATCGACCAGCGACTCGCTCGGCCAGGTCGAGATCATCGCCAATTTCCAGCCGGGCACCGACACCAGCGCGGCCTCGGTCGAGGTGCAGAACCGCATCAAGCGCGTCGAGGCGCGCCTGCCGCGCGCGGTGATCCAGCAGGGCATTCTGATCGAGGAAGCCTCCAGCGCCGTGCTCCAGATCATCACGCTGAATTCGACCGACGGCAGCCTTGATGAAGTCGGCCTCGGCGACTTCATGATTCGCAACGTGCTCGGCGAGATCCGCCGCATCCCCGGCGTCGGCCGCGCCACGCTCTATTCGACCGAGCGTAGCTTGCGCGTCTGGGTCGATCCGGCCAAGCTCGTCGGCTATGGCCTGACCGCCGACGACGTCAACAAGGCGATATCGGCGCAGAACGCGCAGGTGGCCTCGGGCAGCATCGGCGCCGAGCCGTCGACATCGACCCAGCGCACCTCCGCGCTGGTGCTGGTCAAGGGCCAGCTGTCCTCGCCGGACGAATTCGGCACCATCATCCTGCGCGCCAACGCAGACGGCTCGACGGTGCGCCTGCGCGACGTTGCGCGCATCGAGGTCGGCGGCCTCAGCTACCAGTTCAACACCCGTCTCGACGGCAAGCCGACCGCGGGCCTGTCCGTGCTGATGTCGCCGACCGGCAACGCGCTGGCGACCGCGAGCGCGGTCGAGGAGAAGATGAAGGAGCTGTCGCGCTTCTTCCCCGCCAACATCGCCTACGAGATCCCCTACAACATCACGCCCGTGGTCGAGGCCTCGATCAAGAAGGTGCTGACCACGCTGCTGGAGGCCGTGGTGCTGGTGTTCGTGGTGATGTTCCTGTTCCTGCAGAACATCCGCTACACCATCATTCCGACCATCGTGGTGCCGGTGGCGCTGCTGGGGGCCTGCACCATTCTGCTGCTCGCCGGCTACTCCATCAACATGCTCTCGATGTTCGGCATGGTGCTCGCGGTCGGCATCCTCGTCGACGACGCCATCGTCGTGGTCGAGAATGTCGAGCGCATCATGGCCGAGGAAGGCCTGCCGCCGAAGGAGGCGACGCGCAAGGCGATGTCGCAGATCACCGGCGCCATCATCGGCATCACGCTGGTGCTGATGGCCGTGTTCGTGCCGATGGCGTTCTTCCCGGGTTCGGTCGGCATCATCTACCGCCAGTTCTCCGTGACCATGGTGGCCGCGATCGGCTTCTCCGCCTTCCTGGCGTTGTCGCTGACGCCGGCGCTGTGCGCCACGCTGCTCAAGCCCATTGCCAAGGGGCACGGCCATTCGACCAATTTCGTGTTCATCCGGTTTAATCATTGGCTCGAGGCCTGCCGGTTTCGCTACGCGCGCACCGTCGGCCTCTCGCTGAAGCGCACCGGCCGCCTGATGCTGGTCTATGTCGCGCTGCTCGCCGGCCTGTCCTGGGCCTTCGTCAACCTGCCCGGCGGCTTCCTGCCCGTCGACGACCAGGGCTTCGTCACCACCGACGTGCAGACGCCGTCCGACTCGTCCTACGGCCGCACCGAGGCCGTGATCGAGAAGGTGGAGAAATATCTGGCGCAGCGGCCCGGTGTGGACAACGTCACCTTCCTCACCGGTTTCAGCTTCTCCGGCCAGGGCATGAACACCGCGCAGGCCTTCATCACGCTGAAGGACTGGTCGGAGCGCGGGCCGAAGGACTCGGCCGCCGCTGTTGTCGCCGACATCAACCGCGATCTCGGCGCGTCGATCCGCGACGCCAAGATCTCCGCGCTGCAGCCGCCGCCGATCGACAATCTCGGCAACTCCTCGGGCTTCTCGTTCCGTCTCCAGGATCGTGGCCAGAAGGGCTATCCGGCCCTGATGCGCGCCGCCGACCAGCTGATCGCGGAGGCCAATGCGAGCCCGGTGCTGCAGAAGGTCTATGTCGAGGGCCTGCCCGAGGCCGGCGTGGTCAATCTCGTGATCGACCGCGAGAAGGCCGGCGCCTTCGGCGTCACCTTCGAGGACATCAACAACACGATCTCGACCAATCTCGGCTCGAACTACATCAACGACTTCCCGAACCGCGGCCGCATGCAGCGCGTCGTGGTGCAGGCCGATGCCCGCGACCGCATGCGCACCGAGGACATCCTCAATTACAACGTCAAGAACAGCCGCGGCCAGCTGGTGCCGTTCTCGTCCTTCGCCACCGTCGAATGGGCGCGCGGCCCGACCCAGATCGCCGGCTTCAATTATTATCCGGCGGTGCGCATCTCCGGCGAAGCCAGGCCCGGCTTCACCTCGGGCGACGCCATCGCCGAGATGGAGCGGCTCGCGGGCAAGCTGCCGCGCGGCTTCGGCTATGAATGGACCGGGCAATCGCTGCAGGAAAAGCTGTCGGGCTCGCAGGCGCCGTTCCTGCTGGCGCTGTCGGTGTTCGTGGTGTTCCTGTGTCTGGCCGCCCTCTACGAGAGCTGGACCATTCCGCTCGCGGTGCTGCTCACCGTGCCGCTCGGCATCGTCGGCGCCGTGATCGCGGCGATGCTGCGGGGGCTACCCAACGACGTCTATTTCACCGTCGGCCTGATCACCATCATTGGTCTCGCCGCCAAGGATGCGATCCTGATCATCGAGTTCGCCAAGGATCTGCGCAAGGAAGGCAAGCCGCTGGTGGAAGCCACCATCGAGGCCTGCCGCCTGCGCTTCCGCCCGATCCTGATGACCGGCCTTGCCTTCATCTGCGGCGTGCTGCCGATGGCCATCGCCCACGGCGCCGGCGGCGCCAGCCAGCAGGCGCTGGGCAGCATCGTGATGGGCGGCATGATCGCGGTGGTGATTTTGGCGCTGCTGATGGTGCCGGTGTTCTTCGTCTCGGTGCAGCGCGTGCTGGCGGGGGATCGGGAGCCGAAGGCGGCGAAGGATGGCGAGGCGTATGGGCCGCCGGCGCAGGTGAAGCCATAGGGCACATCGTCATGCCCCGCGCAGGCGGGGCATCCAGTACACCGCGGCCTCTCCGTATCCAACTGATGTCTCTGGAATACTGGATCATCCGCCTTCGCGGATGATGACAGCGGAGCGTGCGGCGGCCGTTTCGCCAGCCTGCTCAGCACAATCGCCGGCGCTGGCGAGAGTCGGCCACGGAACGCCAAATTGGCCGGCTTGCCTTCCCGGGTTCGTCGATCCAAACTACATCTCTGGATTGAAAGGGCGTGTCGCTGCCAGGCGTGGCAAATGCACAGCCCGCCAATTGAGAGCCTGTGATGCGTCTGACCGACATTGCGATCACCAACTATCGCTCCATCCGGCGGCTCTCCATTCCCATCCACCCTCTGTCTGTGTTTGTCGGTGAGAATGGTGTCGGCAAATCCAATCTCTACAAGTCCCTGTCGCTGTTGCGCGACGCGGCAACCGGGCAGATCACGCGGACGATCGCCGATGAAGGCGGCTTGAATTCGGTCTGCTGGTCAGGCATCCGCAAACGCGGCGAGGATGGCCGGCTGCAATTATCGGCCAGATTCGATCGGCTGAGATATTCCATCGAGATCGGGTTTCCCATTCCGGCATCGGCGGCGTTCGCCGGCGAGCCGATGATCAAGGAAGAAAGCATCGAGGCGATTCAGGGCAAGCGAACGGTTCGCCTGATGGAGCGGAAGAATTCGCTCGTTAGCATCCGCGACGACCGCGGCGCATGGGTCAACCACAAGGATGCGGTGCTGCCGTCCGAGCCGGCGCTGGCGGGCTTCTACAACGGCAAGGAATGCCCCGAGATCGATCTGATCAGAAACGCGATGCTGGGCTGGCGCTTCTATCACGATTTCCGCACCGATCCGGCCTCACTGATCCGAAAGCCTTGTCTCGCGATCACGACGCCCTCGCTCAGTGCCGACGGAAGCGATTTGGCTGCCGCCCTGGCGACACTCTATACCATTCGGGAAGACGCCACCGATCTGCAGGACGCAATCCAGGATGCATTCCCGGGCGCCGATCTCCGCGCTTGGGAAGAGGGCGGCCGGTGCGAATTCGCTCTGCAACTGGAGGACATGCCGCGGCCGTTCAGGGCTCATGAACTTTCCGACGGGACGCTGAAATACATCTGCCTGCTCGCGGTGTTCATGGGCTATCGCCTGCCGCCGTTCATCGCGCTGAACGAACCCGAGACCAGCCTGCATCCGTCGCTGCTGTCGCCCTTGGCCCGGCTGATCGCCAAGGCATCGAGCCGCGCCGACATCTGGATCGTCACCCATTCGGAACAGTTGATGGAAGCATTGCGAAGCGAGAGCGCGGTCCCGCTCCGCCGCGTGATCAAGTCCAAAGGCGCCACGAACATCGAGGGCCTGACTCTCGGCGGCGAATATCGCGAGGAGGAGCCGGAGGATGACGACTCTTAGGCCGGGTGCTCATAACCTATTGGCGATGTCCGCTTGCGCCGATAACGAAAACCTTGGTGCAGCCACAGCAAATGACGCGATGGGCCAATTGCAGACTTAAACGGTCTGCAAACCCTATTCTTTGGAGAGCCGCTAGCTGAGAGGGCTTTGTGCTAACCCTAGGGGCGGCTCTTAGAACAAGCTCTGCGGAGGCCGCGTTGTATACGAATTATGCCGATATCCGTAGCCGCATAAGCGAGGAGCCCTCGTGGTTCGATGAGTCTGCAGTTCCGCGCTATGGACCTTTCAAACCAGACGCGGTTGCGAATTTTTATGCGCGTGAGGCCGTTCTGGTTCTCGCCGCATGTCAATGCTGTGGGCATCAGTTTCGATTGGCGATTTCACGGCCCTACTTTAAGGAAGATCCGGATGTGGCAACTGCCATCTGCCACCGAGGTCTGCACTACGGTGATCCCCCTAACATCGGTTGCTGTGAGGCCGGGCCATCGACGACCGTCGTTGAACTCGAAGTCTTGGAGTACTGGTGGCGCAGATCGGGCTATGACTGGAAACGAGAGGCTTCATTTGAGGTCGGCGTCGTTTCCGAGGTAATGAGCGACGACTACCGGTACGAGGCCTACTACGATGTGGATCGTAACCCCGAATTTCCGTTGTCGTTTGGCTCCATACCGAGGGAACCAGAGGGCGCGCATTTTGAGGAGCTTGTGACGGAATTGTTGACACGCTATCCAGCGGCGCCCCGCGAAGCAGTCGAAGCTGCCCTGCGCTCCGTCTGGACGGAGCGTATGTTTTCAAGACGATGTTTTCAACTTGCTGAAGACGCGCTTGCAGGGTTTCAGTGGTCAACTGCTAGTCCAGACCGAGGCGGCACTTAAAGGTCCGCTATGGGTCACTTTCGACTGTTTCGGCGGGGATCGTCGGCAGGTTGATGTCTGCTCCTGTCCGTGAGCGTCGGGAAGGAACGCGGCGCTCGACTTGCAGGAAGCCTGCTGTCTCGCCTCAAATCTGGTCTGGGCTGCTATAACACCGACTGGCTCACAGAGCTCGCCATGACAAAGTGCGCCTGGGCCAACATGCGGCCGAAAAGCAATCGTCGCGCTCCGCGCGATGTGAGAATGGAGGGCGCCATTTTGCGGCCTCCATTCTTTCGCTCTCACGCAAGGGTGTGCAGTTCAGGAACGAAGTAAGGAAGGGCCTCCTCCTACTTCCTCAACACCTTCACCAATTCCCCGTGCACAAACTCATTCCCGCACACGACATGCCCGGTCACCACCGGGTCGCCCGGCGTGTCGATGTCGGTCACCGTGCCACCGGCTTCGCGCACCATGATCAGGCCGGCGGCGACGTCCCAGGACTGGAGGTTGCGCTCCCAATAGCCGTCGAGGCGGCCGGCGGCGACGAAGGCTAAGTCGAGGGAGGCGGCGCCGAAGCGGCGCAGGCCTGCGACGCGGTCCTGGATCGCGGTCATCTCGCGGCGGAATTCCTCGTGGTCGCCGCGGCCGATATGGGGCAGGCCGCAGGCCACCACGCATTCGTTGAGCTGGCGGCGGCCGGCCACGCGCAGGCGCTGGTCGTTGAGGAAGGCGCCCTTGCCGCGCTCGGCGATGTAGAGCTCGTCATTGGCGGGATTGTAGATCACGCCGGCAATGATGGTGCCCTCGCGCGAAAGGCCGATCGAGATCGCGAATTGCGGGATGCCGTGCAGGAAGTTCGTGGTGCCGTCGAGCGGATCGACGATCCAGGTGTGGCTCTTGTCGGAGCCTTCCCGCGTGCCGCCCTCTTCGCCGATGAAGCCGTAGCCGGGGCGGGCCTTGGCGAGGTCCTGGTAGAGGATCTCCTCGGCGCGCTTGTCGGCGAGCGAGACGAAATTGGCCGGCCCCTTCAGCGAGACTTGCAAATGCTCGATCTCGCCGAGATCGCGCTTGAGGCTGCGGCCGGCGCGGCGCGCGGCCTTGACCATGACGTTGATAGTTGCGGAATACAGCATGTGCTCTAGATCTTGATCGGGGGAAATGGCGCGAAATCGCGCCTGTTTGAGGGATGGGGTGCCCTGCGGGGGGCCTGACGTCAAGTCATTGGGTCAAGTCATTTGGTCCCGAGCCATTTCCGGGCCGCGGCCTCCGCCTTGGACCGGTCGTCGGGGGGCAGGTCGGAGAACTGCTTGTCGAGCTCCGGATCGCCCTTGCCGGCGGTCTTGGCCACCAGATGCCATTTGAAGCCCTCGACCTTGTCCACCGACGTTCCCATGCCGTTGATCAGGACCCAGGCCAGCCGGTTCTGCGCGATCGCGCTGCCCTGGCGGGACGCCTTGCGGAGCAATGCGACAGCCGCCGGCTGGTTCTTCGGCGTGCCGGTGCCGTTGAACAGCGCGATGGCATATTCGACCTCGGCGTCGACATTGTCGGCGAGCGTGGCGGCCTGGAGCAGCCGCACCGCGCGTTCCGGGTCCTTGGGCACGCCGGTGCCCTCCTTGTAGAAGGTCGCGAGCGCGTATTGCGCCTCGGGCAGGCCGGCGTCCGCCGCCTGGCGCAGCAGCTCGGCCGAGCGCTTGACGTCCTGCGGCAAGGTCTGGCCGTCCAGATAGAGCAAAGCAAGATTATAGGCGGCCTTGGGCTCGCCGAGCTTGGCGGCGGAGGCCATCAGCTTGACCGCCTCGCTCTTGTCGACCGGGCTGCCGCGGCCGGACATGCGCAGCATGGCGAGCGCGAACATCGCCTCGCGGTCGCCGGCGTCGGAGGCGCGCTTGTACCATTGCAGCGCCTTGGCGTAGTCGCGGCGGATGCCCATGGCGTTGGAATAGAGCTCGCCCAGCATGGTCATGGCCTTGGCATCGCCGGTCGCGGCGCGGGCGGTGGCGAGATCCAACGCCGTCTTGTACTGGCCGCGCTGGTAGGCGCCGAACACCAGATCGACGCCGGGCGTATCGGTCGCCGGCGCCGGGATCACGGTCGCGGGCAGCGCCGGCTTGGGGGAGGCGGCGGGCTTGGGCGAGGCCGAAGGTTTTGGCGCCGGTGCGGCCTCCTTCTTCTTGGCGGGCGGAGGCGGCTTGGGCTTCTGCTTCTCGGCCGGCGGGGGCGGCGTCGCCGCCGGCGGCGTGATCTGGAGTTGCGCAGCCGCGGGCGCTGTCAGCAGCAGCGTGGCCAGAATGGTGAGGCGCGGGAGCTTCATGTCGGGCGCTAGCCGTGCTCCTGGCCTTCAGAATCCTGGCTCGCAAGCGCAGCCGCAAAGCCCTTCTTGATCGCGGCGTCGGCGTCGATCAGCGCCGCCTTGGGCCCGCGCGGATCGGCCCAGATGAAGTCGCCGACCAGCACGAAATCGGCGCCGCTGGCGGCGAAATCGTGGGCCTCTTCCAGCGAAATGGCAAAGCCGACGCAGGGCGGCTCGAACAGCTCGGCCCACCAGTCCAGCCGCTCGGCAATCGCCTGGGACGACGGCCGCTGGCCCTTCAAGTCGGGCTCGCCGAACAGCACATAATCCGCGCCGATCTCGCCCGCATCCATGGAATGGTGCCGCGTCGTCAGCCCGCCGACACCGGCGATGCGATCGGGCTTGAGCGATGGCAGCGCCTCTTTCAGCGCGGCGATGCCGGGCAGGTGCGCGCCATCGGCGCCGCCGCGCGCGACCAGTTCGGCATGGCCCTCGATCAGCAGCGCAGCGCCCGCCTTCTGCACCGGCGGCGCCAGCGCCTTGATGCACGAGATCATGGTGCGCTGGTCGGCCTCCTTCAGCCGCAGCAGCACGGCCGCGACATCGGCGGCGGCGAGCAGGCCCGGCAGTTCGGCGCCGAGCGCAGCGGGATCATCAACAATGGGGGTCGCGAGATAGAGGCGCGGCGCCGGGCGCGGTGGAGGCGATTTGTTCGACAAGATCTAGGCTGCTTTCTTTTCCAGGCTGCTTTGCCATTCGCCTTTGGAAGCGAGGCCATTCATGCGGGCGCGATGGCTGAATGCATTTTGCCCGGCTGTGACGTTCTCGGCCTTGCCGGACCAGGCCTTCTGCGGCGCGGCTTGCAGCGCGCGGCCGTAGGAGAAGGTCAGGCCCCAGGGCAGCGGGCCGAGCTTGTGCATGGCGTTGAGATGCGCGGTCGCCTCCTCGTCGGACTGGCCGCCGGAGAGGAAGGCGATGCCGGGCACCGCCGCCGGCACACACGCCTTCAGCAGCCGGATCGTCTTCTCCGCGACCTCTTCGACGGAGGCCTGCTTCGGTGATGTCTTACCAGAGATCGCCATGTTCGGCTTCAGCACCATGCCTTCGAGCGCGACGCGCTGCACGCGCAGCTCCTGAAAGGTCTTGTTGAGCACGCGCTGGGTGACCTCATAGCAGCGGTCGATGTCGTGGTCGCCGTCCATCAGCACCTCCGGCTCGACGATCGGCACGATCTGTGCGGCCTGGCACAGCGCGGCGTAGCGCGCCAGCGCATGGGCGTTGACGCTGATCGCGGTCATCGAGGGGATCCCGCCGCCGATGTCGATCACCGCGCGCCATTTCGCGAAGCGCGCGCCGCGCTCGTAGTATGTCTTCAGCCGCTCGGCGAGCTTGTCGAGCCCGACGGTGATCGTTTCACCCGGGCACATCGGCAAGGCTTGCGTGCCTTCGTCGACCTTGATGCCGGGAATGGCGCCGCTCTGCTCGATCAGCTTCACCAGCGGTGTGCCGTCCCTGGCATCCTGCCAGATCGTCTCGTCATAGAGGATCACGCCGGAGATGTACTGGCTCATGGCGTCCTTCGAACGGAACAGCATCTCGCGATAGTCGCGGCGATTGCCTTCTGTCGATTCCACGCCGATCGCGTCAAAACGCTTCTTGATGGTGCCGGAGGATTCGTCGGCGGCAAGGATGCCCTTGCCTGGGGTGACCATGGCGGTCGCGATCCTGTTGAGCTCAGTCAGATTCATCGAGAGGTCCTCCCAAAACGATTCTGCCCTTGCCTGTGAAAATAGACGGTTCTCGGGCAATTGCCGAGTTAACGTTGGTCGCAGGGGTAAGGGGGGCGGGAGGTCAGGGTTGTTCGCCTCTCCCCGCTTGCGGGGAGAGGCCGGAATGCGCGCGATCAGCGCAGATTCCGGGTGAGGGGGACTCTCCGCGAGTCCAACTGCCAGCGTCCCCGGGGAGACTCCCCCTCACCCCAACCCTCTCCCCGCAAGCGGGGAGAGGGGGAGGATAGAGCAGCATCACGCCACCACGCGATCGCTTACGCGACCTTCGGATCCAGCTCGCCCTTGGCGTAGCGCTTGGCCATGTCCGCCGGGGTCAGGACCTTCTTGAACTTGGAGGCCTGGCCTGCGGTGTTGAACTCCTGCAGCCGCTGCTTGCACAGCTTGGTCATCGCCTCCATCGCGGGCTTCAGGTACTTGCGCGGGTCGAACTCTTCCGGGTGCTCCTTGAACACCTTGCGGATCTGGCCGGTCATGGCCATGCGGTTGTCGGTGTCGATGTTGATCTTGCGCACGCCGTGCTTGATGCCGCGCTGGATCTCGGACACAGGCACGCCCCAGGTCGGCTTCATCTTGCCGCCGAACTCGTTGATGATGTCCTGGAGGTCCTGCGGCACCGACGAGGAGCCGTGCATGACCAGATGCGTGTTCGGCAGCTTGCGATGGATCTCCTCGATCACGTTCATGGCGAGGATGTCGCCGTCGGGCTTGCGGGTGAACTTGTAGGCGCCGTGCGACGTCCCCATCGCGATCGCGAGCGCGTCGACCTTGGTCTCCTGGACGAACTTCACGGCTTCGTCCGGATTGGTCAGGAGCTGGTCGTGGGAGAGCTTGCCTTCGGCGCCGTGGCCGTCTTCCTTGTCGCCCATGCCGGTTTCGAGCGAGCCGAGCACGCCGAGCTCACCCTCGACCGAGATGCCGCCGAGGTGGGCCATGTCGGTCACCGTCTTGGTGACGCCGACATTGTAGGTCCAGTCGGCCGGGCTCTTGCCGTCGGCTTTGAGCGAGCCGTCCATCATGACGGAGGTGAAGCCGGCCTGGATCGCGGTCATGCAGGTCGCGGCTTCGTTGCCGTGGTCGAGATGCACGCAGACCGGAATGTGCGGATAGATCTCGGTCACCGCGTCCATCATGTGCTTGAGCATGATGTCGTTGGCGTAGGAGCGCGCGCCGCGCGAGGCCTGGATGATGACGGGCGCGTCGACACTGTTGGCGGCGTCCATGATCGCCAGCGCCTGCTCCATGTTGTTGATGTTGAAGGCCGGTACGCCGTAATCGTGTTCCGCCGCATGGTCGAGCAATTGACGTAACGTGATCCGAGCCATCTGTGTTTTTCTCCCGTTTGGGCCTTCAGGGCCCGCTAGCTACCTGTCGACTGATTACTTGATGCGCAGAACTTCGACGCCGGGCAGGGGCTTGCCTTCCATCCATTCAAGAAATGCGCCACCGGCGGTCGAGACATAGGTGAAGTCACCGGCCACATGGGCCTGGTTGAGGGCCGCAACCGTGTCGCCGCCGCCCGCGATCGAGATCAGCTTCTTGGCCTTGGTGCGCTCCGCGGCATGCTTGGCCGCCGCGACGGTGCCGCGGTCGAACGGCTGCAGCTCGAAGGCGCCCAGCGGTCCATTCCAGACCAGCGTCGCCGCGTCGTCGATCGCCGCATGGACGCGCGCGATCGATTGCGGGCCGACGTCGAGGATCATGCCGTCGGCCGGGATCGCGTCGAGCCCATAGGCATGCGAGGGCGCGTTCGCCGCGAAATGATAGGCGACGGTGGCGTCGACCGGCAGGATGATGGCGCAGTTGGCGGCTTCCGCCTTCTCCATGATGCGCAGCGCAGTCGCGGCGAGATCCTTCTCGGCCAGCGACTTGCCGATGCCGACGCCCTGGGCATGCAGGAAGGTGTTGGCCATGCCGCCGCCGATCACGAGCGCATCGACCTTGGTGACGAGGTTTTCCAAGAGGTCGATTTTGGTCGAGACTTTTGCGCCGCCGATGATCGCGATGACAGGCTTGGTCGGCGAACCCAGCGCCTTCTCCAGCGCGATGAGCTCGGCCTGCATGGTGCGGCCGGCATAGGCCGGCAGCTTGTGGCCGAGACCTTCGGTCGAGGCGTGGGCGCGGTGCGCCGCCGAGAACGCGTCATTGACCCAGATGTCGCCGAGTTTTGCGAGCTCCGCGACGAAGGCGGGATCGTTCTTTTCCTCTTCCTTGTGGAAGCGGGTGTTTTCCAGACAGAGGATGTCGCCATCCTTCAGCGCCGCCACGGCCTTGGCCGCGGGCTCACCGATGCAGTCGTCGGCAAACGCGACGGGCTTCTTCACGACCTTCGCCAGCGCTTCGGCCACGGGCTTGAGCGAGTCCTTGGCATCGCGCCCCTTCGGCCGGCCGAAATGCGCGAGCAGGATCACCTTGCCGCCCTTGTCCGAGATTTCGCTGATCGTCGGCGCGACGCGCTCGAGCCGGGTGGCGTCGCTGACGCGGCCGTTGTCCATGGGCACGTTGAGGTCGACGCGCAGCAGCACGCGCTTGCCCTTCAATTCGACGTCGTCGAGGGTGCGGAATTTGTTGGTCATCGGATGGCCCTTGTCCCGGGCGCACTGCGGCGCGCAGTGCCGCTGTGCAGAACCGGGACCCACATTGCAGCGAGTCCCGTGGTGAAATGGGTCCCGGCTCTGCGGAGCAGCGCTTGCGCGCTGCACCGCGTCCGGGACGCGAGACCCTGCTTAGATCACCTTCGCGAACGCGACGGCGGTGTCCGCCATGCGGTTCGAGAAACCCCACTCGTTGTCGTACCAGGACATCACGCGCACCAGCGTGCCGTTCTGCACCTTGGTCTGGTCCTCGTGGAAGGTCGAGGAGTGCGGATCGTGGTTGAAGTCGATCGAGACGTTCGGCGCGCTGGTGTAGCCGAGAATGCCCTTGAGCTGCTGCTCGCTGGCGCGCTTCATCGCCGCGTTGATTTCCTTCACGTCGGTGGCGCGCTTGGCGATGATCTTGAGGTCGACGACCGAGACGTTCGGGGTCGGCACGCGGATCGCGACGCCGTCGAGCTTGCCCTTCAGCTCGGGCAGCACCAGGCCGATCGCCTTCGCCGCGCCGGTCGAGGTCGGGATCATCGACATCGCAGCCGCACGGCCGCGGTAGAGATCCTTGTGCATGGTGTCGAGCGTCGGCTGGTCGCCGGTATAGGCGTGGATCGTGGTCATGAAGCCGGTCTCGATGCCGACGAGGTCGTTCAGCACCTTGGCGACCGGCGCGAGGCAATTGGTGGTGCAGGAGCCGTTGGAGACGACCAGATGATCCCTGGTCAGCGTGTCGTGGTTGACGCCGTAGACGATGGTGGCGTCGGCGCCATCGGCGGGCGCGGAGACCAGCACGCGCTTGGCGCCGGCGGTCAGATGCGCGGAGGCCTTGTCCTTCGAGGTGAAGATGCCGGTGCACTCCATCGCGATGTCGATGCCGAGATCCTTCCAGGGCAGCTTCGAGGGATCGCGCTCGGCGGTCACCTTGATCTTGGCGCCACCGAGGCTGATGGAGTCGCCATCGACGGTGACGGTGCCGGGGAAACGGCCATGGACGCTGTCGAAGCGGAGGAGATGGGCATTGGTCTCGACCGGGCCGAGGTCGTTGATGCCGACGACCTCGATGTCCTTGCGGCCGGACTCGGCGATAGCCCGCAGGATGTTACGGCCAATGCGGCCAAAACCGTTAATTCCGACGCGGACTGCCATGTTTCATCTCCTTATGACCGTTCAATGACGGGTTCGATAACGCCTATTGATCCCGCACAACGCGCCATACGCGCCTGCGAGGGTTTTTTAGGGGCGGACGCCCGGTTCGGCCGGGCGGTGCTTGATCATATGAGACGTTAGGTAGTCCTTTTTTTTGGCAAGCTCAACTCTCAGGAAACGCGCTTCAGCACAGCGTTAACCGCAGCCTCGGCGGTAATACCGAAATGCTTGTAAAGATCCTTCGCCGGCGCGCTCGCGCCGAAGGAATGCATGCCCACGAATTCGCCATCCTGGCCGATCACGGCATCCCAGCCCCAGCGCACCGCGGCCTCGATCGCGACCTTCACGGGCGCGTTTCCGATGATGGCGGCACGCTTGGCTTCTGGTTGCGCTAACAAAAGCTCGAGCGAGGGCACCGACACCACCCGCGACGGGATGCCGCGCTCGGCAAGCTGCTTCTGGGCGGCAACCGCGATCTCGACCTCGGAGCCGGAGGCGAACAGCGTCGCCTTGGCTTCACCCTGGGCTGCGACCAGCTCGTAGCCGCCTTGTTGGCAGGAGGGTTCATTCGGCGCAGTGGTGCGCAGCTGCGGCAGGTTCTGCCGCGTCAGCGCCAGCACGGTCGGGCCGTCAATGCGGTTGAGCGCAAGCTCCCAGCACTCGGCGACCTCGATGGCGTCGCAGGGGCGGAACACACGCATGTTCGGAATGGCGCGGAGTGCGGCGAGGTGCTCGACCGGCTGATGGGTCGGGCCGTCTTCGCCCAGACCGATGGAGTCGTGCGTCATCACATAGACGACGCCGGCGCCCATCAGCGCGGCCAGGCGCATCGCGGGGCGCGCATAGTCCGTGAAGACGAGGAAGGTCGCGCCGTTCGGCGCGAAGCCGCCGTGCAGGAAGATGCCGTTCATCGCCGCCGCCATGCCGTGCTCGCGGATGCCGTAATGGATGAAGCGGCCCTTCGGCGTCTTGGCGGAGAAAGCTGTCGCCGACTTCGCCTTGTTGTTGTTGGAGCCGGTGAGGTCGGCCGAGCCGGCAAGGAATTCCATCGGCATCGCGCCGGCGATCACTTCGATCACGGCTTCCGAGGATTTGCGGGTCGCCGCATTCATCGGCTTTTCCAGCAGCTCCTTCTTGTAGGCGCGCACCGCCTTGGCCAGCGAAGCCGGACGCTCGTGGCGCAGGCGGCGCTCGAACTCGGCGCGCTTGCGGCTGCCGAGCTCACCGAGCCGTGCCTCCCATTCCTGCCGAGCCGAAGCGCCGCGGCTGCCGGCTGCGCGCCAGGCCTTCAGCACGTCGTCAGGCACAGAGAACGGCTCGAGCGAGATGCCGAGATTTTCCTTGGCGGCCTTGAGCTCGTCGGCGCCGAGCGCCTCGCCATGCGCCTTCGACGTGCCGGCCTTGTGCGGCGCGCCGAAGCCGATGGTGGTGCGGCAGGCGATCAGCGTCGGCTTGCTGGATTTCTTGGCGCGGGTGATGGCGGCGGCGATCGCAGCCTGGTCGTGGCCGTCGATCTTCTCGGCAGCCCAGCCCGCCGACTTGAAGCGCTTCACCTGGTCGACGGAATCGGAAATCGAGGTCGGGCCGTCGATCGAGATGCCGTTGTCGTCGTAGAGCACGATCATCTTGTTGAGCTTCCAGTGCCCTGCCATCGCGATCGCTTCCTGCGACACGCCTTCCATCAGGTCGCCGTCGGAAGCGAGCACATAGGTGTGGTGGTCGACGATCTTCTTGCCGAACTCGGCGGCGAGCATCTTCTCGGCGAGCGCCATGCCGACCGCGGTCGAGATACCCTGGCCGAGCGGACCGGTGGTGGTCTCGATGCCCTTGGTGTGGAAGTTCTCGGGATGCCCTGGGGTCAAGCCGCCGAGCTGGCGGAACTGCTTGATCTGGTCGAGCGTCATGTCGGCATTGCCGGTCAGGTACAGCAGCGAATAGAGCAGCATCGAGCCGTGGCCGGCCGAGAGCACGAAGCGGTCGCGGTCGGGCCAGTCGGTCGAGGCCGCGTCGAATTTCAGGAATTGCGTGAACAGCACCGTGGCGATGTCGGCGGCACCCATAGGCAAGCCGGGATGGCCCGATTTCGCCTTCTCGACAGCGTCCATCGAGAGGCCACGGATCGCGTTGGCCATGCGGTTGTGGTCGACTTGCGTCATGTCTGAAATCCGTCTGAAATGAGGCGCTTGGCGGTGTGCGGGCCGCGCGAGAGGAGCCTGGCGGCCACGGAAGATCGGGCTGGGATAGCACCTCAGTTCCGGGAGTCCAAGGCGGTCAAACGTCGGTTTGGCCGTAAAAGTTGCTTAGCAGTGCATAGTTTCGTGGCGGCGTTGCGCTTCGCTAGCTTGCCACGTAAATTTCTGCTTCTAACCGCTTGCCGAACCGAGTCTTTTGCCGGACGGCAGGCTCCCAGGTTGAGGCCACAGGTTCCGCCGCTGACTGCATGAACGATCGCGTGTCCAACAGCTCTGCCATGACGGAGTCCTCCGCCGTCGAGATCGAGATCGCGACCCGCAGGCTCATGGCGGCGCTCGACGCGCTTGAGAGCGCGGTCGAGCGGCGGCGCGATGCCGATCGCGACGAGAACGAGCTTGCGGCGCGAATCCAGGCGCTCGGCGCCGACCGCTCGCGGCTTGCCGACGAGCTCGACGGCGCGCTGGTGAAGGCGCGCAAGCTCGAGCGCACCAATCGCGAGATCTCCGACCGGCTGGATTCCGCAATCGTCACGATACGCTCGGTGCTCGATACCGGAGAGGATGGATGAGCCACATCAACGTCACCATCAATGGCCGGCAATACCGCATGGCCTGCGAGGAGGGGCAGGAGGTGCGGCTGCTCAAGCTCGCCGAAAGCCTGGAAACACGGATTCAGTCGTTGCGCGGAAAATTCGGCGAGATCGGCGATGCGCGCCTGACCGTGATGGCGGCGCTGACCGTCTGTGACGAGCTGGTCGACGCCGGCAACCGCGTCCGCACCATGGAGCAGGAATTGACCGAGCTGCGGGATTTCCGCAATGCCGCCGTCGAGCGCGCCCGGTTGACCCAGACCGCAGTGGTGAATGCGCTTAACGCGGCCGCCGAACGCATCGAGAAGTCGACCCAGGTCCTGAACCGGACGGTGGGGAATGGGATTGCGATCGGGTAGCGACTGCTGCCATGCGGGCGGTGCGCTCCCTCCCTCGCTTGCGGGAGAGGGAGTCCACCGGTGAAGCTGGCGAGCAACTGGCCACCACTCACCGGGCTGGCGATTCGTCAGTATCGTTGTTACATTGCGTGAGCGAGGCTGCGACGCGCGTCCGGAGCCATATATCCCCGGGGCCTTATCGATCCTTTAGGGAACTGTCCCTGGCCGGGCCCGTGGGCCCGGACATATGGTGCCCACCTACTTTCGTAGGGAACTCCGGGATCGAGCGCTTCAACGGCGTTTGCGGCTTCGCACTTTTGTTTGCTGGCAATGCGTACTTGTCGAATAGCCGTCCACGACGAACCGGCAGTGTCATGCCCCGCCTAGTGCGCAATTGCGCACGGGAGCGGGGCATCCAGTACGCCGCGGCGTCGATGTTCGATCACTGGCGTCTCTGGAATACTGGATCACCCGCTTTCGCGGGGGATGACGGCGGAGCAAGGCTCGGCCTTCGGAGCAAACGCAGATGACCAACACCAAATCCGAACTCCGCGCCAAAGCCCTGGCGGCGCGCGACGCGCTCGGCGAGAAGAAGCGCACCGCCGCCGCCGCAAAGCTCGCCAAGCGCGGGCTGCCGTTCGATCTCCTGCCTGGCAGCATCGTCTCCGGCTATTCGCCGATCCGCAGCGAGATCGATCCGATGCCGCTGATGAGGAAGCTCGCCGAGGAGGGCGCGAAGCTGGCGCTGCCTTGCGTCACCGCGCGCGGCCAGTCGCTGGTGTTCCGCATCTTCCATCCGAACGACCGCCTGATGCTCGGCCCGCTCGGCATTCCCGAGCCGTCGCCGGCCGCGGCCGAGATCATCCCCGACATCATGCTGACGCCGCTCGCCGCGTTCGACCGCCTCGGCCATCGCATCGGCTATGGTGCGGGGCATTACGATTTCACCTTCGCTCACTTACGCAAGACCAAGAATATCGTCGGCATCGGGCTTGCTTTTGCAGCGCAGGAGATCAAGGCGGTTCCGGCACTATCCCACGACGTCGCGCTGGATTATGTGCTAACGGAATCCGACGTGTTTGATTTCCGGAGTTCTGAAGTTGCGCATTCTGTTCGTGGGTGATGTCGTCGGCCGGAGCGGCCGCAACGCCATCGCCGAATACCTGCCCGGCATGGTCAAGGACTGGTCGCTCGATTTCGTCGTCGTCAACGGCGAGAATTCCGCCGGCGGCTTCGGCATCACGGAAGCGATCTACCAGGAATTTCTCGATGCCGGCGCCGATGCGGTGACGCTCGGCAACCACTCCTGGGACCAGCGCGAAGCCTTGGTGTTCATCGAGCGTGCCGAGCGCCTGGTGCGTCCGGCCAACTATCCGCGCGGCACGCCCGGCCGCGGCGCCGCCTTGGTCGAGACCAAGAACGGCAAGCATGCGCTCGTCGTCAATGCTTTGGGCCGCGTCTTCATGACCCCGTTCGACGATCCCTTCGCAGCCCTGGAGCGTGAGTTAGGGGCCTGTCCGCTCGGCGTTGCCGCCGATGCCATCGTCGTCGACTTCCATTGCGAGGCCAGCAGCGAGAAGCAGGGCATCGGCTTCTTCTGCGACGGCCGCGCCAGCCTCGTGGTCGGCACGCATACCCATGTGCCGACCGCCGATCACCAGATCCTGTCAGGCGGCACCGCCTACATGACCGACGCGGGCATGACCGGCGATTACGACTCCATCATCGGCATGCAGAAGGAAGAGCCGCTGCGCCGGTTCACGTCGGGGATTCCGTCGGGCCGGTTCGAGCCCGCGGCGGGGGCTGCGACGCTCAGCGGCGTCGCGGTGGAGACCGATGATGCAACGGGGCTCGCGCTGCGGGTCGCGCCAGTGCGTGTCGGCGGCAGGCTGGAGCCGACGACGCCGAAGTTCTGGTTGAGCTGAATTTTCGTGCGGCGTTGACGGTGCACCCTCGCCCCTTGTGGGAGAGGGTGGCTCGCCGCGCAGCGGCGAGACGGGTGAGGGGTTCTCTCCGCACGCCAGTCTCTTACGTTTGAATCTGCGGAGACAACCCCTCATCCGGCGCTTCGCGCCACCTTCTCCCACAAGGGGGAGAAGGGACAGTGGTGTTCGCGGCGATACCTACTCCGCCGTCTGCTCCCGCAACCCCGCCACATCCTTCGCCGTCAGCTTCGAGCCCTTGGTCCCGAACCGCGCCGTCACGTAATTCGCCACCGCCGCGATCTCGTCATCGGTGTACGCATTGCCAAACGCCGGCATCGACAGCGCGCCATCAGGCGTATGCCGCTTGGTGCCGGAGATCACGATCTGCGCGACGTTGGTGGCGGCGGGATCGTTGACGGCCCAGGTGCCGGTGAGTGTTGCCATTGGCGACACCGGGCTTTCGCCGCTCCAGCCGTGGCAACTGGCGCAGGCGCTGGCGAACACTTTCTTGCCGCGCGCGTCCGCCGTGACGCCGTCCTTGTGCGAGACGGGCGCGACCGGCGCCGTGGTCGCCGGCAGGTCTGGCGAAGGCACCGGCGGCACGCTGCGCAGATAAGCAACGATGCTGCTGATGTCTTCGGGGGCGAACTGGCTGAAGCTGTGGTCGACGGCTTCACCCATCGGGCCCGAGGCCGAGCCGTGGCCCGGTGCATGGCCGAGCGACAGATACGAGACGAGGTCCGCATCGCTCCAATTGCCGAGGCCGGTCGCCTTGTCGGAGGAGATGTTGAAGGCACGCCAGCCGGCGGTCAGAGCGCCTGCGAATTTCTTGCGGTTGTCGAGCGCGAAGCCGAGATTGCGCGGCGTGTGGCACTCGCCGCAATGCGCCAGCGCTTCCGCCAGATACGCACCGCGATTCCACTCCGGGCTCTTCGACGTGTCAGGCGTAAAGCGCGTGTCCGGATTGAACACGGCTGACCAAAAAATCATCGCCCAGCGCTGGTTGAACGGGAATGACAGCGTGTTGTCGGGCGCTTTCGCACGCACCGCCGGCAGGCTGAACAGATAGGCCTTCACCGCCAGCACGTCCTCGTCGGTCATGAAGGTGTAGGACGTATACGGCATCGCCGGATAGAGCCGGGCGCCGTCACGGCGCTTGCCGTGCTGGACCGCGCCCAGAAAATCCTGGTCGCTGTAATTGCCGATGCCGGTGTCCTTGTCCGGCGTGATGTTGGTGGAATAGAGCGTGCCGAACGGCAGCTTGAAGGCGAGCCCGCCGGAATAGTCCTTCTCGCCGGGCTTGGTGTGGCAGACCATGCAGTCGGCCGCCTTCGCCAGATATTCGCCGCGCTCGACCAGGCTGGCTTTCTCCAGCTTGGCCGGCACGCCGGTCGGTTTGCCGGCGCGGTAATCCGCCAGCACCACTTTGGTGCCACCGGCAAAATCGAGCGGGCCGGGCCCGCGGATGATCCAGACGCCGAGGCCTGCTGCGACGACGCCGATGACAACGACGCTTGTGAGGATACGCATCTTGCCGCTCATGCCTTTTTCCCCGCAGCCAGCAGTTTCCGGTCGATCGGCAGGCGCCGCAGCGCCACGCCGGTTGCCGCGTAAATCGCATTGCGCAACGCCGGCGGTCCGGCCGTGGTGCCGGTCTCGCCGATGCCGCCGGGGGCCTCGCCGCTCTTGACGAGGTGAACCTCGATCTTCGGCGTCTGGTTGATCCGCAACATCCGGTAGTCGTTGAAGTTGGATTGCTGGACGCGCCCCTTCTCGATGGTGATCTCGCCGTAGAGCGCGGCGGTCAGGCCGAAGATCAGCCCGCCCTCGACCTGGGCCACGATCGTGTCAGGATTGACGGCGATGCCGGTATCCACCACCGAGGTCGCACGGCGCAGATTGATCTCGCCTTGCTCGTCGACCTCAGCCTCCACGACGGTTGCAATGAAGCTCCCGAACGACGGCTGCAGGCACACGCCGCGCCCGACGCGCGCCGGCAATTGTTGACCCCAATTGGCTTTCTCTGCCGCAAGATTGAGGACCGACAGGAAGCGCGGCTGATTGGCCAGCATGCCCCGGCGAAACGCGACCGGGTCCATGCCCGCCTTGCGCGCCAGTTCGTCGATGAAGCATTCGACCGCAAACACATTGTTGTTGGGGCCGACCCCGCGCCAGAACCCGGTCGGTATCCCCGGCGGTTCGGCCCTGACATATTCGACGTGAACATTCGGGATCTCGTAGGGCACGTCGGTGGCGCTGTCGATCGCGTCGATGTCGATGCCCTTCTGGAACGCCGGCGGCAGCCAGCGCGCGATGATCGCTGCACCCGCGATCTTGTATTTCCAGCTGGCGATCTTGCCGCCCGACAAAGTCGCTGCGATCGTGTCGCGATAGACGGGGCGATAGACGTCGTGCTGAATGTCTTCCTCGCGGGTCCACACCACCTTGACCGGCCCGTCGACCTGCTTGGCGATGCGAACCGCCGCGACCACCATGTCCGGCTCGAGCTTGCGGCCGAAGCCGCCGCCCAGCAGGTGCTGGTTGACGGTGACCTTCTCGACCGGCAGCCCGGCGGCCTTGGCCGCCTCCGACTGCACGCGCGCCATGATCTGCGTGCCGGTCCAGATCTCGCAGGAATCCGGCTTGCAGTGCACCGTGGCGTTCAATGGCTCCATCGTTGCGTGGGCGAGGAACGGCAGCTCGAACGAAGCTTCGAATTTTTCGCCTGTTGCGAGGCCCTTGGCGATGTCGCCGGTGGATCTGGCGACCACGCCGTCCTTGGCGCTGGCGGCGCGTAGATCGTCCCAGATCGCTTTCGAATCGATCTTTGCGTTCGGTCCCTCGTCCCACGCGATATTGAGCGCATCCAGGCCTTTCTTCGCGGCCCACATGTGGTCGCCGACGACGGCGACGAGATCGTCGAGCACGACGATCTGCCGCACGCCCGGAATTGTCTTCGCGGCGCGGTCATCGACCTTGCCGACCTTGCCGCCGAACACCGGGCACTGCGCCAGCGTCGCGAACTTCATGCCCGGCACGATGGCGTCGATGCCGTAGACCGCCTTGCCGTTGACCTTGTCAGGGGTGTCGAGCCGCTTGAACGGCTGGCCGATATAGACGAAATCCTTGGGGTCCTTGAGCGGGACGTCCTTCGGCGGCGTCTGGCTGCTTGCGGCTGCCGCAAGCGCGCCATAGGCCAGCGTCCGGCCGCTCGCCTTGTGGGTCACCGCACCCTTCGAGGTCGTGCAGCTGGCGGGCTCGACGCCCCATTGCGCGGCTGCGGCCTGCACCAGCATGGCACGCGCGCTGGCACCGGCGTCGCGCAGCGGTTTCCAGAACGCCCGCACCGACGTGGAGCCTCCGGTCGCCTGAATGATGAAAATGGGATTGCCGTAGAGCTTCTCGTTGGCCGGAGCGTGCAGCAGTTGGACTTTCGACCAATCCGCGTCGAGCTCTTCCGCCAGGATCATCGAGACCGCGGTATAGATTCCCTGTCCCATCTCGACCTGCGGCATCACCAGCGTGGTCAGACCTTCAGGATCGATGCGGATGAAGGCATTCGGCGCGAACTTGCCGTCGGTTTTGTCCTCCGGCTGCACCGGCTCGTTGGGGGCGGCGCGCAGCGGTAGATGGAAGGCAAGCAGGAAGCCGGTGGCGAGGCCGCCGGTCAGAAGCGTGCGGCGGGAAACGTTGTTGTGTGCATTCATGGCGGACCTCAGGACTGACGGCCGTTGGCGGCGTGCTTGATGGCCTCGCGGATGCGGACATAGGTGCCGCAGCGGCAGATGTTGCCGGCCATCGCGGCGTCGATGTCGGAATCGTCGGGGTTGGGCGTTGCCGCCAGAAGTGCTGCGGCCGCCATGATCTGGCCGGACTGGCAGTAGCCGCACTGGATCACTTCGGCCTCCAGCCAGGCCTTCTGCACCTTCGCGCCCGCAGGCGTGCTGCCGACATGCTCGATGGTGGTGATGGCGCGGTTGGCGACGGAGCTCACCGGCAGCACGCAGGAGCGCACCGCCTTGCCGTCGACATGCACCGTGCAGGCGCCGCATTGCGCGATGCCGCAGCCGAACTTCGTGCCGGTCATCCCGAGAATGTCGCGCAGCACCCACAGCAGCGGCATGTCCGGCGGCGCGTCGAACGATTTGGTTTCGCCGTTGATGGTGAGTGTTGTTGCCATATGCATCCCCTTGCTCGACGATCGCTTGCGGCGATCAGGTCGACGAATTCGCGCGACCATAATCATAACGACGCGAAACCATGAAGCGCCGAAATTTCTCGCAATGCATATTTGCGCAGGTGAGGCGTCAGGCCATGACGTTCACGAATTTGTGCGGCGATCGCTGCAACGGTTTTGAGCTAATTGATATGATCAGCGTCATGTTTTGACGTGTTTTCGACGCGTGCATCATCAATCGCCGCGGATGATCGTGCGAACGCGTAAAATCATGCGATGACGAAAGTCGTGCGATTGGGAAATTTCTGCGGGGAGCACGCCGACAATTGTTGTGCCCTCTCCCCTTGTGGGAGAGGGCGGCGACGCCAGTAGACGCAGACTCGCTCGGGTGAGGGGTCTGTCTCCACGTATGATCCTCTCTCATTCCGAAGCAGCTTTGTCCGCCGATAGAGACCCCTCATCCGGCGCCATAGCCGAAGCTTCGCTTCGGCGTTCTTAAGAACGGCGGCCGAAGGCCGCCTATGCCACCTTCTCCCACAAGGGGAGAAGGGAAGAGGAGGGAGTGCATTTTCGGCAGACGCCTTGTGTCAGGTGACCGCGCCCCGCGCCGCGACCGGCCAAAGCGCCTCCACGCGGGCGTCCGGTTTATTGAAGCCGCGCACGCCGACATACCAGTCGTAGAGATTGACGGTCGGGTCGCAATGACCCGGGATGAGCATCACCCTGTCGCCAATCGCCAGCCGTGACGACGCGCTGTCGAAGCCGAGCAGGCCGTGCTCGTCGGAGGGCCGATGATAGCGCAGGTCGGGCCGGCCCAGCACAAGGGGAAATCCGCTGTCGTTCGACAGGGCCTTGTGGCCGGCATCGATGACCGCGCGTTCGCCGGAGCCGGTGCTCATCACGGTCGCGATCACGAACAGCGCATGCTCGAACAAATTGGCATTGCGCGCCCCGTCGGTGACGTTTTTGGCGTAGTCGGCGTCCATGAAAATATAGGAGCCGGCCTGCAATTCGTTCCAGATGCCGCTCGCGCCTTCGAGTTCGAACGTCCCGGTTCCCGCGCCTCCAATCGTCCGGCATTGAAAGCCTGCTTCCTTGAGGACGCGAAGTGTCTCCATGGTCGCGTTCGCGGCGCTGGCGATGGCAGCGCGCCGCTCCTCCGGCGTGCGCAGGTGTTGGGCGGAGCCGTGGTAGGCCTGCAAGCCGCCGAACGACAGGAAGCGTGACCCCGCCACCTGCCGCGCCAGGCCGGCTGCGGCTGGCCCCGGCTTGACGCCGCAGCGACCGGCGCCGACGTCGACCTCGACCAGGACTTCGATCTGCGCGCCGGCCCGTTCCGCGGCGCGTGCCAGTTGCTCAAGCGCGATCGAATCGTCGACGCAAACGCTGATGCGCGCGTGGCGCGCAAGGGACGCGAGCCGTTCCAGCTTCCGCAGACCCACGACCTCATTGCTGACGAGGACGTCACGCACCCCGCCCGCCACCAGGATCTCGGCCTCGGCAACCTTCTGGCAACACATGCCAACCGCGCCGCGCGCGATCTGCTTGGCCGCGATGATCGGCGACTTATGGGTCTTCGCATGCGGACGCAACCGAACGCCGAGCTTGCCGACCGCTGCCGCCATCGTGTCGAGATTGCGCTCGAAGGCATCGAGGTCGATGATCAGCGCCGGTGTATCGATCTCGGAAAGCGGCGCGCCGATTTGGGTGGGTGGAAGGGACATCGAAAACCAACTGATTGTGTTCGGGCTCGCGCCCCGAACGTGCGGCGGCCTTTCTATGGCAACAACGGCCGCCACACCAGTGCCGGCGGCAGCCCTTCCCCGCAAGTGCGATTTCGGAATATTAGTATTCTACCCCTGTTTTGCCCGACGGGTCAAGGGTTCGTCAGGCGCTTGCGTGCGATGAGGCATAAGCCGTTGATTCCGCACGCCCCGGCTACTGTGCATGGGGTTGTTTTCGAAATTTTGATGTGAGGGCTGCCGGGAGCGCCGTCAGCTCTGCCGGAATCCCATCCGGAAGGCGCCCCAGTGCTTGCCGCGGACCATGACCGGCGAGGACAGGTCCTTCATCAGCACGAACTGTCCGCCGCCCATGTCGCGGCGGTAGGTCTGGAGCAGGAACGGCTTGGTGCTGCCTGCGACCTTCTTCACCGTGCGATCGGTGAAGAGGCGGCGGTTGCGGCAATTGGCGTTGTTCCAGACCGGGTCCTTGCCCTGCGGCAGGCGGTAGTTCGGATTGTGGGTCGGCAGATAGCCGCTCCTGGCCCAGGCGACGCAGTAGACGATGCGCGGATCCGATTTCTGGAGCGGGTCCTGGATCGCGGGCAGCACGCGGTCGGTGAAGTCGACGTAGTTGGTGAGGTACTGCTTTGGATCGGTGCCGGGAATTTCGCGATAGGTCTCGTCCATGAGCTGGTCGAGCGTCATCTCGCCGCGATCGATGGCCGCCTCGAACTCGGCCGAGATCCGCTTGGCGGTGTCGACCACGATTCGGATCAGCGGCGTGTCCGACGTCTCCACGCCGCTGTCGGCGATCAGTGCGATCAGGCCTTCGGAGGTGTCGAGCAGCTTCGTCACCCGCTGATCGGCGCTCTTGAGATCGCGCGAGGAGAGGTCGACGCCCTTGGCGAGCTCGCTGAGCTCGCTGATGACGGTGTCGCAATGGCCGAGATTGGAGGTCGCGGCGCGCGTGACGCTGTCGATCTCCGCCTCCACCGAGGCAAAGCCCTGCTGGACGCGCGAGATGATGCCGGAGATCGCTTGCGCGCCTTCGCCGGCGGTCTTGGCACGCTGCGAGGCGTCGCTGCTCTCGCCGATCAGGCCTTCGATCTGGCCGTCGAGATCGCGCACGGTGTCGGAGATCTGATGCGTGGCCTGGCGGGTTGCTTCCGCGAGGTTCTTGACCTCGCTGGCCACCACCGCGAAGCCGCGGCCTGCGTTGCCGGCGCGTGCGGCTTCGATGGTTGCGTTCAGGGCGAGCAGATTGGTCTGTTTCGCGATCGCCTCGATCGAGCCGGACACCTTTGCCACCTGCGCCAGCGCCGAGCCGACGGCGGAGAGGCGCGCCTCGATCCGCTCCACGGCCGCGACAAGCTCGGAGATGTGGCTGACCGCGGCATCGACCGCGCCGCGTGACTGCGCGATCTCGCCGACCGCGGCGGACGTGGTCGTCTGCACCGCCTGCGAGGCGTTGGCGATGTCGTGGTTGGCCGAGACCATCGTCTCGGCCGTCTTCTGGAGGTGATGGAACCGTTCCGACTGGTTGGCGACGCGGCTTGCGACTTCCTGGACGTTACCGGCAATGTCGGCGAGCTCCACGCCAAGACCGCCGATGCGGTCGGCGAGCTGGTCGATCAGCCGCTCGGCCAGCGTCCGGTTCGATCCGGTATCCAGGACTGCAAGTTGTGCGAGGGACATGTACGGGTTTTCTCCAGTCAGAGCCGTCGATCGGCTCTCCGCGGCATTCCCAGTCCAATTTCGACCTTAGAGGATGATTCGCGCCGGGCGTCTTGCCTGAGCGTGCACTAGAGCTTGTACGCGGTGCGGAATCCGCCCCAGTGCCGGCCCTGCACGCGGATCGGGACGTCGATCTCGCGCATCATCACGGTATTCCCGTTGCCCATGTCGCGCGCATAGCTCTGAACCAGGTACGAGCGCAGGTTGCGTGCGGCAGCCAGCCCCGCCGGATCGTTGAAGATGCGCCGGTTGCGGCTGTTGGCGGTATTCCAGGCGACGTCGCCCGGCCGCTGCGCATGCGAATAGATCTTGTTGTGCACCGGCAAAAAGCCGTTGCGGTCGACCATGGCGCAGAACGCCATGCGCGATTCCCTGGCGAGAAAGGCTTCCTGGAACGGCGGCAGCGCGCGGTCGGCCCAGTCGAGATATCTGGTGCGGTACTGCTGCGGGTTGGTGCCGGCGATCTCCGCATAATCAGTGTCGAAGAGGTCGTCGATCTTGATCTCGCCGCGCGCGACCGCCTGTTCGAAGATCGCGGTCAGCGCGCTGCCCGCTTCCATGGCGCGGGTGACGAACTCGGTATTCTCCTCGTGGATCGACCACAGCCTGTCCTCGATCTTCTCGCGGAGCTCGGCATTGGGACTGGCGAATTGCGCGCGGGCGCCGGCCTTGGACTGCTCGACAACGCGCAGGCGGCAGGCGCCGACCTGTTCGAGCGTGCCTTCGATCATCGCTTGTGGTGCAAGCCGGCCTGCGTCCGCGCCGCCGATCAGCACGCCGTCCATCGCGATCTCGTAGACCGGCATCACGCCGCGCGCGGTCTCGAATTTGAGATGGCAGGGCAGCCGCTCGGTCTTGCGGCGGTCGTCGTGCTCGCTCTGCTTGAGGAGCACGGCGCAGCGCGACTTCAGCTTCCGGGCGAAGGTGGTGACGGCCTTGCCGGCGCTGGCGACGTTGTCGCCATGGGTCTCGGCCGCCTTGGTCGCGGCATCGATCTCGGCGGCGCTCTCGCCGACCGAGATGATGAAGTCCGAGGCGCTGGCCGCGTTGCCGGAGATTTCGCTGGTGGTGGCGTTCTGCTCGGCGACCGCGCCGTTGACGGTCTCGAATACCGGGCGGATCGCCTCGATCGCCTGCGAGATGCGGTGCACGGCATCGGCGGAGCCGGCGGCATCGCGCTGCAGCGCGTCGATCTTCCTGGTGATCTCTTCGGTGGCGCCCTGGGTCTGCACCGCGAGGGCCTTGACCTCGGTGGCGACCACCGCGAAGCCCTTGCCCGCGGCGCCCGCACGCGCGGCCTCGATGGTCGAGTTGAGCGCGAGCAGCGTCGTCTGCCGCGCGATCTGCGCGATCAGGTTGACGACGTTGCCGATGGCGGCGGAGGATTCGCGCAGGCGGTCGACATTGGCGCGGGCTTCCTGCGCCGCGGCGCTGGCCTCGTCGGCGAGCTTGCCGGCGGCGCGGACCTGCGCCCCGATGCCCAGCGCGGATTGGGTGAACTTGTCGGCGGCATGGGCGAAGGTGGACGCGGTCGACTGTGCGGCGTTGGTGCGGCCGGTGAGGGCGTCGGTGCGGTCGCGAATGGCGGCAAGCGTGGTGGCGGTCGCCTCGGCGCCGCCGGCCACCGAATTGGCGGCACGCTCGAGCTGGCGAATCATCGCGCCGAGCTCGAGTTCCAGCAGCTCCAGGATTTCCCTGGCGGAATCGCTCTCCGCGGCCGGGGCAGGCGCGGAATCGGCCGGCGACTGCGCAGGCTGCGGCGCTGCGGCGGGCGCAGGCACGTCCGGCAGACGCTTCCGAAATAGTCCGAACGCCATCAGGTCTCTCTTGTGGGGGAACCGTCGGGCGTTATTTTCGCAGGCTGGAATGAAATCAGGGTTAACGGTGCCTGACATCTAGGCACGGGCCGTTACGGTGGCTACCTTTACAGTGCTACCTTAACGCGGCATGGCCCTTTGATTCCGGTGGGTTGGCAGCCTATAAGGCCGCGCTTCCCACGCTCACCTCATGGCAGACGATTCCCTAGAGAAGACCACGCATGGCCGGACATTCCCAATTCAAGAACATCATGCACCGCAAGGGGCGGCAGGATGCCCAGAAGTCGAAATTGTTCGGCAAGCTGGCGCGGGAAATCACCGTCGCCGCCAAGCTGGGGGCGCCCGACCCCAACATGAACCCGCGCCTGCGCGCGGCGATCATCGCGGCGCGCCAGGAGAACATGCCGAAGGACAATATCGAGCGCGCCGTCAAGAAAGCGCTCGGCAATGAGGGCGAGAACTATGACGAGATCCGCTACGAGGGCTACGGCCCCGGCGGCGTCGCCGTCATCGTCGAGGCACTGACCGACAACCGCAATCGCGCCGCCTCCGACATCCGCTCCTTCTTCACCAAGTCCGGCGGCAATCTCGGCGAAACCGGCTCGGTCTCCTTCATGTTCGACCGCACCGGCATCATCGAATATGACCGCAGCGTCGCCGATGACGACGCGGTGCTCGATGCCGCGATCGAGGCCGGTGCCGACGACGTGATCTCCAGCGAAGGCGGCCACGAGATCTACGCCTCGACCGAAGGCTATCGCGACGTCGCCAAGGCGCTGGAAGCCAGGTTCGGCGAGCCGCGCAAGGCCGCGCTGATCTGGAAGCCGCAGAACACGGTCGCCGTCGACGACGAGACCGGCGAGAAGCTGCTCAAGCTGATGGACCTGCTCAACGAGCATGACGACGTCCAGCAGGTCTACGCCAATTTCGAGGTGTCGGACGCGCTGATGGCGAAGATGGGCGGCTGAGGCCGCCCTCGTGTCCCGGACGCGCTGCAGCGTGAAACGCTGCTGCGCAGAGCCGGGACCCATGGCGCCTCAAGTGCCGGCGGCGACATGGGCCCCGGTTCTGCAACGCATCACTTCGTGCTGCGCCGCGCCCGGGGCACGAGACCGCCTTTCTTCGGGGACTTCCGTTCTGTTTCTGTTTCCCCCACGGCGGCCAGCCGCTATCACTGGCCCATGACCGTGCTCCCGATTCGTGGCCCCGTTCGCATCATCGGCATCGACCCCGGCCTGCGCCGCACCGGCTGGGGCGTGATCGAGGCCGACGGCAATCGCCTGATCTATGTCGCCTGCGGCTCGGTGGAACCGCCGGACGATCTGCCGCTGGCGAGCCGGCTGCTCGCGATCCATGAGGGGCTCGCGGCCGTTCTGTCCGATCACAAGCCAATGGAAGCCGCGGTCGAGCAGACCTTTGTTAACAAGGACGGCGTTGCGACGCTGAAGCTCGGCCAGGCCCGCGGCGTCGCCATGCTGGCGCCCGCAATGTTCGGCATCAGTGTCGCCGAGTATGCGCCGAACCAGGTCAAGAAGACCGTGGTCGGCGCGGGTCACGCCGACAAGCACCAGATCGCGATGATGCTGAAGATCTTGCTGCCGAAAGCCGAGCCGCCGTCCGCGGACGCTGCCGACGCGCTCGCCATCGCCATCACCCACGCCCATCACCGCCAGAGCACGGCACTGCGGCTGAAGGTGGTCGGAATATGATCGGCAAGCTCAAGGGCCTGATCGATTCCTACGGCGAGGATTATGTCCTCCTCGACGTTGGCGGCGTCGGCTACCAGGTGCATTGCTCGGCCCGCACGCTGCAGCATCTGCCCTCGCCCGGCGAAGCTGCCGTACTGTCGATCGAGACTTACGTCCGCGAGGACCAGATCAAACTGTTCGGCTTCCGCACCGACCAGGAGCGTGAATGGTTTCGCCTGCTCCAGACCGTGCAGGGCGTCGGCGCCAAGGTCGCGCTCGCGGTGCTCGGCACGCTGGCGCCCTCCGATCTCGCCAATGCCATCGCGCTGCGCGACAAGGCCGCGGTGGCGCGCACGCCCGGTGTCGGTCCCAAGGTCGCCGAACGCATCGTCACCGAATTGAAGGACAAGGCGCCGGCCTTCGCCAATGTCGATCCTGCGGTGGTGCATCTCGCCGGCGCCATCGACGACCAGCGCGCGCCGCGCCCGGTCGCGGATGCGATCTCCGCGCTGGTCAATCTCGGTTACGGCCAGCCGCAGGCCGCTGCGGCCATCGCATCGGCCTCGCGCAGTGCGGGTGAGAATGCCGAGACGGCGCAGCTGATCCGGCTCGGGCTGAAGGAGCTCGCGAAGTGAGCGATCCCAAGGCCAATCGCATGGTGTCGCCCGAGCGCCGCAGCGACGATGTCGGCGATACTGCGCTACGCCCGCAATCGCTGTCCGACTTCGTCGGCCAGCAGCAGGCGCGCAAGAACCTGTCGATCTTCATCGAGGCGGCGCGCAAGCGCGGCGAGGCGCTGGATCACGTGCTGTTCGTCGGGCCCCCCGGCCTGGGCAAGACCACGCTGGCGCAAATCGTGGCCAAAGAGCTCGGCGTCGGCTTTCGCGCCACCTCAGGTCCCGTGATCGCCAAGGCCGGCGACCTCGCCGCCCTTCTCACCAATCTCGAAGAGCGCGACGTGCTCTTTATCGACGAGATCCACCGCCTGAGCCCCGCGGTGGAAGAAGTGCTCTATCCCGCGATGGAGGATTTTCAGCTCGACCTCATCATCGGCGAGGGCCCGGCGGCGCGGTCGGTGAAGATCGAGTTGTCGAAATTCACCCTGGTCGGCGCCACCACCCGCGCCGGCCTGCTCACCAATCCCCTGCGCGACCGCTTCGGCATTCCGGTGCGGCTGAATTTCTACACCATCGAAGAGCTGGAAAGCATCGTCAGCCGCGGCGCGCGCGTGCTCAATGTCGGCATGAGCGCGGACGGCGCCAACGAGATCGCGCGCCGCGCCCGCGGCACGCCGCGCATCGCCGGCCGCCTGCTGCGGCGTGTACGCGATTTCGCCTCGGCGGCGGATGCCGACACGATCGATCGCAAGATCGCCGATCATGCACTGAGTGCGCTCGAGGTCGACGCCGCGGGCCTCGATGCCATGGATCGCCGCTATCTCTCGACCATCGCGCTCAACTATGGCGGCGGACCCGTCGGTGTCGAGACCATGGCCGCCGCGCTCTCCGAGCCGCGCGATGCGATCGAGGACATCATCGAGCCCTATCTGATCCAGTGCGGTTATCTCCAGCGCACCCCGCGCGGCCGTCTGCTCACCTCGCACGCCTTCCGCCATCTCGGCCTCGCCGAGCCCTCGCGCGATGCGGCGACACAGTTCGGCCTGTTCGGCACCGACGAGAGCGACGACTGAGCTGCGCGACTGCAAAGCGCTCCGGCCGTCATGAACTTCCGGTAATCTCCGTGCTAACCATCTGCACGGAGATGCAGACGGTCTGCACGAGCGCACCCCAATTCCGCTCCAATCGGGCCGCATCAAGAAAGCACATCACCATCGGACTTCCATGATCACGCGCCGTCATCTCATCCGTTCCATCAGCGGCCTGTCCGTCCTGGGCGTCTCGACCGCTGCCTACGGAGTCGGCATCGAGCCGCAGCGGCTACGCGTCACCCGCTATCATCCGACCCCGCGGCAATGGCCGGCGGATTTTTCGCTCAAGATCGCCGTCGTCGCCGACATTCACGCCTGCGATCCCTGGATGTCGCTGGAGCGGATCGAGGGCATCGTCGACCGCACCAATGCGCTCAAGCCTGATATCATCGTGCTGCTCGGCGATTATGTCGCCGGTGTTCACCAGGTCACGCGCATCATTCCGTCGAGCGAATGGGCCAGGGTGCTCGCGGGCCTCAAGGCGCCACTCGGCGTCCATGCCGTCATGGGCAATCACGACTATTGGGTCGACAGGGCCGTGCAGCTGGCCGGGCACGGGCCGACGGTGGCGCATCGCGCGCTGGAGGCGGCCGGTATTCCGGTTTACGAGAACGACGCCGTGCGCCTCACCAAGGACGGACGCTCCTTCTGGCTCGCCGGTCTCGGCGACCAGCTCGCCTTTCTGCCGGCGCGACGCTTCCGGAGCACGGGCCGCTTCGGTGCCGACGATCTCACTGCGACGCTCGCCAAGGTGACCGACGATGCGCCTGTGATCCTGCTCGCACACGAGCCCAACATCGCGCCGCTCGTACCCGCGCGGGTCGCGCTGCAACTGTCCGGCCACACCCATGGCGGCCAGGTTCGCCTGCTCGGCTGGTCGCCGGCCGTCTCGGCCAAGCACGGGCTGCGCCTCGCCTACGGTCATTTCCGGCTGAAATGCGACCTCATCGTTTCCGGCGGCCTCGGTTGCAGCCTCATGCCGATCCGCGTCGGCGTACCGCCGGAGATCGTCGAGGTGACGCTGGGAAGGACGCCAGCCGTTGCATAACCCGCGCTTGCGCGGCTGGCCGTTTTTGCGCAAAACGGGCCGGTTGCAAAAAGCGAAGAGGCTCGCGACGTGACTGCCCATCTCGACGGCGAGATCCGCGACGGCCGCCACCACATGCAGGTCCGCGTCTATTACGAGGACACGGATTTCTCCGGCATCGTCTATCACGCCAACTATCTGCGCTACATGGAGCGCGGGCGCACCAATCATTTGCGGTTGATGGGCGCCGAGCAGCAGGCCCTGTTCGAACAGGTCGAAACGGAGGGCGCGGGCTTTGCTTTCGTCGTGCGCTCGATGCACCTCGACTTCCTGAGACCCGCGCGCATGGATGACGTGCTCGATGTCGTGACCTGGCCGGTCGCGGTGAAGGGCGCCTCGATCATGCTGGCGCAGGAGGTGCGGCGCGGCGAGGATGTGCTGGTGAAAGCCGAAGTGCGCGTCGCCTTCATCAGCGGCGGCCGTGCCCAGCCGATCCCGAAATCGATCCGTACGCTGATGAAGGCCGATCTGATTTCGTGATCGCCCGATAGGGGATCGCCTCTCGACTCCGCGGCATGCAGCGGTAGATTGCGGCCTCAATTAATCGATGAGGCCACCATGTCGCGCCCGCCGCTTCCGCCCTTCACCCGTGAGACCGCTGCGCAGAAAGCGCGCATGGCCGAGGACGCGTGGAATTCACGCGATCCGGTGCGCGTTTCGCTCGCCTATACCGAGGACAGCCGCTGGCGCAATCGCTCGGAAGTGTTCCAGGGCCGCGAGGCCATCGTCGCCTTCCTCACCCGCAAATGGGAGAAGGAGCAGGAGTATCGCCTGATCAAGGATCTCTGGGCCTTCGACGGCAACCACATCGCGGTGCGCTTCCAGTACGAATGGCACGATGCCGGGGGCCAGTGGTATCGCTCCTACGGCAACGAGCAGTGGGAATTTGACGAACACGGCCTGATGAAGCGGCGCGAGGCGTCGATCAACGACATCATGATTGCGGAGAAGGATCGCCGGTTTCACTGGGCAGCGCCCGGGCCGCGGCCGGCGGATGTGCAGGGGCTGGGGACGGATCCGTTCTGAGCCGAGGAAGTGACTCTCCCCCTCATGGTGAGGAGCCGCGAAGCGGCGTCTCGAACCATGCAGGCCCCGCTGCTGCATCCGGGCCTCTATCCTTCGAGACGCGCGCGAGAGCGCGCTCCTCAGGATGAGGGGATGGATTTGCGCGCCAGAAACCGCGTAATCGCCCCACCGAGCTTCGCATTGTCCAGCGGCTGCGCGAGAGAATCCCGCGCCGTCGCGACGACATTCTCCGGCGCCTTGCCGTCGCGCAGCTCGCAGCACACTTGCGCAAACTCCACGTCGAACTCCGGATGCGGCTGCACGGTCAGCGTCGCCCCGTTGGCGTAGAGCAGGCCGGCATGCGGGGTGAATTCGGACGAGAGGATCGTCAGCGCATCACTGGGCGCCTCGATCACCTGGTCCTGATGCGAGCAGGCGATGGCGACCGCTTCACCATCGACGACGCCGTTCTCCGGCAGCACCTGATAGACGTGGCGGCCGATGCCCCAACCCTTCTCAGATTTGCGCACGGTGCCGCCCAATGCCTGCGCGATCAACTGATGGCCGAAGCAGATTCCGACCATGGGCGTCTTGTTCGCATAGGCGGTGCGGACGAAATCTTCCAGCGGTGCAATCCAGTCGAGCCCGTCATAGACACCGGCGGCGGCTCCCGTGATCAGCACGGCTTCGAGCTTGCCCGGATCGGGAAGCGCGTCGCCATTCGGGATGCTGACGACGTCCACCGTGGCCGTCGGGTCCTCGGCGCGAACCATGCGTTCGAACATGTCGGGAAACGAGCCGTGCTGCTCGCGGTATTTTTGCGGGACCTTTCCGGTCTCGATGATGGTGATGCGTGCCATGTGCTCCCCGGTCAAAAGGTTGCGACGCTAGTCGCTTTCTGCCCCATGTTGCTGGTGTGGCGCTGTGCGCTCCAGCAGCGCGCTTTCCTTGCGCACCTCGTTGAGGAAGGCTTTTGCCAGACGCGACAGCGGCTCGGCTTCCGACCATAGCATATAGGCGACAGCGCGAGTCGTTGGCGTGAACGGCCGGACGACGAGGCCGTGGCCGCCATTCTGGCGCGGCGAGAAGGGGTCGACCACCGCGGCGCCGACGCCGGCACTTGCGAGCACGCAGGCCGTGTTGCAGTAGCGCACCTCGACGGTCGGCCGGAACGGCGCGCCCGCGCGGGCAAAGCTGTCGCGTACGGCCTCGCCGAGCCGGGTGCCGCGCTCGAGCCCGATAAAGGGCAGGCCGGAGAGATCGGCGGCCGAGATGACCGGCCGATCTGCGAGCGGGTGCTTCGGCGGCAGCACGCAGACCATCTCGCCGGTATGCACGACTTCATGCGCGATGCCGGGATGATGCGTCAGCCCGAGCGCGAAGCCGAGCTCGGCGACGCGGCTCAGCACGCCCTCGATGATGCCCTCATAGCGCCGCACGTCGAAGAACACGCGCGTCTCCGGGCGGCGGCGCAGGAAGCCTGATAGTGCCGAAGGAATGATGCTGTAAGCGAGCGGTGGTGTCGCCACGAGCGCGAGATGGCCGGAGCGGTTCTCGCGCAGATCGCGGACGCGGTTCTCGAGCTTGGCGTGCAGCGCGAAGATCGCCTCGCTCTCCTTGTAGAGTGCCATCGCCTCCGCGGTCGGAAACAGCCGGTTGTTGACGCGCTCGAACAGCGCAAAGCCCGCCTGCGCCTCCATCGTCTTCAGCGCGTTGCTGACCGCGGGCTGCGACAGCGCCAGCTCGTCGGCCGCCGCCACCGTGGTGCGGTGGCGGATGACGGCGCGCAGGATCTCGAGCTGACGCAGGTTCATATCACTGTCGATTATACTCAGGGCCAAAACATCATAGCAGAACGAATTGATTTTGCAGCCCCGCTTCCGCGTAATGGCAGCGGATTTGCGCGTCGCTTCAAAGGGTTCATTCGCCCATTGAGGCAGCACTGCGCACAGATTGGAGGCAATCTTGGTTCGTGTCCTTCGCGCCGCCGCCGCCCAGATGGGGCCGACGCAAAAAGCCGATACGCGTGAGCATACGCTGGCGCGGATGCTCGACATGCTGGAGGAGGCCGCCGGCCGCGGCGCCAGCCTCGTGGTGTTTCCGGAGCTGGCCTTCACCACCTTCTTCCCGCGCTGGCTGCTCGAAGGCGCCGAACTCGACCATTATTTCGAGCGCGGCATGCCAAACCCGGCGGTGGCAAAACTGTTCGATCGTGCGCGCGCGTTGCGCGTCGGCTTCTATGTCGGCTATGCCGAGCTGACGCCGGACGGCCGCCGATTCAATTGCGCCATCCTGGTCGATCGCGACGGTGAGATTCTCGGCCGCTATCGCAAGGTGCATCTGCCGGGCTCGGTCGAGCCGCGGCCGGGCGCGCGCTACCAGCAGTTGGAGAAGCGCTATTTCGAATATGGCGACCTCGGCTTTCCCGCCTTCCGCGCCGGATCGGCCTGGGCGCACGCCATCATGGGCATGATGATCTGCAACGACCGCCGCTGGCCGGAATCCTGGCGCGTGCTCGGCCTGCAAGGCGTTGAGCTCGTCTGCATCGGCTACAATTCGGCGGCCTATGATCCCAATGGCGGCACGACGGAAGACGGCGCGCTCCGCACCTTCCACTCGACGCTGGTGACGCAGGCCAACGCCTACATGAACGCGACTTGGGCGATCTCGGTGGCGAAGGCGGGCGAGGAGGACGGCTCCGGGCTGATCGGCGGCTCCTGCATCGTCGATCCCAATGGCCGCATCGTCGCGCAAGCGCAGACGCTCGCGGACGAGGTGATCGTCGCGGACATCGATCTCGACCTTTGCCGCCAGGGCAAGGACAAGATGTTCAACTTCGCCGCCCATCGGCGGCCGGAGCAATACAGGGTGATCACCGAGCGCGCCGGCATCATCGAGCCGGCGGTTCTCGACGCCGACTAGCTAAGTGGCACGGCGCTGGCAAGCGTCGTCAAAGGGAAAAGATCGGCAAAGGAAAAAGGTTGGAGCTGACATGACACGCCTCTCGCTTTCTCTCGGCCTTGCCGCGCTGGCCGCAATCGCCTCCGCACAAGCCGCCGAACTGCCGGCGGAGATCAAGCAGGCGGGCGCGTTGAAGCTCACGGTCAACTCCACCTACGCACCGATGGAATATCGCGATCCCGCCACCAACGAGCTGGTCGGCCTCGATATCGATCTGGCCAACGAGCTCGCCAAGCGGCTCGGCGGCCTCAAGATCGTCTGGAGCGAGACGCCGTTTGCCGAGCTGATCCCTTCGCTCCAGACCAAGCGCGCCGATTTCATCATTAGCGGCATCTCCGACCGCGCCTCGCGGCGCGAGACTGCCGATTTCGTCGATTACCTCGCAACCGGCCCGCAGTTCTTCGTGATGGCGGAGAGCGAAGCCAAGGCCGCGATCGATCTCTGCGGCAAGAAGGTCGGCACCACCCGCAGCACCAGCTTCCCGGTCGAGATCGAGAAGTGGAGCAAGCAGAATTGCGAGACGGCCGGCAAGCCGGCGATCCAGTACGTCCCGGGTGAGAACTCGATCGACGTCCGCAACCAGCTCAAGCAGGGCCGTATCGACGCCGCCGTGCAGGGCAGCGAGACGCTGCCTTATGCGCAGACCCAGGAGCCCGGAAAATACCGCGTCGTCGGTGAGGCCTTCGCCAGGGGCTACCAGGGCATCATGTTCCGCAAGGACGATACGGTCCTGCGCGAGGTCGTGACCGAGAAGCTCACCGCCATGATCGCCGACGGCTCCTACAAGGCCGTTCTCGACAAATGGGGCCTCGGCGCCAACGCGGTCGCACAGCCCATGCTGAACGCGGCGCCGCAATGAAGCCGGCGCCGGCACTCGCGGAGGGTTTCCCTGATCTGTCGGGGATGCGGATCGCGCGCGAGCCGCACTGGTTCCGCTGGCTCAGCGCGGCCCTGATCGTCCTCGTGCTGGCGGCGATTGTGCGCGCGTTTGCCAATGGTCAGATCGAATGGTCCTATGTCAGCCGCTTCCTGACCGTGAAGGTCATCCTCGAAGGCATCGTCAACACCATGGTGATGGCGGTGCTGGCGATGGCGCTCGGCATCTTCCTCGGCATCGTGGTTGCGGTCATGCGGCTGTCGCCCAATCCGGTGCTGAAGACGGTCGCGGCCGGCTACACCTGGCTATTCCGCGGCACGCCGCTGATCCTGCAATTGCTGTTGTGGTTCAATCTCGCGCTGGTGTTTCCGACCATCGGCATTCCCGGTCTGTGGAGTGGCCGCGCCGTCGATGTCATGACGCCGTTCCTCGCCGCGCTGCTCGGGCTCGGCATCAACCAGGGCGCCTATACCTCCGAGGTGATGCGCGCCGGCATGCTCTCGGTCGACATCGGGCAGTATGAGGCCGCGCAGGCGATCGGCATGGGACGGCTGCGCGCGTTGCGGAGGATCGTGCTGCCGCAGGCGATGCGCGTGGTGATTCCGCCGCTCGGCAACGAGTTCATCGGCATGGTGAAGGCGACCTCGCTCGCAAGCGTCATCCAGTATCCGGAATTGCTGCACAACGCCGAAAACATCTATTACGCCAATTCCCGCGTCATCGAGCTCTTGATCGTCGCCGGGCTCTGGTACCTGCTCGTCGTCTCGATCCTGACCCCGCTCCAGATGCTGCTCGAACGCCGTTTTGCACGCGGCACATTGCGGCTCGCGCGATGACAAAACCCCTCGTCGCGATCCGCTCCGTGAGCAAGAATTTTGGAGAGTTCCAGGCTCTCAAAAACGTCTCGCTCGACGTCTGGCCCGGCGAGGTGATGTGTCTGATCGGCGCCTCCGGCTCTGGCAAGACCACGCTGCTTCGTTGCATCAACCAACTGGCCGCGATCGACAGTGGTGGCATCTGGCTTGACGGCGAGCTGCTCGGCGTGCGCGAGCAAAGCGGACGGCTGCATCGCCTCAGCGAGGGCGAGATCGGACGGCAGCGGCTGAAGACCGGCATGGTGTTCCAGCGCTTCAATCTGTTTCCGCACAAGACCGCGCTCGAAAACATCACCGAAGGCCCAACCCAGGTTCAGGGGCGCAAAGCCGATGAGGTGCGCGCCGAGGCGCTCGAATTGCTCCGTCGCGTCGGACTTGCGGCCAAGGCGGACTCATATCCCGCGCAGCTTTCCGGCGGCCAGCAGCAGCGCGTGGCGATTGCGCGGGCGCTCGCCATGAAGCCGATGCTGATGCTGTTCGACGAGCCGACCAGCGCGCTCGATCCCGAGCTCGTCGGCGAGGTGCTCGCGGTCATGAAGGAGCTGGCGAAGAGCGGCATGACCATGATGGTTGTGACGCACGAGCTTGGCTTCGCGCGAGAGGTCGCCGACCGCGTCGTCTACATGGACCAGGGTGCAATCGTCGAACAGGGGCGCGCATCCGACGTGCTGGGCGCGCCGCGCGAGGAGCGCACAAAAGCATTTCTTTCGGCAGTAATCTGAAATTGGGGGCGTGTTGATGAAGAGACTTTGGGTTGCTGCGGCGCTGTTCGGCGCCATGACTGTTTCGGCTTTAAGTGTTCAGGCTTGGGCCATCGAGTTGCCGGCTGAAATCGCCAAGCGCGGCAGCATCAAGGTCGCGCTGGTGCCGAACTATCCGCCGATGGAGTTCCGCGATCCCGCCACCAACGCGCTGTCCGGCTTCGACATCGACCTCGGCGAGGCGATCGGACGCAAGCTCGGCATCAAGATCGAATGGCAGGAGACCAGCTTCGATCAGTTCATGCCGTCGATCTCGACAGGCCGTGTGGACGCGATCCTCTCGGGCTTTACGGACTATGCGAGCCGGCATGAGACGGCGAGCTTCGTCGACTATCTCAAGAGCGGTCCGAACTTCTTTGTGCAGCAGTCGCGTGCGGCCGAGTTCAAGGACCTGGTCTCGCTCTGCGGCAAGAAGGTCGGCGCCAGCCGCCGCACCAAGTTTCCGGTCGAGATCGCGGCCTGGAGCGAGAAGAACTGCGGCAGCAATCCGATCGTCTTCGTCGGCACCGACGGCTCGGGCGATGCCCGCACCCAGCTCAAGCAGGGCCGCATCGACGCCGCCGTGCAGGGCAACGAGACGCTGCCTTACATCATGGATCTCGAGCCCGGCGCGTATGCACCTGTTGGCACGCCCATCTCGCAGCAATTCACTGGCATCGCCCTGCCGGTCAAGGAAAAGGCACTTCAGCAGGCCATGCTGGAGGCCGTCGACGCGCTGATTGCCGACGGCACCTATCGTACCCTGCTCGCCAAATGGAAACTGAGCGACAACGCAATAGAGAAGGCGACCATCAATGCTGGACAGTAAGGCACTCAAGAGCATCCCGCTCGTTCCGGCCAACACCGCGGATCCCGCGCCCGAATATCCCTGGCCGAAGCCCTACAATTCGGCGATGTTCCTGTCGTTCGACGTGGACGCGGAGAGCGCCTGGACCAGCAAGGACGCGGTGCACGCGCAGCGGCTTATCACCATGAGCTATGGCGGCTATGAGGCGCGCGTCGGCACGCCGAAACTCCTGGAGCTGCTCGACCAGCTCGACCTCAAGGCGACCTTCTTTGTGACGGGGTGGTCGGTCGACGCGCATCCGGCGATGGCGGAGTCGATCCTCAAGGCTGGCCATGAGATCGGCCATCACGGTTATCACCACCTGTTGCCCGATCCCGGCGATCCCTGGATCGAGGAGGAGTTGGAGCGCGGTTTCGAGGCGCTGAAGCGCCGGCTCGGCGTCAAGCCGACCGGCTATCGCGCGCCTTACGGTGAGTTCACCGAGGAACTGCGCGTCGCGCTGGTGCGGCACGGCATCGTCTATACGTCTTCCTTCCGCGACGACGTTCGGCCCTATCGCCACCGCCTCGCCGACGGCAAGCCCGGCACGATCGAGCTGCCGGTGACGGCGAGCTACGACGACTGGATGCACGGCCTCTCTGCCCGCTTCAGCCCGCGCTCGATCTTCCCCAAGGAGCACGTGCTCTCGATCTGGAAGGACGAGCTCGACGAAACCAGAGACTGGGGCGCGATGGTGACGACCGTGCTGCATCCGCAATGCAGCGGCCGTCCGATGCGGCTGCGCCTGCTGCGCGAGTTCCTGACCTACGCAAAATCCTGCCCGGATGTGTGGATCACGACCGGCGAGAAGATCGCGGAAAATTTCCTGCGCCATGAGGCCGGTAACCGCTGAGTAGTACCATGACCCGCATCCTCGTCATCAACCCCAACTCTTCGGCGTCGGTGACCGCCGCGATCGACGACGCGGTTGCGCCGCTGCGGATATCAGGCGGACCTGATATCGAGGTGGTCGGTCTTGCCGAGGGACCGCCGGGCATCAGCTCGCAGCGCGATGCCGACAGCGTCGTGATGCCGCTGGTCAGCCGCGTGTCGCGCGACGATGCAGATGCCTTCGTGCTCGCCTGCTTCAGTGATCCCGGCCTGCATGCGGTGCGCGAGGCGGCCGGTGGCCGCCCGGTGATGGGTATCGCCGAATGCGGCATCTTTCGCGCGCTGATGCTCGGCGAACGCTTCGGCATCATCGCGCTGTCGCCGTCGAGCATCCGCCGCCAGCAGCGCATGGCGCGGGTGATGGGCGTTGACAGCCGCTACGCCGGAAGCTGGTCGGTCGGTGCGAGCGCGGCGGAAACGGCTGGCGCCGACATCCGGGGAAGGTTGATCGAAGCCGGTCGCGCCCTAGTCACCCAATGCCGCGCCGACGTCGTGGTGATGGGCTGCGCCGGCATGGCGTCGCATCGGTCGGCGATTGCGGATGCGATCGGCGTGCCTGTGGTCGAGCCGGCACAGCAGGCGGTGGCCGCGGCGATCGGCGCGGTCTTGTTGAACACATAAGAAGAAACGATTCAGGAGCCTCTTGTAATGCCTATCTCTCGCCGCTCGCTCCTTGGGGCTGCCGCAGCAATGCCGGCGCTGTCGTTTCCCGGCATCGTCCGCGCCGAATCCCAGACCACGCTGCGCTTCATTCCCGTGATCGACCTTGCCTTCGTCGATCCCATCTATTCGACCGCGCAGGTGTCGCGAAACCATGGCTTCATGGTCTATGACACGCTCTACGGCATGAGCTCATCGCTCCAGGTCTCGCCGCAGATGCTGTCGGGCCACGTCATCTCCGGCGACCAGCTGCAATGGGACCTCAGCTTGCGTGATGGCCTGTTCTGGCATGACGGCGAGCGCGTGCTCGCCCGCGACTGCGTCGCCAGCATCCGTCGCTGGGCGGCACGCGACGGTTTTGGCGGCGAGTTGATCGAGGCGACCGCCGAGTTGTCCGCTACTGACGATCGCACCATCCGTTTCCGCCTCAAGCGACCGTTCCCGTTGCTGCCGCAGGCCCTTGGCAAGGCCGCGATCAACCCCTGCTTCATGATGCCGGAGCGGCTGGCGAGCCAGGACCCGTTCAAGCCGCTGACCGAAGTCGTTGGCAGCGGTCCATTCCGCTATCTCGCCGACGAGCGCGTGCAGGGCGCCCGCAACGCCTATGCCAAATTCGACCGCTATCAGCCGCGCACCGACGGCAAGCCGGATTGGACCGCGGGTCCGAAGATCGTGCATTACGACCGCGTGGTCTGGACCACCACGCCCGATGCCGGCACCGGCGTCGCCGCGCTCCAGACCGGCGAGCAGGATTGGCAGGAGACCACGCCGCACGATCTGTTGCCGATCATCAAGGCCGCCGGCGATATCGAGACGCGCATCCTCGATCCCCGCGGCTACGCCTGCATGCTGCGACTCAATCATCTGCAGCCGCCGTTCGACAATCCCGCCATCCGCCGCGCGTTGCTGGGGGCGATTGATCAGTCTGCGTTCATGACGGCGGTGGCCGGCACTGATCCCGCCTTCCAGATGTCGCCGATCGGCTTCTTCGCGCCGGGCACGCCAATGGCGAGCGAGGTCGGTCTCGACGTGTTCCGCGGTCCGCGCAACTACGACAAGGTCAAGGCCGATCTGAAGGCCGCCGGGTACAACGGCGAGAAGATCGTGCTGCTCGTCCCCACCAACTCGCTGGCGCAAAAGCCGCTCGGCGAGATCGCTGCCGACACGCTGCGCAAGGCCGGCATGAACGTTGAATATGCCGGGCTCGATTTCGCCGTCGTGTTGCAGCGCCAGCTCAAGAAGGATCCGATCGGGCAGGGCGGCTGGAGCGCCGCGGTCGGCAATTGGCAGGGCATCGACTGGCTCAACCCGGCCGGCAACACCAACATCCGTGGCGAGGGCAAGGTCGCCGGCTGGTATGCGAGCACGAAGATGGGCGAGTTGCGCAGCCAGTGGCTGGCGGCCTCCGAACTCGCCGAGCAGCAGCGTATCTGCCGCGAGATCCAGGCGGTCGCGTTCGAGGAAATCCCCTATATTCCGATCGGGCTGTACAAGCAGCCGACCGCCTATCGCAAAGCCATCACCGGCATTCTCGACGGCACCGCCGTCTTCTGGAACGTACGCCCCGCATGAGCACCACGGCAATTTTCGGCAGCTATGTGCTGTCACGGAAAGACGGCGCGCAGGATGTGCTGCGCGACCATTGGGTTCTGGTCGAAGGCAAGAAGATCGCCGCGGTGACGCGCGACAGACCGAGTGCGGATCAGGTCTACGATCGTCCCGGCCGCTTCGTGCTGCCGGGCCTGCTGAACCTGCACAATCACTGCTTCTCTGAAGCCGTGGCGCGCAGCCACAGCGAGGACGGCAACGGCCGCAAGAACAGCCAGAGCATCGTCTATACGGTGCTGCTGCCGCTGACCAAGCGCGGTGCCGAAATCCTGTCAGCAGAGGAGCGGCTCGCGGTCGCCCGGCTCGGCATTCTCCAGCTCCTGAAGGGCGGCGCCACCACGGTGATGGAGCCGTTCCGCAACTCGATCCCGGAGATGTTCGACGCTGCGGAAGAGATGGGTATCCGCTTCTACGGCGCGCCCTATCTGTTCTCGACGTCGGATGCCAAGGCCGGCGCCGATGGCGTGGTCCGCTATTCCGGCGACGACGGCGCCGCCGACATGGCGACATGGGACGCGCTCTACCAGCGCTGGAACAATCGCGGCGATGGTCGCATCAGTCTTGCGATGAGCCCGCATGCGACCGACACTTGCGGTCCCGATCTCTTGAAGGCCTGCGCGACGCGCGCGCGCGAGCTCGGCGTACCCATCACGACGCACATGGCGCAGAGCCGCGGCGAGGTCGAGACCATCGGCAAGCGCTATGGCGGCCGCACGCCGGCGCAATATCTGGACTGGCTCGGGTTGCTCGCGCCCGATCTCATGGCGGCACATTGCATGTTCAGCTCGGACGATGACCTCAAGCTGATGGCCGCGCGCGGCATGACCGTGCTGAACTGCCCACGCGTGTTCGCGCGTGCGGGCATTACCGCAGCCTTCAGCCGGTTCGCCGAGCATGGCGTCCGCACCGTGGTCGGCACCGACGGTTACAACATGGACCTGCTCGGCGAGCTCAACGCGGCTTCGCTGATTTCCAAGGTCATTTCGGCGCGTGCCGATGTCGCCAACTCGCCCGAGCTGATCGAGGCGAATACGGCTGTTGCCGCCGACGTCATCAAGCGGCCGGATCTCGGCCGGATCGAGCCCGGCGCCACCGCCGACCTCACAATCGTCGATCTCACCCATCCCCATCTTCAGCCGCTGTTCGATCCGCGCCGCGCGCTGATCGCACTCGCCAACCGCGCCAATATCGATCAGGTCATGGTCGACGGCCGCATGCTGGTCGATGCCGGGCGTTATCTCGGCGCTGACGAGGCGGCGATCACCGCGGCTGGCACCGCGGCAATCGGCAAGATCTGGGACCTGCCGGAAGCACAGGCCGCGTTCAACGGCTGAGCGCCGCCTCGGGCAGATCGTCGAATTCGGCCAGCGCCTTGCGCATGGTCTCGACCAGATCCAGCGCCACCGGCGAGGGGCTGCGTTGCGCCGGAAACACCGCGGAGAATTCGAAGTCGATGCGCGGCAGGAAGCGACGCACGACGACGCCGCGGGTGGAGAACTCCTGCGCGGTGAAGGGATCGCAGATGGCGACCCCTAGTCCCGACGACACCATGCCGCACATGATCTCCGACAGCGTGGTTTCGACCCGGAGCACGCGGCGGACATCGTGGCGATGGAAGACCTGGTCGACGAGATGCCGGCTCGACGATCCCGCCGACAGCGAAATGAACGTCTCGCCCTCGAAGTCGCGCGGCTCCAGCACTTCCTTCTCCGCGAGACGGTGACCGGTCGGCAGCACCGCGACGCGGGCCGGCGCCGGCAGCCGCTGGCTTGGCAAGCCGGAATGCGCGATCGGCACCTCGGCAAAGCCGACGTCGCACTGGTTGTTCAACACCCAATCGACCACGATCGGCGAGATCACGCCGAAGAAGGCAAGGTTGAGGTTCGGCCGTTCTTTCAGAAATTGTCCGGTGAGTCGCGGCAGATAGCCGTTCGACAGCGCCGGCAGTGCTGCGATGCGCAGCGAGCCGGTGCGGCGTCCGCGGATTTCTTCCGCCGCCGCGGTGATGCGTTCGAGGCCGACGAAGGAGCGCTCCACTTCAGTATAGAGCGCCATCGCCGCAGCGGTCGGCACGAGGCCGGTGCCACGCCGCTCGAACAGCTCCATCTTGAGCAACGCCTGGAGGTCACGCAGCAACCGGCTGACCGCCGGCTGCGTCACCTTCATCAGCGCCGCCGCCTCGGTCACGCTGCCCGTGAGCATTGTCGCGCGGAAGGCCTCCACCTGCCGCGAATTGATCCGGGCCATATCCGATTCCATTCATAACATTTAGGCATGCAGAGGGTGCCATTATTCATTGGACGATGGAAGCCCGAGTTTGCGATCTTTTTCATCAGGACTGGAGACAGCCCGCTTTTTCGGCAGATTGGAGGGATTCGAACCTCCAGATCGCGCCAGAACCCGCCGAGCAGGGGCCGGAGCCCTGATCGGAGATGGGTTTGCGCGGAAGGAAATGCGGCAACGCGCTTCAGCCAGCGAGACTCGTCGGCACGTCACCTCATTCCGGTATTGGAGATCGGTCCATATGAAGACTCTTCGCCTTCTGACAGCGGTCAGCATCGCGGCACTCATTGCCGCCCCGTCGGTCGCATCGGCCCAGCAGAAAACGCTCTATGTCGCCGGCTACGGCGGCTCGTTCGAGAAGACCATCCGCGACGAGGTGATCCCGGCCTTCGAGAAGGAGAACGGCGTCAAGGTCGAGTACGTGGCTGGCAACTCCACCGACACGCTGGCCAAGCTCCAGGCGCAGAAGGGCAACCAGCAGATCGACGTCGCCATCGTCGACGACGGCCCGATGTACCAGGCGATCCAGCTCGGCTTCTGCGGCAAGCTCGACAGCCTCCCGGCCGATCTCTACGACACCGCCCGCTTCAAGGACGATCGCGCCGTCGCGATCGGCATCGTCGCGACAGGCCTGATGTACAACACCAAGGTGTTTGCGGAAAAAGGCTGGGCGCCACCGACCTCGTGGAACGACTTGAAGGACACGAAATACGCCAAGCAGCTCGTCATCCCGCCGATCAACAACACCTATGGCCTCGAAGCGCTGGTGATGCTGTCGAAGATGAACGGCGGCGGCGAGTCCAATGTCGATTCCGGCTTCAAGATCTTCAAGGAGCAGATCAATCCGAACGTGCTGGCCTACGAGCCGTCGCCGGGCAAGATGACCGAGCTGTTCCAGTCTGGCCAGGCCGTGATCGCGGTGTGGGGCACCGGCCGCGTGCAGAGCTTTGCCAATACCGGTTTTCCTGTCGACTTCGTCTATCCGAAAGAGGGCGCGGCGACGCTGCTGACGACCGCCTGTCCGATCACCAAGCCGAACGCCTCGCCACTCGCCTCCAGCTTCGTCAAGATGCTGCTCGAACCCAAGATCCAGCTCGTGATGCTCAAGGAATACGGCTACGGCCCGGTGCTGAAGTCGCTGGTGGTGCCGCCGGAGTTCGGCAAGATGGCCCCGATCGGCGAGCGCGCGGCAAAACTCTATAATCCGGACTGGACCGTCATCAACGAGAAGCGCGAGGAGTGGACCAAGCGCTGGAATCGCGAGGTCGAACGCTGATCGTTCGTAGCGGAGACAGCGTCATGGCCTATCTCGAGCTCGATCGGGTCGCAAAACAGTTCGGCGCGCAGACTGTGGTCGACGACTTCAGTCTGTCGGTGGGGAAGGGGGAGTTCATCTCCTTCCTCGGCCCGTCCGGCTGCGGCAAGACCACGACCCTCCAGATGATCGCGGGCTTCCTTGACCCCTCACGCGGCGCGATCCGCCTCGAGGGCAAGGACCTTGCCGCGATCCATCCGGCCAAACGCGGGCTCGGGATCGTGTTCCAGAGCTACGCGCTGTTTCCGCACATGACCGCGGCGGAGAACGTCGCCTTCGGCCTCGAGATGCGCAACGTGCCGCGCGGTGAGCGGGCCGAGCGCGTTCGCGCCGCGCTCGCGATGGTCGGCCTTGCCGGCTACGAGGGCCGCCATCCGCGCCGGATGTCCGGCGGTCAGCAACAGCGCGTCGCACTGGCGCGCGCATTGGTGATCAAGCCGAGCGTGCTGCTGCTTGACGAGCCGCTGTCGAACCTCGACGCAAAACTGCGCGAGGAGATGCAGATCGAGCTGCGCCAGATCCAGCGCACGATCGGCACCACCACGATCCTGGTCACCCACGATCAGAACGAGGCGATGTCGCTGTCCGACCGCATCGTGGTGATGAGCCAGGGCAAGATCGAGCAGATCGGCACGCCGCAGGAGACTTATGAGAAGCCGGCCTCGGCCTTCGTCTCGCAATTTTTGGGCAAGACCAACGACTTTGCCGCGACGATCGATCGGACCGCGGCGCCCGCGCGCGTGGTGGCGGGCTCCTGGAGCGCGCCGGCACCGGTTGGCCTCAGCGGTCCCGTGACCGTCAGTATTCGCCCTGAAAGGATCGGCTTTGGCGATGCCGGCCTCAGCGCGAAGATCGTCACCCGCATTTTCCAGGGCAATCACTGGCTGTTCCAGTGCGAGAGCGAATGTGGTCCTGCGATCGTGATCCGCCAGAACGACGGCCAGTCGCAGCCGACGGAAGGCGCGGCGGTCTATCTCGCCTGGCGGCCTGAAGACATGAGCGTGCGCACTGGGGCTGCCGCATGAGCGCGGTCGCAGACACGTCTCCGCAGGGGGCCGCCGATGCGCGAATTGCACGCGCGCCATGGCTGCTCTCGGCACCCGCCTTGATGCTGTTCGTCGGCGTGCTGCTGATTCCGCTGGCGATGACCGTGATGCTGTCGTTCCACGATTGGGGCCAGTACAAGGGCATCGAGCCGGTCTTCATCCTCAAGAACTGGCGCGAGATTGCGACCGATCCCTATTACGCGGAAATGTTCTGGCGGACGTTTCGCATCGCCATCCTGACCACGCTGCTCACCGCATTGCTCGGCGCGCCCGAAGCCTACATCCTCAACCGGATGGACGGCCGCTGGAAGAGTTTTTTCCTGCTGGTCATCCTCGGGCCGCTGCTGATCTCCGTCGTGGCGCGCACGCTCGGCTGGGCGCTGCTGTTCGGCGGCAACAACGGCCTCGTCAACAAGCTGCTGATGTCGGCCGGGCTGATCCGTTCTCCCATTCCCTTCATGTTCACCGAAACAGGCATGGTGATCGCGCTCGCGCATGTGATGATGCCGTTCATGGTGCTGTCGGTGTGGGCGGCGCTGCAGCGGCTCGATCCGCAGATCGAGAATGCCGCGATGTCGCTTGGCGCAGGCCCCGTGACCATCATCCGCCGCATCATCATGCCGCAGATCATGCCGGGCGTGCTGTCGGGCGCGATCATCGTTTTCTCGCTGTCGGCCAGCGCCTTCGCGACACCCGCGATCATCGGCGGCCGCCGACTCAAGGTCGCGGCGACACTCGCCTATGACGAGTTTCTCAACACGCTGGACTGGCCGCTGGGGGCCGCGGTCGCCACGCTCTTGCTGGTGGCGCTGGTCTTGATCGTCGTCGGCAGCAACGCGCTGATCGAACGCCGCTATGCGGAGGTGTTCCGATGAGACGGAACGGCCCGCTCGCGCTGATCTTCCACACTGTCTTCGTCATCGTCATGGTGGCGCCGATCCTGGTGGTCTGCCTCGTCGCCTTCACGCCCGAAGGCTTTTTGTCGCTGCCGACCAATGGCTTCTCGCTGCGCTGGTTCAGGGCGATCGGTAACTATCCCGAATTCATCCACGCCTTCTGGGTTAGCCTTGGGCTCGGCGCGCTGTCCTCCTTCGTGGCGCTGCTGTTCGCCGTGCCTGCGGCGCTTGCGCTCGCGCGCTATCGCTTCCGCGGGCGTGATGCGCTCGCGGCGCTGTTCCTGTCGCCGCTGATGATCCCGCATGTCGTGCTCGGCATCGCCTTCCTGCGCTTCTTCACCTCGGCGGGCCTCGGCGGCAGCTTTGCCGCGCTGATCATCGCCCATGTCATCATCGTGTTTCCGTTCGCGCTGCGGCTGACGCTGGCGGCCGCGACCGGCATGGACCTCTCGGTCGAAATGGCGGCGGTTTCGCTCGGCGCCAATGGCTGGACGCTGTTCCGCCGCGTGACCTTGCCGCTGATCCTGCCCGGCGTCATCAGCGGCTGGGCGCTCGCCTTCATCCAGTCCTTCGACGATCTCACCATGACCGTCTTCCTCGCGGCACCCGGCACCGAGACGTTGCCGGTACGCATGTTCCTTTATATCCAGGACAACATCGATCCGCTGGTGACGTCGGTCTCGGCCTGCGTGATCGCTGTTACCATGACCGCCCTCATTTTGCTCGATCGCTTCTACGGGCTCGACCGTGTGCTCGCCGGCAAGGGCGATACGGGACGATAGGAGAACTCATGTCAGGGGATTACGACGTCGCCGTCGTCGGCGGCGGATTGCTCGGCTCCGCCATTGCCTGGGGCCTTGGAAGGCTCGGCAAGAAGGTGGCCGTGCTCGACGAAGGTGACATCACCAAGCGCGCCTCGCGAGCGAATTTTGCGCTGGTCTGGGTCCAGAGCAAGGGGCTCGGCATGCCGGCCTATACGGTGTGGACCGTGCAGGCGTCGCAGGCGTGGGGCCGGCTTGCTTCCGAGCTGAAACAGCAGACTGGGCTCGACGTCAGCCTGCAGCAGAATGGCGGCTTCCATCTGACGCTTGGCGAGGACGAATTCGGCCAGCGCACCGAGCTGGTCAAGCGCATGCACAACCAGACGGGTGCGGCCGACTACAAGATGGAGATGCTCTCCGCGTCCGAGGTGAAGAAGTCGCTGCCGCTGATCGGGCCAGAGGTCTCCGGCGGCAGCTATTGCCCGCTCGACGGCCACGTCAATTCGCTACGCACGTTCCGAGCCTTCCACACCGGCTTCAAGGAATTCGGCATCGACTATTTCCCGGAGCGTCCGGTCTCGGCGATCAGCAAGAGTGGCGGCGAGTTCCGCCTGACCACGCCGAAGGGCGAGCTGCGCGCTGCCAAGATCGTGCTCGCCGCCGGCAATGCCAACCAGACGCTGGCGCCGATGGTCGGCCTCTACGCGCCAATGGGCCCGACCCGCGGCCAGATCGTGGTGACCGAGCGTACCATGCCGTTCCTGCCGCATCCCCTGACCACGATCCGCCAGACCGACGAAGGCACGGTGATGATCGGCGACAGCAAGGAGGACGAGCTGGATGATCGCACGCTCAAGCATTCGATCAGCGCCGTGATGACCGATCGTGCCCAGCGCATGTTCCCGCATCTGTCGCGGCTCAACGTGGTCAGAAGCTGGGCCGGCATCCGCGTCATGCCGCAGGACGGCTTTCCGATCTACGACCAGTCGGAGACGCATCCCGGCGCCTTCGTCGCCTGCTGCCATTCCGGCGTGACGCTCGCTTCCAACCACGCTTTCGAGATCGCCCGCATGGTTGCGCAAGGCGCGCTCGAGCCCGAGCTGGTCGGTGCGTTCTCGGCCAGTCGCTTTGGCGGTGCGGGCGCGGCGAACACCAGCGGCTATTAGAGATATCAAGGAGCCAAGAGGCATCCCATGTTTAGACGATCCGAACAGGATAAACGGCCGCAAGTGCAGATCTTCGTCGACGGCGTCGCCGTCCCGGCGCGGCAGGGTGACACCGTCTCCGCTGCGCTGCTGGCCTCGAGTTGCGACGCACGCCGTTCCACCGCGGTGAGCGGCGCGCCGCGGCTGCCCTATTGCATGATGGGCGTGTGCTTTGACTGCCTCGTCACCATCGACGGCGTCGGCAACCGCCAGGGCTGCCTCGTGCCCGTCGCCGAGGGCATGCAGATCGAAATCCAGAAGGGCAAGCGGGAGATCGGAAAATGACTGTGGCTCCCAAGCGCGAAGACTACGACGTCGTGGTGATCGGCGCCGGCCCCGCGGGCCTCGCTGCCGCCGCGACATCTGCCGAAGCCGGCCTGTCCACGCTGCTGCTCGACGAGAACGTCGGCCCCGGCGGCCAGGTGTTTCGCGCCATCGCTTCGACGCCGGTAACTGAACGCAGCCAGCTCGGTGCTGACTATTGGGTCGGTGCCGATCTCGTGCAGGCGCTGCGTGCGAGCAATGCCGAAATCATCCATCGCGCCACGGTCTGGAGTCTCGATCGCAATCTCGACATCGCGGTCTCCGTCGGCGGAGCCTCTGCCTTCGTCAAGGCCAAGCGCGTGATCCTCGCGACCGGTGCGCTGGAGCGGCCGTTCCCGATTCCCGGCTGGACCTTGCCGGGCGTGATGACCGCGGGCGCCGCGCAGACGATGTTGAAATCATCGGCGCTGGTGCCCGATGGCCGCACGGTGATCGCGGGGCAGGGGCCACTGCTCTGGCTGCTCGCCGCGCAGATCCTGCGTCTCGGCGGCCGCATCGATCGCATCCTCGATACCACCGAGCGCGGCAATTATTTCGCGGCGCTCCCGCACGCCTTCGCATTCTTGACCTCGCCCTATTTCGTCAAGGGCCTGTCGATGATGCGCGAGGTGAAGGCGAAGGTGCAGGTTGTCTCCGGCGTCACAGAACTCGCTGCGGCCGGTGATGGCCAGCTCGCGAGCGTCAGCTATGTCGCCGGTGGCAAGCGCGAGACCATTCCGGCCGATCTGCTGTTGCTGCATCAGGGCGTGGTGCCCAACGTGAACCTCGCGATGTCGGCGGGAATCGAGCATCGCTGGGACGAGCTGCAATTGTGCTGGTCGCCGGTGCTGGATGCGAGCGGCAATTCGTCGGTCGCGGGCATTGCGATCGCCGGTGACGGGGCCGGCATCGGCGGCGCGAACGCTGCCGTGGTGCGTGGCCGCATAGCGGCGCGTGCGGCGGTGGAAGCGCTGGCACCCGCAGCTGCGGCAAAACTTGCGTCGACGGCAACGCTCCGTGCCGATCTTGCCAAGGCCGAGCGTGGCCGTCTCTTCCTCGACACACTGTTTCGGCCCGCGCCGCAGTTCCGCATTCCCTCGGGCGACACCATCGTCTGCCGCTGCGAGGAAGTGACGGCAAAGGACGTTCTCGATTCCGTCGCGATCGGCGCGACCGGACCGAACCAGCTCAAGGCCTATCGCCGCACTGGCATGGGCCCGTGCCAGGGCCGGCTCTGCGGCCTCACCGTCACCGAGCTGATGGCGCAGGCGCGCGGGAAGACTCCGCAGGAGATCGGCTATTACCGGCTGCGCGCGCCGGTGAAGCCGATCACGCTCGCCGAGCTCGCCGCCGTCCCGAAGTCCGAGGCCGATATCAAGGCCGTGGTGCGCGGATGACCACAAACGTGGATGCGATCGTCATCGGCGGCGGCATCCACGGATGCTCGACCACGCTGCATCTGTGCCTCGCCGGCCTGAAGCCGTTGCTGATCGAGAAGGACTACGCCGGCCGCCATGCTTCCGGCGTCAACGCCGGCGGTGTCCGCCAGCTCGCGCGGCACATCCCCGAAATCCCGCTCTCGATCCGCTCGATGGGGATCTGGGAGAAGATTTCAGATCTTCTTGACGACGATTGCAGCTTCGAAAGCTACGGCCAGGTGCTGGTCGCCGAGAACGAGGAGGAGCTCGCGGTCTGCCGCGCACGTGTCGCCGAGCTCAACGCGCTCGGCTTCACCCATGAGGAGCTGATCGACGCCGCCGAGCTGCAACGGCTTGTACCTGCGGTCGCCGACACTTGCCCCGGCGGCGTGGTCTCGCGCCGTGACGGCGCCGCCAATCCGGCGCAGACGACGACGGCGTTCCGGCGCAAGGCCCAGCAGCTCGGCGCTACTGTGCGCGAAGGCGTAGCCGCCACCAACATCCGTTACATCAACGGCTTGTGGTACGTCGATGTCGGCAGCGAAACCTTTGCCGCACCGGTGCTCGTCAACGCCGCCGGCGCCTGGGCCGGCAAGATCGCAGCTGCGCTTGGCGAGCCCGTTCCGGTCGAGACCGTGGCGCCGATGCTGATGATCACCTCGCGCGTGCCGCATTTCATCGATCCCGTCGTGATCCTGCGCGGCCGCAAACTCTCCTTCAAGCAATTCAAGAACGGCACCGTGCTGATCGGCGGCGGCCATCTGGCGAGGCCCTATCAGGACCGCAACGAGACGGTGCTGGACTGGAAGAGCCTCGCGACCAGCGCCCGCACCGTGTTCGAGCTGTTTCCGGTGATGCGCAGCGCGACGATCGTTCGCGCCTGGGCCGGCATCGAGGCCAAGATGAAGGACGACATCCCGGTATTCGGGCCGAGCTCCCGCCACAGGGGCCTCTACCACCAGTTCGGCTTCTCGCTGCACGGCTTCCAGCTCGGCCCCGGCGCCGGCGCCGTGATGGCGGAGCTGATTGTCAATGGCGGTACCCAGACCCGCGTCAGCGATCTCGGCATCGACCGCTTCCATCCTTCCACGCTCTAGCAATACGAGGACATCATGAGCATCACCCGCAGCATCCGCACGCCCATCATGCATCGCGCCGTCGAAGCCAACGGCTTCGTCTTCGTCGGCGGCACCATCGCCGACGACACCTCGGTCTCGATGGGCGACCAGACCCGCAACATCCTCGGCAAGATCGCCGGCTATCTGAAGGAAGCCGGCACCGACAAGAGCCGCGTCGTCAGCGCCTCGATCTTCGTCACAGACCTCTCCAAGAAGAAGGAGATGGACGCGGCCTGGACCGAGTTCTTCGGCGACAATCTGCCGACCCGCGCCACCGTCGGCGTCGCCGATCTCGGCGGCGGCGCGCTGATCGAGGTCGTCGTCACAGCGCTCAAGGGCTGATAACGTCTTCGCTCTTCCACCTTGCCGGCGCCGGCGCGGGGGAGCGCTGCAACATGACGAAGATGTAATGGTTTGGAGCTGCCGCGGGACTTTGATCCGCGGCAGTTTCCTTTTATCGATAGGGCACTCGGCTGGAATGCCCAATGTCCTCGCAGACCAATAACAACAAGCTCGCGATCAAATTTCGCTGCCCCAGGGAGCTCGAAGGCCTGCTGCCACAGCCGGTCCCGGCCAATCTCGGCGTTCCTGAGTGGCTCAAGGCGATGCCGACGACGGCCTTCAGCGCTCTCAATCAGCAGGATGACGAGACGGTCAAACGCTGCCCGCCCTTCATTGACGCGATGACATGCGGATTCCTGATCCCGCTGATCTGCGACCTCAAGGTCGAGGATGGCGAGATGAGCTGGGACAACGATATCCCACCCGGCGGCGAGATCGATTTTCCGCGCTCGCCGGTCAGCTTCCATGATCAGGGCCAGCTCACCGGCTCACCGCTGTTCGAGGCCGACCGCTTCGTCATCAAGTTTCACAATCTCTGGACTATCGATGTGCCGGAAGGCTATTCGCTGTTCTTCACGCATCCGGTCAATCGCTTCGACCTGCCGTTCACCACGCTGAGCGGCCTCGTCGATTGCGATCGCTATCGCGACAACTGGATCCATTTTCCGGCGCATTGGCACAACACCGGCTTTCGCGGCGTGCTGCCCAAGGGCACGCCGATCGCGCAGTGCATTCCGGTCAAGCGCGAGGACTGGACGCGGCAGACCTCCGCCTTCACCGAGGACGAAGCGCAGAAGGTTCATGCCTTGCGCGCCGCGCTGAAGCGCGAGCCGGGCCTGTACCGGCGGAAATTCAGGGCGTAGCCGCCCGTTCGGGCTCGCGCTCCAGAAACTTCGCCGCCGCGCTCGGCCGGAAAAAGAAGCGGCCGTGCGACGACGCCGCCATCGCGAAGGCGGCGCGGCCGAGCATATGCGGCCGCCCGCGAAACACCGAACGCAGCGCGGCCTCGCCATTGTTGCGCTCGCCTATCTCCATGAGGCAGATCGCGAGATTGGCCCGGGAGAGCGTGTCGTCCGGGCGAAGCCCGAGCGCGTGGCGGTAGGTGTCGGCGGCTTCTGCATAGGCGCCGTCGAGGAGCTCCGCCCAGGCAAGTTCGGTCAGGATGTCGGCGCGCCCCGGCGCGGCTTTGCGCGCAGCAGTCAGGACGCGGCGCGCCTCGGCGCGGTTGTTGTTCCGTACATGCATGCGGCCGAGGTCGAGTTGCAGGTCGATGCTGGCAGGGGCGAGCGCGAGAGCGTCCTCGATGATTCCCACCGCCTCTCCGACCTCTCCGGCGTTCGCAAGCTGGCCGGCCAGCTCCTGAAAGGCCGGCAGATAGGCCGGTCGGCGTGCAGCGGTTCGGCGCAATTGCGCGAGGCCATCCACGATGCGCCTTGCGCCGCACAGGGCATGGCCCAGCAGCGTCTCGATTTCCGGATCGCCATTGCGCTTTGCGGCTTTCTCCAGCGGCCCGATCGCCTCCTGCGCGCGCTCCTGGCCGAGCAGGGCATGGGCCAGGATCAGCACGGCATTCCGGTCGGTGCGATTTGATTTCAGGGCTTCGGTCGCAAGCTGCCTTGCGATGTCGAACTGCTTGGCTCGCAGTGCCAGAAAAGCCTGCTGAAGCAGTTGGGCGACGTTGTTCGGCTTGCCGCTCACGGGGTGGCCTCTTCATTTGAGACACGTTGATTTTCCCGGTGCTTACCGCGTCCCCGTTGAAGCGTCCATCAACAGGTTCGTGAGGCGTCGGCAGCGGCGTCGCCCGGAATGCGGCCTTGATCTCATCGCCCAGCGGGATTATGAGCGAGACTTCAACCAGGAATTTCGCAGCCATGGATTTGACCCCGACCGCAACGCCCATCCGCCTTGCTCACGGGGAATTCCATGCCTGCATCGATCATCCTGTCGAACCTGTCGCTGTCCACGCCTGACGGCCGTCCTCTTCTTTCCAATCTCAACCTGACATTCGGCACTGAGCGGGCCGGTCTTGTCGGCCGCAATGGCGTCGGCAAGACAACGCTGCTCGCTGCGATCACGGGAGAGCATGTCCCTCAGTCGGGACGCGTTCTCATTGGCGGAACCTTGGGTCTGCTGCGCCAGGATGCCAGGCTCCCCGAGGGTGCCACGGTGATCGACCTGTTCGGCGCGCGTGCGGCGCTGGCGCTGCTTCGCCGCGCCGAGCGTGGCGATGCTTCGGCCGACGAGGTCGCCGACGTCGACTGGACGCTCGAAGCGCGGCTAGCGTCGGCGCTCGCGCGTGTCGGATTCGATCCTGGTCCCGACACGGAGCTGGATCATTTGTCGGGCGGACAGGTCACGCGGATCCGTCTTGCCGCGCTGGTCTTCGCCGAGCCGGATGTCCTGCTGCTGGACGAGCCCACCAATAATCTCGATCGGGATGGACGCGGTGCCGTGGTCGACTTGCTGGCGGGCTGGCGGCGCGGTGCGATCGTGGTCAGCCACGATCGGGATCTGCTCGAGACCATGGATGCTATCGTCGAGTTGACGTCGCTCGGGGCAAGACGATATGGCGGCAATTGGAGCAGGTACCGCGAGCAGAGGGCCGTTGAGCTCGCGGCTGTCAGGCACGACCTTGCGCATGCCGAGAAGCATCTCGCCGAGATCGACGGCAAGGCGCAGGAAGCCGCGGAGCGGAAGGCGCGCAAGGACAGCGGCGGCAGGAAGAAGGGCGCGAGGGGCGATATCCCGCGCATCCTGGCCGGTGCCCGCAAGGATCGCAGCGAGGACAGCGGCGGAAAGACCGCGCAGATCGCCGAAAGGCGCCGCGCGGAGGCCATCGATGCGCTCGACACGGCACGCCGGCGTATCGAGATTCTTCAGCCGTTGTCCGTGAAATTGCCCTCGACCAACCTGCCGGCGGGCAGGGAGGTGGTTTGGCTCGACCGGATCAGTGCCGGCTATCATCCGGAGCGCGCGATCCTGCGCGATCTGTCTTTGGCGATGGTCGGGCCCGAGCGCGTTGCCATCGTCGGGCCGAACGGCTCCGGCAAGACAACCCTGCTGAAACTCATTACGGGAGAAATCTGCCCTCTTGCGGGCACGTTGCGGGTCCGGCCCGACTTCGCGCTGTTCGACCAGAAGATCAGCCTGCTCGATCCCGCGGTCTCCATCCTGGATAATTTCAGGCGTCTCAATCCAAAGGCGGGCACGAACGAATGCCATGCCGCCCTGGCCCGTTTCATGTTTCGCGCCGACGCCGCCTTGCAGATCGTCGGAAGCCTGAGCGGCGGGCAGCTGCTTCGTGCCGGCCTTGCCTGCGTGTTTGGCGGCGCGACACCGCCGTCCCTGCTGATCCTGGATGAGCCGACCAATCATCTGGACATCGAGTCCATCGAAGCCGTCGAAGCGGGCTTGCGGGCCTATGACGGCGCGTTGCTCGTCGTCAGTCATGACGAGGCGTTCCTGCAGGCGATCGGGATCGCGCGGCGGCTCGATCTTGGCGCCAGGGTGCAACGCGGGCATGGCGGGATCATCTGATCCCGCCTCGCGGTTCGGCGTGACAACAGGTCTTGGCAGAGATTTTCAAAAACCCGACGCCCTGCCCCCAGCGCGTCGGGTGGAAAGAAATGAGTATCAATCGGTGATCCCAACGCATGTGTTGTGACGCGTACCTCACCGATTTACCATTCCGGGAAACTACCGCGTCGGAACCGGGTTGCTCGTGGTGTCGATGCGCGCGGCGTTACGCGCCGCCGCCCGGTTCCAGCGACTCGCCGATCTCCAGCGGATGCGCCATGGTCTCGTGCAGCGCCTCGCGGTCGAGCTCGCCTTCGGAGATGCTGATGACGACGCAGGCGACGCCGTTGCCGATCAGGTTGGTCAGCGCGCGGCACTCGCTCATGAACTTGTCGATGCCGACCAGGATCGCGATCGACTGGATCGGGATGTCGGGCACGATCGAGAGCGTCGCGGCGAGTGTGATGAAGCCGGCGCCCGTGACGCCCGAAGCCCCCTTCGAGGTGATCATGGCGATGCCCAGGATGCCGAGCTCCTGCCAGATCGTCAGATGCGTGTTGGTGGCCTGCGCCAGGAACAGCGTCGCCAGCGTCATGTAGATGTTGGTGCCGTCGAGATTGAAGCTGTAGCCGGTCGGAATGACGAGGCCGACCACCGAGCGCGAGGCGCCGAGATGCTCCATCTTCTGGATCATCTGCGGCAGCACCGTCTCCGACGACGAGGTGCCGAGCACGATCAGGAGCTCGTCCTTGATGTAGGCGATGAAACGCAGGATCGAGAAGCCGGCGAGCCGCGCGATCGAGCCCAGCACGATCAGCACGAACAGGATGCTGGTGAGATAGAACGTGCCGATCAGGGCGGCGAGGTTGAGCAGCGAGCCGAGACCGTAGGCGCCGACGGTGAACGCCATGGCGCCGAATGCGCCGATCGGCGCGACGCGCACGATGATGCGGATGATGCCGAAGAACATCTTTGCGGCCTTGTCGATCGCCTCCGCGATCGGCTCGCCGGCCTTGCCGAGGAAGGCGATGGCAAAGCCCGAGAGGATCGAGACCAGCAGCACCTGCAACAGGTCGCCGCGCGCGATCGCGCCCACATAGCTGTCGGGGATGATCGCCATCAGATGGGCGACGATGCCTTCCTCCTTGGCCTTGGTGACATAGGTCGCGACCGACTTCGGGTCGATGGTGGCGGGATCGATGTTGAAGCCGTGGCCGGGCTGGAGAATCTCGCCGACCAAAAGGCCGATGGCGAGCGCGACGGTCGAGACCGTCTCGAAATAGATCAGCGACTTCAGCCCGACCCGGCCGACGCGCTTGAGGTCGCCCATCGAGGAGATGCCGTGCACCACGGTGCAGAAGATCACCGGTGCGATCATCATCTTGATCAGCGCGATGAAGCCGTCGCCGAGCGGCTTCAGGGCCTTGCCAAGATCGGGATAGACATAGCCGATCAGCACCCCCAATGCGATCGCGATCAGCACCTGGACGTAGAGGATCTTGTACCAGGGCTGATGCCGGCGATGGATGGCTGGCTGGATCGCAATCTGTGTCATAGTCTCGGCCCCGGAACGCATTGATCTGGCAAAGCAAGATTCGAATATTGCAAGCGTTGAATCTTGTATGTGTTCCATCATGTGATGGCCGCCGCAGAAGCGACAATCACATTTTTGTCGGATCGCACGAAGATCAATCGCTGCACCGCAACGGGGGGAACATGACGATCTCGACAGGCTCGGGCGAGCAGGCACAGGACCGTTCTTCGCAAGGCTATTTTCCGCGTTGGACACTCAAGACCTCGGGCGTGATCATGCCGGAGGAGCGGCTGTCATGGGGCCAGACCGTCGTCTCCGGTCTTCAGCATTGCGTCGCAATGTCGGGTTCGACGATCATCGCGCCGCTGCTGATGGGGTTCGATCCCAATGTTGCAGTCCTGTTCTCCGGCATCGGCACGCTGATCTTTTTCGTCATCGTCGCGGGGCGTGTGCCGAGCTATCTCGGCTCGAGCTTCGCGTTCATCGCCGTCGTCCTCGCTGCCACCGGCTATGCCGGGCAGGGGCCGAATCCGAACTTGTCGGTTGCGCTCGGCGGCATCGTCGGAGCCGGGGTGCTGTACGGCCTGATAGCGCTGGTCGTGATGTGGTCGGGCATCGGTTGGGTCGAGCGCCTGATGCCACCGGCGGTCACCGGCGCTGTGGTCGCCGCCATCGGCCTCAACCTCGCGCCGGTCGCGGTCAAGGCGGTGAGCGCCAATGCGTTCGAGACCTGGATCGGGCTCGCGACCGTTCTGGTCATCGGCGTGGTTGCCGTCGCCGCACCTGGCCTGTGGCGCCGCCTGCCGATCATCCTCGGCGCGATCGGCGGATATCTTTTGTATTTTCTGTTCGCGAACGGCCTCGGCTTCGGCAAGCCGATCGACTTCACCCAGCTTGCGGCCGCGCCGTGGTTCGGCTTGCCGAACTTCACCACGCCGACCTTCCAGGCCGATGCGATCTTTCTGATCGCGCCGGTCGCGGTCATCCTCGTCGCCGAGAACCTCGGTCACATCAAGGCCGTCGGCGCCATGACGGGCCGCAGCCTCGACGGCTATCTCGGTCGCGCTTTGTTCGCCGACAGCCTCGCAACCATCGTGGCGGCCTGCGGCGGCGGCACCGGCGTCACGACCTATGCCGAGAACATCGGCGTCATGGCGGCGACCAAGGTCTATTCGACCTTGCTGTTCGCGTTCGCGGCCACCGTGTCGATCCTGCTCGGCTTCTCGCCGAAATTCGGCGCGCTGATCCTGTCTATTCCGGGTCCCGTCATCGGTGGCCTCTCGATCGTGCTGTTCGGATTGATCGCCGCGATGGCGGGCAGGATCTGGGTCGAGAACAAGGTCGACTTCGCCAATCCCGCGAACCTGATCACCGTCGCCGTCGCACTCACCGCGGGCGCGGGCGATCTCACGCTCAAATTCGGCGCATTCACGCTCGGCGGGATCGGCACGGCGACCTTCGGCGCCATCATCCTCTATCAGATCCTGACCTCGCCGCTGGCGTGCCGCGCGGAATGAATCCCAGCGATGCGCTGCGGGATGGAACAAAACACCGGTTCCATCCATGATGAAGCATCCCGGAGAAAGCTCATGCCACAGACCGATCGCTCGACCACATTTTCCTCGCGCCTCGTCGGCCAATATGCGCTGGTGACCGGTGCCTCCCAAGGCATCGGCCGCGCGGTCGCCGTCAGGCTGGCCCAGGAAGGCGCAACCGTCGCCATCAATTATGTCGATCACCCCGAGAAGGCCGAGGAAACACTTGCAGCTGCAAAAACGGGATCGAGCGATCGCGGTCATGGCAAGCTTGACCATGTCATCGTCAAGGCCGACGTCAGCAATGAGCAGGAGGTCGCTGCGATGTTCGAGACCATCCTGGCGCGCTGGAAGCGCCTCGACTGTCTCGTCAACAATGCCGGCTTCCAGCGGGAGTCGCCGAGCGAGGCGCTCGACATCGATACCTATCGCCGCATTATCGACGTCAATCTCAACGGTGCCGTGCTCTGCGCGCAGAAGGCGCTGGCGCATTTCGTCGCGCGTGGTGGAGGCGGCAGCATCATCAATTGCTCCAGCGTCCACCAGATCATTCCCAAACCTGGCTATCTCGCTTATTCGATCAGCAAAGGCGGCATCGCCAATCTGACGCGCACGCTGGCGCTGGAGTTCGGCGGCCGCGGCATTCGCGTCAATGCTGTCGGTCCCGGCGCGATCGACACGCCGATCAACGCGGCGTGGACCGGCGATCCGGAAAAGCGCGGCGTCGTCACCAGCCACATTCCGCTTGGCCGTGTCGGCACGCCGGAAGAGATCGCCGCCGTGTTCGCGTTCCTCGCCTCGGATGAAGCGGGCTACATCACGGGCCAAACCATTTATGCCTGCGGGGGCCTGACGCTATTCCCTGAGTTTCGCGAGAACTGGGCGAGCTAGAACCGTGGAGCCACGACCGAAACCACCAACTCATCACCCCCTGTGTCGACCGGTTCAAAAATCTGCTGCGAGCAGGTCGTAAGAGCCTCGGCTGCCGCGAACATACTTCCGGGCCGCGGTGGCACATATCAAGTCGCGGTTGGAATCGAATGCGATCAGAAATCCCGATTCGCTGGAATGGGTGCCCGGTTGAATCCGCTTCAATGCGCCTTCGTCTATGAAGAACGAGGCCTCGATGGCGCTGTCGTGCCCCCAGAACCGCACGGCATGCCGCGTCCGGTCATATGAGCGGCTGTGATTTGGGAAGTCGATCATGGTTGAGGCCGATCAGGTTGCAGGTGCCGCGCGTCGGCCTTTTCGCGGTTTGAGTCGGGGCACGCTGGGGGGCCGACGTTCGACCTGCGTATGTCAGGAACACGGACGCTTCGTCGAGACGGGTCGCGCCTTTTATGGAGATGATGATTTGGCAACAGGGTTACAACCCGGTTGGATGCCGGTCGCGACAAATAGTTCTCGGTAAGCCTCGCTATTCGGCGAAGGACTACTACATAGAGCCTATCACCGCTCGCCCCTCGGCTGTTATCGGTGACTGAGAGCATTGCGCTCCCGCCGGAACCACAGGCGGTAGGCATGTCGGATTCCCCAAGATTCAGTGCTCGTGAGTGGCTCGTGCCTCCGGTCTTGCTGCCGATCTTCTTCGTGCTGCTGGTCGCTGCATCGATGCTCATCCAATGGTAGTCGCTCTCGGCGTGCCTTCGCCGCCGGCTCAGGCAGGCGGCTCGTCAGAGCCAATCCAGGCCTCGTTGGCTTGCGAGTTGAGCTCCAGGGCGATCGACGCTCTCGATCGAGCCCGCGAGATGCCGTCGGGAGACAAGCGCATTGCGGCAATGCGCAAGGCAGCGATCCTCGGAAACGCTGCTGAAATCCTCGCGTATTTTTCGCCAGCGAAGGCGCCCAAGCAAGATCACGACGCCGCTGAAATCCCGCCCTTGTGACGTAACGTTCCACTGAAATCAGGTCCGGCAGCAACCCTCGTGACACAGTCGCCAATGCTCGAGATCGATCTCCGCGCGGGCCAGCAGCTCGGCGGCGGAGAATCGTATGAGGATGCTCTGGCGGCGGAGAATGTCAGCCTGCGGCTTCTCCTTGCCCAGGCCGAGATCAACACGAAGGGCCTGCTTGCCAGGGCGGGCATCGACGCCAGGGAGCGCGAGACGTCCGACAAGCTGCAAAAGCTGATCCTCGAAGAGCTGCATCACCGCATCAAGAACACGCTCGCGACCGTCTCCGGCATCGTCTCCCAGAGCTTGCGCGGCGAGCAGGGCGTGGCGCACGCACAGCAGGCCATCGCGGGCCGGCTGCTTGCGCTTGGCCGTGCGCACGATCTGCTCGTGCGGGCGAGTTGGTCGAGCGCCGATCTCGGGGCGGTCGTCCGCAGCGCCATCGAAGCTTTCGACGATCCCGCTGAATCGAAGTTTTCGATTTCGGGGCCCGATATCCGGATCAATTCCAGTACTGTGATCGCCATCGCGATGACGCTCAATGAGCTTTGCACCAACGCCACGAAATACGGTGCCTTTTCAGTTCCAAAGGGGCGCGTCGACCTCCGCTGGTCGATCGAGCAGCAGACGCAACGCTTGTGTTTGGCCTGGATCGAGAAGGATGGTCCGTTGATCCAGCGCCCTGCAAAGCGCAGCTTTGGAACGCGATTGATCGAAACGCTCGGGCGCCAGCTCCAGGGCGACGTTCAATTGACCTACGCGGAGAGTGGCTTCGCGTACATGTTCGACGCTCCACTGGCTTTTTTGACTGTCCCGACACTGGCCTAGCCGGCAAGTGGCAGGCTGAACACGCGGAGACTTTCGAAAAAAGGAGCCCGCATGTTCAAATTTCTTCAGTATCGTGCAAAGGCGGCCGCGTATGGCGAACTGGCGAGTAGCTCGCCGGGCAGGGCTGATACCCACAAACACTGCCGGCGAGACGGAGCGACTGCGTGGCGCAGCCCTCGCGGCGGAGGAAGAGCGCGTTTTGCGCTGCCTCGGCGCGGCCGTCATCATGCAATGGAATTCGTTGCCGACGACGCTTCAGCGGGAGATCTTCGACACCGCCGGATCGGTCGGAACATTGCTGGATCTCGCGGCCGTCGTGACGCGCGGTGACGTTCGCCGTCGCGGCACGTTCCGAGGCAATTCAGCAACAGTCTGCAAAAAGTAAAATCCCAGCGGCAGGTTCCCGGCCGACTTCAACCGAATGGTTGATGTTGGCCCTGGCGCCTTGGGTCACATTCGCGGCGGCCATCGCCAATGCCGGCGGCGGTATCGGCCACGAACGCAACGTTCCCGGTGGCCGCGGCTCCGTATCAATCCAGTGGTAGGTAGAATTCGCTCGCATGACGCTGCGATGGTTGAGTGCAGGCCTCGGGCTTCTGAACCTGGGCGCGGTGACGACATCCGCGCAGCAGACGCCGCCGCAACCGCACCCGGCATCGTCGTCGCAGCAGGCGGCGCCCAAGCTTGCCAGCATCGACCGCAACGGCGTGCTGATGCTGATCCGCTCGACGCTGCTCGCGCTCGACCACGCTAACAAGACCGGCAATTACACAGTGCTGCGCGATCTCGGTGCCCCCGGATTCCAGGTGAACACCGCAGCAGGGCTGGCGGAGATTTTTGCCGAGCAGCGCGGCGACAAGCTCGATCTGTCCGGCGTCGCGGTCATCGACCCGCAATTGTCGCTGTTGCCGCAGATCGAGCCGAACGGTCTGCTGCGCATGGCAGGATTTTTTCCGTCGGTGCCGACGCAGGTGAATTTCGAATTGCTGTTCGCGCCGGTCGAAGGACAATGGCGCGTGTTCGGTGTGTCCTTGTCGGTCGGTCAGTCCGCGCCGGTTGCACCCAGCGCGCCCGAGGCGTCGCCCGGCAAGGCGGTCGTCTCGCAGAAACAGGCCCCGCCGCCGAAACGGGTGTGCCTGCGAAATAGCCGGCCGCCCTCAACGCAACGATTGTCGAGCAAGATTGAACGCGGCTTGCTTAAGAACGGAGCATAGCAGTCGTCCCGTGATTCATGTCCGCGATCGCATGCCGCTTCGTCGCGCAACGCGCTTCTCAATATTCGTGCACGCGAAGTTTTGCGCTCGTCGCGAGCCCTGTGGTAGATTGCTTCTGGAGGCGCCAATGCCCCACATGTCGTTTGGGATGAAGAGTTGGTCGTGACGTCTGAAGCTGCTCTGCTGTCAGAGCTGATCGGCCTCGTTTATGACGCCGCGCTCGATCCCACTTTGTGGCCGCGTGCTCTTGAGCAGGCCTGCCTGTTCGTCGGCGGCTCCTCCGGAAACCTGTTCTGGCACGACGCGACAACCGGGCAATCCGCGGTGCTTCATCTCTTCAACGAAGAGCCGCAGTACACGAAGCTCTATTTCGAGAAATATCTTCCCTTGAATCCGTGCTTTCCGGCCGCGACCTTCTTCGATGCCGGCGTGGTCTACGGATCGACCGATCTCATTCCCTTCGAGGAAATGGTCGAGACCAGCTTCTATGACGGGTGGATGAAGCCGCAGGGCATCATCGATGGGCTGGCGGCAAATCTGGAGAGGAGCGCCACCAGCTCGTCAGTGATCAGCGTTCGCATGCACGAGAGGGACGGCCTCGTCGATGCCGACGATCGCCGACGGCTTGCGCTGATCGTTCCGCATTTCCAGCGCGCCGTCTCGATCGGACGACTGTTCGACCAGAGCAAGGCGACGCAGGCGGTGTTGACCCAGACGCTCGACAGCGTCGCGGCCGCCGTCTTCCTGGTTGGCCCGGGCGGTCGCCTGGTCTTCACCAATGTGCCGGGGCGCGCCATGCTGGACGAAGCCTCGCTGCTGACCGAGAGAAACGGCACGTTGGCCGCCGCCGCGCCGGAGGCGCAGCGGGCTTTGCGCGATGCGCTCGCGGCCGCTGAGAACGGCAATGCCTCGGCCGGCGGTGGCGGCCCGATTCCGCTTTCGGCGGCGCTGCCCGGCCGCTGGTTTGCCAATGTGCTGCCGCTGACCACGGGCGACCGGCAGCGCACCGGTGCATTGCATTCCGCCATTGCCGCGGTTTTCATCGGCAAGACCTCGCCGGCAAGTCCGCCGCCGCTGGAGGCGCTGGCAAAGCTCTACAAGCTCACGGCGAGCGAGATCCGCGTGATCGACGCCGTCATGAAGGTGAGCGGGGTGAAAGCCCTGGCCGACCTGCTCGGGTTGACCCAGGCCACCGTCAAGACGCATCTCCACAACGTCTTCCGCAAGACCGGAACCGCACGGCAGAGTGAGCTCGTCAAGCTGATTGCCGGCTTCGAGCCGCCTGCGCGGGAGTGATCTGGCAAAACCGGCCGGCGCAGACTACATCTGCGCCATGACAAGCTCTCCGGTGGCAAATTCCCCGCTCGAAGATTTCGTCGGCCGGCACGAACGTCTGTTCGTGCTGACCGGCGCCGGCTGTAGCACCAATTCGGGCATTCCCGACTATCGCGACAGCCATGGCAATTGGAAGCGGACCCAGCCGGTCAATTTCCAGGCCTTCATGTCGGAAGAGCATACGCGACAGCGCTATTGGGCGCGCAGCCTGATCGGCTGGCGGCGGTTCGGCCAGGCGAGGCCGAATGATGCACATCATGCGCTCGCCCGCCTCGAGGCGAGCGGGCGCTGCGAGATGCTGCTGACCCAGAATGTCGACCGGCTGCATCAATCCGCCGGCCATCGGCAGGTGATCGACCTGCATGGTCGGCTGGACCTCGTCCGCTGCATGGGCTGCGGAGCGAAGATTCCGCGCAACGAATTCCAGGATGCGCTCGGCCGCGCCAATGCAGAATGGCTCACGCTCGATGCCGCGGATGCGCCGGACGGCGACGCGGATCTTGAGCACGCGGATTTTTCGTCGTTCAAGGTGCCTTCTTGCGAAGCCTGCGGCGGCATCCTCAAGCCCGACGTCGTGTTCTTCGGCGAGAACGTGCCGCGCGAAATTGTCGCCACCGCGCAGGACCATCTGTCGCAGGCCGACGCGATGCTGATCGTCGGCTCCTCGCTGATGGTCTATTCCGGCTTTCGCTTCGTGCAGGCGGCCGCGCAGCGGCAGATTCCGATCGCTGCGGTCAATCTCGGACGCACCCGCGCCGACGATCTGCTCACGCTCAAGGTCGAGGAGCGCTGCGAAGCGGCGCTTGCATTCCTGCTCTGATCATACGGGCGGCGAACACGCCTTGCCTATTGCATGGGTGCCAAGCAGAATGGCGGGGCGCAGCATGCTTGGCACGCCTCATGGCACGGAAATTGCTGCGTTTTTGACGCCAATCCTGACGATCAGCCGGAGAATTTTGGAATGCTTGAGGGAGCCGAGGTACGGCTTGCCGTCGATATCGGTGGCACGTTCACCGACATCGTGCTGGACATGGGTTTGGAGCGCAAGACGCGCAAGGTGCTGACGACGCCGCAGCGCCCCGAACAGGCGGTGCTGGACGGGATGCGTCTCATTCTCGCCGATGCGCGCGCCCATATCAGCGACATCGACGTCTTCATTCACGGCACGACGCTGGCGACCAACGCGATCATCGAGCGCCGCGGCGCCAAGACGGCGCTGATCGCGACCGAGGGCTTTCGCGATGTGCTCGATATCGGCACCGAGAGCCGCTACGACCAGTACGATCTCAGCATCGACAAGCCAAAACCGCTGGCGCCGCGTTCGCTTCGGTTCACCGTGCCCGAGCGCATCGACGCGCATGGCGCCATCCGTCTCCCGCTCGACGAAGCGTCGGTGCGCGCACTCGCGCCGAAATTGCGCGAATTGAAGGTCGAGAGCGTCGCGATCGCCTTTCTGCACTCCTATGCCAATCCCGAGCACGAGCGGCGCGCGGCCGCGATCATCAGTGAGGAGATGCCTGGAATTTCCGTGACGGTGTCGTCGGCCGTGTGTCCGGAGATTCGCGAATATGAGCGCACCTCCACAGCGGTCGCCAATGCCTATGTGCAACCCCTGATCGACGGCTATCTCGCCCGCATGGCGGATGCCTTGCAGGTCGAGCAGTTCCGCGGCGCGATCTATCTCGTCACATCAGGCGGCGGCGTCACCTCGATCGAGACGGCGCGGCGCTTTCCGGTGCGTCTCGTCGAATCCGGTCCGGCCGGCGGCGCCATCTTCGCGGCGCAGATCGCAGCGCGGCTCGGCGAGAGCAAGGTGCTGTCCTTCGACATGGGCGGCACCACGGCCAAGATCTGCCTGATCGAGAAGTATCAGCCCGAGACCTCGCGTGTGTTCGAGGTCGATCGCGCGGCGCGCTTCCTGAAGGGCTCCGGCCTGCCGGTGCGCATCCCCGTGATCGAGATGGTCGAGATCGGCGCCGGCGGCGGCTCGATCGCGCATGTCGACGCGATGAAGCGCGTCACCGTCGGCCCCGAGAGTGCCTCGTCGGAGCCGGGGCCGGCCTGCTACGGCCGCGGCGGCCAGCGTCCCGCGGTGACGGATGCGGACGTTGCACTCGGCATGATCGATCCCGACGCGTTTGCGGGCGGTACGATCAAGCTCGACCCGGAACTCTCGAAGCAGGCGTTGCTGCGCATCGTCGGCGAGCCGCTGGGCCTGTCGGCGGAAACGGCCGCCTATGCCGTGCACGAGGTCGTCTGCGAGAACATGGCGAGCGCGGCGCGCGTGCATGCGGTCGAGCGCGGCGAGATCGTCGGCCAGCACACGCTGATTGCGTTCGGCGGCGCCGCGCCGCTGCATGCGGCGCGCGTTGCCGAAAAGATCGGTGTTTCCCGGGTGATCGTGCCGTCGAATGCCGGCGTCGGCTCGGCGGTCGGATTCCTTGCGGCTCCGATCGCCTATGAGCTGGTGCGCAGCCGCCATGTCCGGCTCGACGATTTCGACACCGCAGCGGTCTCCGACTTGCTTCAGGAGATGGCGACTGAAACGCGTGCGCTGGTCGAGCCTGGTGCTGCCGGAGCGCCGGTGCGCGAGCGCCGCGCCGCCTTCATGCGCTATGTCGGCCAGGGCCACGAGATCACGATCGAGCTGCCGAACCGGCCGCTGACATCGGCCGATCTTGCCGGCCTGCGCCAGAAGTTCGAGGCGGATTACTCCGCGATGTTCGAGCGGTCGATTCCGGGCGCCGCGATCGAGGTCTTGAGCTGGTCGGTGCTTGCAACCACCGATGCGCGCAATCCCTCCGTCGTCGCGTCGGTCGTGCGCACACCCGCAGGCAAGGCCTCCGGCAGCCGCAAATTCTTCGACGGACGCGCGGGGGAAGTGATCGAGATCCCGCTCTATCGCCGCGAGGACATGGCGCCGGGCGCGACCATCGCGGGCCCCGCCGTGATCGCCGAGGACGAGACTTCCACCTTCGTCTCCAACAGTTTTGACGCCCATATCGACGGTGCCGGCAGCATCGTCATGGAACGGAAGGCGGCCTGATCATGAGCAAGGCAAATGGCGCGAGCCTGATCGACCTTCAGATCATGTGGCACCGGCTGATCGCCGTGGTCGAGGAGCAGGCGCAGGTGCTGCTCCGCACCGCCTTCAGCCCGATCGTGCGTGAATGCGGCGACCTCTCGGCCGGCGTGTTCGACCTCAAGGGGCGGATGCTGGCGCAGGCGGTGACGGGCACGCCCGGTCACGTCAACTCGATGGCGGAATCGGTCAAGCACTTCATCGCGAAATTCCCGATCGAGACGATGAAGGAAGGCGATGCCTACATCACCAACGATCCCTGGATGGGCACCGGCCATCTCAACGACTTCGTCGTGACCACGCCCTGCTTCAAGGACGGCAAGCCGGTCGCGCTGTTCTCCTGCACCAGCCATCTCATGGACATCGGCGGCATTGGCTTCGGGCCTGACGCCACCGACGTGTTCATGGAGGGGCTCTACATCCCCATGCTGAAGCTGATCGACCAGGGCGTCGTCAACGAGACGCTGATGGCGATGATCCGCACCAACACGCGGCTGCCGATCGACACCGAGGGCGACACCTATTCGCTCGCCGGCTGCAACGACGTCGGCTGCGAGCGCCTGGTCGAAATGATGACCGAGTTCGGCATCGATACGCTCGACGAGCTCGGCGATTACATCTGCGACCGTTCGCGCGAGGCCGTGCTGGCCGAGATCGCAAAGCTGCCGAAGGGCAGCTGGCGCAACACCATGGTCGTCGACGGTTATGACGCACCGGTGACGCTGGCGGCGACGCTGACGATCTCGGATACGGGCATCCACGTCGATTTCGACGGCACTTCGGTGGCTTCGAAGTTCGGCATCAACGTGCCGCTCTCCTACACCACGGCCTACACCGTGTTCGGCCTCGGCTGCGTCGTCGCCTCGCAAGTCCCGAACAATGCCGGTTCGCTCTCGCCGCTGACGGTGTCGGCTCCCCCTGGTGCGATCCTCAACGCGCCGAAGCCCGCACCGGTCGCCTCGCGCCACATCATCGGCCAGATGCTGCCCGACGTGGTGTTCGGCTGCCTGCGCCAGATCATTCCGGAGCGTGTGCCGGCGGAAGGCACCTCGTGCCTGTGGAATCTCAACGTGCGCGGCCAGACCCGCTCGGGCGCCGGCGGCAATTACGGATTCTCGATGGCGGTGACCTCCAACGGCGGCACCGGCGCGCGCTTTGCGAAGGACGGCCTGTCGGCCACCGCCTATCCCAGCGGAGTGCGCGGCACGCCGGTCGAGATCGCGGAGACGCAGACGCCCTTGATCTTCTGGCGCAAGGAGCTGCGGCCGGACTCCGGCGGAGCCGGGCGCAGCCGCGGCGGCCTCGGCCAGATCATCGAGGTCGGCAGCGGTGTCGATGCGCCATTCGACATTCTGGCGGCGTTCGACCGCATCGATCATCCGCCGCGCGGGCGCGATGGCGGCAAGAACGGCGAGGCCGGCTATGTCGGCCTCAAATCCGGAAAGAAGTTGCGCGGCAAGGGTTTTCAGCAGGTGCCGCCGGATGACCGGCTGGTGGTGATGACGCCCGGTGGCGCCGGCATCGGTGCGCCCACCGAGCGTGATCATGCAGCGGTGAAGGACGACATCGAGAGCGGGCTCGTGTCGGCCGACAACGCAATTGAGGTTTATGGGTACGCGCGCTGATACGTCAGCGCGCCTGGTAGCAAACGGAGGGGCTCGATGATCACGCGACGTAACTTCACTGCGGGCGCAGCGACGCTGCTCGCCGCCGGCCACATCTCGACCCGCGCGCGGGCCGCGACCGTAAGCTGGGACATGTCGACGGTCTGGCCCGACGGCAATTTCCATACTCAGAACGCAATGGCCTTCGCCGACGAGGTGAAGAAGCGGAGCGGAGGCTCCGTCGCCATCACCGTGAAGGCGGGCGGCCAGCTCGGCTTCAAGGGCCCCGAGCATCTGCGCGCCGTGCGCGACGGTCTTGTGCCGCTCGCCGACGTCCTCAACATCCAGCAGGTCGGCGACGAGCCCTTCATGGGCGTCGAGAGCATTCCCTTCCTGTGCGGCTCGATGGACGAGCTCAAGGTGCTGCACAAATATGTGCGGCCCGAATACGAGAAGGTCGCCGCGCGCAACAACCAGAAGATCCTCTACATCGTGCCGTGGCCGACGCAGTATCTGCACCTCAAGGTCAAGGTCGCCGATGTGGATGGCCTGAAGAACATCAAGATCCGCGTGCCCGACAAGAACGCCGTCGACATGCTGGCGGTGGTCGGCATGGCGCCGGTGATGATCCCCTGGGGCGAGACGATCCCGGCGCTGGCGTCGGGGGCGGTCTCTGGCGTCTCCACTTCCGCAGTGTCGGGCGTCGACGGCAAGTTCTGGGAATTCCTGAAGTACATCTACCCGACCAATCATGTCTGGTCGTCGCAGATGCTGACGGTCAATCTCGATTCCTGGAAGGCGCTCAGCGCCGACCAGCAGAAGCTCGTCGCGGATATCGCCGCGAAGATGGAGCCGGCCTTCTGGGAAAATTCGCTCAAGGCCGACGTCGACAGCCTCAACCGCCTCAAGGAGGGCGGCATGGAGGTGGTGCCGGTCTCGCAGGCGATGATGACGGACATCCGCAGCAAAACCGCGCCGCAGCTCGACGCGTTCCTCAAGCGCGTGCCGGCGGCAGACAAGCCGGTGCGGGCCTATCTCGCCGAAATGAAGCGCTGAGAACCAGTCATGGTCAGCGCTTCGCCCGCGGCTCCGCAAAGTCTCAACGCAGCGGCGCCGGCGCCGCTGCGCATCCTGCTGGACGGCATCGACCGTCTCGGCCGGCTCGATGGCTGGATCGGCGGCGGCTGTCTGCTGACGCTGACGCTGTTGATGCTGTGCGAGGTCGCAACGCGCTTCCTCTCGAACTTCCTGCCGTTCTTCCCGCCGACGATCTCGATCGCCTGGGAATACTCTTCCTATCTGATGGCGGCGTCCTTCACTTTCGGCGCCGCGATGACGCTGCGCGTCGGCGGCCACATTCGTGTCGTGCTGCTTCTGAAGAACGTCCCTGCGCCGTTTCAACGTGCGATCGAGATCCTCTCGGCCACCGCCGGCTTCGCGTTCATGGCGTTCCTGACGTCCTCAATGGCAAAGTTCGCCTTCGGCGCCTATGTGCGTGGCCAGGTCTCGACATCGAGCGATACGCCGCTGTGGTTTCCGGAAGCGGTGGTCACTTTCGGCATGCTGCTGCTGACGCTCCAGTTCCTCGCACGCGCGATCCAGGCTGTGCTCGGCCTGCCGCTGGAGGATCATCGCATGAAGGCCTCGCCCGTCGAATGACCGCCTTGCTCGCCATCGGATTCAAGATCGCATGACCATCGAAGTCGTCGCCCTGTTCGGGATCCTGTTCGCGCTGCTGGCGGGCGGCGTCTGGATCGGCCTCACGCTCGCGCTCACCGCCACGTTGCTGCTGGCGATGTTCCGTTCGATCCCGCTCGACAAGCTGCTGCCGCAATATGCCTGGAACATCCTGACGACGCAGGAGCTGCTGGCGCTGCCGCTGTTCATCCTGATGGGCGAGCTGTTGTTTCGCACCCGCCTGTCGCGCTCGCTGTTTCAGGGGCTCGCACCCTGGGCTGGCCTTCTGCCGGGCCGCCTGCTGCATGTGAACGTGATCGGCTGCACCATCTTCGCGGCGATCTCGGGCTCGTCGGCTGCGACCACGCAGGTCATCGGCCGCATGTCGCTCAACGAATTGCTGCGCCGTGGCTATTCCCGCGACATCGCGATCGGCTCGCTCGCCGGCGCCGGCACGCTCGGCTTCCTGATTCCGCCGTCCAACATCATGATCATCTACGGCGTGCTCGGCGACGTCTCCATTCTCAAGCTCTTCACCGCCGGCGTGCTGCCGGGCCTGCTGCTGGCGGCGACTTTCATGGGCTGGGTGATGCTGCACACGACGCTCAAGCCCTCGATGGTGCCGGAGGCGGAAGCCAAGCTCTCGCAGGTGCCGTGGGGCGAGCGCTTCGCCGCCTTGAAGGATCTCGCACCGGCATTGTTCCTGATCGCCTGCGTGCTCGGATCAATGTATGGCGGGCTCGCAACGCCGTCGGAGGCCGCAGCCGTCGGCGTGCTCGGCGCGGCGCTGGTCGCCTGGGCGCAAGGCTCGATGTCGCAGCAGGTGATGCGCGACGTGCTGATCGGCTCGGTCGTGACCTGCTCGATGATCGCGCTGATCGTGTTAGGGGCCTCGATCCTCGGCAACGCGGCCGCCTTCCTCGGCATTCCGCAGGCCGTGGCCGCCTTCGTCAAGGGCCTCGGCCTGTCGCCCTTCATGCTGATCGTGGTGCTGATCATCTTCTACCTGATCCTCGGCTGCTTCCTCGACGGCTTCTCGATGATCGTGATGACGCTGCCGATCGTGCTGCCGATCGTGAAGGGCGCGGGCTTCGACGAGATCTGGTTCGGCATCTTCCTCGTGCTCGCGGTCGAGATGGCGCAGATCACCCCGCCCGTAGGCTTCAACCTGTTCGTGATCCAGGGCCTGACTGAAGACGGCCTCGGCTACATCGCGCGCGTCACGATGCCATATCTCATGATCATGGTCGGCTTCGTGCTGCTGCTGACGCTGTGGCCGGGGATCGTCACGATATTGCCGCGGGTGCTGTACGGGTAAACACCTCTCCCCATCGGGGAGAGGTCGGCGCGCAGCGCCGGGTGAGGGGGCGCGGCAAACTCGCCAGGCCGTGTATCCATAGACTTAGCGGCGTTGCGCACGAACGCAATGTCCGCTTCGCCCCCGAAGCGGCTGAGTTCGTGCGGCGGCGCAATATTTCGCGAAGGGCCAGAAGCCGTCATCGCATCCGGGTAATCTACCAGCAACCATAAGGAGTGGACGCGGAGCAATTCCTTCTGAACCTGAATGGATGTTTTTCCGTCTCTCGATAATCTGGGCTGGCGTTATCTAGGTGCAGCATGCAACCTCGCGCGAACTCCGGACTGCCGGTGCTGCGGGTGACAACTCCGGCCGGCGCCGGTGGAGACTAGACATGGTCGACGAGGCAGCAAGGTGCGCCAAGGTCGCGCGCAAGCCGAAGGGACGCAAATACTACAAAATGAATGTCGACTACGTTCACGGGGGGAAACCGGGATTCAGGCTGGAGAACGCCGACACGGTCGAGCGCTATCTATATGCCCTGGATGACCCCTACTATTCGAAACTGCCGGAACGGCCGCGTTTTCTGTTCGACAAGAAACTTGGCCGTCCTCCGCGCGATCTTGAGGGCTACGTCGGACACTGGCTCGTCTCCGAAAGCATGAAAGCGGTTTTGGAGGAAGTCGATCGTGACGCCTTCGGCTTCGTCTCTTGCGAGGTGTTGATGGCCGATGGTACGGCCGGGCCCGACCGCTGGTTGTGCAATGTGGTTCGCGTGCTCGATGCGCTGGACGAGCAGCAATCGGAGCTGCGAATTTTCGAAGATGCGGGGCAGAAGGAATATCTGCTCACGGGGCCACACGATTGATCTTCCGCGAAGATGTCGTCGGGTTCGCACATGTCTTTCGAATGCGCTTCATGGAGGTGACGGTCATCTGCGACCAGGCCATGAAAGACGCCTGCCGGCAGGCGGGGTTGAAGGGAATCTACTTCAGGGACGTGGGTAAGAAATAAGAAATTCAACGCTTGTCAGATAGGCGCGTGAGCGACCGTTCATAGAAATGACAGATCTAACTGCCTGAGCTTCGAACCGCGATATTTGGCAGGCCTGCGTCGACTTGACTTCCGCTTTGGGTCATTTTCGACCGTTTCGACAGGGATTGTCGTACGGCCGATGTCCGCTTCTGCCTGCAAGCGCCCCCGCCGGCCACTCGATGGGAACGGTTACGTGGTGGCATAACGAACAAAATTGATGCGTCCTTGATCGCGGTTATGAGGTCCCACTGGCTGACGCTGTGGCCCGGCATCGTCACGATCCTGCCGCGCGTGCTGTACGGGTAAAACCTCTCCCTCCGGGAGAGGTGCAAGCCGATGCTGCTGCGCTGGCGCTTGCCTCCACCATCCATTGTGCTGCCCGACGGGCAAAACACCCCAGCGCTGGGTCTATCCCGTTGCCCGAAAATATTCGAATTTATAGAAGTTCGGTTTTGCCGTATGTACCCGCCATCCCGCCCGCCACGAGGGGCGTTTCGCGATCGTCACGAGACGCGGGCCGGGATGCGAAGGCCGCGACGGCGTCGCGCGCGCGATGGAGCTGCAGGGCGGGCAATCGTGAGCGGCGACAGGCGCGATACGACACGGCGCTGACAGCGTTCTCGCATGGCCTCGACGGTGAGCGCACGCCAGCCGTGGAGGACCCAGCGCGGACGTGCGCGGACGGAGAAGTCGTGTGGTCCCGGCGCCCGGAGTCTGGCGTCAAGTCCTGTGGTGATGTCGCGGCCAACCGGCACGCATCTGAAATCCGCAAGACGACGGGGGCAATAGTGCAACGCTCCCCGAGGAGAGCACGAAGGACACCGTGAAAACCATCGCGCAGGGAAGGCCGGGCGACCGGCACACCTGTCGTCCACCCCCGTGCGCGCTCTTGAGCACACGCGGGACCTCGGGTGCATCCGGCACCCGGCCTTCCCTGCGCCCTTGCTTCGGATCAAGGGGGCAAGACACCAGCAAAGCTCGGGCAACGCGTCGCGAGAACGGGAAGCCATGTCCATCGGCAGAACATCCATCGAAAAACACCGCTCCCGTGCCCCGGACGCAGCGCAGCGCGCCGCATCTTCGCGGCGTGGTGCACTGCAGAGCCGGGGCCCACGCATCAGCGTAGCGCGGCGTCTACTGGGTCCCGGCTCTGCGCAGCGTCACTACGTGCCGCAGCGCGTCCGGGACACGAGAGACTTGGCATGGCCAAATGTTCGGCCTTAAGCCGCGGCTTTCTTCCGCGCCTGCTCGGCCTTGTACAGCTCGAACTCCTCGGCGATCGCCTTGGCGATCGACGGACGCTGGCGCAGGCGCTCGTAATACGCCTTCAGGTTCGGCCATTTGGCGAGCTCGATCGGCGGCGTCGCCATGGTCCAGTTGATGACCGTGACGAGATAGGCATCGGCCACGCTGAAATGGTCGAGCAGGAAGTCGCGGCCCTTCAGGTGGTTTTCCACATAGTCGAGCCGCGACAGGTTCTTCTCCAGTGCATAGGCCTTCATCTCCTGCGGCGCCTTGCGGTCGAGCACGGGGATGAACAGCCCCTTATGCAGCTCGGTCCCGATGAAGCAGAGCCATTGATGCAACCGCGTGCGATCGATGCCCGCGGCCGCGCCGAGGCCGGATTGCGGGAAGCGGTCGGCGACATATTGCAGGATCGCCGCGTTCTCGGTCAGCACCACGCCCTCGTCGGTGCGCAGCGTCGGCACGAGACCGATCGGGTTCACGGTGCGGAAGTCGGTGCCGTCGTTGAGCACCGTCTTGGTCGGGGAATCGACTTCGAAATAGTTCGCCTCGGCGCCGGCTTCATAGAGCGCAACGCGCGTCGCCATCGAACAGGCGAGCGGTGAGAAATAAAGATCCATCCTGGGCCTCCTTGGGCAATTCCTCTTTGGGTGTCGCTCAACCTGGCCAGATTGATTTTTGTACCATCTTGCATAATATGAGGTCGGTCAAGGATTAATTTGCGAGATGGTACAAAAATCGAAGCCGCCAACTGCTGCCAATGAGCCCAAGCGCCGCGGCCGTCCGCGCGCCTATGAGCCCGAGGTCGCGCTCGGCAAGGCGCTCGACCTGTTCCGCAGGCAGGGCTTTGCCGCGACCTCGCTCGACGATCTCAGCGAAGCCACCGGCATGAACCGGCCGAGCCTCTACGGTGCCTTCGGCGACAAGCGCGAGCTCTACATCAAAAGCTACCAGCGTTATCGCGAGGAAGCGCGCGCATCGATGGTGGAGATCTTCCGCCAGGAGATGCCGCTGCGCCAGCGGCTGGAGCGCATCTACGCCTGCGCGCTGAACATCTATCTCTCCGGCGAGACGGGGCCGCGCGGCTGCTTCACGGTGGTCACCGCGGCGTCCGAGGCGGTGGGCGATCCCGAGATTCGCGCGATGGTGCTCGATGGACTGAGCGAACTCGACAAGGCCTTCACGAGTTGCTTCCGCCGCGCCAGGGAGAAGGGCGAGTTGCCCGAGAGTGCCGACCCCGCCGTGCTGGCGCAGGTCGCGTCCGCAACCGTGCACTCCATCGCCATCCGCTCCCGCGCGCGCGTCTCGCGGAAAGATCTGGAAGCGATCGTGAAGGGCGCGATCGACGTGATGGTGGGATCAGGGGCTAAAATCTAGCCACCGTGCCGGACAAGTGCGCGCCGGGTCGCGATCCCGCGCCTGACTAGGCCGCCCGAATATGCGCCAGGAAGCGGTCGACCTCGTCGCGCAGCCGCTGCGACTGCTTGGACAGCTCGATTGCCGAGCCCAGCACTTCCTCGGCCGCCGTGCCCGTCGCGGCGATGCCGTCGGTGACGCCCGCGATGTTCTGGGAGACCTCGCCGGTGCGGGCCGCGGCCTGCTGGACGTTCTGCGCGATCTCCTGTGTCGCCGTGCCCTGCTGGCCGACGGCGGCGGCGATCGCGGCCGAGATTTCGTCGACCTGCTGGATCGTCGCGCAGATCGACTGGATGCCCTCCACCGCGCCGGTGGTTTCGCCCTGCACGGCTGTCACCTGCGCGCCGATTTCTTCCGTTGCCTTCGCCGTCTGGGTCGCCAGCGCCTTGACCTCGGAGGCGACCACGGCGAAGCCGCGGCCGGCCTCGCCCGCTCGCGCCGCCTCGATCGTCGCGTTGAGCGCGAGAAGATTTGTCTGCCCGGCGATGCCGTTGATGAAGGAGACGACGTCGCCGATCTTTTGCGCGGCATCCGCCAGGCTCTGCACCCGCGCATTCGACGCGCGTCCGTCGCTTGCGGCCTTGCCGACCACTTCGGTCGCATGCGCCAGGCGGCGGCTGATCTCGGTCATCGACGAGGACAATTCTTCCGCGGCGGCCGCGACCGTCTGCACATTCTCCGAGGCCAGCGCCGAGGCCGAGGACACCGTGCGGGTCTGCTCGCGCGACTGCTCGACGATATCAGACATCGAGCGCGCGGTGTGCTCCATCTCGACCGCGGCCGAGGACACCGTCGTGACGACATCGCGGATCGAAGCTTCGAAATTGTCGGCGAGCGCCGCGAAGGCGCGCCGCTTCTCCGCCTCGGATTGCGCCTTGGCTTCGAGCTGATCGGCCTGAAGCTTGCTGAAATTCACCGCATTGTCGCGGAACACCGCGACCGCCTTCACCATGGCGCCGACCTCGTCGCTCGCCTTGCTGGCGGGCACGGCCACATCGAGCCGGCCGTCCGCGAGCTCACGCATCACGCTGGTGATCGAGATGATCGGCCGCGAGATGCTGCGGGCGATGAGGTAGCCGACGATCCCGGCCAGCACGAGCCCGAGCGCGGCGATGGCGATCGCCAGCATCCAGGCGCGGTCGGCGGACGCCTCGTAATCGGCGTTGTCCATCACGAGCTCGACCGCGCCGAGCGGCTTGCCGGAGAAATCCCTGATCGGCCCGAGCAGCGCGGCGACCGGCGTGTTGTCGAGCTTGGCTCGCCGCACCGTGAAGTCGCCGCTGGCGGCGCGGTTATAGTCGGCCGCATCGAAGAAGCTCTTGCCCTTCAGCGTACCGCCGAACAGCTTGAAGCCTGAGCCGTCGGCGAGATGGAAAGCGACGTCGACATGGCGGTTGGCCTTGAAGTCATCGAGGAACGGCTGGCCGAAGGTCAGGCCGAATTCGACGCTGCCGAGATGTGTGCTGCCTTGCGCGACCGGAACCACGCCACGGATGCCGAGCCCGGCGACGCCGCCCTCGAGGCCGACCACGACCTTGCGCTCCTGGTTGGCGACGAGAACCGTCTTGCGGAAGCCGGAGAGGTCGTCGCCAAATTTCGCCGCCTGGTGCACGCGCAGGAAGGACGTTGCCGGTGGCACGTGGAACTGGAACTGGTCGACCCCGTATTCCGACTTGGTCGCGGCAAACACCGGCCCGAACAAGCGCATCAGGGTCTCACGATCTTGCTTCGCCATCGCCTCCTGCGCCGCCGGCATCGCCGCCACCACCGCGCTCATCGCGGCGGCGCGGCGTGATTCCTCGGCGATGCGCGATTGCAGGGCGTCGTAATGGCTGCGCAGCTCGCGCTGGTCGGCGCGGTCGATGATGCCTGCGATGATCCACATCGCCCCCAGCACCGCAAACAGGGCGGTCGCCGCGGCCGTCACCGCCAGCGCGACCGTGATCCGCATCCTGAGGCCGAGGCTCGCGCGCATATCCGACTCGTTCTTTGAGCGTTGGTTAACAACGCCTATCAACTTCTCGCTAAGAGAGGGTGAACGGGGCGGGTGCGTACCTCCTTCGGCCAGGCAGACCGGTCAATATCCCCGGACCCGGTCCACCACATTCTCCAGTGCGCCGCCCGCCTCGAATTTTGCGATCTGCTCGGCGACGTAGGCCGAGATTGCGTCCGCGTCGGTGTCGGCGGCGTTGTGCGGGGTCAGCAGCACCTTGGGGTGGGTCCAGAAGCGACTGTCTTTCGGCTGCGGCTCCTGCACGAAGACGTCGAGCGAGGCAGCGCCCAGCGTGCCGTCGTCGAGGCAGGCCAGGATGTCCGCTTCGTTCTGCAAGCCGCCGCGGCCGGCGTTGATCAGGACCGGCGCGCCGAACGGGCCCTTGCGGTTGAGCTTTGTGAAGACATCGCGGTTGAGGATGCCATGGGTATCAGGAGTCAGCGGCAACAGGCTGACGAGGATGTCGGTCGTGCGCAGGAACGCATCCATTCCGGCGGTGCCGTGGAAGCATTCGACGCCCTCGATGGTGCGCGGGCTACGACTCCAGCCGGTGACGCGGAAGCCGAGCCGCCGCAGCACGTCGGCAGCATCAGCGCCGAGCGTGCCGAGGCCCATGACGCCGACGGTGACGGCGCTTGCCGGCCATTGATATTTCGGCTCCCAGCGCTTCACGCGCTGCGAGTCCCGCAAGTACAGCTCCTGGCGGTGGTGCATCAGCACGTGCAGCACGACATATTCGGTCATGCGGTTGGTGAGATCAGGCACCGCGACGCGGACCAGCGGCACGTCGGGCAGGCTCTTGTCCGCCATCAGCGCATCGACGCCCGCACCCAGATTGAAGATCGCCCGCAGATTGGGAAAGGCGCCGAGATCGCCCGGCACCGGCTTCCACACCGCGGCATAGTGCACCTCGGCCGGATCGAGCCCGGAATTGGGCAGCAGCACCACGCGGCGGCCGCCGCAGACCGACTCGAACCGGGCCTTCCAGCGCTCCGGCAGCCAGTTCTGCTGCGTGCTGTTGATCAGGACGGCCAGTGTGCCTTTGGTCATTCGAAGTGCCTCGTCGGGTTCCGCTTTTGAAGGCCCTCCTTGGCACGATCTGCCGGATTTTTCTTGCAAATTTTTTCCGCAGCCCTGTCGGGGCGGGGCATATTGGATCGTCTTCAAAACAAGAGGTCGGGGAAGGTGCTGCCCATGCTTTATGCGATCCTTTGCTATCACGATGAGGACTTCGTTGGCTCCTGGAGCAAGGACCAGGACGAGGCCGTGATGAAGAAGCTCGCCGTGGTGCAGGAGAGGCTTACCCAACAGGGCCGGCTCGGCCCGGTGGCGCGGCTGCTGCCGACCACGGCGGCGGCGACGTTGCGCAAAGAGGACCCGCCGCTGGTGCTCGACGGCCCCTATGCCGAGACCAAGGAGCAGTTGCTCGGCTTCTACATCGTGGATTGCAAGAATCTCGACGATGCACTCGACGTTGCGCGTGACCTCGGCGCGGCTAATCCCGGCGGCGCCTATGAGGTGCGTCCCGTCGGCGTGTTCCGGCCCGGAGGAATTTCGGCGTGAGCGAGGCCGATACCGCCTGGATCGAGACCGCGCTGACGTCGGCGCGACCCCAGGCAGTCGGCGCGCTCCTGCGCTATTTCCGCGATCTCGACACGGCCGAGGAGGCTTTTCAGAACGCCTGCCTGCGCGCCCTGAAAACCTGGCCGCAGAACGGGCCGCCACGCGATCCCGCGGCCTGGCTGATCATGGTCGGCCGCAACGTCGCGATCGACGAGGTGCGCCGGGCCCGCAAGCAGCAGCCGTTGCCCGAGGACGACCAGGCCATCTCCGACCTCGACGACGCCGAGGGCGCGCTCGCCGAGCGGCTCGACGGCTCGCATTATCGCGACGACATCCTGCGGCTGATGTTCATCTGTTGCCATCCGCAGCTGCCGGCGACGCAGCAGATCGCGCTTGCCTTGCGCATCGTCTCGGGTCTCACCGTGAAGCAGATCGCGCGCGCCTTCCTGGTTTCGGACGCCGCGATGGAGCAACGCATCACCCGTGCCAAGGCGAAGGTCGCCGAGGCCGGGACGCCGTTCGAGACTCCGGGCGCAATCGAGCGTTCGGAACGGCTCGTCGGCGTCGCGGCAATGATCTATCTGATCTTCAACGAGGGCTATTCGACGAGCGGCGATACCGCCGAGATCAGAAAGCCGCTCTGCGAGGAGGCGATCCGGCTGGCGCGGTTGCTGCTGCGGTTGTTCCAGAGCGAACCGGAGATCATGGGGCTCGCCGCGCTGTTGCTGTTGCAGCATGCGCGCAGTGCCGCGCGCTTTGCCGCGGACGGTTCGCTGATCCTGCTGGATGACCAGGACCGCTCGCTGTGGAACGGCACCATGATCGCAGAAGGCCTGGCGCTGATCGACAAGGCGATGCGCCACCGCCGCAGCGGTCCCTATCAGATCCAGGCGGCGATCGCCGCGCTGCATGCGCGCGCCGCGACGCCGGCTGAAACCGACTGGACCCAGATCGACCTGCTCTACGGCGCGCTGGAGCTGGTGCAGCCCTCGCCCGTGGTGACGCTCAACCGCGCGGTCGCGGTGTCCAAGGTGCGCGGGCCGCAAGCCGCCCTCGACCTGATCGAGCCGCTGGCGCCAAAGCTCGCCAACTACTTCCATTTCTACGGCGTGCGCGGCGCCTTCCTGATGCAGCTCGGCCGCAATGACGAAGCCCGCATCGCCTTCGACCGCGCCATCGCGCTCGCCAACACCTCGGCCGAAGCCGCGCACATCCGCATGCATCTGGATCGCCTGATCCGGGACAGCCAGCCGAAGGGGACCAATGGCGGCGCCAGGCAGGGCGCAAAGGCGAAGTAGGGCGACCCTGCACCCTCTGCTCGCGAAAATTTTCTGTTCCGGATTGTCGGTCCCAGCCCGTCCCCTTCGTCTTACTCCATATCCAGGGAGCCGTTCATGCTGAAAGCCGTTGCCATCATCGCCGTTATGCTCGCAATCGGACTCGCGGGTGTTCTCGTCTTTGCCCTGACCAAGCCCGACACGTTCCGCGTCGAACGCTCGCTCGCGCTGAAGGCGCCGGCCGGAGCGATCTATCCGCTGGTCGCCGATTTCCATCTCTGGACGACCTGGTCGCCTTATGAGAACCGCGATCCCGCCATGAAGCGCAGCTTCGGTGGAACTGCATCGGGCAAGGGCGCGACCTATGCCTGGGACGGCAACAACAATGTCGGCGCCGGCCGCATGGAGATCCTCGAGGCGAATTCGCCGTCGAAGCTGCGCATCAAGCTCGATTTCGAGCGGCCGTTCGAAGGCCACAACACCGCCGAGTTCACCTTTGTGCCGCAAGGCGATGCCACGCTGGTGACATGGGCGATGTCCGGTCCGGCGCCGTTCATGTCCAAGGTGATGCAGGTCTTCATCAACATGGACAGCATGATCGGCAGGGACTTTGAGGCCGGCCTCGCCAGCCTGAAGAAGCTCACCGACAAGTAACGCCGACGATTTCCCCAAGGAATCGAAAAAGGAAACGAAGAGGAGAGAAACGATGCTCAATCCCTATCTGTTCTATCAGGACACCTGCGAAGCGGCGTTCAACTATTACGCCAAGGTTCTCGGCGGCAAGATCGACGCCTTGATGCGCGTCTCCGACGCGCCACCATCGGACATGCCCCCCGGCCCGTCCGGCCGTGAGAAGACGATCGTGCATGCGCGGATGTCGCTGCCCGGCGGCGCCGTGCTGATGGCCTCCGACGTGCCGCCAGAGCATTTCAACAAGCCCCAGGGCTTTTCGATCTCGCTCACGGTGACGGACCCCGCGGATGGCGAGCGCAAGTTCAACGCGCTCGCCGACGGCGGCACCGTCACCATGCCCTTCAGCAAGACCTTCTGGGCCAAGGGCTTTGGCATGTGCGTCGACAAGTTCGGTATTCCCTGGATGGTGAACTGCCCGGCAGAGGGAATGTGACGGGCGCGATCGCCTGACACATCAAACGGTGCCCCTCTCTCGATTGTTGCGGGTGAGGGGCAAGCCCAAGCCGCTCACGTCATGGCCGGATCGGCCGTTTGCGCTCTCAACGGATCGATCCGGTCACGTCTTCACCCGGTGACGGCGACTGGACGCAGCGCGGGCAGATTACGAGCTTCGTGCCGAGCTGCCTGTCATTCTCCGCTTCGATCTCGTCATGGACCGCCCACCACGCCTCGGAGTAGGGGCGCAAGGTGCCGAGCACGCGCTCGCGTTCCCCATTGGGATTGCTCGCCGCAGGTGTGTGATCGGTCGCGCGGCGCTTTGTGACAACAGGCCGGTTCGGGTTCTGGCCAAGGCCGTCCCATGCGATCGGACGACGCTCTTGCGCCGGCGCCGCCGCGCAGCCCATGAGCGTTGCGCAAAAAGTAAGCAAGATGAAGCCGTGTCGCATCATGCCGAACCCTCGGTGCGGTACGCGACACGCAAAATCCGCGTGAGAGACTTTGCATCGCGTCGGTTAATTGGAACCTAAGGGAAACGACGTGACCGAATATGGAGTCTCCATTCGCACGACTTTGCGAAGGCAGTGGGGCCGCTTCGTGAAATGATGAGGACCGCATCGCACAACAACTGGCGCAATATTAGGCTGTGAACGGCGGGTCAAAATCGCTAATCATCCATTCATAAATTCTACACACCGGGATGGACGTGACTTGGAAGGGGGCGACCGATGGCGGCGGCGCTGGAAATCAATTTTGCACTTTGGGGTATGCTGATCTGCGCAAGCGTGAAGCTGGCGCCGTTGATTCAGTCTCTCTTCTAGAAAATCACCGACGCGTTGCGTGCGAGCTCACGAGCAATGCGATGAACGTGAAGCCGACGCTTGCGATCACGACGGTCGGACGGAATTCTGCAAAATCGCCTGATTGCCGGACAGCGGCGGATTCGATCCGCTTGCACGGCTGGCTGCTGCCTGATCCTCAGCGGCAGCGCGGATAGATCGCGGCGAGGTCGCGCCCCTTCAACAACAGCAGCCGCGAGGTGAGACCGCCGCGGCGGCTGATCCAGTCGCGCACCGGGCCCGGGTAGGCAGCAAGCACCGCTTCAGAGGCTTCCGGCTCGGCATAGAAGCGCCCGCGCCGGTCGACCGAACGTGCCGCATGGAAGCCGAGCACGGCGCGCCTGGTGACGCAGATGCGCTCGCCCGGCACGATGCTCAGCACCAGCGTGCAGGCGGACAGGCAGGGACCGTCGATCACCACGCGCTCGCCGCTCTCGCGCACCTTCTCGAACAAATCGAGGAATGGCCCGACCTGCCCGCCCGGCGACTGGATGATGCGGATTTCGGCCGCGGCGGGCGCGGCGGCGAGCAGGGCGGTCGCGAGCATCAAGGCTTTGAGGGCAACGCGTTGCATGAACTCTCCGCACATTCGACGTCGTAGGGTGAGCAAAGCGTAGCGTGCCCACCCTTGGCACCGCAAATCCGGAGAGAGGGTGGGCACGGCGCAAGAGCGCCTTTGCCACCCTGCAAGCTTCTACCCGTTCCGCCTTTGCCCGCGCAGCGTCGGCAGGCCGATGCCGGCGGCATCGAAGCCGCCATCGACGGCCAAAATTTGACCGGTGATGTAGCTCGCATTGCCTGAGCACAGGAAGAAGATCGCCTCTGCGAGTTCCTCTTCCAGGCCGTAGCGGTTCAGCGGAATGGCGTCGTGATAGTCGGCGCGGATCTCCTTGGTGTGCACCTGCTTGGCCATCGCGGTGTCGACCGGTCCGGGCGCGACCGCGTTGACGCGGATGTTGAGCGAGGCGAGCTCGACCGCGAGCTGCTTGGTCAGGTGCGCGAGTCCCGCCTTGCTGGTGCCGTAGGCCGAGCGCAAGGTCGAGGCGCGCACCGCCGAGATCGAGGTGATGTTGACGATGGCGCCGCCGTCGCTGTCGCGCATCAAGGGCACCGCGGCCTTGGTGCAGAGGAACGGGCCGGTGAGGTTGACCTCGAGCACGCGGCGCCAATCGGCGTCCGACGTCTCCATCAGCGGCGCGAACACGGCGATGCCGGCATTGTTGACGAGCGCGTCGAGCCGGCCGAACTTCTGCGCGACCGCCGTCATCGCGGCGCCGACCGCGGCTGTGTCCGAGACGTCGCAGGTCAGCGCCAGCGTCGCCTCGCTTTGGCCGATCTCGGCGACCGCACGGCCGAGCAACTCGCCCTCGATGTCGAGCAGCGCCACGCGCCAGCCTTCGCCAAGGAACTTCTTCGCGGTCGCAAGCCCGATGCCGCGCGCGGCTCCGGTGACGAGGGCGACTTTTTGCGGGGCCTGCGGCATCTGCTATTCTGTCCTGTGTTCGAAAGGGACGCGCGGCGCCCCTCGGTTCGGTCTTTTACTTCGCTTTGGTCCCGACGAGAAAGGCCCTGACCATGCTTATCGATCCCCGCGCGGCCCCGCTTGAGGAATGGCGGCCGGGTGTGAAGACGCGCATGCTGACATCCGCGCGCAATGGCGCAGCCGCGCTTTGCATCTTCGAGCAATGGGTCGATCCCGGCGCTGGCGCGCCGACGCACAGCCATCCGGTCGAGGAGGTGCTGACGGTGCGGGAGGGCGAGGCCGAGATGTGGATCGGGGACGAAATTGTCGCGGTCACGGCCGGCCAGTCGCTGCTGGTTCCCGCCGGCCGCAAGCACGGTTTTCGCAATTCGGGCGCGGCGACGCTGCACGTCCATGCCGTGCTGGCCGCGCCGATCTTCGAGGCGTTGCCGGAAGGGGCGGATGAAGCGACGCGGCGGTGGGAGCGGTAGGGTTCGGCAGCCTCAATCGTGATCCGTCACCCTGGGGTGCCGGAGCGAAGCGGAGGCCTCGAAGGGCGGCCGCCCGTCTGCTTCCGGGCCGATTCATCCTTCGAGGCTCACCGCGCTTTGCACGGTGAGTGCCTCAGAATGACGGGGTTAGTGACAAGGCGAGAGGCTAAGACAGCTCCGCCGAGGCGCGTTGCATGTTGGCCGACATGTCCGCCGTCACTGCGCTCTGCTCCTCGACCGCGGCGGCGGTGGAGGCGATGAACTCATTGACGCCGGCGATCGCGACCTTGATCGCGGTCAAAGAACTCGCAACGTCGCCTGAGATGGTGTTCAGCGCGTCGATTTCGGACGTGATCGTGTCGGTCGCCTGCTTGGCCTGGCCCGCGAGGTTCTTCACCTCGGAGGCGACCACGGCGAAGCCGCGGCCGGCTTCGCCGGCGCGCGCCGATTCGATCGTGGCGTTGAGCGCGAGCAGGTTGATCTGGCTGGTGATGCCGGCGATCATCTCGACGATCCCGCTCATGGCCTGCGCGGCTGCGTTCAGCTTCTGCGCCTGGCCGTCGGCGGCATCGACGCGGGTGGTCGCGACCTTGGAAGTCTCGCGCGACTTCGCCATGGTCTCGGAGATCTCACGGATCGAGGCGCTCATCTCTTCGCTGCCGGCCGCAACCGCCTCGATCAGCCCGCGCGCATTGTCCGCCTTCTTGCGGCCGATCGCCTGGGCGGTGATGTCGGTGGCGTATTTCACCACCTTGTACGGCTTGCCGTTGAGGTCGAGGATCGGATTGTAGGACGCCTGGATCCAGATCTCGCGGCCGCCCTTGGCGATCCGCTTGTATTCGGCGGCCTGGTATTCGCCGCGATTGAGCGTCTCCCAGAACTGGCGGTAGGCGGGCGTGTTCTTCTGGTTCGGCTCGACGAACATGGAGTGGTGCTGGCCCTTGATCTCGGACAGCGAATAACCCATCGCGTTCAGGAAGTTCTGGTTGGCGGTGCGGATCGTGCCGTCCATGTTGAACTCGATCACCGCCTGCGATTTCTGGATCGCGGCGAGCTGGCCGTCATTGTCGGCCGCCTTCATCTTCTGCGCGGTGACGTCGGTTGCGAACTTCACCACCTTGAACGGCCTGCCCATCTCGTCGAGGATCGGGTTGTAGGTCGCCAGAATCCAGATCTCCTTGCCGCCCTTGCCGATCCGCTTGTATTCGGCGGCCTCGAACTGGCCGCGGTTCAGCCGTGCCCAGAAATCGGCATAGGCGGAGCTGGCGCGATCCTCGGGCGTCACGAACATGCTGTGGTGCTTGCCCTGGATCTCGTCCAGCGAATAGCCCATCGCGTTCAGGAAATTCTCGTTGGCGGTGACGATGGTGCCGTCCATGTTGAACTCGATCACGGCCTGCGCGCGGCTGATCGCGGCGATCTTGCCCGCATCCTCGATGGTCCGCATCTTGTAGGCCGTGATGTCGGTGGCGAATTTGATGAAGCTGACGACCTTGCCGCTCTCGTCGAGCAGCGGCGCGTAGGAGGCGTGGACCCAGAGTTCCTTGCCGTTCTTGCCGTAGCGCCTGTATTGCGTGGTCTGGAATTCACCGCGGTTCAGGCTGGCCCAGAAGTCGCGATAGCGGGCGCTCTCGCGCTCGGCCGGGCTGACGAAGATGCTGTGGTGCTTGCCCTTGATCTCTGCGAGCGTATAGCCGCTCATCTTCAGGAGGTTCTCGTTGGCATTGAGGATGGTGCCGTCGAGGCCGAATTCGATCACGGCCTGCGATCGGTCGAGCGCCTCGACCTCCGCAACTGCGTGCCTGACTTTCTTGCTTTGGAAATTGAACACGTAAGCTCCGCAATGTCCGGAACACGAAGCGGCAGAATTGCCATATCGTTTCTCCCAAGTTGAAAAATTGCAGGCCGTTCTTGAGTAACTGTAAATCCCTTCAAAACTCGGCATTGGTTCCGTAGTTCCACGTTCGCGGGCCATGTTGCTCAGCTCACAAGCATTCTCGATTCATATGCACGCCGGTGTTCACAAAACCGGGCCGTATTTGTACGGGAGTTTATTTGCATTATTTTTCGCGTCACGATGACGGCAGAGCCGATACCGGCTGGATCGCGCGCCACGACATCGACCGCATCTTCGTCATCGGCGACGAGGCCTTCGTCACCTATCTCTGCCTGGCAACAGATGGCAGGAGGTTTCGCAACACCGAGTTCTTCACCTTGGCCGCCGGCAAGGTCCGCCGGAGCGAGGTCTATGTCGGCGCCGCCTTCCAGGGTGACCGGTTCCTGCTGCAGCCGCGCTAGCGGCTTGCGCAATAACCGTGCGAATAATTTTCGTCGCCTTGTCGGCTCTGCAAAGCTTCGTTCGTCTTGAAGGGGAACTTGGGCCGGCTTGGCCCGCCGCTCTCGCTGTCATCCCGGCACGGTGACCCGGAACGACGCTGTAAAGTGAGGAAGCCCCCATGCGATTCATGATGCTGATGATCCCGCTCGGCTACGAGACCGCGCCGCCGGACGTGCAACTCGATCCCGAACGCGTTGCCGCGATGATGCGTTACAACGAGGCGCTCAAGGATGCCGGCGTGCTGATCACGCTCGACGGTCTGCACCCGCCCTCGATGGGCGCGCGCGTGTCGTTTGCGACCGGCGTGCCTGTCGTGACCGATGGCCCCTTCGCTGAAGCCAAGGAAGTTCTGGGTGGCTACTGGATGATCGAGGTGGACTCGCGCGCGGAGGCGATCGCGTGGGCCAAGAGGTGCCCGGCCTCGGCCAACGAGGTCATCGAGATCCGGCAGGTGCAGGAGATGGCCGACTTTCCGCCGGAGGTACAGGCGGCCGCTGCCGGTTTCGGCGATCTGAAGAAGTAGTCAGCTGCGGACGGCTGCAGTCCATCGTTCAACAAGGGAGAGACCAAAGATGAGCACCGACACCTATCTCGCCGTTTTCCTCGGCAGCAAGACCAGTCCGAAATGGGCGGCGTGGAACGCGATGTCCGACGCCGAGCGCCGGGCGAAGGAGCAGGAGGGCATCGCCGCCTGGAAGGGCTGGGTCGAGAAGCATCAAGGTGCGATCCAGGCGATGGGCGGTCCGCTCGGCAAGACCAAGCGGGTCGATGACAAGGGCCTCGTCGATATCGCCAACGAGATGGGTGCGTTCACCGTGGTCCGTGCCGCCTCCCACGAAGCCGCGGCCAAGATGTTCGAGAACCATCCGCACTTTGCCATCTTCCCCGGCGAGCGCGTCGAGATCATGCCGGTGCTGCCGATCCCGGGCGGCTAGGGCTCCAGACGCCGCCACGGACTGCGGGACATGCGGGTTAATCAAATCCCGCCAGCGCTAGTGACCTTCACGCCCGGCTCATGTAAAGCTCGTTCACATGAGCTGGCGCAAGGAACAGCGCCGCGCCGAGCGCGGCTACCACCACGGCAATCTGAAAGAAGCCCTGCTGCAGGCCGCCCTCGGGCTGATCGCCGAGAAGGGCGCGGCCGGCTTCACCTTCGCCGATGCCGCGCGCATGGCCGGCGTCAGTGCTGCCGCGCCTTACCGGCATTTCCGCGATCGCGACGAGCTCCTGTCCTCGATCGCCCAGCGCGGTTTTGAGCAGTTCGAGGCGCGTCTCACGGCGGCCTGGGACGACGGGCGGCCCGACACGGTCACCGCGTTCGAGCGCGTCGGCAGGGCCTATCTCGCCTTCGCCCGCGACGAGCCGGCGTTCTACAACGCGATGTTCGAATCGGGCCTGCCGGTCGACGCCAATCCGGCGCTTCAGGCTGCGAGTGAGCGTGCTTTCAACATCATTCGCGCCGCCGCCGAGCGGCTTGCAGCACTTGCGCCGCCCGGCGCGCCGCGTCCGCCGGCGATGATGATGGCGCTGCACATCTGGTCGATGGCGCATGGCGTCGCCTCGCTGTTTTCCCGAGGCGATGCCGCGCGGCGAAAACTGCCGATGTCGCCGGATGAGCTGCTGGAGGCCGAGGTGCTGATCTATCTGCGCGGTCTCGGCTTCCCGACCGACCGCCGGCCGCCGGCAAAGAGCGCCGAGCCGCCGCCGGTGCCACCGGAGGCCTCCTCCGGTTCTGGCGTGCCCCCGGGCGGCCCCTGGGGCAAGCCGAAATAAAATTGCGCAAATAATTCGGCGACCTTGTCAGGCGGCCGGCTTGACAAAATCGCGGGATGGTCTAGCTATGTAAATGTTATTTACATTCACAACGGCGCTGGTGCCGTGATGGAGATGGAAATGGCCTACACCGCTGATGTCAATCGTTGGCGCGGTTCCCCGGACGAACGCTATGAGCGCCCCCACATGCTCGACACGCCCTGGCATCCCGGCTGGATCGCCGTGACCATCCTCGGCTTCATCATCTGGTGGCCGATCGGACTTGCCCTTCTCTTTTTCACACTCGGGAGCAGAAAAATGGGTTGCTGGAGCCACCAGGATCGCTGGCAGAACAAGATGGAGCGGATGCAGTACAAGATGGACCGCATGCGCGGCCGCATGGAGCGCCGTGGTTTCGGCTTCGGCTTCGGGCCGCCCTCGAGCGGCAATCGTGCCTTCGACGAATACCGCACCGAGACGCTGCAGCGGCTCGAGGAGGAGCAGGTCGAGTTCAAGAACTTCCTCGACCGTCTGCGCCACGCCAAGGACAAGGAAGAGTTCGACCAGTTCATGGCGCAGCACAAGACGCGTCCGACCCCGCCGCCGACTGACCAGCCGCAGAGCTGATCCTGAACGGCTGATCCGGACACCTCTCAAAGCCTTCAGGCGCATGCCCCCAAAGTCCTGATGGCCCCGAGCCGCCCGTCTGCGCAACCCGCAGGCGGGCGGTTTGGTTTTGTGGGGGCTTTTCTAATCCGTTTCACACAGAAGACGGTCGTCATGGCCGGGACAAGCCCGGCCATGACGGTGCGGAAACGCGCGCGCGTCGGGCCCTAGAACCTAGACTTGGCCAAGCGACACCAAGACTTGCGCGCGCCACTCACTCCGCCGCGCAGCTCACATTCGGACGACACGCATCATGGACCTCTACACCCGCCTGCTGCTCGGCCTCACCGCCGTCGCGGTGCTGGGCTATATCAGCTTCGTCTATGGCAGCTGCGCGTCCGATCCCGACTGCCATTTTCGCCTCTGCGCCGGCGGGCGTTCGTTCTGCGGCGTTGATCACGCACATGTGCAGGATCGCTAGAACCCGATCAGCGCCGGGCCCGACCAAGCCCTGACGGCGCCTTCTGCGGCGCCAAACGGGTACGACCATGACCAACGCCGAACGTAAGGAGATCAGACAGCGGCTCGCGCTTCTCGAGCGTGCGTCTGCGCTGTTCGATCGATTCGGCGTTTCAGTGCCGCTCGCGGTCGCGTTCCTCAACCACTGGCCGACGGAGATCAAGTCCTATCAGGACCTCGTGACCACGGATGCCTGGAAGATCTTTCTCAGCTGCGCCCTCTACGAGCTTGCCGCGTTCGCGCTGCGGCGCGCCGTCAAGTTTGCGACAGCGGACCTTGCCCCATGATCCTGCTCCGCGATTTCGCGCTTTACGTCCTGCCGGTCCTCGTCGCAGGCGGTGGCTGGCTGTATGCGCTGTGCCTGCGCAAGCGGGCGCGGTCGGGCCGCGCCCCCGAGCGGCGTTACGTCCCCCCGGCATCACTGGCGCCTTGATCCGGACCGCCTATATGCGCCTGCACAAACGAAGGGCGGACCGGAGGCGACAATGGCGAAAGCTGCGATCACGGCGAGCGACAGCCTCTGGCAGCAGGTCCGCAGCGAGGCGCAGCGCGCGGCTGATGCCGACCCCGTGTTCGGCAAGGCCCTTGCGAGCGCCATTCTGGCTCATGATGATTTCGCCGCCGCTTTGGCCGATCTGATCGGTCAGCGGCTCGGCAGCGGCGCCACCGAGTGCGCGCGCTTCACGTCTTATTCCCGCGACGCCTTTCGAGGCGAGCCGGACCTGATCGAAACCGCCAGCCGGGACTTGCAGGCCATCGCACTGCGCGATCCCGCCATCGCCGACCTGCTGCCGCCGCTGCTGCATTACAAGGGCTATGTCGCGCTGCAAGCCTGGCGCGTCTCGAACCGGCTCTGGCGCCGCGGCCATCGCGATGCGGCGCTGCTGTTCCAGAACGAGGCGTCCAACCTGCTGCAGGTCAGCATTCATCCGGCTGCCCACATCGGATCGTCCGTCTATCTCGACCACGCCACCGGCATCGTGATCGGGGCGAATGTCGTGATCGACGACGAGGTCACCATCCTCCAGAACGTCAGTATCGGCCGTCGCGGTGAACTGCCGGCGCGCTCGCCGCGCATCGGCCGCGGCGTCTACATCGGCGGCGGCGCGACCATTCTCGGCGACATCAGGATCGGCGATTTCGCAAAGATCGGCGCCGGCGCTGTTGTGACCGCTGACGTGCCCGCTGGCTGCACCGCGGTCGGCAATCCCGCGCGCCTGACCAATTGCCCCGAGCCCGCCTCGGCGGCCTGAGCCGCGCATCGTTTCGCTACCTCCCCGACGTCGTCCTGGCCTTCGCCAGGCCGACCTCGGGGAACCTGCACGGGCCATTTCCGGGACCAGTGCCTGCGGGCCCCACCCATCCCTCTGCTCTGCCACCCTTTCCCGCAGCCAAATTCGCCTGCGGTAACCTCGCATTAACCATCGCTGGGCTCTGGTAATTGCGGACAATCGCGCCCAAAGCCGTGGTGAAGGCCCATAGTTTTGACATCTTGGCAGGGAATGCAGACGGCCGGCTTTGGACGAGCCCCTGCACCCCAGAAAGACAAGGCTTTGAGCGGGCTTGCCGGCCGCGCCGGTTCTAGCGCGGCTGTTGGGGAACCGGCAGCCATTTGCTGCCGCGGAACATCGGATAACGATCGCCTTGAGAGGATACTGCTTATGAATCCGGCCGACGTGGCTCAGTCAGCCCTTCCGGTTGCCGCTTCCGCGGACGTGTCGCTGATTGCGCTGTTCTGGCAGGCTCACTGGATCGTGAAAGCGGTGATGCTGGGACTTCTGGCCTGCTCGGTCTGGGTCTGGGCGATCGCCATCGACAAGATTTTCCTGTTTTCCCGCACCCGCCGCTCGATGGACCGTTTCGAACAGGCGTTCTGGTCCGGCGAGTCGATCGAGGAGCTCTATCGCACGCTCTCGGCCAAGCCGACGCATTCGATGGCGGCCTGCTTCGTCGCGGCGATGCGCGAGTGGAAGCGCTCGTTCGAGAACCAGGCCCGCTCGGTCGCGGGCCTTCAGATGCGCATCGACAAGGTGATGAACGTCTCGATCGCGCGCGAGGTCGAGCGGCTGGAACGCCGGCTGCTGGTGCTCGCCACCGTCGGCTCCGCCGGTCCCTTCGTCGGCCTGTTCGGTACGGTCTGGGGCATCATGTCGAGCTTCCAGTCGATCGCGGCGTCGAAAAATACCTCTTTGGCGGTGGTGGCCCCGGGTATCGCCGAAGCGCTGTTTGCGACCGCGGTCGGCCTTATCGCCGCCATTCCTGCCACTATTTTCTACAATAAGTTCACGTCCGAGGTGAACCGGCAGGCCCAGCGGCTCGAAGGCTTCGCTGATGAATTTTCAGCCATCCTGTCCCGTCAGATCGACGAGCGGGGCTGACGGACGGCATGTATAGTGTGAAGGGCAATTTGGGCACTCGATCATGGCGATGAACGTAGCCAGTTCGTCCGGAGGCGGCGGGCGCCGCGGCCGGCGCAAGCCCGTCGTGGCCGAGATCAACGTCACGCCGATGGTCGACGTGATGCTGGTGCTGCTCATCATCTTCATGGTGTCGGCGCCGATGTTGACCGTCGGTGTGCCGCTCGACCTGCCGAAGACCCAGGCCAAGAGCCTCGAGAACAACGACCAGAAGCCGCTGCAGATGTCGATCGACATCAAGGGCAAGGTCTTCATCAACGATGCCGAGGTCGAGCTGAACGATCTGGTGCCGAAGCTGAAGGCGATCACGGATGCGCGCGGCGGGCTCGAGGAGCGCATCTATCTGCGCGCCGACAAGAAGGCGGATTACGGAACGGTAGCCAGGGTCATGGGCCTGCTGTCCGGCGCGGGCTTCAAGAAGCTGGCGCTCGTGACTGAGGCGGATCAGGGGTAATCCGGTGAAGGTGAACGTCGACAAGACACTTGTTGCGTCGATTGCCCTCCACGTCCTCGTGCTTGGATGGGGACTGGTCACCTTTAGCAGCCGGGCTTTCGTCCCGGCGGAAGAGTCGCTGCCGATCGACATCATCTCCTCCGACCAGCTCGCCAAGATGATGGCGGGGCAGAAGACCGGCGAGAAGGACAAGCCGAAGCCCAAGGTCGAGAAGATTGCGGAAGCCAAGCCCGAGGAAGACGCCGTCGGCAAGGTCACCGAGAAGAAAGAGCTGATCAAGACCAACTCGCAGCCCGACCCGCCGCCGAAGCCGGTGGAGAAGCCGGTCGAGAAGAAGCCGGAGCCGCCGAAGCCCGTGGCGGAGGCGAAGCCGAAGGAAGAGCCCAAGCCGCCGGAAAAGAAGCCTGATCCGGCCAAGGAAGATCCGATCGCCGAGCTCCAGAAGAAGCTGGAGACCAAGAAGCCGCCGCCCAAGCCGGTGGAGCAGAAGGTCGCGGCCGTGCAGCCGCAGCAGCAGCCCAAGCCCAAGGAGCGCAGCTTCGATCCCGCGCAGATCCAGCGCGACCTCGACAAGCGCGCTGCGACCCGGCACGAGCTCACCGGCTCGGCGCTGAATGCGTCCGCCGCGCTGGGATCGGCGACCGGGACGGCCGCCAACAACGTCGCGACCTGGCGAGGTGCATTCCAGGGCGCGGTCAAGCGCTGCTTCACGCCGACCTATAACGGGCAGGACGCCGACCAGTACGAAGCCGACATCGACATTCCCATGAAGATCGACGGATCGCTCGCGTCCGAGCCCGTCGTCGTCGCGGTGCGGGGGCCGTCGCGCTCGATCGCCCAGGCGGTGGCCGAGAGCGCCAAGCGCGCCATCGTGCAGTGCCAGGTCTATTCGTTCATGCCGAAGCAGCAATACGAGAGCTGGAAGCTCATCCCGATGACTTTCGGCCTGAAAGACATGTTGTGACATCCGAACAAAAGAATTTTGCGATGAATGACGTTCGATCGATGAACCGCCGCCGCTTCATGACCCTGACCGGGTCGACGCTCGCGATGCTCGGAGGCGGGCAAGCCTTTGCTCAAGCCCCGCAGGGGCGGCTTCGCATCGATCCCACCGAGTTTCGGCCGATCCCGATCGCGATCACCAGCTTCGTGCCGGGCTCGCCCGCCGACGGCGACGTCGGCAACGGCGTCACGCAGGTCATCACCAACAATCTGAAACGCTCGGGCCTGTTTGCCCCGGTCGACCAGGCCGCCTTCATCGAGCGCATCAGCAACATCGACGTCGCGCCGCAATTCGAGAACTGGAAGACCCTCAACGCCCAGGCCCTCGTCACCGGCCGCATGACGCGGCAGCCGGACGGCCGCCTCAAGGCCGAATTCCGCCTGTGGGACGTGGTCACCGGCCAGCAGCTCGCAGGACAGCAATATTTCACCTCGCCGGAATATTGGCGCCGCATCGCCCACATCATCTCCGATCAGATCTATGAGAAGTTGACCGGCGAGAAGGGCTATTTTGACAGCCGCGTGGTGTTCGTCGACGAGACCGGGCCGAAGGAGCGCCGCGTCAAGCGGCTCGCGATGATGGACCAGGACGGCGCCAATGTGCGCTATCTGACCCGCGGCGCCGACCTCGTGCTGACGCCGCGCTTCTCGCCGAACTCGCAAGAGATCACCTACATGGAGTTCGGGCAGGGCGATCCGAAGGTCTATCTCTTCAATATCGAGACCGGCCAGCGCGAGATCGTCGGCAATTTCCCCGGCATGACCTTCGCACCGCGCTTCTCGCCGGACGGCCAGCGCGTCATCATGAGCCTGCAGCAGGGCGGCAATTCCAACCTGTTCGTGATGGATCTGCGCTCGCGCTCGACCACGCGCCTCACCGACACGCCGGCGATCGACACGTCTCCGTCCTACTCGCCGGACGGCACCCGCATCTGCTTCGAATCCGATCGCGGCGGCAGGTCGCAGATCTATGTGATGGCCGCGGGCGGCGGAGCTGCGCAGCGCATCTCCTTCTCCAAGGACGATACCAACGCCACCTATTCGACGCCGGTGTGGTCGCCGCGCGGCGACTACATCGCCTTCACCAGGCAGGGCGGCGGACAGTTCTCGATCGGCGTCATGAAGCCGGACGGCTCCGGCGAGCGGCTGCTCACATCGGGCTATCACAATGAAGGTCCGACCTTCTCGCCGAACGGCCGCGTGCTGATGTTCTTCCGCGATCCCGGCGGCAGCGGCGGACCGTCGCTGTTCTCCGTCGACATCTCCGGCCGCAACGAGCTGAAGGTGCCGACGCCGGGCTTCGCCTCCGACCCGGCGTGGTCGCCGCTATTGTCTTCCACGGCAGGTCAATAGAGCGTTTTCGAGCGAAGTGGGTACCGGTTCGCGTAAAGAAAACGCGTCAAACAAGAATCGAGAACCGCGTTTCGAGTCCATCGGAACGTGGTTCTCGTAGCGCGCGTTTGGACGCGCGATCTTTTCGAAAAAACGCGCCGATTTTTTCGGGTTCGATGAGGAAAGCAAGCTTTCCTTCACCTTGTGCCCGGCAACGCTTGCCTAGTTGCTTGATATTTCAGCGGAAACAGGTTCGCTATTGCCGAAAAACAACTCGACTTTAACGATGTTCCCTCAGAAAGACTTCATCTCGGCTGGGTAAAAGTACGCGCCAAACAGGACGCGTAACAGGCAATGCAGCTGGCTGACCAGAAGCAGAGCGATCGAGACGAGCTGGAGCCAATACTCTACGCCGCTCTCATCAACTCTATGGTTCAGAATTTCTGGGCGATCTTTCTGGGCTCGGCCTCCGCGGCCGTAGCCGCGGTCATGACTGCGCTGAAGACCGGCGATGTCTGGCTGTGGCCGCTCGCATTTCTGCTGATCGCCATTGGCACCGCGCGAGCGTTCCAGATGCGCGGATACGAAAACCGTACGCACCCACTGTCATTCGAAGAAGCCAAATATCTGGAGCCGCGCTACTGGATCGGCGCCCTCAGCTATGCGGCGGTGCTCGGCATCTGGGCCTTCGTCGTCATCTACAACAACGAGGATCCGGTCGCCGACATGCTCTGTGTCGCCATCGGCATCGGTTACACCGCGGGCGGCGCCGCCCGCAATTACGGCCAGCCCCGGGTGATCCAGTGGCACGTCGCGCTCGCTTGCGGTCCGATGTCGCTCGCGCTGCTGCTGCACGGCGGCTTCTACCATATCGGGCTTGCCATCCTGCTCGTGTTCTTCTTCATCGGCCTGAAGAACATCAACCTCAGCCTGCATGCCATCTTCGTCAAGGCGCTGACCTCGAGCTTCCGCGAATCCGCGCTGGCGAGCCAGTTCGACACCGCGCTCAACAACATGCCGCACGGCCTGTGCATGTTCCGCGCCGACGGACGCCTTGCGGTGATGAACCATCGCTTCGGCGAGCTGATGAGCTTGCCCGAGGATTTGGTCAAGCGCGGTGCCACCGCGGTCGACATCGTCGCGGCCTGCGTCGCCGCAGGCTCCATCTCGGCGGAGAGCGGCAACCAGATTCTGACCGAGATCGCGCATGCGCGGATCTGCGAAATCGTCACCGCCGATCCGGATTCTTCGCGGGGCCGTACGCTGGCCTGGACGTTCCAGCCGATGACCGGCGGCGGCACCGTGCTGCTGTTGGAAGACATCACCGAACGCACCAACGCCGAAGCCCGGATCAGCCATCTCGCCCGCTATGACGAACTCACCGCGCTGCCCAACCGGGTCTCTTTCCGCGACGAGATCGGCCGGCTCCTGGCAAACGCGCTCCACGCCGAACGGCTTTCCGCCCTGCTGTTCGTCGACCTCGACCAGTTCAAGCAGGTCAACGACACGCTCGGCCATCCCTGCGGCGACCAGCTGTTGTGCGCGGTCGCCAATCGCCTGCGCGAGATGCTGCGGCCGGAGGACTTCGTCGCCCGTTTCGGCGGTGATGAATTCGTCGTGTTTCAGCAGAACATCAATGCGCCGGAGGATGCCGCGAGCCTCGCCCGCCGCATCGTCGAACGCTTGAGCGAGCGCTACCGCATCGACAATCATCTGGTTGAGATCGGCGCCAGTGTCGGCATCGCGCTGACCTCGCGAGACGGTGACGTCAGCGCCGATACGCTGCTCAAGAACGCCGACATGGCGCTGTACCGCGCCAAGGCCGACGGCCGCGGCACCTTCTGCTTCTTCCGCGACGAGATGGCGGCGACCGTCGAGGCCCGCCGCATCCTCGAGCTCGACCTGCGCAAGGCGCTCGCCAACGAGGAGTTCGAGCTGTTCTACCAGCCGCTGGTCAATCTCAAGTCCGGCAAGATCACCACTTGCGAGGCGCTGCTGCGCTGGAATCATCCGGTGCGCGGCACGGTCTCGCCGGTCGACATCATCCCGGTCGCCGAGGACATGGGCTTGATCGTCGATCTCGGCCGCTGGATCCTGCGCCGCGCCTGCATGGAATGCATGAAGTGGCCGGAGGGCGTCAGCGTCGCCGTCAACTTCTCGCCGCAGCAATTCCACCAGCGCGACGTGCTCAGCGAGATCCGCTACGCACTCGAAGTGTCCGGCCTGCCGGCGCATCGCCTCGAGATCGAGATCACCGAATCCTCGCTGCTGCGCAACACCCAGCTGACCCACGACATCCTCTCGCAGCTCCATGCGCTCGGCGTGCGCATCTCGCTGGACGATTTCGGCACCGGCTATTCGAGCCTCAGCTATCTGCACAATTTCCCGATGCAGAAGGTGAAGATCGACCGCTCCTTCCTGGAAGGCATCGACACCGACCGGCCGCTGACGCTGCTCCGCGGCGTCGCCCGCCTGTCCGCCGATCTCGGCATGGCCGTCGTGGTCGAGGGTATCGAGACCAACGAGCAGCTCGAGCTGATCAGCGCCGACGGCACCGTCTCGGAGGCGCAGGGCTATTTGTTCAGCCGTCCGGTGCCCGCCGTGCGGATGCGCCAGCTGCTCAACGCCTCGCATGGACGGCGCGGTGAGAGCCTGCTCCAGGTCGTCGGCTCGCGTTCCTTCGCTTAAGCCCGCTATCGGTAATTCCCTGTCGTTTCAGTCTGTTGCTGAGCACCGTAGTCCTACGGGGGGTTAACCCTAACCGTTCGATTGCTTTGCGTCGCTATTAAGAAGCTGTTAATAATTGATCTCGCGCGTGGAGGTTGTTCTGCGCGATTGCGTTGAGCGGTGGTGGGTAAGGAGTTGGAATGCAGTCCTCAGCCAGAGCGATCATTTCGGCTGTTGGACGGGGTGCGGAACTCCTGACCGACGTCGATTATCATCTTGCGGAAACGGCCGCGGAGAAGGAGGAGATCTACAACCTCCGTTACCGCGCCTACTTGCGCGAAGGTGCCGTCAAGGAATCGGCGGAAGCACGGGTCACCGATCGCTACGACGAACTGCCGAACGCGTGGACCTTCGGCGTCTATCTCCGTGGCCAGCTTTGCAGCTCGGTGCGCATCAGCGTGCTCACCTCGGAATGGCGCGAGTCCACGTCGTCCGATGTCTTCCCGGAAATCCTGCTGCCGCGGCTTGATCGCGGCGAGGTCATGATCGATCCGACCCGCTTCGTCGCAGATCCCGATCAGGTCAAGCGCGTTCCGGAATTGCCGTACCTCACGACGCGGCTGGCCTACATGGCCTGCGAGCATTTCAATGCCGATCTCGGCCTTGCGATCGTGCGTCCCGAGCATCAGGCCTTCTATCGCCGAGTGTTCTTGCATGAGACCATCGCCGAGCCCCGGCTCGTGCCCGGTCTCACCAAGGCGTTCGGCCTGATGGCGGCTGATTTTCCGACCTTCCGCAAGAAGGTGTTCGAGCGCTATCCGATCATGCGCTCCACCGCCTTCGAGCGGCGGATGCTGTTCGGGCGCGGCGGCCAGCGCCAGGTCCCGCAGCGGCCGGTGCTGGTGGCGGACGCCGCCCACGCCTGAGGTCTGGCGGGCCTGCCTCTCCCCGGGGCGCGCCGCGCTTTCCGTCCTCTGGGCCCAAAATTCAAGCAAAGCCAGCGATTTTGCCGGTTAACGCGGCTTGCCTTCACCCTCGCGCCACATTTACAACCCATTAACCATGACGGGTGCTTTTCGCTGGTTGGGGGCATTTGACCGGCTGAGGCAAGGTTCCGTCAAGGTTGACGGAACGTTCGCTTAACCAACCCCCTGTAGACCGGACAGCAGTGGACTAACGTGAGCGTGGAGGCTCCGGAATGAAACATCCTATGCGTATCCTCCAGGGATTGAAGCTGGCCGCGGTGCTTGCCGTCGCGCTGTCGATGGGCGCCTGCGCCAACAAGAACTCTGCTGCGGATGCGATGGCCAACGCCGCGACGCCGGGCAGTCAGCAGGACTTCGTCGTCAACGTGGGCGACCGCGTGTTCTTCGAAAGCGACCAGACCGATCTGACCCCGCAGGCGATCGTGACCCTGGAGAAGCAGGCGCAGTGGCTCCAGAGCTATCCGCGCTACTCCTTCACCATCGAAGGTCATGCCGACGAGCGCGGCACCCGCGAATACAACATCGCGCTCGGCGCCCGCCGTGCCCAGTCGGTGCGTTCGTTCCTCGCCTCGCGCGGCATCGATCCGAACCGCATGCGCACGATCTCCTACGGCAAGGAGCGGCCGGTGGCCGTCTGTAACGACATCTCCTGCTGGTCGCAGAACCGTCGCGCCGTTACCGTGCTGAACGCGAGCTCCTGACGTCCAGTCAGGCGCCGTTCATCTTCAGAAACCGATGATGCCGGCGCCCTCTCGGGCGCCGGTTTCGTTTCAGCATTCTGTGACAGAAACCCCTTTGTAGCAGTCACATTTTTGGCGTACTCCGCTTCAATGTGTGGCGCGTCGAAGGTTCCGTCGCAGGCCATTTCGCTTTCGTCGTCAGGGCAAGATGTCATCCAGATTGAAGGTCTTTACCGGCACCGTGGCGACCGCCGCGCTGCTCTCCTTGTGCTCGCCCGTTTTCGCGCAGTCGGATGATGATCCGGAGATCCGGATCGAGCGGCTGGAGAACCAGCTGCGCCAGCTCACCGGCCAGAACGAAGAGCTGCAATACCGCAACCGTCAGCTCGAGGAGCGCCTGCGAGCGCTCGAAGGCGGCGCGCCGGTGGCGCCCGGGCAGGCGCCGCTCCAGCCCAACGTCGCGGCCATGCCGCCCGCGCAGGTCGCGCCGGCCTATCGTCAGCAGCAGCCCGCCCAGCAGCCGGGCTACGAGCAGCCCCAGATTGCTGCGCCCGCGCCGATCATTCAGGAGGCGCCGCCGCCCGGCGCACCGGGGACGCGCCGCCGCGGCGACGCCTTCGACCCGGGCCAGAATCCGAGCGCGCCCGGCGCGCCGCGGGCACTTGGCGGCGGGCAGCAGCCGATCCCGGCAGGAGCCCCGGTCGGCGCGCCCGGCGGGCGCAATGCCGGTGAGCCGCTCGATCTCGGCAACACCGCTGGCCGCTATCCGCAAGCGGCCGCGCCGCAGGCGGCACAGCCGGGCTATCCGCCGGCCCAGTCCGGTTACCCAGCGCCGGCAGGCGGCACGGCCCTTGCGACACTGCCGCCCTCGGCAACGCCGCGCGACGAGTTCGACCTCGGCATCGGCTACATGCAGCGCAAGGACTATGCGCTCGCCGAGCAGACCATGAAGAATTTCGCGCAGAAATACCCGAGTGACCCGCTGCTCGGCGACGCGCAATACTGGCTCGGCGAAAGCTATTTCCAGCGCCAGCAATATCGCGACTCCGCGGAAGCCTTCCTTGCCGTCACCACCAAATACGACAAATCGGCCAAGGCGCCGGACGCGCTGCTTCGGCTCGGCCAGTCGCTGGCCGCACTGAAGGAGAAGGAAGCCGCCTGCGCCGCCTTCGGCGAGGTCGGCCGCAAATATCCGCGCGCCTCCGCCGGCGTCAAAGCGGCGGTCGACCGTGAACAGAAGCGGGTGAAGTGCTGATCCGCTGACAAAGCGGATGGCGTTGCGCTAAACAGTCGATCCATCCGCGGACGATTGCAGCGTCATGTCAGACGACGACAATTCACCGATCTCGGCGCGCGAAGCGAAGCAGCTCTTCGCCGAGCTCAGAGGCGCACCCGGACTGGTGCTCGCCGTCTCCGGCGGGCCTGACTCGGTCGCGCTGATGTGGCTCGCGGCGCGCTGGCGGCGCAGCCTTGGGCGTGGCCCGCTTCTCACCGTCGTCACCGTCGATCATGGCCTGCGGGTGGAAGCGGCGCGCGAGGCGCGCGAGGTCAAACGGCTCGCGACCGAGCTCGGTCTGCCGCACCGGACCCTGCGCTGGCGCGGCGCCAAGCCGAAGACCGGACTGCCCGCGGCCGCGCGCGAAGCCCGCTACCACCTGCTTGCGCAGGCCGCACGCAAGGCCGGCGCGAGCCATGTGCTGACCGCCCACACCCGCGACGACCAGGCCGAGACGCTGTTGATGCGGATGCTCCGCGGCAGCGGGCTGGCCGGGCTGTCGGCGATGGCGCGCCTCACGGAGCGCGACGGCATTGTGCTGGCGCGTCCGCTGCTCGACGTTCCGAAATCTCAGCTGATCGCGACCTTGAAGCGGGCGAAGATCGGCTTTGCCGACGATCCCACCAACCGTGACACTGCCTTCACCCGGCCGCGGCTGCGTGCGCTGCTGCCGCAGCTCGCGGCCGAGGGTGGTGACAGCAGGAGCCTTGCGCGGCTCGCGGCGCGTCTCTCACGCGCCAATGCGGCGGTCGAGGTGTTGGTCGATGGTGCCGAGCGTTTCCTTCAGCTTCGCCCGCGCGGCGATGCGCCGCAGGCGGGCCTTCGCAGCTTCGAGGCCCAAATTGTCTTCGACGCCGAAGCCTTTGCCCTCCTGCCGGAGGAGGTCCGGCTGCGGCTGCTGCTGCGGGCCGTCAATGCGCTCGGCCATGAGGGGCCGGCGGAACTCGGCAAGGTCGAGACCCTCCTGGCCGCGCTCGATCAGGCCGTCGCCACCGGTATGGCCGCGGGCCCCCGCACAGCCGCAAATGGCCGTGCGATCCTGAAGCAGACCCTTGCGGGAGCCTTGATCAGCCTTGCTGGCGGGCGTATCCACGTCGCGCCCGCGCCGGCCCGGCGGTCCAAAGGGATTTGAAGGGCGGATGAGGGCGGATCATGACACCGGCCGTTTCCAGGCGGCGCCGTCAGGACACCTTAACCAGGCAGGAAAAACCCCGGTCAGGTCGCCATTATTTCAGCGGGAATCGCTCTAAGATGGGATAAATAGTCCCATCTCGTTCCCTTGGCAGCGACCAGGGCCGCACCTAGATTGTATGCGTCTAACCAAGAGGATTCCTTGGGGATTTCCTCGCATAGCTCAAGTCACTGCCCAAGGATCAGGGTCGCGATCCGCGCGACCACGAAGGAAGATCGATGAACGCCAATCTGCGCAATTTCGCCCTCTGGGTCATCATTGTCTTGCTGCTGTTGGCGTTGTTCACGCTCTTCCAGAATCCGGGGCAGCGCGCCTCCTCGCAGGACATCGCCTTCTCCCAGCTCCTGAGCGAAGTTGACCGCGGCAATGTGCGCGACGTCGTGATCCAGGGGCCTGATATCCATGGCACCTTCACCAACGGCTCCAGCTTCCAGACCTATGCGCCGAACGATCCGACGCTGGTCAAGCGCCTCTATGACAGCAAGGTCCAGATCACCGCGAAGCCGCCCGGCGACAACGTGCCGTGGTTCGTCTCGCTCTTGGTCTCCTGGCTGCCCTTCATCGCGCTGATCGGCGTCTGGATATTCCTGTCGCGGCAGATGCAGGGCGGCGCCGGCAAGGCGATGGGCTTTGGCAAGTCGCGCGCGAAGATGCTGACCGAAGCGCATGGCCGCGTCACCTTCGAGGACGTCGCCGGCGTGGACGAAGCCAAGCAGGACCTCCAGGAGATCGTCGAATTCCTCCGCGACCCCGGCAAATTCCAGCGCCTCGGCGGTCGCATTCCGCGCGGCGTGCTGCTGGTCGGCCCTCCCGGCACCGGTAAGACCCTGATCGCGCGTGCGGTTGCGGGTGAAGCCAACGTGCCGTTCTTCACCATTTCGGGTTCGGACTTCGTCGAAATGTTCGTCGGCGTCGGCGCGAGCCGCGTCCGTGACATGTTCGAGCAGGCCAAGAAGAACGCCCCCTGCATCATCTTCATCGACGAAATCGATGCCGTCGGTCGTCACCGTGGCGCCGGCCTTGGCGGCGGCAATGACGAGCGCGAGCAGACGCTGAACCAGCTGCTGGTCGAGATGGATGGCTTCGAGGCGAACGAGGGCGTCATCCTGATCGCCGCGACCAACCGCCCTGACGTGCTCGATCCCGCGCTGCTGCGTCCCGGCCGCTTCGACCGCCAGGTCGTGGTGCCGAATCCCGATGTCGTCGGCCGCGAGCAGATCCTCAAGGTCCATGTCCGCAAGGTGCCGCTGGCCCCCGATATCAACCTCAAGACCATCGCGCGCGGCACCCCGGGCTTTTCCGGCGCCGACCTGATGAACCTCGTCAACGAAGCCGCCCTGACCGCCGCCCGCCGCAACAAGCGGATGGTGACGCAGGCCGAGTTCGAAGAGGCCAAGGACAAGGTGATGATGGGCGCCGAGCGCAAGTCGCTCGTCATGACCGAGGAAGAGAAGCTGCTGACGGCCTATCACGAGGGCGGTCACGCCATCGTCGGCCTCAACGTCGTCGCGACCGATCCGATCCACAAGGCGACCATCATTCCGCGCGGCCGTGCGCTCGGCATGGTGATGCAGCTGCCGGAGCGCGACAAGCTGTCGATGTCGCTGGAGCAGATGACCTCGCGCCTCGCCATCATGATGGGCGGCCGCGTCGCCGAAGAGCTGATCTTCGGCCGCGAGAAGGTGACTTCGGGTGCGTCCTCCGACATCGAGCAGGCCACGCGCCTTGCTCGCATGATGGTGACGCGCTGGGGCCTGTCCGAGGCGCTCGGCACCGTGTCTTATGGCGAAAACCAGGACGAGGTGTTCCTGGGCATGTCGGTGTCGCGCACCCAGAACGCTTCGGAAGCCACGGTCCAGAAGATCGACACCGAGATCCGGCGTTTCGTCGAGGAGGGCTACAACGAAGCGACCCGCATTCTCACCGAGAAGCGTGCCGACCTCGAAGCCCTCGCCAAGGGCCTGCTCGAGTTCGAGACGCTGTCCGGTGACGAGATCGTCGACCTGCTCAAGGGCAAGAAGCCGAACCGCGAGTCCGTGCTCGAGCCGACCACGCCGCGCGCCTCCGCCGTGCCCCCGGCCGGCAAGTCGCGCCCGCGGCCCGATCCGGATCCCGGTCTGGAGCCGCAGCCGCAGGCCTAAGTCCTGCGCGGGCCATGGCCGGCTATTCCGGCAAACCGTTAGTGCAAAAGCTCGGCATCAAGCCGGGCTTTTGTATTTTCGTGGACGGTCTTTCGACGCCCTATCGCGATCTCGTTGGTGAATTGCCTGACGACGTCAGGATCGCAAAGACGGCCAAGGCGCCGCTCGACATGGTGCATGTCTTCGCGACCGAAGCCAAAGGCTTCGCCGCCAGGCTGCGCAGCTACCGCAAGGTGATCGCGCCCGACGGAACGATCTGGGCGTCATGGCCGAAGAAGGCGTCGGGTGTCGCGACTGACGTGACGGAAACGCTGGTGCGCAAGACCGCGCTCGCAAACGGCCTCGTCGACATCAAGGTCTGCGCCGTCGACGACATCTGGTCCGGCCTCAAGCTCGTGATCCCCGTGAAGGATCGCGCCAAGCTCGCGAAATAGCGCGGACTCCGGTGAGGGATGCGAGCCATAGCCGCACATTCCGTCATTGCAAGCGCAGCGAAGCAATCCAGAGTCTTTCCGCAGTGACAGTCTGGATTGCTTCGCTGCGCTCGCAATGACTTGTCGGCAGTTTCGCAGGTAGACAAAGGCGCTCTTGCGCTTTGCCCACCCTGGATCGACGTCGCTTATAATGATTGGAGTCCGCAGCGATGTCATGGCATGCTGTCCTCAAATAAAGGTGCGGCGCGACCGCACCGGCAAAAGGGGAGGGGAGGCCGATGCGTCTTGCGACGGCATTGGGCGCGCTTGGCGCCGTTTCAATCCTGTTCCAGCCTGTTGCTTCCCCTGCCGCCGAGATGCGCGGCGTCACCGCGACCGAAATCAGGATCGGCCAGACCATGCCCTATAGCGGGCCAGTGTCCGCCTTCGGCGCGCTTGGCAAGGGTGAAGTCGGCTATTTCAGGATGCTGAACGAGAAGGGCGGCATCAACGGCCGCAAGGTCAACCTGATCTCGCTCGACGACAGCTATGCGCCGCCGAAATCGGTCGAGCAGACCCGCAGGCTGGTCGAGAGCGACGAGGTCGCGCTGATCTTCTCCTCGATCGGCACCGCCCACAACACCGCGATCGCAAAATATCTTCAATCCAAGAACGTGCCGCAGCTTTTCATCGGCTCCGGCGCCTCGAAATTCGCAGACATCGCGCAATATCCGCAGGCGACGATGGGCGTGCAGGCGCCGTTCCGCTACGAGGCGCGGCTCTATGCGCGTTATGCGCTGGCGAAGAATCCGAACGCGACGTTCGCCGTGATCTCGCAGAACGACGATTACGGCCGCGACTATCTCGCCGGCCTCAAGGACGTGCTCGGCGAGAAATACGAGTCCGTCGTCACCAATGCGACCTACGAGATCCAGGACCCGACCATCGATTCCCAGATCGTGAAGTTGAAGGCCTCAGGCGCCGACGTGTTCGTGATCGCGGCGACGCCGAAATTCGCGGCGCAAGCCATCCGCAAATCCTTCGAGATCAACTGGCGTCCGATGACGTTCTTGTCCAACGTGGCGGTATGGGTCTCGACCGTGATGGAGCCTGCGGGCCTGGAGGCCGGCACCGGGATCATCTCCACCGCCTATGTGAAGGACCCCGACGATCCCGCCTGGAAGGACGACCCCGGCGTCAAGGGCTGGCGCGCGTTCATGACGAAATACGTGCCGGAGGCCGACCAGCACGACACCAATTACGTCAACGCCTACAACAGTGCGATGGCGCTGGAGGCGGTGCTGAAAGCCTGCGGCGACGATCTGTCGACCGAGAACATTTTGAAGCAGGCCTACGCGATCCGCGATCTCGAATTGCCGATGCTGCTGCCCGGCATCAAGGTCAATACCAGCCCGACCGATCACGTCCCGGTCGACCAGATGCAGTTGATGCGCTTCAACGGCAGGAGCTGGGAGCGCTTCGGCGAGTTGCAGACGGGGAACTGACGCGTCCCGGACCGCATCGACCGGTTTGCTTGTTAGCTGAACATTTACCATCAGGGCAGCGGGCCCATCCCGGAAGGTCGATTAATTCGCCATTAGAGTTTGCGGTCTAGTTTTGTTGCTGTTCGTTCCCATCGCTCCTGCGGGCGCGGGACGTCCGGACGCCGAGGACGGATCGTCGAAACGGCGCTCAACCGAGGCTGATCCGCAGCCGTCACTTCCTCCGGTGCCCGAATGGCGGACGTCAACGTCACCTCTGACTTGGGCTGCCGCGATCGCGCGGCCAGCATCCCGAACTTCTGGGTCGAGACACTTTCGGTTGCCGTTTTCGCGGCGGCGATATCCGTATTGCGCACCGGATTCGTTTTTGGAATAACAAACAACATCAATTATTTGCCGATCGTCGCCCGTCTCTACAACGAGCCGCAATATCATGACGACGGGTTTATCCAGTCGTTGCGCTATTTCGCGTCCGGCGTCTGGCTTGTGTTGAGCGGCGTCGAAAAATATTTCGACAACGTTCCGCTGCTGTTCTTCGTTCTGTTTTTTCTCTCCCGGGTGCTCAGTTTTGTCGGGTTCCTGTGCTGCGCCTCCCTGCTGGGGGTGACGGAAAGACGCGACAAGATCATCTTCAGTCTGATTGTCTGTTTCATCGCGTTTCTCGACGGCTACAGTTATGCCGGCTCCGGGGGCTTGTTCATCAACTACTTCAGCCATTCGGAGATAGCGAATGGCGTCGCACTTCTGGCGATCTACCTTGCCGCTCGAGGCCGCTACACCGCAGCAGTCGTCGCTGCTGGCATAGCATTCTTCGTCAATGCCTTCTTTGCGGTCTGGCTCGTGCTGCCGCTGACGCTGATCGGGATCTGTCACCTGTCGCAGCGGAAAGCGACGATCGGTCAAATCTCCTCGCGCGTGCTGATCGGCCTCATCCTGTGCTCGCCGCTCGTGCTTGTCGTGGCCAATGGATTTCTCGCAAATCCGGAGTTTGGTCGTCCGTCCAGCCTCGACCTTGCGAGTTTCCTTCGCCAGTATTACGCGGGCCACGTGCTGATCGATTCGATTTCGCTCGGCGACATCGTGGGGCTCTTGGGCGTCACCCTGATCGGAGCGCTCGCGCTGTTTTGGCCGAGGCAGGCCGCCGCTTCCGAATTGCGGGCAGCCTATTTGGGTGCAATTCTGGTCTATCTGATCGGCATCGTCGTGCCGTTCGTGACCGGATCGTCGCTGATGCTCAACCTTCATCTGCTGCGATCGAGCACGGTCATTCACCTGCTTGCTGCCCTCGCAATCGCGGCGTTGGCGACGAACTGGCTGCGGCGCGACAAGGAGGCGGTTTTCCTTCCGGCCTGTCTTATCGTGCTGTTCTTGACCCTTGACGGCTGGACCGGTCTGGGTTTGGTCACGGCCGTTTTGATATTTGCTCTTCTGACAATTGTGCCGAGACCGGTCCCATCCTATCAGCGTACCATGGGCTATCTGGTGCTTGGTATCGCTGTCCTGGTCGCAGGCCCGCTCGCGATCCGGTCCGGCCTCGACTTCCAACGAATCTGCAGTGAGGCGGTCGCGGAGTGGACCGAAATCGGCAAGTGGGCGCGCAACAACACGCCATTGACCGCAACATTCCTCATTCCAAGAAGGCCGGAGCTTGACGGTCGAGCCGAAGTGAGCGTCGCCGATATGGCGCTCGATCACCAGGGCGTGTTTGAATTCGTCTCACATCGTCGCATCTGGGTCGATTTCAAGCGTGGCGGATCGGTGGTGTTGACGCCTTCGTATTACCCGACGTGGCGAAGCAGGTTGACGGATGTCGAGGGCTTGAATTCGCTTGCGGAGCGCACCGACTACGCGTCGCGTAACGGCATCGGCTATGTCATCGATATCTGCCAGAGCCCGGAAGTGCCGAAGGGTGTGATCTACCGGACCAAGCGGCTCTGCGTATTTTCAGTGAGCGCAAACGGATCTGCGGCAGGGAAGGACGCGCCGCCGTCGACGGAGCGATCTGCCGGTTGAGCCATCGTCCCGCTCGGAATTCGACGCGACCGGCTCACGCCAACGGGCGTGGTCAGCCCGCATGGGCAAATGCGAGAAACGTTAAATATGAGCTTAACGCTTGCGCTCTACTTTGATCCGCAATGACCGACCAGGCCGTCCACAGCGCGGTTCAACCGCTTTCGGTACGTGCAGCGCTCCCGTGGCTGGTGAGCCTTGGCGTCTATGCTCTGTTGCTGATCGTTGCGCCGCGGCTGCTCGGTGATCCCGACAGCTATTCTCACATCGAGGTCGGGCGCTGGATCATGGCGCACGGCGCCCTGCCGGCGACCGACCCATTTTCCTTTTCGATGCACGGCGCGCACTGGATCGCCTTTGAATGGCTCTCGGAGGTCATTTATGCCGCAGCCTACGCGCTGTCCGGCTGGCCTGGTGTCATCGTCGTGGCCGCGGCGGCGATAGCGCTCGCCTTCGGCCTGTTCACGTTCTTCCTGTTGCGCGAGCTTTCACCAACCTTGACGCTGCTCATGGTGATCGCGGCCGTCATCCTGCTGGCGCCGCATATGCTGGCGCGGCCACACGTGTTGGTGTTGCCGGTGATGGTGATTTGGGCGGCTGCCCTGGTGCGCTGCATGGATCGTGGCGGGCCTCTGCCATACTGGGCCCTGCCACTGCTGGTGCTGTGGGCCAATCTGCACGGCAGTGTGGTGCTGGCGATTGGACTGATTGGCCCTGCGGGACTCGAGGCGCTATTGCGTGAGAAGCGCAGCCAATGGCCGCGCGTGCTGCTGCGATGGCTCCCATTCACGGCACTCGCCGTCGCGGCGTCCTGCTTGACGCCCCACGGCCCGGAACCGCTGCTGATGCCGCTCACGACACTCGGTCTTGGTCCCGCACTCGCCTGGATCTCGGAATGGCGGCCGCAGGATTTCAGCCACATCGGTGGCTTCGAGTTGCTGCTGCTGGCCGGTATCTTCGCGCTGTCGCGCGGTGTGACGCTGCCGCTCGTGAGAGCCCTGGTGGTGATTGGCTTGCTCCATTTCGCGCTAGCGCAGATACGCAATGCCGATCTGTTGGCCATGCTGGCGCCGCTCTATCTGGCGGCCCCGCTGGGACGCAAGTTCGGTGGACCGGTCCGAGCCGATGCGACCGTCGAATCCCGGGGCATGAATCTGGGCGCGTTCGGTCTGTTGATCTTGATGAGCGGGATCGCCTTGGCGCGCGACGTGCGGCCGGCTCCGATCATCACGCCTGAAGCCGCCATCGCTCAAGCCGACCTCGCCAGGACGGGGCCCGTGCTCAACGATTATTCCTTCGGCGGCTATCTGATCTTCGCCGGCATTCCCACCTTCATCGATGGTCGCGGCGAACTGTACGGGGGAGCGTTCATCGACCGCTACAACCGCGCCGTAGCGCTGGTCGACCTCGCCGATTTTCTCAAGCTGCTCGATGAATACAAGATCGGCGCGACGCTGCTAGCGCCGCAGACGCCGGCAATCGCGATGCTCGACCGGTTGCCCCAGTGGCAGCGCGTCTACAGCGACGACGTGGCGGTCGTGCACAAGCGGCGAGATATCCCGCCAAGATAGGTCAAGCGGCTCCGAAAGCGGCGTATTGGCCGCCGAGCGGCACACCGCCCAGAGCGTCTTCGAGGCGCCGCGCCGGCTTGGTGTCCCAGGGCAGCAACAGGAAATGGCGCGAGTCGATCTCGCGCAAGCCGCCGGCGGCCATCAATTTCCGGGTTGTGCCCGCACCGAGCAGGACCGCGTCCCGGTCGAACTCGCAGCGCGAGACGGCAAGGCGTGTCAGCGGGTTGTACGGATTGTGCTCGATCACACAGACGAGCCCCCCGGGACGCGTCACGCGCCGCATCTCGGCGACGAACTGCGCCCATTCGCCCGGCACGACATGGTGCATCACGCAGATGGCCGTGACCAGATCGAAGCTGGCATCGTCGAAAGGAAAAGTGCGGCCGTCATACTCACGGTAGTCGACCCCACCGTTGTCAACGCGCGCCTGCGCCAGGCTCGCCGAAGATACGTCGATGCCGCTCAAGCGGCCGACCATGCCGCGCAGCAGCGGGTGAAGGCTACCGACGCCGCAGCCGACGTCCAGCATTTCAGGCCTCTTCGCATCCAGCCGCTGCGCGATCAGATCGCGCAGGAGATCGGCCTTGGCGCGCATGAAGAAATGATGCGGTAAGCCCGAAAAATCGATCGATGACTGGACCACGTCGCGATAGTTGTCGTGATAGCCGTCGAAGAGCTCGGTCATGCGCGGGGTCACTCGTTGACGGCGTGGATCGCGGGTGCCGCGGTTGCGGCCTCGCTGCGATCGAAGCCCGCCCGCGTCTGCACCACGTAGAGCGGGCGCTGTTTCACCTCGGCATGGATGCGGCCGACATAAAGCCCCACGATGCCCGTCATCAGCATGTTGATTCCGCACAGCAGGGACACGACGACGATCGTCGAGGACCAGCCGGTCGCGAGATGACTGTCCTTGCTCAGCCACAACAGGATCACCCAGCCACCATAGAGCAGCGCGAGGCCCGAGACCGTCAGTCCGCACCAGATCGCAAGCCGCAAGGGTAGATCGGAGAAGCCAAGGGCGGCGTTCATGGCGAGCCGCACCATCTTGAACAGCGGGTACTTGGTTTCGCCCGCGGCGCGCTCGAGGCGGTGGAAAGCGACCTCGGCCTGTCGGAAGCCGAGCCAGGCGATCATGCCGCGCACGAAGCGGTCCCGCTCCGGCATCTGCCGGAGTGCCTCGAGTACCTTGCGATCGATCAGGCGGAAGTCGCCGACATCGGCGGGGATGCCGACTGAGGACATCTTGCCGAGAAGCCGGTAGAATAGATGCGCGGTCGCACGCTTGAACTGGCTTTCGCCCTCGCGCGACAGGCGGCGAGCGTGAACGATTTCGTTGCCTTCCTGCCATTTTGCGATCAATTGCTCGATCACTTCGGGCGGATCCTGCAGATCGGCATCCATCACGATGATCGCGTCACCTCGCGCCGCGTCCATGCCGGCGGTGATGGCGATCTGATGGCCGAAATTTCGCGACAAGCCGATATAGCGGAAGCGTGGATCGCGCGAGGCGAGCGCCTGCAGCACGATCGAGCTGGAATCGCTGCTGCCGTCGTCGACGAAAATGGCTTCCGCCGGCCCGTCGAGCCGGGACAATACCAGGTCGAGGCGGCGCAGCAGGACCGGCAGCACGGCTTCCTCGTTGAATACGGGGATGACGAGGCTGTAGCGGATCGATCTGAAATTGGCCGCCATGCGGGGGAGTCCAACCTGGTTGCAGGAGCGGAAGTCTAGTGCGTGGTAGTTAAGGCGGCCTTGCGCAACCGCTGAGGATTTGAAGTGCCCGCTGCTGGTGAATGTGCGAAAGCTCGCAGAGGCCAGGAGTCGCGCCGTAGATGCCGAGGTGAAAGGAAATGCGCCGCAAACGGCGCAGCGACGGCCGACGAAGCCGCCCTGCGCCGCCTTTGGCAATGCCAGCGCCGCCGGCAGGCTCGGCCATCGCGGCGCCGCGCGCAATTCCGGAGAGTGTTGATTAATCCCGCGTTAGCGTTTGCGGTCTAGTTCTGCTGTTGTCCGGTTTTGTAGCTCCGCGAGCGCGGGCCAACCAGGCGTTTTGGACAAGTTGTCGATACGGCGCTTCACCAAGGCAGATCCGCAGCCCTCGCTTTCTCCGGGAACTCACATGGCGGATATCAACGTCGCCTCTGATATGGCTGATCGCAACCGCGTAGCCAGTATCCCCAATTCCTGGGTCGAGACCATCTCGGTGGCCGTCTTGGCGTCGGCGGTGTCGGTATTGCATACCGGATTTGTCTTCGGCATCATCAACAACCAGTATCATTTGCCGATCGTCGCGGGGCTCTACAACGAGCCTCAGTATCACGACGACGCATTCATCCAATCGCTGCGCTATTTCGCCTCCGGCGTCTGGCTGGTGCTGAGCGGCGTCGAGAAATACTTCCACGACATTCCGCTGCTGTTCTTCATCCTGTTTTTCCTCTCCCGCCTGCTCACCTTTGTCGGGTTCCTCTGCTGCGCCTCGCTGCTGGGCATCACCGAGCGCCGCGACAAGATCGTCTTCAGCCTGATCGTCTGCTTCATCGCCCTTCTCAACGGCTACAGCTATGCCGGCACCGGCGGGCTGTTCATCAACTACTTTACGCATTCCGAAATCGCGAATGGCACGGCCCTTCTCGCGATCTATTTTGCCGCAAGAGGCCGCTTTGCCGCGGCAGCCGTCGCGGTCGGCGTGACGTTCTTCATCAATGCGTTCTTTGCGGTCTGGCTCGTGCTGCCGTTGGTGCTGATCGGCATCAGTCTTCTGGTGCAGCGGAAGGTGACCGTCAGGGAATTTGTTTTGCGTACCCTGGCCGGCCTCGTTCTCTGCGTGCCGCTTGTGGCTTTCGTCCTGTATGGTTTCGTCTCGAATCCGGAGTTCGGAAGTCCGCTCGGCTTCGACTATGCGACGTTCCTCCGTCAGTATTTTCCAGGCCATGTGCTGATCGATTCGACGCAGCTGGGTGACCTCCTGACGCTCCTGGGCGTCACGCTTGTCGGCGCGGCCGGCCTCCTGTGGTTCGGGCGGAGCGCCACGCAGCTTCAGGCAGCCTATCTTGGCGCAGTCCTGGTTTATGTGGTCGGCATCGGCGTCCCGTTCGTGACCGGCTCGCCCTTGGTTCTCAACCTTCATCTGTTGCGGTCGGGCACGGTCATTCATCTGCTGGCTGGGCTGGCCATGGCCGCATTGGCGACAAGCTGGCTGCGCCGCGACAAGGAAGGCACTTTCCTGCCGGCGTGCCTCATTGTGCTGTTCTTGAGTCTTGATGACCTCGCCAGCCTGGCCTCCATCCTGTTCATTCTGGCCTTTGTCTTTCTGAAGGTCGGGCCCGGTCCCGCGCCGGCCTACCTGCGCACGATGGGTTATCTTGTGCTTGCTACCGCTGTGATGGCGATTTGGCCGCTCTCGACCTGGTACAACGTCAAATTCAATCGGCTCTATACCGACGCAGTCGAGGAGTGGACGGACGTCGGCAATTGGGCGCGCAACGCAACCCCTGCGACGGCCATGTTCCTCGTTCCGAACACGCCGAAGTTCGATCCGGCGTTGGAATCGAGCGCCGCCGATATCGCGCTCTCGCGGGCCGTCGTTTTCGAATTCGTCTCGCATCGCCGCATCTGGATCGATTTCAGGCGGGGCGGATCGTCGATGCTGACGCCCTCTTATTATCAGACATGGCGGAGCAGGTTGACGGATGTCGAGGGCTTGCATTCGCTGGCGGAGCGAATGGCTTACGCATCGCGCAATGGCATCGGCTATGTCGTCGATATCTGCCAAGGCCCGGAAGCGGGGAGCGGCGTCATCTATCGGACGAAGCGGCTCTGCGTATTTTCGACGGACGCAAACGGTCCTGTGATGCGGAAGGACGCATCAGCGCTGGAGCGATCTTCAGGTTGAGCGATCCGGCGTCGCGCGCGTGATCCGGCACGGGGCACTGAGGATACTCGCCAACGCGAGCAGCTGATCTCAGTCACAAGGCGGCGGCAATTTGCAGCGACCGCAGCGGGGGGCCGTAGCGATCCGAAGCGCCGCGAGATCGCGCCCTCAATGATCGATCGACACGCAATCTGCGGGCGGGATCGTCATGGTGAGGGGGCCGCGGCGTCCTCCCGCACATGGATCACCGCAATGTCGTCGGCATAGATCCGCTTCCAGCCCTTGAGATGATCGAGGATCTGAGGGCCCGGAGCATCGGCAACCAGCAGCGTAGCGTCGATCTTGTGCTCGTCGAGCAGCCGGGGAAGGAGCTCGGGCTGCCTTCCCTCCGTCGCCTTGAAGAAGTCCATCACGAATTTCTCGCCATAGAGCTCGGCGCGGCCGTCGACGAAGACCGGGACATCACGCGAGATCAGGTAGCCGCCGAACTGGTAAGCGTTGAAGAGACGCTGCACCTTGCGCTTCTGGAGCAGGTCGACGGCGGCAACCGGTGTCTGCGCCATCGTGAAGGTGAAGCGGTGATGCGACATGTAGATCGAGGTCGAGGTCCATGCCGCGGCGACGATCATCAGCGCGCCCGTGATGGTGACGTAGCGGGCCGGCCAGCTGTCGGAGCTTCGCGCATCCGGCGGCGGCAGCGGAGATGTCTCGCCGAGCGGCTTGGCCAGCACCAGCGGCACCAGGAAGGCGAAGGCGTCGATGCTCCTGACATGGCTCAGCGCCATCCAGGTCAGCAGCAGGATCAGCAGGATGCGCGGCGGCGACAGCGTCAGGCCGCGATAGAGCCCGATCGCGATCAGGCCGAGCAGGGCGCCTTCGAATCCGGTGAAGGACGCGAAGTTCGCGGGCATCCATTCGGAAATGACGATCAGCAGCTCGCCGAGATTGAGGATGTTGGTCGCGCCCAGCAATGTGCGCCAGCCATAGGGCGTGACGCAGCTCGCGGCCAGCGCCGCGACGCCGAACAGAAACCAGCGCAGCAGCAGCCTGACCTGCTTGCCGGAATCAAGACCCCAGAGCGCCACGAACGACATCGGGCCGATCAGCGCCAGGCCCAGCACGAAACCGCCATGCAGGTTCGACCACAGCGACATCAGCGGCAGCCAATACCATGATGGTGTGCCCTTGCGATCCGCCGCCGCCATCAGCATGCCGACCCACGCAATCATAACCGGGAGCGCCAGGATGTGCGGCCGCGCCAGGATGTGATGCAGCGAAAGCGCCACCGCCAGCATCGCGAACAGCACCGAGCGCGGCATCTCCAGATGTGCGTCGAGCAGGTCGACGAGGATCGCCGCCGACAATGCGACCGCAAGCGCGGTGAGGATCACCGGCCCGGCCCAGTCCCATTGCGCATAGGACAGGGCGAACAGGGCCTGCGACAACCATGAGGTCGAAACCCAGGGCGCCCCGGGCCGCGTGAAGGAATAGAAGTCCGTATAGGGAAGGGCACGGTGATCGAGGATCCATTGCCCGATCTTGATCTGCCAGAACGAGTCGGAGTCCTGAAGCAGCGTATCACCGACATAGAGGAAGAAGAGATAGGCGCCCGCTCCGACGCAGAGCGGCACCAGCGCCCGCGCGCGGCTCTGCACCGCGATGCTGTTGGCAAAGGAAAGGGACATGCCGCCTCGTCGTCCTGCTTGTTCTTATCGGGTTGGCGCGATGAGATCGCACTTTATTTTCCGAGCATGGTCTTTTCGGAAAACCGCTTCGCACGTTGCGCTAACGCGGCCCTTCGGGTCCGGATCATGCTCGGCCAGCATCAGACCACGGCGGTCATAACTTCCAGTAAATCGGCGGGACGCGGCTGTAGTGATGTCCGGACAATTTAACCGATTGTTTTCAATTTCGGTTTACCATCGGCCAATACACCCAAACCGCTCCGTGTTTACGCAGTCGAATTAACTGCGGCGAAATTCTTTGCCTCTACGTTCGGTTCCATGGTCGGGCGGCGCTGGGAAGCCGAAGAGACCAGACCACTTGTAGCCTTGTGTACATTTTTGGGAGCACTCTATGAAGAACCTCGTTGCGCGTTTCGTGAAGGATGAATCCGGCGCCACCGCCATTGAATACGGCCTGATCGCTGCCGGCATCGCGCTGGCGATCATCACCGTCGTCAATCAGCTCGGCGGCACGCTGAACACCAAGTTCGGCTCGATCTCGAGCAGCCTCAAGTAAGACTGGTCGACCTGAGAATTCTAAGAGCCCCGTCTTCGACGGGGCTCTTTTCTTTTGGGCGCCCGGCGTCATCTTCAGGCCAACCCATCGACACCGTCACCCTCTGAGGTGGCCGCGAAGCAAGCGTCTCGAAGGGCGGCGGCCCGGCTGCATCTCGGCCTTTCATTCTTCGGGGCTTCGAGCGCAGTGCTGTGCACTGCGCTCTTCGCACCTCAGGATGGCGGTATGGAAATCGTAGAAGCGGGCGCAATGACGTTGGAAACACCGTGCCTGTCGGCGCGCTGGTGATGGTGGGCACGCTGGGCTTTGCCCACTCCAGGGCAGCGGGCCGCTGATCAAGACGATCGCGCCGTCATTCTGCCAGGCTGGGCTGCCAGACCGGCGCAGGCGCGGCAGACACGGACGACGTGTGGTCGAGCCGCTGGACGTAGAACTTCGTCACCCAGATCGACGCTGCGGCAACCGCGATGCCGCCGACGACATCGACGAGGTAATGCGCGCCGATCGCCGGCGTTGCCGCGATCATCAACAGATTGAGCGCGGCGGCGATGCCGCCGATGCCGCGCACCGGCCATAGCGCCCACATGTAGAGCACGGCGGATGCGGCGTGAAAGCTCGGAAACGAGACGATGCCGGAGAGGAAGAACAGCCGCAGCTCATGCAGGCTGCCGTCGCGCAGTGCGAGGATGTCGCGCAACTGTCCGGCATAGACCGCGGTGTTGATCTCGGGGAAATGCGCGGCCGGCAATTGCAGCCCGTAATAGGTGCCGATCGCCGGCACCATGGCGGAGATCGCGATGGTGACCACGAGCGCAAGACTCATCGCGAGCATGAACACCTGCAGCCGCACGTAGCGCGCCGTCAGTGTCAGCACGACGGGAATGCCGAGCAGCGGCCATTTGATTAATCCATAGCCGCGCGCCAGGAGGTCGGCGAGCCAGGGATGGTCGTTGACGAAGCGCGCGAGCGGTTCGGGATCGAGGCCGAGTGCGCGGTCGATCGCCAGGAGCGCGTCGTCCTGGAGCGGCCAGTTCATCTTGCCCGCGACGTAGCTCAAAGGTCCGGCGATGGCGCAGGTGAGAAGGACCTGTCCGATCGTGCCGAGCGCGAACACCAGCTTCGGGTCGGCGCGCTCGCCTCTGGCGATCCGGTGACCATAGGCGATTGCGACCAGGACGGCCGCGATTGCGAGCGTAATGCTGTAGGCGACGGGCTCGAGACTGAGACCGGCGTAGGGCAGGCCGAGCGCCAGCAGGCAGCCCATGGCGGCGACAGGTAGCCAGTTCAGATGGAAGAGCTGCCAGGCGGTCCGGGCGTCCGTATCGAGCATTCTGCACCGAGGTAGAGTTGCAGTATCGCGGTACAGTCGCGGGCCTGCTTTAAGATGGCGGTAACAATCGTGGTTAGCCGCTCGCCAACCGGCTCTGTGCATTTGCGCGAAGTCGCCCTGCGCCGCTGGGCATGACGCTTCACGCAAATGCATCTTGTCATCTACCCTGAATAGTTGTTCAGTCCTTGCGGGGCGATTTGCATCTCGTGCAGTGACGAAGCGTTCGGCCGCAGGGCGTGCGGCTAGCGTGTGGGACAGGAAGCGCGCCATGGTTTATCGGCGGACGCATCAAGTGGTTAAGCGCCTTGCGGCCAGGCGCAGTGCGATCCTCGCGGCGGCGCGGGAGGCTGCGGCGGAAGGCGGGATGGCGGCGGTTCAGATCGCGCCGGTCGCGGTCCGGGCTAACGTCGCGGCGGGCACCGTCTATCGATATTTTCCCTCCAAGGCCGAGCTGATCTCCGAATTGATCTCCGAGGTTTCGCGGGACGAGCTTGCGGCGATCCGCAGGGCGGCGGATGCCGCGCCGGGCCCGTCCTCGGCGCTGGCGGCGGCCGTCACCACGGTGGCGGTCCATACCCTGTCGCAGCGCCGGCTGGCCTGGGGCATCCTGGCCGAGCCTGTCGATGTCGATGTCAGCGCGTCCCGTCTGGCGAGCCGGCGCGAGATCGCCGGCGAGATCGCAGGCCGGATCGACGCGGCCGTGCGCGCCGGTCATTTGCCGGCGCAGGACACCGCGCTCGCCGCCACCGCGCTGCTTGGCGCACTGCATGAGGCGCTGGTCGGGCCGCTCGCGCCCGACAATCTCGAAGATCCCGTCAAGATGCGCGATGCGGTGCAGACCGTGACGCTGCTGGCGCTGCGCGCCGTCGGCGTCATGGACGCCCGCGCCCGCGGCCTGGTGGTGCAGCAGACGCTGTTGCCGACGACCAAGGCGCTGGTCGGGGCCTAAAAAGCAGGGCGTGACCGGGGCCGAGACCTGATCGCGCGCAGGTCATTCCCTGCGCATGGCTTTTCGCAAAACCGCAGCAAAATAGCCGGACGAGCCGGCTACTGTGCATGGGGTTGTTTTCGACTTTTTTGTTTTGGCCGCGCTTGGCGGCCTCAGATATTCGCGTCGCCCTCGGGGCCGACCGAGGCGATGCGCACCATGTTGGTGGTGCCGGGGATGCCGAGCGGCACGCCGGCGACGATGATCACGCGCTGGCCGGCGCGGACGAAACCGTCGCGGAATGCGATCTGGCCGGCGCGGCTGACCATGTCGTCCTGGTCGCGCGCGTCGTCCGCCACCACGCAATGCACGCCCCAGACCACCGCGAGCCGGCGCCCGGCGTTGATGTTGGGCGTGATCGCCACGATCGGCGGCTTTGGCCGCTCGCGCGCCACACGCACCGCGGTCGAGCCGGAGCTGGTCCAGCAGATCAAAGCGGGCAGGTCCAGCGTCTCGGCGATCTGCCGTGCGGCATCGGCGATGGCGTCGCCTGCGGTGGCTTCGGGGGCGGGGCGCTGCGCTGTGAGCACCGAGCGATAGATCGGGTCGCGCTCGACCTCCTCGCCGATACGGTTCATGGTCGAGACCGCCTCGACCGGGAATTTGCCGGCCGCCGATTCCGCCGACAGCATGATGGCGTCGGCGCCTTCATAGACGGCGGTGGCGACGTCGGAGACCTCGGCGCGGGTCGGCACCGGCGACTGGATCATCGATTCCAGCATCTGGGTCGCGATCACCACCGGTTTGCCGGCGCGGCGCGCCATCCGCGTCATCTGCTTCTGCAGGCTCGGCACGCGCTCCAGCGGCAGCTCGACGCCGAGGTCGCCGCGCGCCACCATCAGCGCATCGGAGGCCTCGAGGATGTCGGCGAGGCGGTCGATCGCCTGCGGCTTCTCGATCTTGGCCATCACGGCGGCGCGGCCGCGGATCATCTTCTTGGCCTCGATGACGTCGTCGGCACGCTGCACGAAGGACAGCGCGATCCAGTCGACGCCGGTGACCAGCGCGGCCTCGAGGTCGGCGCGGTCCTTCGGCGTCATCGCCGAAACAGGCAAATCGGTGTCGGGCAGGCTGACGCCCTTGCGGTCGGACATCCGGCCGCCGACCACGACGCGCGTCACCGCGTGGTCCTTCGTGGTCTCCTCCGCGATCAGCCGCACCTTGCCGTCGTCGAGCAGCAGCGAATGGCCGGGCCGCAGCGCGGCCAGGATCTCCGGATGCGGGAGATTGACGCGCGTGGCATCGCCCGGTGTCTTGTCCGAATCGAGCGTGAAGGTCTGGCCGTTCTGGAGCTGCACCGCGCCTTCCGCGAAGGCGCCGAGCCGGAGCTTCGGGCCCTGGAGGTCGACCAGGATGCCGATCGGCCGGCCGTAGCTCGATTCGACATTGCGGATCGTCGCCACCAGCTCCCGCATCTTGTCGTGCGGGGTGTGGCTCATGTTGATGCGGAACAGGTCGGCGCCGGCCTCGAACAGGCGGCGGATCATCGCGAGGTCCGAAGAAGCAGGTCCGAGCGTCGCGAGAATCTTGATACGGCGAAGACGCCTCATGGCTTATTTCCAGGCGGGGGTGGCAGGCCGGGCGAGCCCGGGGGCGTAGCACCGGGCGGGCTATTGGGCAAACCCGGGACACCGCCCGGGCCGAGAGGACCGGGCAGGCCAGGCACGCGCTGCTGCGCCGGCTGTTCGTTGGCATCGGTAAGCTGGACCGTCCAGGCGCGCTGCTCGCCGGTATCGACCTCGAAATAGCCGGTCCGGTCATAGCCACGCGCGAGGCAATCCTCGGTGCCGCGGATGGTGAATTCCTTGTCGCGCGAGCACATGAAGGCCTGCCCCGACCATTCGCCACCGCGGTCATAGTCGATGGCGTAGATGTAATAGTAACGGGCGACCAGCGTTCCCCGCAGCAGCGTCTCGCAGGAGCGGGACGAGATGTTCCACCAGCCCTCGGTGGTCCAGCCCTCGGCGTCCTTGTAGCCGAGCGCAATGCCGACCCGGCTCGAGGTGTTGTTGCAGAGCCGGAAATCGGCGGCGGCCGGGCTGGCCCAGAGGCACAGCAGGCCAACCACCAGCACCGGGACCAACCGGGCGAGCAGGCGAAGGGGGAGGCGGGGAGATTCGGCGATCATTGTCGCGGAACGTATACCAGATGATTGACGATTTGGCGTAGGGCCGGGGAACTGCCGCGAGAGGCGGCTTTGGGCCCGTTTGCGCCGCGATATGGCAAAATCTGTGACGGGACCCTACCTGATCCCGTAAGGGTGACGACATCAGGGCCAGCCGAGGGATCCAGCCATGGCAATCGACGACAAAACCAGAACGGAGCTCGAGGCGGCCGCTTTCCGGCGCCTGGTCGACCATTTGCGGGAGCGGACCGACGTCCAGAACATCGACCTGATGAATCTGGCGGGTTTCTGCCGCAACTGCCTGTCCAACTGGCTCAAGGACGCTGCCGACGCCCAAGGCGTGAACTTAAGCAAGGACGAGAGCCGCGAGGCCGTCTACGGCATGCCCTACGAGACCTGGAAATCGAAGCACCAGGGCACGGCCACGCCCGAGCAGATCGAGGCGATGAAGAAGGTCCATCCCCACGGGCACTGAGCCGATGGTCCGCGGCGCGCGCTGAGTCGCACCACACAACAGCTTTCTTCGCCCCGGCGCAGGAAGGTGTGGGCGCGCTGTGGACGAGCGCGATGCTTGCTTGAACGCCAGGGGCGCTAACGCTTAAGGGTCTACCCAGCACGCGCGGTGAGGTTGCCGGCGTCACCTCGTTTTGCCAGTTCCATTTGGAGTACCAAGATGGCCACCACCGCCGCCGTCCGCGACGACGAGCCCGCGACGAAATTTGCCAAGGACCAGCTCAAATCCATCATCGAGCGCATCGAGCGGCTGGAGGAAGAGAAGAAGGCGATCTCCGACGACATCCGCGACGTCTATGCCGAGAGCAAGGGCAACGGCTACGACGTCAAGGCGCTGCGCACCATCGTGCGGATGCGCAAGCAGGACCCGAACGAGCGCGCCGAGGCCGAGACGATTCTCGAGACCTACATGCAGGCGCTGGGAATGCTCTGAGGCGTCTCGCCTCAGACACCGCTGTCGTAGCCTGGATGGAGCGGAAGCGAAATCCGGGCTACGAGACTGAGTTCGTGGAAATGGCGAGGGCTATAAGCCTCAGCGCAGCGCGGCCGTCCGCACGACGAACGATGTCGTCTCGAGCTTCGCGGTCGCGCTGCCCGTAAAGCTGTCGCAGGACAGGCCCTGCATCGGATCGTCGGTGAAGCCCATGGCGACCACCGCCTGTGGCTTGACGAAGTAGGCGCGCATCGCGGTCGTATCGAGCTCGCCCATCAGCGTGACCGACATCGCGCGGCTGGCGCTCGGCGACAGCATCACGATCTTCAACCAGATGCTCTCGCCCTTGGCCGCGGACAGCCGGGTCGCGGTCGCGATCATGCCGTCGGTGCTCTTGCCGACCACCGTGTTGATTCCGGTCGCAGGCGCGAGGCTGCGCGTCGCCGCGGCGGGACGGGCGGAACGCGGGATCGGCGCGGAGGCGGCGACGACATTGGCACGGTCGACCGGGGAGGCGGCCGGCGCGTAAGCCAGCGCCTGAAGCGTAGCGTTGGAGACGCTCGCGGTTGCCTGCGGATCGGTGGCGGCGGCGAGCGCCTGGCGGGCCTTCAGCGCGGCGATCTGCGCGGGCGTTGCCTGCTGCGGCGTAGCCGGGGCATCCCAGAAGCCGCGGGCGTTGATGATGTCGGCCGGGGTCTCCGGCTTGCCGGCAGCGGGCTTGTCAGCCACGGGCGCAGGCTTCGGCTTGGGCGGCGCAACGAGCTGCGCGTCGGCTGAGGCGAGCTGGATCGCGGCGGCAACTGACGGCTTGGCGCGGGGCGTCGGCACCGGATCGGCGGGTTTGGATGCGGCGGCGACCACGATCGGCGCCACGGGCTTGGCGGCCGGGGCGGTCGCGCCCTCGTCATCCTCGTCGCCGCTCGCAGCTGCCGGAGCCGGCTTGCCCTTGAACAAAGCGGCGAAGAAGCCCGGCTTGCTGCTGCCGGCATCGTCGCCGGTGCCGCGGCGCTCGATCTCGGCCTTGGCGAGCTCATAGCCCTTCAGTGGTGTGCCGTCGGTCGGCACATGCACCGTTTTTCCGTCCGGGAAGACGCGGGCGAGCTGGTCATGCGTCATGCGCGGCCAGTGCCGGATGCTGCCGGTGTCGAGGTGCACGAAGGGCGAGCCGGAGGTCGGGTAGAAGCCGACGCCGCCGCGCTGCAGGTGCAGGCCGGCGAAGCGGATCTGCTCCAGCGGTACGTTCGGAATGTAGAAGTCCATCGCATGCCCCAGCATGTGCTGGCTGAAGCGCGCCACACCGGAGGAGCGGCGGCGGAGCATGGCGTTGGTGGCGGGGGAGCGATAGGAGGAGATGATCTGGATCGGCTGCTTGCCGTCGACGTCGCGATAGACTTCCCAGAGGATGTCGAAGAGGTGACGGTCCATGACCGTCTCGTCCTGGGTGCGCCAGTCGCGCAGGAAGTGGTTGAGCTGCTTCAGCGCCGCCTCGTCGTAGCGGCCATCGCGCTTGAAGGTGATGGTGAGGTCTTCGCCGGAATGGGTGTGGTGGAAGGAGAGGGTCTTGGTCTCGTTCAGCGCGGCGGCGTTGTGGACCGAGCCTGCGGCAGCAAGCAGCAATACGGAAGCGAGGCCGATCCTGGAACCAGCCTTCACTCCCGCATGGGACAACGACAGCACAGCGAATTGGCGTGCGAGACCAGTCAGCACGTTAGAGCCCACCCAGTCGACCAGCGTTCAAAATGGACTCCCTCGCCAACCCCGTTAGCGCGCGAAAGAGGATGAACGCTTTGTTAAAGCGAGAAGGTTAATTTGAGGTTGACCTTCTCGCCCCCAAACCAAGTCAGAATACAAACCTAAACGGTTGAGTGTGGCAAAAAAACGCCCGCTGCCCGAGATCGGGTGGAGAATGGTTAACGTTAAGCGACCCCATCCAGGGGATGAGGTCGCTGATTTTATTGCAGAATCTCAGGAAGTGACGCGCCAGGCAGGGCTCAGCGGGTGAACACCCGCTGCGGCTTGCGGCCGACAGGGGCCGGCGGCTGGGCAGGGGCCCCGCCGCCGAACAGGCGCTCGAAGAAGTTCGGGCCGGACGAGCCGCCATTGTTGGCCACTGCCACGCCGGGCGGCAGCGTCGTCGACGGACGCGAATAGCTCGGCTGCGAGTGGGCCACGATGTTCTCGAGATCCTTGCCGCGGCCGTTCTTCAGGATGTTGATCATGGTCGCGTCGCGGCCATAGACGTCCTTGCGGAATTGCAGCTTGCCACCATCGTCCACGAACGCGGTCTGATAGGTGATGTTGACCGGGATCGGGGTCGGGAATTTCAGGTCGATCTCGCTCTTGCCGTACATGCTGCGCACGCGCTCCGGCGTGTACTTCTCGTTCGGCAGCGCGATGTTGAGCAGCACGGAGGCGTACTGATCCGGGTTCTGCACGCGCATGCAGCCGTGGCTGAAGGCGCGGTCTTCCTTGGCGAACAGGTTCTTGTCCGGCGTGTCGTGCTGATAGACCAGGAACTTGTTCGGGAAGTTGAAGCGGATGCGGCCAAGCGCATTGGCTTCACCGGGCGGCTGCGAGATATGCACCGAGCCGTCGCGGTTCTGCTCGAGCTTGAGGCCCATGCGCTGCAGCACGGTCGGGTCCTGCTGAAGCGCCGGCAGATATTCGTTGTAGACGATCGACGGCGGCACGTTCCAGGTCGGATTGACCGTGATGTACTTCATCGTCTCGGTGAGCAGCGGGGTCGCGTGCTGGCCCGGCTTGCCGGTGACGACGCGGGTGGTCCAGACCTGCTGGCCGCGCTGCATCACCTTCAGCGTGTAGTCGGGAATATTGAGGATGACATAGGCATCGCCCAGCGAGGGCACGCCGAGGTCGCGCGGCAGCCAGCGCCAGCGCTCCATGTTCACCAGCACCGTGTCGATCTGCTTGTCGCGCTTCGGGGTGTTGATCGCCTTGACGGTCTTGTCGTCGAGGATGCCGGTCACCTTGAGCTCGGCGCTGTTCTGGAACTTTCGCACGGCCTCCGCGACCGTTGCGTCATAGCGGGTGTCGCTGGCGTTCTCGGTGAGGCCGAGCTTGGCGCGCAGCTGCGGCACGCGCGGATCTTCCACCACGATTTCAGCCTGCTTCTTGCCGGCCGGAGTGTATTTCAGCGCCGGACCGTCGGTGATCTCGATCACCGGGCCGCTGCCCTGGCCGCGGAGCTCCGCGAGCTTGGCCTTCAGCTCCTTGTAGAGCTTCTGCGGCGGGTTGTAGCTGTCGAGCGCCGCGGAGGCGTCAGCCGCGGTCGTGATCTTGGTCAGGACCTCGCTCGGGTCGACCGGATGCTCCGGATAGAGGATGTCGGCGCTGACCTGCGACCAGTGCATGCGGCCGCTCTGCGCCTGGCGCGCATAGTCGAACATGCTGGCGGTGAGCTTGAGCTCGGCATCAGCGAGCGCATCGGGGTTCGTCGCAGCGGCAAAATCCGGCACGGGATAGTCGGCCGGGTTGAGGCCGTCCGAGGCGGCGTCCTTCAGCCGCGCGATCACGCCCTTGGCGGCAGCGGTCAGGCTGCCGGCTTGTGTCCACACCGGCGCAAAGTCACGCGCGCCGTAAAACTTCTCGATCGCCGCACGCTCGTTCTTGCGGTCGAAATGGCGCGAGGTCTTGGCGCCGATGATGTCCTTGAGCTTGTCGGCGACCGGCTGGTCGGCGGCGGGCACGGTGCTCGCAGTCTTGACAGGCTCGGCGGCAGGAGCCGCTGCGGTCGCGGGAGCCGCGGGCGCAGCCGGCGTCGTCGTCGCAGTATCGGCCTTGGCAGGCTCGGTCTTCGCGGGTTCCGTTTTAGCCGTCTCGCTCTTCGGCGCCTCGATGGCGGGCGTCGTGGCGACGTCGGAGGGCTTGGTCTCGACCTTGTCCGGCGCGGGAGCGGCTTCGGCCTTTACGGGTTCCTTGGCGGTCTCCTTCGCGGAGTCCTGAACCGTGGCGGTGGTGTCGAGCTTGATGTCAGAGGCGGTCGGAGGCGGGACGTTGGCAGGCTCGGGGCGCGGGATCGCGGCTTCGATCGCGAGCTCGGCGGCGCTGCTGCGCGCCTGGTCCTGCGCCAGCGCCGAGCCGGCCGATACCGTGAGGAAGGTCGCCGCGACCGTCATCAGGACGCGGTCAAAGCCTGCACGGTGATTCAAACAGTCACGCATTGTGTCGCACCCCTTGGGTGAACTGTTCCTCGTGGAACAGCTTCGTTATCGCCTAGTGAGCTTCGGCTAAACCGCGCCGGCCTCTCGAAAGTTGCACGCCTGCACGCAACGATTCTTACGCAGACGATATACAGGCCCCGATTTTGCAGCCAGCGCTACCCGGGACAACTCACGACAAACTGACTTCAAGGGAGCCTCTTGGCAACGGATTGTGCGCCTGCACCACGCGCTTTTCCCTCTGTCTGTCACTTCCAAGTCACGGTTCAAGTCGCGCTCGGATTCTGCCGTCATGCGAACGGCTTACGGCCGTCCCGCATGGTCGCGCGAACCTCCGTTCGCATGAGGCTCAGTGCGTCTCCTCGCCGCTTTTGCCGCCATGGCCGGGAACCCCGGCTTCGTCGAGTTTTCGGTAGAGAGTGGACCGGCCGATTTTGAGGCGGCGGGCCACTTCAGACATCTGCCCGCGATAATGCGAGATGGCGAAGCGGATGATCTCGTTCTCCATGTCCTCCAGCGGACGGACATCGCCGGTCGGGGTCAGCATGGAGAGGCTCCCCGCCAGGGGAAGCGGCGCGATCGGTATTTCGCTACCCGATATGACCGAGGGCGCCGCGATCGGCTCAATCATCAACGGCGCGGTCGGAATGTCGGTCCCGGGATGCGGCTGCGTGGCGAGCAGGGGGAAGTCGCCAAGGCCGAGCTGGTCGCCCTCGCTCATCACCACGGCGCGATAGATCGCGTTTTCGAGCTGGCGGATGTTGCCGGGCCAGTCGAGCTGGGCGAGGTGCGCGACGGCCTCGCCGCTGATGCCGGAGATGGGGCGGTTCTCCTCGGCGGCAAAGCGCGCCAGGAAATGCCGCAGCAGATGCGGGATGTCCTCGCGCCGGGCGCGCAGCGAGGGGATCGTCAGCGGCAGCACGTGGAGCCGATAGAACAGGTCTTCGCGGAAATGGCCCTGCTTCACCCGCTCCAGCAGCCTGCGGTTGGTTGCCGAGATGATACGGACATCGACCTTCACCGGCTTGCGGCCGCCGACGGCCTCGACCGCGCCTTCCTGGAGCGCGCGGAGCAACTTGACCTGCGCGGCCAGCGGCAGCTCGCTGACCTCGTCCAGGAACAGCGTGCCGCCATGGGCCTCGACGAACTTGCCGGTGTGACGTTCGGTGGCGCCCGTGAAGGCGCCCTTCTCGTGGCCGAACAGGATGGACTCGACGAGGTTGTCGGGGATCGCGCCGCAATTGACTGCGACGAAGGGCTTTGCCTTGCGTTCGCCGCTGCCATGGATGGCGCGCGCGAACATCTCCTTGCCGACGCCGGACTCGCCCTCGATCAGCACGGGGATCGACGAGCCCGCCGCCTTCTGCGCGGTGCGCATCACGCCCGCCATCGCCTCAGCGCGCGTGATGATGTCGGAAAAGGTCAGCCGGCCCTCGCGGCTGTGACGGATGCGCTGCAATTCGCCCTTGAGCGCGGAAGCATTGAGCGCGTTGCGCAAGCTGACCTGGAGCCGCTCCATGCCGACCGGCTTGACCACGAAATCGGCCGCGCCCGCGCGCATCGCCGAGATCACATTGTCGATGCCGCCATGGGCGGTCTGCACGATGACGGGCACGGTGAGGCCGGCTTCGCGGATTTTCGCCAGCACGCCCATGCCGTCGAGGCCGGGCATCACGAGATCGAGGATGACGCCGTCGATAACAGGTGCATCGGGTGCGGTGAGGGCGGCGATCGCGGCGTCGCCAGACTCCACGACGATCGTCTCATAGCCGCATTTCTGCACCATGTTCTCGACCAGCCGGCGGGCTACAGCGTCGTCGTCGGCGATCAAAATACTGGCAGCCATGGTGTTCCCCGCACGCTACTACTATCTGTCTCGAATCGGGGCACTCTGGCCGAAGCCGATTAACGCACTCTTAAACCTTGATGCCCCCGCCCGCCGTCGCGATTGTTGAACACAGGTTTCCCACACAATGAATTCGCGCTCCAAGACTGCTCTTAAAAAGCCCGCACTTCGCAAGCCTGCCACCAAGACATCCGCCGCCAAGAAATCTGCCGTCAAGGCAAGGCCCTCCAAATCTTCGCCCGCAAAGCCTGCGAGCAAGGCCGGCAAGCTTCCGGAGTGGAACCTGGCCGACCTCTATTCCGGGATCGATGCGCCGGAAGTGGCGCGCGATCTCGAAAAGATGGATGCCGATTGCGTCGCGTTCGAGACCGACTACAAGGGCAAGCTCGCAACAGGGACAGCAAACGAAGATGGCGGAAAATGGCTCGCCGAGGCGGTGCGACGCTATGAGGCGATCGACGATCTCGCCGGCCGTCTCGGCTCCTATGCCGGTCTCGTCCATGCCGGCGACAGCGTTGATCCCAAGATTTCAAAGTTTTACGGCGATGTGTCGGAGCGGCTGACGGCTGCGTCGACGCATTTGCTGTTCTTCGCGCTCGAGCTGAACCGTGTCGATGACGATATTTTGAACCGCGCGATGCAGGCGCCCGGGCTGGCGTATTATCGCCCGTGGATCGAGGACCTGCGCAAGGAGAAGCCGTATCAGCTCGACGACAAGCTCGAGCAGCTCTTCCTGGAGAAGTCGCAAACCGGCTATTCCGCCTTCAACCGGCTGTTCGACCAGACCATCTCCGGTCTGCGCTTCAAGGTCGGCGCAAAAGAGCTCGCGATCGAGCCGACGCTCAATTTCCTGGCCGACCGCGACGGCGCCAAGCGCAAGGCGGCGGCGGAAGCCCTGGCCAAGACGTTCAAGGCCAATGAGCGCACCTTCGCGCTGATCACCAACACGCTGGCCAAGGACAAGGACATCTCCGACCGCTGGCGCGGCTTCAAGGACGTCGCGGATTCGCGCCACCTCAACAACCGCGTCGAGCGCGAAGTGGTGGATGCGCTGGTCGCCTCGGTGCGCGCGGCATACCCAAAGCTGTCGCATCGCTATTACGCGCTGAAGGCGAAGTGGTTCGGCAAGAAGCGGCTCGCCTATTGGGATCGCAACGCGCCGCTGCCGTTTGCGGCGACCGACGTGATCGGCTGGCCCGATGCGCGGAACATGGTGCTGACGGCCTATCGCGGCTTCTCGCCAAAAATGGCCGACATCGCCGAGCGCTTCTTCACCGACCGCTGGATCGACGCGCCGGTGCGTCCGGGCAAGGCGCCGGGCGCGTTCTCGCATCCGACCACGCCGTCGGCGCATCCCTACGTGCTGATGAACTACCAGGGCAAGCCGCGCGACGTGATGACGCTCGCGCATGAGCTTGGCCACGGCGTGCATCAGGTGCTGGCGGCCAAGAACGGCGCGCTGATGGCGCCGACGCCGCTGACGCTGGCGGAGACCGCGAGCGTGTTCGGCGAGATGCTGACGTTCCGGCGGCTGCTGGCGCAGACCAAGAGCCCCAAGCAGCGTCAGGCGCTGCTCGCCGGCAAGGTCGAGGACATGATCAACACCGTGGTGCGGCAGATCGCGTTCTATTCGTTCGAGCGCGCGGTCCACACCGAGCGCAAGAACGGCGAGCTGACCGCGACGCGGCTCGGCGAGATCTGGCTGTCGGTGCAGGGCGAGAGCCTCGGGCCGGCGATCGAGATCAAGGCGGGCTACGAGAACTACTGGATGTACATTCCGCACTTCATCCATTCGCCGTTCTACGTCTACGCCTACGCGTTCGGCGACTGCCTCGTGAACTCGCTCTACGCGGTCTACGAGAACGCAGCCGAAGGCTTTGCCGAGCGCTATCTCGACATGCTCGCCGCCGGCGGCACCAAGCATTATTCCGAGCTGCTGCGGCCGTTCGGGCTCGACGCCAAGGATCCCAAATTCTGGGACGGCGGTCTTTCGGTCATTGCCGGGATGATCGACGAGCTGGAGGCGATGGGCTGAGGCAGCGGCGCCCTTGGGGCGCGGCTGGCTTGCTCTGCGTCGGCTGTTCCGCCCAGTTTTCGGACGTTCAGGTGGGTTTCGGAGAGCTTGCTACGCTGGATTGAACGTTTGTGCCGTCTGCAAGACTAATCTGAACGGCACTGGCCCTCCATATTGCAGCTATTGATTGATTTAGGCCCGTGCCTCAAGGGGAGGCGAGGATGGCCGAGCAGGCCCGCGCCCCCGGCGACGATCACGCGCCGAGTGCGGGTGTTGTTGATTTTCGGCCCTGGGGCGAGAAACACCACGATCTCATTAAGTGTGAGATCGAAGCCATCAATACGCGTCGTGAGCCCGAGCGCCGGATTGAGACGGCGCAGCTCAAGCCCGGACAGATCATCGACGTCGTTGGTCTCTCGCTCTCGGGTGGCGGCATTCGATCTTCCGCCGTTTGTCTCGGTGTGCTTCAGGCGCTGAACCATCACGACGTGATCAAGCGGATCGATTACCTCTCCACCGTGTCCGGGGGCGGCTATATCGGCAGCTCGCTGACGGCGACGATGACGGTTGGAAAGCGCTTCGTGTTCGGCCAGCCGCCCAATCCCGGCGCGAAGAGCGCAAAGGCCAATGAGGTCAGCGATACGCCCGAGGTCGGTCACATCCGCAACTATTCGAACTACCTCGTCCCGGCCGGTGCGCGCGACCTTTTGACCGGCTTTGGAATCGTGGTTCGTGGGCTGGTGGCCAATGTCGGTCTCACCCTGCCGATCGTTCTGATGCTGGCCATCATCACCATCATCTCGAACCCGGCCCGGTCGGCGCTCTATGCGGCGAACGTCTTCGGCGTGTCGGTCAACAACGATTGCAACCGGCTGCACTGGATTTCCAACTGGTTCGGCGTCTTCACCTTGATCGGCGCGCTGCTCGCTGGGGCGATCCTCGGCCTCAGCCGCTACCGCTACGGGCCGCCGTCACGGCAATATGGCGATGTCTTTGACGACATCAGGCGGGATCGCCGGGAGTTGCTCGCCTATGTCGCGGGCGTCGCGTTCACGTTGGGGCTGATCTGCGATCTGGCGCGGTTCATGCCGGTCGATCATTTTGGCCTGACGCTCACCGCGAGCATCGCTGGACTTGTGATGTTCTTCTGGTGGGCGATCTGGCGATCGTACCTCCCGGCGAACAGGCTGCAGGAGTTCCGCGGCCTCAGAACACAGCAGGACAACGGCGCAGGCGCGGTTCTGTTCAGTCGTCTGCCGACCATAGCCGCGACCTATCTCGTGCTGCTCTTCCTGATCGCCTTCTTCGAGTTTCAGCCGTTCATGATCGCCGAGATGTTCGACAATGCAGACGCAGCTTCGGACACTGGACTCGGCGTCGTCGCGGGCGTCGCCGTGACATGGCTGAAATCCCTGGCTGCCATCACCGCGCCGATAGCCGCGGCCGTCACGCTGTTCAGGCAGCAATTTGCGGACCTGCTGAAGGGAAAGGGGACTTCCAACCTGCTGGCGATCGTGCTTGCCCACTCCGCCAATCTGGCGATCTGGATCGCCGGCGCCGCGTTGCCGCTGCTGATCTGGATCACCTATCTCTATCTGACGTTCTGGGGCATCACCAACGACAGGCTCCTGGAAAACCGCGTTTGCGCGAACGCAGTCGAATGGCCCGTGCCGGACCAGATCGACACGGTCAGGAGATCGACGCCCCACCTCTCGGGCAAGCTGCAGTTCGACTCCGAGACGGGAACGCTGAACGCCGAGATCAAGCGCACGAGGACGAGGCGCACTCACACGAGAGAAAGCCGCGAAGGTGAGCAGATCAAGCATGCGCCGGGATGGGTGAATTCGGCCGCCGGAAACATATCTTCCGGGCTTCGCTGGCTCGGCCTCGGCCCCACGATCGATGCGGTCAAACCGGAGATCGACGTGAACGTGCGCTGGTCGGTGATTGCGCTGTATCTCGTCGTCGCGATCGTGCTGTTCCGCGGATCGTGGTGTCTCGCGCCGAACGCCAACTCGCTGCACCGTCTCTATCGGGACCGCCTGAGCAAGGCGTTCCTGTTCAAGCCGCTTCCGCGAAACGAGCATTCAGGTGATGCTGACGTTCGCCTCAAGCCGAAACCCAACGTCGCCAGCATCGATCAGGGGCGAGACCTCGAGCCTCTGGACGATCTCAAGCTCAGCTCCCTCTGCGCCCATGGCAAGCTTCATGCGCCCTATCACCTCATCAATACCGCGCTCAACATCCAAGGCTCCGATTTCGCCAACCGCAGGGGGCGCAACGCCGATTTCTTCGTATTCGCGCCGTTGTGTGTGGGGAGCGAGGCGACCGGCTACGCTTCGACGCTGAAATTCGAGAGCGGCGATCGCGGCCTCGATCTGGCGACGGCGCTGGCGATCTCGGGTGCGGCCGCCTCGTCCAACATGGGATCGGATTCCATCCGGGCGCTGACGCCGACCCTGGCGCTCCTCAATGTGCGTCTCGGCTTCTGGCTCAGGAATCCGCGCTATGCTGAAAGGAACGGAGAGGGCGGAGAGGGGCGGCGCAGACCGTCGCCGTTCTATCTCTGGTCGGAGATATCGGGCCGGCTCTACGAGAATAGCGATGCCGTCTATCTGACCGACGGTGGCCATATCGAGAATCTCGGAATCTACGAGCTGTTGCGGCGGCGCTGCAAGGTCATCATCGCCGTCGATGCGGAGGCGGATGCTCCGATGAACTTCTCCTCGCTGGTGACGCTGCAAAGGTATGCGCGCATTGACCTCGGCGTCCTCATCGATCTGCCGTGGTCGCCGATTCGAAACTGCACGCTGGGCTGGATGGCGTGCAGCGCCGGTAAGCCTCCGACGCCGGCGCCCGAAGCGTCCCACGGTCCGCACGTCGCGATCGGCACGATCGACTATGGCGGCGGCCAGACCGGCCATCTCGTCTACATCAAATCGTCGATCACCGGCGACGAGAACGACTACATCCGGGACTATGCGCGGCGTTACGAGCGCTTTCCGCACGAGTCCACCGGCGACCAGTTCTTCTCCGAGGAGCAGTTCGAGGTCTACCGGGCGCTCGGCTTCCACATGGCGCATCGATTCCTCGCCGGTCTCGACGACGTCGTCGTCAGGGGCAGCGATGATCGGTGCATGCGGAAGCGCTTCGACGACGAAAGCATCGAGCCGATCGCAAAAGTTCGTGCGGCGCTGGGGCTTCCCGGTCTGCCGCAGAAAACGGTCGAGCAGCCCTAGGCTGCGCCGCGCAGCTAGGAGCTGCGCCGCCGCACTGGAGGGACGCCACGGGCGCAAGCGCGGCGCTCATCGACGCGGTGCGTACGATTCTCGGGCGGTCAGCAGGCAATCCGCCCGGACCGCCATGAGGCCCGCCAATTCCCCCCAATCGGAATTCCAAATGACCCGATTTGCGGGAAAACCGCGCCCGCCTGCCGTTGCCCTGCCCGAAGGATTAAGGTATCCCAGCCCCAGAATTCGACTTTCGACTGGGGACAATCCATGGCTGACCATAGCGAAGTGGCGTACACCACTGCCGACGGCAACGACTATGTTGCCCACGAGCAGACCTATGAGGGCTTCATCAAGCTGGTGAAATACGGCACGGCTTCGGTCGCGCTCATCGTGATCCTGATGGCGATCTTCCTCACCTGATCCATCGTCTGTTGCACCGCCAGCGTCGTCGGTGCTCATAAAATTTGCATTCAAGCCGGTACCAAAACCGGTATCCAACGTTGCGGGAGTGACGCTAAGTTCGCGTGCGTGCTTTGTCCCGCGTCGCCGGAGGGCCTATGAAGATCGCCGTTGCCAAGGAAATCGATCCGTCGGAGCCGCGTGTCGCCGCTTCGCCTGATACGGTGAAGAAGTTCAAGGCGCTGGGCGCCGAGATCGCCGTCGAGCCGGGTGCCGGCATCAAGTCGGGCCTGCCGGATTCCGAATTCACCGCCGTGGGAGCCACTGTCAGTGCCGATGCGCTGAAGGATGCCGACATCATCATCAAGGTGAAGCGTCCTGAAGCCTCCGAGCTTGCGCAGTACAAGCGCGGCGCGCTCGTCATCGCCATCATGGACCCCTATGGCAACGAAGCCGCGCTGAAGACGATCGCCGATGCCGGCGTCGCCGCCTTCGCGATGGAATTGATGCCGCGCATCACCCGCGCGCAGGTGATGGACGTGCTGTCCTCGCAGGCCAACCTCGCCGGCTACCGCGCCGTGATCGAGGGCGCCGAGGCCTTCGGCCGTGCCTTCCCGATGATGATGACCGCCGCCGGTACCGTGCCCGCCGCCAAGGTGTTCGTGATGGGCGTCGGCGTTGCCGGCCTCCAGGCGATCGCGACCGCGCGGCGTCTCGGTGCCGTCGTCACCGCGACCGACGTGCGCCCTGCGACGAAGGAGCAGGTGGAATCGCTCGGTGCAAAGTTCCTCGCCGTCGAGGACGAGGAGTTCAAGAACGCGCAGACCGCCGGCGGCTACGCCAAGGAAATGTCCAAGGAGTACCAGGCCAAGCAGGCCGCGCTCACCGCCGAGCACATCAAGAAGCAGGACATCGTCATCACGACCGCGCTCATTCCAGGCCGGCCTGCGCCGAGGCTCGTCTCGGCCGAGATGGTCAAGTCGATGAAGCCGGGGTCGGTGCTGGTCGATCTCGCCGTCGAGCGCGGCGGCAATGTCGAGGGTGCAAGGCCGGGCGAGGTCGCCGAGGTCGATGGCATCAAGATCGTCGGCTACACCAATGTCGCCGGCCGTGTCGCGGCGTCGGCTTCCAGTCTCTACGCGCGCAACCTGTTCAATTTCATCGAGACCATGGTCGACAAGGGTACCAAGGCCCTCGCCGTGAACTGGGACGACGAGCTGGTCAAGGCCACCGCCCTGACCAGGGACGGCGCCGTGATCCACCCGAACTTCCAGCCCAAAGCGTAAGGAGAGCCGCCATGGAGCATGTTGCACAGGTCGTCGACCCCTTCGTCTTCCGGCTGTCGATTTTCGTTCTCGCCGTCTTCGTCGGCTATTTCGTGGTGTGGTCGGTGACGCCGGCGCTGCACACGCCGCTGATGAGCGTGACCAACGCGATCTCCTCGGTGATCGTGGTCGGCGCACTGCTGGCGGTCGGTGTCGGCATGATCTCGAGCGGCTCGGGCTGGGCGCGCGGCTTCGGCTTCGTCGCGCTCATCTTCGCCTGCGTGAACATCTTCGGCGGCTTCCTTGTCACCCAGCGCATGCTGGCGATGTACAAGAAGAAGTCGAAGTGAGCGGCCACCTCGGGCTGAAGGGACAGATGGGGACCTGAGATGAACGCCAATCTCTCTGCATTCTTGTATCTCGTGGCGGGGGTGCTGTTCATCCTGTCGCTGCGCGGGCTGTCGAGCCCGGCGACGTCGCGCCAGGGCAATTTGTTCGGCATGATCGGCATGGGGATCGCGGTCGCCACCACGCTCGCCAGCCATCCGCCGGCGGACGGTCTTGCCTGGATCCTCGTGATCCTCGGCATCGCGATCGGCGGCGCGATCGGCGCGGTGATCGCCCGCCGGGTGCCGATGACCTCGATGCCGGAACTGGTCGCCGCCTTCCATTCGCTGGTCGGCATGGCCGCGGTGCTGGTCGCCGCTGGCGCGTTCTACGCGCCCGAGGCCTTCGACATCGGAACCCCCGGCAACATCCATCCGCAGAGCCTGGTCGAGATGTCGCTCGGCGTCGCCATCGGCGCGCTGACCTTCACCGGCTCGGTGATCGCGTTCCTGAAGCTGTCCGCGCGCATGAGCGGCGCGCCGATCATCCTGCCGTTCCGCCACATCATCAACATCGCGCTCGCGATCGCGCTCGTCGTCTTCATCGTCGGGCTGGTGATGTCGGGCAGCGCGCTCGACTTCTGGCTGATCGTCATCATCGCGCTGGCGCTCGGCGTGCTCATGATCATCCCGATCGGCGGCGCCGACATGCCTGTCGTGATCTCGATGCTGAACTCCTACTCCGGCTGGGCCGCGGCCGGCATCGGCTTCACGCTCGGCAATTCCGCGCTGATCATCACCGGTGCGCTGGTCGGCTCCTCGGGCGCGATCCTGTCCTACATCATGTGCCACGCGATGAACCGGTCCTTCATCTCGGTCATCCTCGGTGGCTTCGGCGGCGAGACTGCAGCAGCCGGCGGTGGCGGCGGCGAGCAGAAGCCCGCCAAGCTCGGCTCGGCCGACGACGCCGCCTTCATCATGAAGAACGCGCAGAAGGTCATCATCGTGCCCGGCTACGGCATGGCGGTGGCGCAGGCCCAGCACGCGCTGCGCGAAATGGGCGACATCCTCAAGAAGGAGGGCGTCGAGGTGAAGTACGCCATTCACCCGGTCGCAGGCCGCATGCCCGGCCACATGAACGTGCTGCTTGCCGAGGCCAACGTCCCCTACGACGAGGTGTTCGAACTCGAGGACATCAACTCCGAATTCGCGCAGGCCGACATCGCCTTCGTGATCGGCGCCAACGATGTCACCAACCCGGCCGCCGAAGAGGACAAGACCTCGCCGATCTACGGCATGCCCGTGCTCCAGGTCTGGAAGGCCGGCACCGTGATGTTCATCAAGCGCTCGCTCGCGTCGGGTTATGCCGGCATCGACAACCCGCTGTTCTATCGCGACAACACCATGATGCTGCTCGGCGACGCCAAGAAGGTCACCGAGAACATCGTGAAGGCGATGTAGCGCCGGAGAGCCGGCGCAGCGATGACATTCCTGAAATGGATCGCCATCGTTGTTGCCGCCGGCTATCTCGCCGGTCTCGTCCTGCTCTATGTGAAGCAGCGGGACATGCTGTTTCCGATTCCGACGACTGAGCGCAAGGCGCCCGCCGTCGCGGGATTTCCGCAAGCCGAGGAACACATCCTCACCACGTCCGATGGCGAGAAGGTCATCGTCTGGCACGTGCCGGCCAGGCCCGGCCGGTCCGTGGTGCTGTTCTTTCCGGGCAACGGCGACTTTCTCGCCGGGCGCGTTAACCGTTTCAAGGGCGTCACTGCCGACGGCACCGGCCTTGTCGCGCTGTCCTATCGCGGCTATGCCGGCTCGACCGGTGCGCCGAGCGAACTGGGCCTCCTGCAGGACGCCGCGGCCGCTTACGCCTTTGCGACGGAGCGTTATGACCCGCAGCGCATCGTCGCCTGGGGCTTCTCGCTCGGGACCGGCGTTGCGGTTGCAGTCGTATCCCAGCATCCGGTCGGAAAATTGATTCTGGAGGCTCCCTACACGTCGACGGTCGACGTCGCAGCTTCGCTCTTTCGGTTCATTCCGGTTCGCCTGCTGATGCGCGACACGTTTCACTCGGATGAGCGGATCGCGCGCGTCACCGTGCCGCTGCTGATCATGCACGGCACGAGCGATCCGGCGATTCCCATTGCTTTCGGCGAGCGCTTGTTTGCGCTGGCGCGCGAGCCGAAGAAGCTGATGCGGCTTCCCGGCGGGGGACACGAAAATCTCGATGATTTCGGTGCCCTGGAAACGGCGCGACAATTCATCAACGGCCCCTGAGGGCTGACGGGCGCGATCTTCTCGCGCATAATCGCGCTCCCAGTTGAAGGAATCGCCTGCATGAGTGCACACGGACCGATGCCGCGGTCGTCATGGATCTTCCCCGCCTTGGCGGTGCTGCTGTTCCTGATCGTCACAGCGACCGGCTACGGCTTCACCCTGTCGGCCGGCGGGGCTGCCTTTGCGATCGTCCTGCTGGTGATCCTGTTCGGGACCGTGTTCGCGGCCGTGCATCACTCCGAGGTGATCGCGGAGCGCATCGGCGAGCCCTACGGCACGCTGCTGCTGACGCTGGCGGTCACCATCATCGAGGTGGCGCTGATCACCACGATCATGCTGGGCGACAAGCCGGCGCCTGAGCTCGCGCGCGATACCGTGTTCGCGGTCGTGATGATCGTCTGCAACGGCCTGGTCGGCCTCTGCGTCTTCATCGGCGGGCTGCGTTACCGCGAGCAGGGCTTTCAGGTCTCGGGCGCCAACGTCTATCTCAGCGTGCTGACTGCAATGGCAACCATCACGCTGATCATGCCCAACTACACGCTGACTGCCCCGGGCCCGATCTATTCGACCATTCAGCTCGGCTTCGTCGATCTCGTGACGATCGTGCTCTACGGCGTGTTCCTCTATACCCAGACCGTCCTGCACAAGGACTACTTCGTCCACGAGAGGGCGGAAGGCGAGACCGGGGAGGCTCATTTGCCGGGCAGGATGCTGGCGCTCAGCATCGTGCTGCTGCTGATTTCGCTGCTGGCCGTGGTCCTCCTCGCCAAGAAGTTCTCGCTGGTGGTCGACGCCGTCGCGGTCCAGATCGGGGCTCCGCCGGCGTTCGCGGGCCTGCTGGTCGCGCTTCTGATCCTGATGCCGGAGGGGGTCTCGGCGATCGCTGCGGCCCGCAAGAACGACCTCCAGAAGAGCATCAATCTGGCGCTGGGGTCCTCGCTTGCGACCATCGGGCTGACGATTCCCGCCGTCGGTCTCGCCACCTACGTGCTCGACCAGCCGCTGGTGCTGGGCCTCAATCCCCAGAATACGGCGCTGTTATTCCTGACATTCTTGCTGAGCATGCTGACCTTCGGCACGGGCAGGACCAATGTCCTGTTCGGGCTGGTCCATATGGTGGTATTTGCTGTCTATGTGTTCATGGTCTTCGTGCCCTGAAGCGATTCCCCAGGAGAGTTCCGATGCTTGCCGCCAAATCCGAGGTTCAGATCGATAACGAAGAGGTCCGGGTGACCGAATGGCGGCTCGCCCCGGGCAGCGCGACCGGGCATCACACCCACGGGATGGACTACGTGATTGTTCCCGTCGCTGCTGGCGAAATGACCATCGTGGCGCCCAGCGGCGACCGTTCCAAGGCGCAGCTCGCGGCCGGAAAATCTTACTTTCGCAAGGCCGGCGTCCAACACGACGTACTTAACGAAACCTCAACCGAGATCGTGTTCCTTGAGATCGAGCTGAAGCCGTAAGGCTGGCGTTACCGTTTGCCATCGATCCGTCGCAGTTGATCCCTTACAATGCCCCAAAGTTCCCGCATCTGATCGCGCGGGGAGTGGCCGAGAAATGCTGAAATACCTCGCTAAAATCTCGATGGATATCCTACCCTCGGTGCTCGCGACGATCATCGGGGCCTACATCGTTAATCACTATATCAACGCCAAGCCGGCGGCCGATACCCCTGCGGCCGTAGCGGCGCCTGCCCAGGCCGGCAGCGACGGCAAGCCGACGAATACCGCCAACCTTCCCGCGCCCGGCGTCAAGGCCAAGGGCGTCTCTGAAAAGGGCGTCTCTGAAAAGGGCGTCTCTGAAAAGGGCGTCTCTGAAAAGGGCGTTTCCGAGAAGAGCGTGTCGGACAAGGCTGCGTCCGAGAAGCCCGCCGACAAGTCCGAGACCAAGACTGCAGACACCAAGGCGGCGGACGTTGCGCCCACCGACACCGCAGCGCACGGCCGCCCCCCGGCGCGCGAGAAGGCGGCCGCGAAGTCGACCCCGGCAGCCGCCGTTCCAGTGGTGGACGCCAATTCGGCGCCGGCTGCCGCATCGCCTGCCGCGACCCCCGACGCCAACGATCTGGCGCGTGCCGCCATCGAGCGTCTGCGCAAATCGCCTGAGGGCAGATCTTCCGAAGCCAAAGCTGCTGAGGCCAAAGCTGCCGAAGCCAAGGCCGCTGAAGCCAAGGCCGCTGAAGCCAAGGCTGCCGAAGCCAAGGCCGCTGAGGCCAAATCCGCCGAAACCAAGCCGGTCGAGCGGACCCCCGAGACCCCGCGCGTCGTCACGACGGAGCCGTCCACGGTTCGCCCGCTGCCGCCGCCGATCACGGTGTCCACGCCCTCACCCGAGGCGTATGGCAATGGCGGTTCGTCGCCGTCCTACACGGCCTCGGTCGGCAACGACGACCCGAATCGGATCACGCCGCCGGCTGACATTCCCGTGCCGATGATCGCGCCGCCGCTCGACCTGCGTGCCGATGCCGGCGCAACCATGCCGCGGCCGAGGAAGACCAACGTCGCGGACGACATGCTGTCGGGCATGAAGTCGATGTTCCACTCCGTCCTGCCGAAGAGCTCCACCTCCGATTGAGGCGGTGCCTAGAGCGTTTTCGAGCCAAGTGGACGCCGGATCGCGTGAACAAAGCGCGTCGAAACAAGAATATCTAGCTGTCAGCCGCCGACGCGGGCGAGGCCGCTGCGGGCGGCATCGTCGCGTGGACGAAGCGCGACGGCCTTGTTGTAGGACGCTGCCGCCTTGGCCTTGTCGCCCAGCCGCTCATAGGCCTGTCCCCGCGCGGTCCAGATCTGGGCATTGTGCGGATCGGCATCGGAGGCCTCATCGAGATCGGCCGCCGCTTCCTTGACCTTGCCGAGGGCGAGATAGCTGATGGCACGGCCGAGCAGCGGCTCGGCCTTTTGCGGATTGAGCCCGCTCGCAGCGCTGAAATCGGTGACCGCGAAATCGTGCTCGTTATTGCTCTGATAGATCAGCGCGCGGCCATAGAGCGCCTGTGCATTGTAGGGATCGAGCGCGACAGCGCGACTGAACTCGTCCAGCGCTGCGGCCGTCTCGCCTGACTTGGCCAGGGCTTGGGCCTTGACGGTGTGGGCCTGGGCTTCGCCGACACTGCCGGCGCTGACCGCGCTCTCCGGGACGGCGGCCGCCTTGGGCGCCTCCTGCGGCTTGTCCTTCTCCGGCATCAACGATCCCAGGTCGAAGGAGCAGCCGCACAGCGCAAACCCCATCAAAGCCAATGCGAACGGCCGCTGCCAGATCCGGCATAGCCGCGCCAAGCCACGCTGGGGGAAAGGGGAGGCCATCTACGGTTCGCTCGCGCGCTGGTGCCGCATCGGTAGTGCCCCGTCCCAGAAAGGCACCGCTCACAAACAATAACGCGGGCCAGGGGCCCGCGTCATCGAAAACAAAGTCTTGGAAAACCGAGATCTCAAAAGTTCGGCAAATCAGCGCGGACCGCGCGGACCAGCACCCGGGCCGCTGCGGCCGCCACGCTCGCCACCGGGGCCAGCGCCGAACACCGGCTTCGGCTTCATCGGCAGCAGGCCTTCACGCTGCAGCTTCTTGCGGGCCAGCTTGCGCGCGCGGCGCACGGCTTCGGCCTTTTCGCGGGCCTTCTTCTCGGAGGGCTTTTCGTAGTGACCGCGGAGCTTCATCTCGCGGAAAATTCCCTCGCGCTGCATCTTCTTCTTCAGCGCCTTGAGAGCTTGATCGACATTGTTATCGCGAACGAGAACCTGCACGCGGCATCCTCTTCAGTGGACAGGATTTGAATTCTGGTAAGACAAAGGGGATGGCAAAACGCGCAAGCCCTTAACCTTGAGCGCGCCGATGTATCAGACAAAACCTGGGATGTCCACCTGGCAAGCGGGTTTTTGGGCCAAGTTCAGCCATTAAATGCGGCGAAAAGACCCCTGTGCAGCCCCGATTTGGGAGATTTGGCGTCTTTGGCGGGGCTGCGACCGGAGCCTTGTTCCGGAAACTTTGAAATTAGGGGACGACACATGGATATGAAGAAATATGCCGCCGAGGCCATCGGCACGTTCTGGCTCACATTCGCAGGCTGCGGCAGCGCGGTGATCGCGGCCGGCTTCCCGCAGGTCGGGATCGGTCTGGTCGGCGTGTCCCTGGCTTTCGGACTGAGCGTGGTCACCATGGCCTACGCGATCGGCCACATCTCGGGCTGTCATCTCAATCCCGCTGTCACGGTCGGCCTTGCCGCCGGCGGGCGCTTTCCGGCCGGCCAGATCCTGCCTTACGTGATCGCGCAGGTCTGCGGTGCGATCGTTGCCGCCGAACTGCTTTACATCATCGCCAGCGGCGCCCCCGGCTTCGACGTCACCAAGGGCTTTGCGTCGAACGGGTACGACGCGCATTCGCCGGGTCAGTACAGCATGGTCGTCTGCTTCGTCACCGAAGTCGTGATGACCATGATGTTCCTGTTCGTCATCATGGGCGCCACCCATGGCCGCGCGCCGGCGGGCTTCGCCCCGCTCGCGATCGGGCTCGCGCTGGTGATGATCCATCTCGTCAGCATTCCCGTGACCAACACGTCGGTGAACCCGGCGCGCAGCACGGGTCCGGCGCTGTTCGTCGGCGGCTGGGCGCTGTCGCAGCTCTGGCTGTTCTGGGTCGCGCCGCTGATCGGCGGTGCGCTGGGCGGGGTGATCTATCGCTGGCTCAGCGAGGAGCCGAGCGGTGTGGTCGCAGGCGCGAAGACGGCCTAATCAAAAGGCGGGATCGCAGCAGACGCTGCGGTCCCGCTACTCGCCTTTCGGCGGCCTGACTTCCGTGACGTGGCCCATCTTGCGGCCGGGGCGCGGCGCGCCCTTCCCGTAGAGATGCACGGTAGCGCCCGGGACGGTCAGCCACTTCTCGTAGTCGTTGATCTCGTCGCCGATCAGATTGGTCATGGTGACGATCTCGCCATGGCGAACCGGCTTGCCGAGTGGCCAGCCGGCAATGGCGCGGATGTGCTGCTCGAACTGCGAGACCGAGGCGCCGTCGAGCGTCCAGTGTCCGGAATTGTGCACGCGCGGGGCGATCTCGTTGACCAGCACCTTTGGTCCCGTGCCGTTGGCGAGCACGAACATCTCCACTGCCAGCACGCCGACATAGTCGAGTGCGCTCGCGATCTTGCCGGCGATGCTGCGTGCTTCCTCGGCGAGCGCGTCCGGTATCTGTGCCGGTGCGCGGGAGATCTTCAGAATGTGGTCGCGGTGCTCGTTCTCGGTGACGTCGAAGCACTCGACCTGGCCTGCGGCCGAGCGCGCGGCGATCACGGAGATCTCGCGCTCGTACGGGATGAAGGCTTCCAGGATCGCCGATTTGGTGGCGAGGCTGGTCCACACCTTGGCGATGTCGTCGCCCTCGCGGATGATGGCCTGGCCCTTGCCGTCATAGCCGAAGCGGCGGGTTTTCAGCACAGCCGGGAGTCCGATCCTGACGATCGCCTCGCGCAACGAAGCCACCGAGGTGACGTCGGCGTAAGCGGCCGTGCCGATACCGAGCCGCGAGACAAAATCCTTCTCGGCGAGCCGGTCCTGGGTGGTCTCGAGGATCTTGCGGTTGGGCAGCACCGGACGGCGGGCATCCAGTATCATTGCGGCGGCCGCCGGCACGTTCTCGAATTCGTAGGTGATGACGTCGACATCGTTGGCAAACAGCTCGAGCGCCTCGACGTCGGCATATTCGGCGCAGGTCGCGTTCAGGACGACGTCGAAAGCCGGCGAGTCCGGATCGGGTGAGAACACCTGGCAGCGCAGGCCGAGCCGCGCGGCAGCCATGGCCAGCATCCGTCCCAATTGTCCACCGCCGAGGATGCCGATGGTGTCGCCGGGCTTCAGCTTCACCTGCTTTGCGTCAGTCACGCCTTGTCCTCCGGGCGCTCCGCAACCGCCTCGGTCTGTGCCTTGCGCCAGGCGGCGAGGCGGTCGGACAAAGCGGGGTCGGACAGGGCCAGCACGGCGGCCGCAAGCAGCGCCGCGTTGATCGCGCCGGCCTTGCCGATGGCCAGGGTCCCGACCGGGATGCCCGCGGGCATCTGGACGATCGAATAGAGCGAATCGATGCCCTTGAGCGTCCTGGATTCGACGGGAACGCCGAACACCGGCAGTTCCGTCAGCGCCGCCGCCATGCCCGGCAGATGGGCAGCACCACCGGCGCCGGCGATGACGACCTTGTAACCTGCGGCCTTGGCGCCCTTGGCGAACGCAAACAGCCGGTCGGGGGTGCGGTGGGCCGAAACGATGCGGGTGTCGGCGGCGACGCCGAGCGCTGCAAGCGTATCGGCGGCATGCCGCATCGTGTCCCAGTCCGACTGGCTTCCCATGATGATGGCGATCGGCGCGGTCATGACGTCAATTGTGCCCGGAAAACAGAAAGATAGGCCAGATTAACGGTTCCGGCCGGCGGCTCGCAAGGCGGTGGCAAGGAGAAGGGAATGGACTATCCTGTCTTGGTGAATCCCCGCAAGCCTTCATTGAGCAGGATGCCCATGAAGAAACCAACAAGGGCGAGTGCTGCGAAGGCCAAAAAGGGCCGGAAGATCAGTGCCAGCCGATCCAAATCTGCCCCCCCGCGTCCGGCCAAGCCTCCGCCGCGTCAAGCGTCGGCCGCCGCCGACACCAAGGCGACGATCCGGGGCCTGCGGAGCAAGCTCAAGGCGGCTGAGCGACGGGTCGCGGAACTGGAAGCTGCCGCCGACACTGACTTCCTGCTCGAGATTCCGAACCGGCGCGGTTTCGAGCGCGAGCTCACGCGTGCCATCGCCTACATGAAGCGGTATCGCGCCAGTGGCGCACTGGTCGTGCTCGACGTCGACCGGCTGAAACCGATCAACGATTGCTTCGGTCATGGCGCCGGCGACGAGGTGCTGAAGGCGATCGCGGGCGCGCTGACGCGGCAGGTCCGCGCCTCGGACGTGGTCGGCCGGCTCGGCGGCGACGAGTTCGCGCTGTTGCTGTGGAATCTCAGCGAGACCGATGCGAAGGCGAAGGCCGCGATCTTCGAGCAGGCGATCGACGAATTATCCTTCGTCTTTCGTGGCCAGCATGTGACCGCGGGCGCCTCCGCCGGTGTCGCGCTGCTGGGTGCGCAGTCCGATCCCGGCCGCGCGCTGGAAGAAGCAGATGCCGCCATGTATGTGCGCAAGGCGAGCCGGCGGCACGAGCCGCGGATCAGGCTTGTGAGCAGCGAACGCTAGAGGGTCGCGAGATCTTCCGGCACGTTACCGAATTTGCGCAGCAGCGTGGCGTCGCCGAATTCGCCGGTCATGGGATCGCCGCTGCGACTGAACGCAATCGCGCCGATGTGGCCGGTGCCGCGTGACAGAATCTCGGCGCGCCGCAGCGCGGCCGTCGAACTCTGGCATTCCTCGGCGGCGCCCGCGACAGGTGATCCGTCGTCATCGATCAGGAAGGGCATTGCAACGTAGTAGGTGACGTCCGACATGGCGTTGCTCCGGTCATCGACATCAGGCGGCGCTGCTGCGCGCCTTGTTGCGTGAGGTCTCGGGAATGCAGCCGGCCGAAATCGCCGCCTGCAATTCTTCCAGTTCCGCCTCCAGATATTCGTTGGCCATGATCAGCGCCTTGATGGTGCTGCGCAGATTGCCGTCGCACATCGCGATCGCCTGATCGCAGGCCTGTTCATAATGGCTGTTGTCGAGAAGGGCGGTTGCCGACATTTGCGTTGTCCTTGTTGTCGTTCTTGGGCGTGTCCTTGGGCGCTGGGTGTCCAAATGTTCCTATTTTGTTCTTTTGGAGTCAAGCGGATTCGGATGCGCCGAGCTGCCGCGAAAAGCGCCTCGCGGATCAGGCGATGATGTCGGGCGTGATCTGGTCTTCGATGAACGCGATGCGGTCGCGCAACAACAGCTTGCGCTTCTTCAACCGCTGCAACCGCAATAGGTCGGGGGCGGGCGATTGATGCAGTGCATCGATCGCCGCATCGAGATCTCGGTGTTCCTGCTGCAACCGGGCGAGCTCGGATTCGAGTTCGCGCTCGTCTTCATTGGTCATGTCTGCGGTGGCCGAAAAACCGATAGGCGTGAGATTAAGGCTGTGGATGCCCTGTGGAAATTATCGTCCTTGCGCGGCGTGATCGCAAGCGATCTGCGACCTGTGCGCGCCGATCTCCCGCAACATATTTCTGCGGATCGCTGCGGCGCTGCGCAAGCGCATTGATATCATGGATTTTTCCAACGTGGTTCCCTTACTCACGCTTCGTTACATATGAATTTTCAAAAATGACACTGCGACGACGGATACCCATCGACAGAACGAATCGGTGATGTACACTTCCTCGTCCGGATCGAATCCAAGGTTCACCCCTACCGAGGAGGTTTCGAATGACAATTCAGGCACATCTGGTTGAATTGGAACGGAAGCACAAAACTCTCGAAAACGAATTGCACGAAGCTCTCGTGCACCTTTCAACAGACGACCTGCAAATTGTTGAGTTGAAGCGCCGGAAGTTGATGGTCAAGGACCAGATCGAGCGTCTGAAGCACACCGGCGACACGCTTCACTAGTAACCCCCGTATCAGCGTAGAGTTAGATCACACCCTTTCAGGCAGGGGTGAGCGGTGTTGCGCTCATCCCTGCGGAAAAGGTGCGAAACCGTGCAAAGATATTTGCGCGGCGTCTGGAGCTATCTCCGTTCCGATGGATCGGAGCGGAGATAGCTCCAGATTTTTGTTTGGACGCGTTTTCTTGACGCGAACCGGTATCCACTTCGCTTGAAAACGCTTTAAATATTCGCGAGTTCGGCAACGTGATCCGCGATCGCGAGCGAGGACGTCAGTCCCGGCGATTCGATGCCGAACAGGTTGATCAATCCTTCGACGCCGTGATCGCGCGGGCCCTGCATCAGGAAATCCTGCGTGGCCACCGCCGGCGGCACGATCTTCGGGCGGATGCCCGAATAGCTCGGCATCAACGCGCCGTCAGGCAGCGTCGGCCAGTATTTGCGGATCGCCGGATAGAAGCGCTCGGCGCGTGACGGGTCGACCTCGTAGTCGATGGTCTCGATCCACTCGACGTCGGGGCCGAAACGCGCCTGCCCCGCCATGTCCAGCGTCAGATGCACGCCGAGGCCGCCGGGCTCGGGCACCGGATAGATCAGGCGCGAGAACGGCGCCCTGGCGTTGCAGCTGAAGTAATTTCCCTTGGCAAGATAGGCCGGCGGAATCCGGTCCACCGGCATGCCGTCGATGTTGCGTGCCACTGTCGTTGCTGCGAGCCCCGCAGCGTTGACGAGGAGGCTGCATTGCAGCGTCATCGGTGCCTCGCCGCCGGCCTCGACCTCGATCACGCCGGCTGCAGCCTTGGCGCGGACCAGCGGGGTGTGAAACGCGAAGGCCGCGCCGGCGTCCTCAGCCTCGCCGCGGAGCGAGAGCATGTAGGCGTGGCTGTCGATGATGCCGGTCGAGGGCGAGAGCAGCGCGGCGTCGCAGGCGAGCGCCGGCTCAAGCGCGCGTGCGGCCTCGCCTGTGAGCAGCTGCATGTCGAGCACGCCATTGGCCTCGGCATGCGCCTTGATCGATTGCAGCTTCTCGGTCTCTTTCGGATTGGTCGCGACAATCAGCTTGCCGCAATTTTTATGGGGGACGCCGCGCTCGCTGCAGTAGCGGTAGAGCGCATGCTTGCCGTCGACGCACATGCGCGCCATCCAGCTCCCGGCGCGGTAATAGATCCCGGCATGGATCACCTCGCTGTTGCGCGAAGAGGTGATGGTGCCGATGGCTTCGGCCTCCTCGAGCACGATCACCTCGCGCCCGGCCTGTGCAAGCTTTCTGGCCACCGCGAGCCCGACCACGCCGGCTCCGATGACGATGCAATCGACCCTATCCATGGTTGTGCAGGCTGTCCGCTGGAAGCGCCGGTGGCACTGGAGCTGAGAACGAGGGCGCGGGGCCGTTTTCCATTAAGGAAGCATTTATCATGTCAGGGCAATTGCCGTATTTGACGTCACATTTTTCTGTTGCGCGTACAGGCGTTTACCCGATCCAAACCGGCGAGGCCAGACAATCCGACGTTGAAATCGCGGGTGGCTGATGGCTGAAAAGAACTGGCACGCGGGCGGCATGCTGCCGATTGCTGTACAGGCCGTTGTGTGCCTGGCCGGCGCGGTCGCGCCTGCGCGTGCCTTTGCGCTGTCGGACAGCTTCGAGGCGCCGAGCGCTCTCGGCAAGCTCGATCCCAATCTGATCTGGGAGGCCCTGATCGGGGGCATCGTCGTCTGCGCGTTCCTGGCGGCAGTTGCGCTGTGGGTTCATTCGGCGCTGCGCCGGACCAGGCGGTTGCAACTGCGGCGCAACGCCTTCGTCTCCTCCGCCATGAACAATCTCAACCAGGGCGTGGTGATGACCGATGCGCAGCGGCGCATCATCTTCTGCAACGACCGCTATCTCGAGATCTACAGCCTGTCGCGGTCGGATCTGTGGGCCGACATGGACGGCTACGATATCCTCGAACTCAGGCGCAAGCGCGGCGTCCTCGGCGGCGTCTCCGACGAAGAGTTCTACGAGAAGGCGGCAAGCCCCAACGGTCTGATCACCGAGCTGCCTGATGGCCGCGCCATCCTGGTCAAATATTTCGTGCTGCCGAACGGCGGCTCGGTGGCGACGCATCTCGACGTCAGCGAGCAGCGCAGGCTGTCGCGGCAGCTCGCCTCGACCAAGCAGTTCCTGGAAACCGTGCTGGACAACGTGCCGGCCTGCGTTGCCGCCAAGAACATCGAGGACGGCTGCTACATCTTCGCCAACAGCGCCTATGAGCGCTTCTGGGGTTTCTCGCGGGACCAGGTCGTCGGCAAGAACGCGCGCCAGCTGTTTGCGCCGGTCTCGGCGGCCAGCATCGAGGCGACCGACAAGGCGGCGCTCAATTCGCCCGACGGCCAGTTCCGCAACGAGTTCGAGGTCGACCGCGGCGGCACGCGGCGCATGGTCGCCTCGATCCGGATCGTGGTCCGCAACGAGAACAACAAGCCGGAATTCCTGATGCTTGTGTTCGAGGACATCACAGACCGCCGCTCGCTGTCGCAGGAGCTGGAGAGCACGAAGAAGTTCCTGGAGCTCGTGGTCGACAACATCCCGGTCGCGCTGATCGTGGAGCAGGTCAAGGATGGTCGCTATCTGCTCGCCAACCGCAGCGCCGAGACCATCCTCAACCGCCGGCGCGAGGAAGCCACGGGCCTCACAGCGTCCGACATCTTCAATCCCAAGGAAGCCAAGCTGATCATCGCGCGCGACGAGGCCGCGATCAAGAAGCGCGGCATGATCACCGAGGAGCATCCGATCTCCACCAAGGACGGCCTGCGGCTGTTCCTGACCCGTCGCGCCACCGTGCTCAGCGATGCTGGCGAGCCGCAATATCTGATCAAGACCCACGAAGACGTCACTGACCGCCGGCAGACCGAGTCGCGCATGGCGCACATGGCCTATCATGACGGCCTGACCGATCTGCCGAACCGCGCCGCCTTCCTGCAGGCGCTGACCCAGATGATCGAGGCCTGCGAAGGCACCGGCGAGGAGTTCGCCGTGCTCTGCGTCGACCTCGACGGCCTCAAGGAGGTCAACGACGTCTTCGGCCATGCGCTCGGCGACAAGCTCCTGATCGAGGTGGCCCAGCGGCTCCAGGATTCCGCGCGCGGCGGCGTGGTGGCGCGCCTCTCCGGCGACGAGTTCGGCCTGATCATCGACGGCAAGCAGCCGGAGGCGGGTCTTTCACTGGCGCAGCAGCTCGGCGAGGCCGTGGCCCGGGAATTCCAGATCGACGGCCGGCCGGTCCGTGCCGGCGTCACCACCGGCATGTCGGTCTTCCCGCACAATGGCGCTGATGCCGCCTCGCTGCTCGCCAATGCCGGCGCGGCGCTGTTCCGCGCCAAGCAGAAGTCGCGCGGCACGATCAGCCTCTACCAGCCGGAGATGGACCAGCAGATTCGCGATCGCCGCGTGCTGCATCAGGACCTCTCGATGGCGATCAAGAACGGCGAGCTCTCGCTGGCCTTCCAGCCGCAGGGCGCCGCGGGCCACAGCGTTGCCGAGAGCGAGATCATCGGCTTCGAGGCCTTGGCGCGCTGGCAGCATCCGGTGCGCGGCCAGGTTTCGCCGGCCGAATTCATCCCGATCGCGGAGGAAAGCGGCCTGATCGTCGAGATGGGCGAGTGGATATTGCGGCAGGCCTGCCGCGAGGCGGCGTCCTGGCCGAAGCCGCTCCAGGTCGCGGTCAATCTGTCGCCGGCGCAGTTCATGCACGGCGACGTCGTCGGGCTGGTCCATTCCATCCTGATCGAAACCGGGCTCGCGCCCGGCCGGCTCGAGCTTGAGATCACCGAGGGCGTGCTGATCGAGGATTTCGACAGGGGTCTTGCACTGCTGCGCCGGCTGAAGGCGCTCGGCGTGCGCATCTCCATGGACGATTTCGGCAGCGGCTATTCCTCGCTGAGCTATCTCCAGGCGTTCCCGTTCGACAAGATCAAGATCGATCGCGCCTTCATCATCAATCTCGGCCGCAACCCGCAATCGGCGGCGATCGTGCGCGCCGTGATCGACCTCGGCCACGGCCTGGAAATGTCGATCGTCGCCGAAGGCGTCGAGACGGTCGAGCAGCTCACCTTCCTCGCCAGGGAGGGTTGTGACGGCGTGCAGGGCTATCTGCTCGGCAAGCCGCTGCCGATCGGGAAATATGCCGACCTCGTCGGCCGCACCGAGACCATGGAGCTTGCGCTCAAGACCGGCTAGGGATGAGAGCGTTACGTTTCGCTCCCTTTCGACGGTTTCATGGCGGATTACGATCTTGCGATCATCGGCGGCGGCCTGAACGGTGTCAGCCTCGCCCGCGATGCGGCCGGCCGCGGCCTGCGCGTGATCCTGTTCGAGCAGGGCGATCTCGGTGGCGCGGCCTCGTCGGCGACGCCGCGTCTGATCCACGGTGATCTCTCGGTGCTGGAGCGCCGCGGCTTCTGGCGGGTGCGCCGGGCGCTGGCCGAGCGCCGGATCTGGCTTCGGATCGCGCCGCATCTGGTCCGGCCGATGCGCTTTGCGATCCCCGCCCATTCCGATGAGCGGCCGCCATGGCTGCTGCGCGCCGGCCTCTATGTCTATGACGGCCTCACCAACCGGGGCGGCCTGCCGCCGTCAGTGACCCTGGACATCACGCATCATCCGGTCGGCGACGCGCTGAAGCGCCCGTTCGGCATGGCGTTCGAATATTCGGACTGCGTGGTCGACGATTCCCGTCTTGTGGTCCTCACGGCGTTGGATGCCGCCGAACGCGGCGCCGCGATCCGTACCGGGGCGCGCTGCGTCCGTGCCGATCGCACCGACACTTGGCGTCTTGCGGTTGTCGATCGCGGTCACCGCCGCACCATCACGACGCGGGCGCTCGCCAACGCCACCGGCGGCTGGACCGCGATGGTCGCCGACACCGTGCTGCGCCAGCCGCAGGCCGCGATGGCGGCAACGCAGATGAGCCAGATCGTCGTGCCAAAGCTGTTCGAGTCCGGGAATGTCTACGTCTTCCAGAACAATGATGGGCGGCTGATCTTCGCCCGGCCGTTCGAGCGCGACTTCACGCTGATCGGCACGGTCACGCACGCTTTCACCGGCGATCCCGCCATCGTCGCGATGCCCGGCGCCGACGTCAGCTATCTCTGCGACGCCGCCAGCCGCTATTTCCGTGAGCGCGTCACACCGACCGACGTGGTCCGGACGGTCTCCGGCGTCAACCTGACGCTGGCGTCCGCGCGCGAGCGCGACGGCACGACGCTGTTCCATGCGCGCCGGCGCAAGGCGCCGCTGATCACGATGTTTGGCGGCGATGTCACCACCTCGCGCCTGCGCGCGGAGCGGGCGGTGACGCGGCTGACGCCGTTCTATCCGATGTCGCCGCCCTGGACCGCCGGCGCAGCGTTGCCCGGCGGAGATTTCGCCTGGGATCGTTTCGACACCGAAGTCGACCTTGCCCGCGACCGCTGGCGCTTTCTGTCGGAGCCGGAGGCCCAGCGGCTGGTCGCGGCCTATGGCTCGCGATTGCCCACCGTTCTGGGCGAGGCCAAGACCCGTGACGAGCTAGGCCCGGCCTTCGGCCCCGAACTGACCGGTGCCGAGGTGCGCTATCTCATGGCCCACGAATGGGCGCGTTTTCCGGAGGACATCCTGTGGCGCCGCTCCAAGCTTGGCCTGACCATGTCCGCGGCGGACCGTGACGCGCTGGCGACGTTCATGGCGGATATCAGCTAGACAGCGGTAGCCCGGATGGAGCGAAGCGCAATCCGGGGAAGTCTCACCATCGACGGACCGCCCCGGATTACGCTCCGCTCCATCCGGGCTACGGGGCTGCAATGGAAGTTGCCTCCGAACCGGTTGAGCTAGGGACGATCGGCCGCTAGCGTGCGGCGGAATCGGGGTTGGCAGGGACCATGACTGACGAGTTGCCCAGGACAGACGTCGCAGCTGATGCGGCCGGCGCGGATGCGCATCCGGCGGCGGGCCAGCCGTTGCTGCGCATCGAGGGCGTGGCCAAGACCTTCGGGACGTTCCGCGCCGTGGACGGCGTGTCGCTCGAGATCAAGGCCGGCGAGTTTTTTGCACTGCTCGGGCCCAGCGGCTGCGGCAAGACCACGCTGCTGCGCATGCTCGCCGGCTTCGAAGCGCCGGACGAGGGACGGATCCTGCTCGGGGATAAGGACATCGCGCAGGCGCTGCCGCATGAGCGTCCGATCAACATGATGTTCCAGAACTACGCGTTGTTTCCGCATCTCTCCGTGCGCGACAACATCGCGTTCGGCCTGAAGCGCGCCGGCATGGCGCGCGCCGACATCGCCACGCGCGTTGCGGAAATGGTCGCGCTGGTGAAGCTGGAGGGGCTGGAGAAGCGCAAGCCCGACCAGCTCTCCGGCGGCCAGCGCCAGCGGGTGGCGCTGGCGCGTGCGTTGGCGCGCCGGCCGCAGCTGCTGCTGCTCGACGAGCCGCTCGCCGCACTGGACAAGAAGCTGCGCGAGAGCACGCAGGGCGAGCTGATGGAGCTCCAGCGCCGGCTCGGCATGACTTTCATCATCGTCACTCACGACCAGGAGGAGGCGATGACGATGGCGAGCCGGATTGGTGTGATGAAGGACGGCAAGCTGGCTCAGGTCGCGAGCCCGCGCGAGCTCTACGAGGCGCCACGCTCGCGCTGGATCGCGGAGTTCGTCGGTGACATCAATCTGTTCGACGGCGAGTCCAGATTGCGCGACGGTCATCGTCTGGTCATTGGCACGCGCGATGCGGGTCCATTGGTGGTGGCCGAGCCGCGCGAACAGGTCGGCGCGGGAAAATTTGCGGTCGCGATCCGCCCCGAAAAGGTCAAGCTGTCGCGCCGCGGTCCCGTCAGCGAGGCCGGTCATGAAACCGCGCTCAACCGGCTGGACGGCGTGATCGCCGACATCTGCTATCTCGGCGGCACCACCACCTACAAGGTGAAGCTCGATACCGGCGGAATGGTGCAGGCCACCGTCGCCAACAGTGCGCGCCTCGACGTCGACGCCTACAGCCTGAACCAGCATGTCGTCGCCTGGTTCGCGCCCGACGACTGCGTGGTGCTGCCGTCATGAGCGGACGTCGCATCTTCGCGCGGCCGGCGCGCTTCGCCGCGATCGCGCCCTATCTCTGGATGGTGCTGTTCTTCCTGGTGCCGTTCGCCTTCGTGCTCAAGATCAGCCTGTCGCAGACGGCGATCGCGCAGCCGCCTTACGAGCCGGTGTTCGACCTGACGGCGGGATGGGAGGCGCTGAGGGCAGCCTTTGCCGCGCTGTCGATCGACAATTTCAGGCTGCTCGCCTCCGACGACATCTATCTGTTCGCTTATGTGCGCAGCCTCACGGTCGCTCTCACCGCGACGGCGCTGCTGCTGTTGATCGGCTACCCCATCGCCTATGGCATGGCGCGATTGCCAAAACGCTGGCAGGCGGTGGCGATGGTGCTGGTGATCGTGCCGTTCTGGACGTCGTTCCTGATCCGCATCTATGCCTGGATCAACATCCTCCAGCACGACGGCCTGCTCAACCAGATCCTGCTGGCGCTGCATCTGGTCAGCCAGCCGGTGGTGTGGCTCTCCACCGACACCGCGATGTATATCGGCATCGTCTACTCTTATCTTCCGTTCATGATCCTGCCGCTTTACGCGACCCTCGCCAAGATGGAGCCGGTGCTGGAAGAGGCGGCCTCTGATCTCGGCGCGCCGCCATGGCAGGTGTTCTGGCTTGTCACCTTTCCGCTGTCGCTGCCCGGTGTCGGGGCAGGCGTGCTCTTGTGCTTCATCCCCATCGTTGGCGAGTTCGTGATTCCGGATCTGCTGGCTGGCTCCAATTCGCTGATGATCGGCCAGACCCTGTGGCTCGAATTCTTCACCAACAAGGATTGGCCGGTCGCCTCCGCGGCAGCCATCGTGCTGCTCGTCGTGCTGCTGGTGCCGCTGCTGCTGTACGAGCGGCTGCAGAAGCGGCAGCTGGAACAGGGGCGCTGAGGCGATGCGCGAGGTCTCCCGGCTGTCCCGCTTCAACATCGCCTCGCTCGCGCTGGGGATGGCGTTCCTCTATCTGCCGATCCTGATCCTCGTCATCTATTCGTTCAATGCTTCGCGGCTGGTGACGGTGTGGGGCGGCTGGTCGCTGCGCTGGTATCACGAGTTTTTCAACGACCGCGCGATGATCGAGGCGGCCTGGATGAGCCTGCGGGTTGCAGTCTCCTCCGCGACCATTGCGACGCTGCTTGGTACGCTGGCGGCAGTGGCGTTGGCGCGCGGTGAGCGCTTTCGCGGCCAGACGCTGTTCTCCGGCATGCTCTATGCGCCGCTGGTGATGCCGGAGGTGATCACCGGTCTGTCGCTGCTGCTGCTGTTCGTGGCGCTGAATGCCGAGCGCGGCTTCTGGACGGTGACGATCGCCCACACCACGCTGACGATGTGCTTCGTCGCGGTGGTCGTGCAGTCGCGCCTCGGCTCGCTCGACCGCTCGCTGGAGGAGGCGGCGATGGACCTCGGCTGCAATCCGGTCCGCGCGTTCGTCGCCGTCACGCTGCCGCTGATCGCGCCCGCGATTGTCGCCGGCTGGATGCTGGCCTTCACGCTGTCGCTCGACGATCTCGTGATCGCGAGCTTCACCACCGGCCCCGGCTCGGCGACGCTGCCGATCCGGATCTATTCGGAGGTGCGGCTCGGCGTGAAGCCCGAGATCAACGCGATCTGCACGCTGGTGATTGCCCTGATAGCGGCCGTCATCGTCATCGCCTCGCTCGCCTCGAAGCTGTCGAGTTCGCAGGGCGAGAGCGCGGCGCCGCTATGAACCGAGGGCGATCATGACATTCGCCTACCAGATTTTTACCCACACGCCGCTCTGGGTCTTCGTACTGTTCGCCTATCTGGTGTGGCAGGGTATCCAGGCGATGCAGCCGCGCACGACGCCGATCTGGCGCGCGTTGATCGTGCCGGTCGTGTTTATCGTCTGGGGAATGTCGCGGCTCGGGTTCGGACATCAGGCCATCGCATGGCCGCTGGTGGCTTGGCTTGCGGCCGCGTTTGTGCTGTTGCCGCTTGGCGTGCTGACGCCACGTCCGTTCGACGTGGATCACGTCACCGGACAGATCATCCGTCCTGGCAGCGCCTTTGCCCTGATCCGCAATCTCGTCGTGTTTGCCCTGCAATACGCGGTCGGTGTGATCTCGGCGATCGACGCGAGCGACCGCGCGCTCGCGATCATCATCGGGCGAGCTATCTCCGGCGCCACCGCCGGCTATTTCATCGGTTCGACGATCGCACTGCTGATCGCATATCGACGCAAACGCGCGGAAGGATGATCAGTGTGCGCGGTGCTCGGGCACCGCCTGGAATCTAGGTTAACAATTCATATAGTTTATCTCGCTATCGTCGCATCGCTTGGGGAAGAGGGGCGATGAGGCGGCTTTATATTGGTGTGGCCAGCACGGTTCTGGCGTTGTTCTGTCTGGCCGTTCGGCCGTCGGCTGGCGCGACGCAGATGGTGTCGCTGGTGTACAACGGCTCGCCGCAGTCGCCGCAGCAGATCGGCTCGGACGAATTCCGCCGTAAGCTCGCCGAGATCGCACAAGGCCGTATCATCCTCGATGAACGCGCCGGCAACGCGATGGGCAGCGAGACGGCGATCCTTGCCGCGATGCGCAGTGGTGTGGTCGACATGGCAACGCTGTCTGGCTCGGTCGTCAGCTCCGCCGTTCCGGAATTCGGCGTCTTCGACGTTCCGTTCCTGTTCCGTGATGCTGCGCAAGCCAAGGCGGTTGCGGATGGGCCGGTCGGCGCCCTGTTCGCCAAGCATTTCGCCGACAAGGGACTGGTGCTGCTCGCGATCGGCAAGCAGGGCTTTCGCAACGTCACCAATTCGAAGCGGCCGATTCAGTCTCCCGCAGACCTCCGCGGCCTGAAGATCCGCGTGCTGCCGAACGACGTCTATCAGATGACCTTCAAGGCGCTCGGCGCCGAGGTCGTGCCGATGGAGTTCACGCTGGTGTATTCCGCACTGAAGGACGGCCGCATCGACGGTCAGGAAAACCCGGTCGCGACGATCGCCGCCAGCCATCTCGAGGAAGTGCAGAAATATGCCAGCCTGACCGGCCATTTCTTCGCGCCGATCGCCTTCGTCGCCAATCGCGACGTGTTCCAGACCCTGAAGCCCGCCGACCAGGCCGCCATCATCGCCGCAGCCAAGGCCGGCGCGGAGGCGACCTGGAAGAGTGGCGTCGCGGAGGAGACGAAGAAGCTGGAGGACCTGCGCAAGGGCGGCATGGAGATCATCGAGAAGGTCGACCGCCAACCCTTCATCGACGCCGTGAAACCCCTGGAACCCGAATTCGAGAAGCGCTTCGGCAAGGATCTGCTCGCCCGGATCCGGGCTACGCCGTAATTCTCCGGGAAACATCATGAACCTGTCACTGCTTCTGTCGCGCATCGGTATCCGCCCGCGCATCTTCGGCGGCTTCGCATTGGTCCTGGGTTTCCTCTGCGTGCTGGCCCTGCTCGCCGTCATGCGGCTGTCCGAGATCGGCGGCACCGTCGGAGAGCTCGTCACCAGCGCCGATGGCGATGCCGGCATGGCGAGGGTGCATGCCGCGTTGCTTTCGTCGAACGTCACCGTCGAGAAATTCATCCGGACGCGCAATCTGGGCGACCGCGACAGCGCCATGAAGGCAATCGACGGCTTTGGCCAGACCTTCGATCAGGTCGACCAGCAATTCGCTCGCCTGCCGGCGATTGCCGCCGGCCGGAGCGCGCTGGTGGATGCTCTCGGGACCTATCGGAAATCCTTCACGGCGGTTGCTGCCGCGGTCGATCGTCTGCGCAACGCGAGCACCAAGAGCGAGGCGCTCGGCGCCTCGGCAGGCCTCGCCGTCGGTGCGGTCAATGTGACGCTCGCCAACCAGCCCGACCGTCTGCTCCAGCCGCTGCGCCTGGCCGGCACGGTGGATGCGACACGCGTCGCGATTCTGCGTTTCACCATCACCCAGGCCCAGGTCGACGCCGACGATGCCGGGCTGACGATCGGTTATGCGCTCGCCGCGGTGGCCGATAGCGAGGCAGAGATCGCCGATGCCGAGGCGCCACGATTGAAAAGTCTGATCGCGGCGCTGAAGAAGGTGCTCGCCGATCAATCGGCGACGTTGACGGAGCTCTCCGCCGCGATCGGCGAGCTGCGCAAGGCGCAGGCCGATCTCGTCAAATCCAGCAGCGCAATCGACGCCAAGGCGGCCGAGATCAGCCGGGCCCTCGGCGCGATGCGTACTGAGCAGAGCCGGCTGACGGCCGGATCGGTCGATCAAACCCGCAATCTCGTGTTCACGGTGGCCGCGTTCGCGCTCGTCCTGGGCGCATTGCTGGCCTGGCTGATTGGACGCAGCGTGTCGCGCCCGATCGGTCAGATGACCTTGCGCATGCAGAGCTTAGCTGCGGGCGAGCTCGATGATGCGATCCCTGGCGGCGGGCGCGGCGACGAAATTGGTCATATGGCTGGCGCGGTCGAGGTGTTCCGCCAGAATGCACAGACCGTCCGGCGCATGGAGCAGGATGCTGCCGCGCAGCGTGCCGCAGCCGAGACAGAACGTGCCGCGATGATGGCTCAGCTTGCCGATCGCTTCGATCGCGGCATGGAGGGCGTCATTGGCGGCGTCTCGAGCCGTGCCGAGGAGATGGGACATAGCGCCCAAAGTCTCGCCCGCGTTGCCGAGCGCGGCCGCTCGCTTGCCGAGCAGGTCGCCGCGACATCGGCCCAGGCATCCTCGAACGTGCAGACCGTCGCGGCGGCGACGCATCAGCTCGCCGCCTCGATCAAGGAAATTTCGAGCCAGGTCTCGCGCTCCGTATCGGTGTCGGACCAGGCCAAGGAAGAGGCGTCCCGTACCGAGGCGCTGATGCGCGCGCTGTCGGATTCCGCCGAGCGGATTGGTACCGTGGTCCAGCTGATCCAGGCGATCGCGAGCCAGACCAATCTTCTGGCGCTCAATGCCACGATCGAGTCGGCGCGGGCCGGCGATGCCGGCAAGGGCTTTGCCGTGGTCGCAAACGAGGTGAAGAGCCTTGCAACCCAGACCGCGCGTGCCACCGAGGAGATCGCCGGCCTTGTCAGCGAGATCCAGGGCTCGACCGGACAGTCGGTCGCCGCGATCGGCCAGATCGGCAAAACCATCGCCGAGATGACGGAGATCGCGACGACGATCGCCTCCGCCGTCGAGGAGCAGGGTGCAGCAACCAGCGAGATCGCGCGCAACGTCGAGCAGGCCGCGAACGGCACAGCGGCCGTGACCGACCAGGTCGGCGCCGTCCGCACCGTGGCCGGGGAGACCGATGCCGGCGCTGAAGCGACGCTTACGGCGGCTTCGGCATTGCAGGATCAAGCGCGCGCACTCAAGAAAGACGTCGCAGAGTTTCTGCAGACGGTGCGCAAGGCGGGGTGAAGACATCTCCCCGCGGCCGTCCTTCTACGGGCGTACCGCGGGAAGTGCTCGGCTGAGCATCAGGACTTCACCGCACCCGCCGTGAGCCCGCCCACCATGTAGCGGCGGAAGGCGTAGTAGACCGCGGCCGGCGGCAGCGCGTAGATGAAGCCGGTGGTCATCAACAGCTCCCAGGGCGAGTCGTCGGCAGCGAGGAAGTTGCCGAGCGCGACGGGCAGCGTGATCTCGCGATCGTTCGAGAGCAGCAGGAACGCGTAGAGATATTCGTTCCAGGCCAGCAGCACCGCATAGGTGCCGATCGCGACCAGCGAGGGCATCATCAGCGGCAGGTAGACCATGCGGAAGATCTGGAGCGTCGTCGCGCCGTCCATCACGGCGGCCTCGTCGAGCTCGACCGGCAGCTTGTCCGAGGCCTGCTTGAGCACCCAGATGGCGTAGGGGCTCGCGATCGTCACCATCGCCAGGATCAGCGACCAGTGATTGTTGAGCAGGCCGTAATTGCCCATGGTGCGGTACATCGGCACGGCGAGGAACGCGGCGGGGATGAAATAGGTGAAGAGCGCGAGGTTCAGCACGATGCGGCCGCCGGGCACCCGAAGCCGAGAGATCGAGAACGCCGCGGCGGTTGCGATGACCAATGTCAGCACGCCGACGGCCGCGGCGATCACCATCGAATTCCAGAACTGCGCGTAGAAGTCGCGCAGGAAATAATGCTGCTGCTTGAACACGATCTCGAAATTATGCAGCGTCGGATGGTCCGGCCACAGCTTGCCCGAGAACGCGTCCTCCTTCGGCGAGATCGCGAACAGGAACATGTGGTAGATCGGGATCATCGTCCACAGGAAGACGGGAATGCCGATCAGGAGCAGCCGCGCTTCGGTCGCGACGTCGCGCCAGGAAAATTCGCTCAACCCGGGAAGCTTCATCGCGACAACCGTTTCATCATGAAATACACGAGCGGCAGGACGAACGGCATCGCGCAGACGATGGAGGCCATCGCGAGCGAGAGCTGGTCGAGCCGGAGATAGCGGATACCGAGCGTCGACAGCACATGCGTGAGGTCGGCCGGGCCACCGCCGGTGAGCAGGTAGACGCTGTTGAAGTCGCCGAGCGTCCAGATCATCGAGAGCAGCGTGCAGGTGATATAGAGCGTCTGCATCGACGGCCAGGTGATGAAGCGGAATTTTTGCCACCAGCTCGCGCCATCCACCTCGGCGGCCTCGAACAGATCTTGCGCGATCGCAAGGCGGCCGGTGATCAGGATCAGCGTCCAGAACGGCAGCGACTTCCAGATGTGCACGCCGATCGCCATGGTCAGCGCCACGGTCGGGTCGTTCAGCCAGTTCGGGCCGTCATCGCCGGTGAAGGAGAAGATGAGGTGGTTGATCACGCCCCATTCGGGATTGAACATGAAGCGCACCGACAGGATGGTCGGGATCGACGGCACCGCCCAGGGCAGGATGAAGATCACCGAAAGCCATTTGATCCAGGGGCGCTGCTGCGCGAAGAAGCCGGACAGGAACAGCGCGATCAGCATCTTGATGTTGATGCCGATGACCAGGAAGATCAGCGTGTTGACCGCGGCGCGCGCGAAGATCGGATCGTGATAGAGCGCGACATAATTCGACGGGGCCCGCGCCAGCCAGAGCCCGTAGCAGACGGGATAGACCACGAAGGCGAGGAAAACCAAGAGATAGGGCGCGAGCAGCACGATGCCCCAGACCTGCGCCGGGGTCAGCCGAGGCGACAAGGGCGGAGAAGGGATCGCATGATCGTCAGAGAGCGTGATCGCCATTCTTTTCGACTCTTTGATCTTAACCTCTCTCCGCTTGCGGGGAGAGGTCGGATCGCCCTCGGCGATCCGGGTGAGGGGGTACAGGACTCACAGCGCGCGCAACTCGCGGAGAGAGCCCCTCACCCCGACCCTCTCCCCGTGAAGAACGGGGAGAGGGAGGGGATCGACCTTAGCCTGCAACCTGCTTGATGCGGGCGATCAGCTCGTCGACGGCCTTGTCGACCGGAACCTTCTCGCTGACGACCCGGTTCATCGCCTTGGCCCAGACGTTCTCGTTGTTGAGGATCGTGAACTTCCAGTTCTTGGTGAAGTCGAACGCCGCGGTGCCGCCGGTGAACTGGGCATGGACCGCCTTGCGATGCTTGTCGGCCTGCCAGAACGGGCTCTCCTGGCTCGCCTTGGTCACCGGGAACCAGCGGCCGAGCGCACCCTCGATGTAGGGACGAACGTTTTCTTCCTGGAGCAGGAAGGCGATGAACTGCTTGGCCTCGGCCTTGTTCTTCGCCGCGGTGAACACCAGCCCGGTCTTGACGTCGGAACGGTAGCGGATGGTCGAACCGTCCGGCGCCTTCGGGAAGGACGCCGTAACGATGTCCTGCTCATAGGCCTTCTTGCCGGCGTCACGCTGCTCCTGCGTCAGAGCCTGATTCTGCGAATCCTCGAACCACTTCGCCGCGATCGAGATCGTGAAGTTGTGGGTCATCACGATGGTCTTGTTGTGGAAGGCGACGTTGTTGTCCGGATCCTTCCAGGTCGTGGAGGAGGGCGGCGTGCAGCCCTTGATATAGGTGTCGGTGTAGTCCTTCAGCGCGCTGATCAGGTTCTCGCGCACCTTGGGATCGTCGACCGTGAGCTTGCCGTCGTCGTCGACCAGCTTGACGTGATAGGCATCCATGAAGGTGTAGAACGACTGGAAGGCGTCGGTGGATTCCACGCCCATCGGCTGACCGACACCGTAGACGCGCTGGCCGGTGGCCTTGCGGATTCCCGGCTGCACCTTGTCGCACCAGAACGTCCAGTAGCCGGCCCAGTCGGTCGGGATGTCGGCGAGCTTGAAGCCGGCCTTCTCCAGCATGTCGTTCCAGATCTCGACATGCATGCTCTGCTGCTTCAGCGGGAAGCCGTAATAGGCCTTCTTCTTGGTGACGTCGTTGTAGAGGATCGACGCATCCAGCGTGTTCTGCACGAAGCGATCCTTGATCGGCTCCATGATGTCGGAGAGGTCCTCGAGTTTGCCCTCATAGGCCCACTTGCCCTGCGCCTGCACGTCGTAGCTGTCGGAATAGGCAACGTCGGGCACGGTGCCGGCGTCGAGGGCTGCGACCGTCTTCGGAATCATGTCCTGGATCGCGTACTGCGACAATTCGACCTTGATGCCGGTCTTGGCTTCGAACTTCTTGATCGTATCGAGCAATGCGTCGTCTTCGGAGCGGTAGAAGCCTTTGCCCCACCAGACCGTAATCGTCTTCTGCTGCGCAAATGCGGGTGCAGCGGCTGCGAACAGCCCCGCCGCAGCGACCGCCAGTGTGACTGCGCCAATAACCTTGGATTTCACGTTTTTCTCCCTCAAGCCGCCGGTGTTTTAACCGGTCGGAAAAAACACTAGCGCATGGTGGTAGCGCAATCAACGCATCTTGTCGGATCTGGGTCGTGGGGTGTCGGGCCGAAGGAGATGCTTAATTCGCGCATCGATCCAATCGCCGCATCAATTCGCCCCGATCAATTCGCGCCTGATCGGCCGGTGCCGGCCGATCCGTCCTCAATAGGACTTGAGGCCAGTTGGGCTTGGCGCCAGTTGGACTTGGAGCTAGTTCGATTTCGCGTTCTCTTTGGCGTTCTCCGCCGTCGGCGAGTCCGCCGGTGCGGGACGCTTTCCGCTGCCGGTGATGCGCTCGATCGCGGAGCGCACGGCGTCGCCCGCCTTGCGGTCCTTCAGCATGTCGAGCAGGGGCGCGGAGGCAGGGGAGCGGCGGATCAGGCTCTCCGGATCGGGGAAGATCAGCGGATCATCCCAGGGGCCCTGCACCACGAAGGGCAATTCGAAGCCCGAGGCGCTGTTGAGGCTCGCCACGCCCTTCATGTCGTATTCGCGCGTCGGCACCGAGGCGGTGCCGGTCATGGTGATCTTCGCCGCGGACCCTTCGAGGCGGATGTCCTCGGCGGTTGCGACCCCGTCGGAGAATTTCACCGCGATGGTGAGGTTGTCGTAAGGGGTCGAGCCGCTGCGGAAATTGCCGCCGCCCGACAGCGGCCGCCGCTCCAGCCGCTTCAAGAGCTGCTCGGCGTTGAAGCCCGAGATCGCACCGTCATGCCCGGTGATGGTGGCGCTGCCGTCGAGCGACTGCACGAGGCCGAACGGGCTCGAGCCGGAGGCGAACAGGGAGACGTTGATGTTGCCGCGGCCGGACAGCTTGTTGAGGCCGAACAGTTCGGAGGCGCAGGCCTGGAGGTCGACGTCGGTGAACTGGAATTGCGCCTTGATGTCGGCGACGGTGTCGGAGCGCGCGATGCCGAATGAGCCCTTGGCGATGCCGCCATAGACCTGGGCTTCGCCCACCGAGAGCGCCAGCGTGCCGTTGCGCAAATTGGCGCCGATCGCGGTGCGGCCGAGCTTCGTCGGCCCGACCGTCAGCTTGGCTGCCGACAGGCGCATGTCGAGGTCGGTGGTCGACAGCCCGTTGAGATCGAACAATTGCCTGTTCCAGTCGCGCGCGCCGCTGGCGAGCAGGCGAAAGGTCGAGATATAGGGCGTGAAGTCGAGCGCGTCGGCGGCGAGTGTCGCCTGCAGCGTCTGCCGACCGTTATTGGCGTAGGTCATCACGCCCTCGGCGGTGTTGCCGTCGAGCTCGACATTGACGTTGGTGAGCGCGATCGAGGCGCCGACGACGTTGGCGCGCGCCTTCAGCGCGAAACGGCCGAAGCCGCCGCTGGCGGGCTGCGGCTGGCCGGTCCAGCGCAGCGCGCTGCGCAAGGACGGGCTGTCGATCGTCAGCGTGCCTTCCATCATCGGGCTGGTGCGGTTGGCGACGCTGCCGTCGAAGGCAACCTTGAGCGGGGCGCTGGCGATCCGCGCCTTCAACCCGGAACGGTCGCCGGAGAGGGCGGCGACGAAGTCGGAAAAGCTGATCGAGCCGTCGACGCGTTCGCCGCGCCAGTCGAACTGTCCGGTCGCGGCGAAGGAGCGCGAGATCGAGGGCCAGGCCAGCGACAGGTCGATGTCGTCGAACTGCTCGGTCGCGTGGGTGGCGGCGTCCTCGTAATTGAGCACGCCGTCCTGGATCCTGATCTCGGAGAACGACACCTGGCTGTCGGCCCCGGGCTTCATGGTGCGCGCGATGGTCTGGATGAAGGGCGTCCAGTTGCTCTCGCCGTCCGGCTTCAGGCTGACATGGATGCGCGGCCGCAGCAGCGTCAGATCGGCGATCTCGAACCGCTGCAGCAGCAGCGGCAGGAGCCTGAGATTGGCGGTGAGCACGTCGACATGCAGTGCAGGATCGCTGGTGCCGCCGCCCTTCAGGCCGACGTCATGGAAGGAGATGTAGCTCGCCGGTAGCACCGAGATGTCGATGTTGCCTGCGACGCTGAGCTCGAGCCCGGTGACGTCGCGGATCTGGGCTTCGACCGCCTTGCGCAGTGCGTCGCGGTTGATGAGCCAGGAGGTCGCGATCAGGGCGATCAGCGCCACGCCGAGCAGCGCCGCGATCGGCGTCCCGAGGCGCTTCATTCCTTGGGCCATGGTCAATGGCATGTCCTGATCGGGTTGGTCGTGGGAGCCTGAAAAGCGGGCCGGAGAGTTGCACGCCTCACGCCCAGTTTCCTTACGTAAAGTCCTTTTACGTTAAGTCCCGCAACTTGATGGGTTTTCTTGTCGCTTTCAAGGCCGCGGACGGTTCTGCCCACGGCGTGGGCAGCTTCTAGCACCACCCAGCGAAGCGGAGAACCCCCGTATCATTGACGGCTTTGGCGGATTTCGCCTAATAATCGCCGCCAATCAGGCGCGACGCCTCCAAGCCGAAGGTTTCCTGTATGAACAAGGTCTATCCCGACGCCAAGTCGGCCCTCGACGGCATCCTGAAAGACAACATGATGATCATGTCGGGCGGCTTCGGCCTCTGCGGCATCGCCGAGGAACTGTCGGACGCGATCCGCGAGTCCGGCGTCAAGGGTCTGACGGTCGTCTCCAACAATGCCGGCGTCGATGGCATCGGGCTCAGCCGCCTGCTCGAAACCCGCCAGATCAAGAAGATGATCTCGTCCTATGTCGGCGAGAACAAGCTGTTCGCCCAGCAATTCCTCGCCGGCGAGCTGGAACTCGAATTCAACCCGCAGGGCACGCTGGCCGAGCGCATCCGCGCCGGCGGCGCCGGCATCCCGGCCTTCTACACCAAGACCGGCGTCGGCACGCTGATCGCCGAAGGCAAGGAAGTGAAGGAATTCGACGGCGAGAAGTATCTGATGGAGCGCGGCCTGTTCGCCGATCTCGCCATCGTCCACGCCTGGAAGGGCGATACCGCCGGCAACCTGATCTACCGCAAGACCGCGCGCAACTTTAACCCGATGATGGCGACCGCCGCCAAGATGACGGTGGCCGAGGTCGAGCATCTGGTTCCCGCCGGTGAACTCAATCCCGACCACATCCATACGCCCGGCATCTTCGTGAAGCGCATCGTCGAGGTCGGCTCGGCCAAGAAGCGCATCGAATTCCGCAACACCCGCCCGCGTACCGCCGCTTAAGCGCATCAGGAGACTCACATGGCCTGGACTCGTGAACAGATGGCTGCGCGCGCCGCGAAGGAACTGCGTGACGGCTACTACGTCAATCTCGGCATCGGCATCCCGACGCTGGTCTCGAACTACATCCCCGATGGCGTCGACGTCAGCCTGCAGAGCGAGAACGGCATGCTCGGCATGGGCCCGTTCCCCTATGAGGGCGAGGAAGACGCCGACCTCATCAACGCCGGCAAGCAGACCGTGAGCGAGCTGCCCTCGACCAGCTATTTCTCGAGCGCGGATTCCTTCGGCATGATCCGCGGCGGCCACATGGACCTGTCGATCCTCGGCGCCATGCAGGTGGCCCAGAACGGCGATCTCGCCAACTGGATGATCCCCGGCAAGATGGTCAAGGGCATGGGCGGCGCGATGGATCTCGTCGCCGGCGTCAAGCGCGTCGTGGTGGTGATGGAGCACTCCGCCAAGGACGGCTCGAAGCTGCTGAAGAAGTGCAATTTGCCGCTGACCGGCGAGCGCGTCGTCGACATGGTCGTCACCGATCTCGCCGTCTTCACCATCGACAAGCACGGCGACGGCGGCATGGCGCTGATCGAGCTCGCCGACGGCGTCTCGCTCGACGAGGTCAAGGCCAAGACCGAAGCCGAATTCCGCGTCGCGCTGAAGAATACGTAAGGCAGCAGTCGCGAACGATTGCGAAATGGCTGGGCTTCGTCCCGGCCATTTTCGTTTTGCACCGGCGTTGGCTTTGCCGGTGGGAGCTTTTGGGAGCGCCGATATATCCACATCGTCATTGCGAGCGCAGCGAAGCAATCCAGAGTCTTTCCGCGGAGGGATTCTGGATTGCTTCGCTGCGCTCGCAATGATGGAGTGTGAGGCTACGCCGTCGGCTGAGCCACTACGACCTCGCCGTCCACATTTTGCCCCAACGTGCCGACACGCTCGCCACCCATGACGGCTCCTCGCGCACCAGGCGGAAGCCGAGATTGGCGGGCGGTGTGCCTTGGGCGCAGCCGCCGGCGCGGGCGTCGCGAATGAAATCGGTGACATAGGCGCGGTGCGCGCCTTCGGCGACGCGGACGCCGCAGTTCACGGTCGGTTTGCCGGCGTTGCCGGCCTCGTCGGTGCGCGAGCGCACGAAGCAGGTCGAGGTCCATTCCCAGACATTCCCGGCGATATCTTCGATGCCGTGCTCGTTCAGACCGAACTTGCCGAATGGATAGGCCGTGGTGTCGGAGAGGTCGCGTTCGGATTCGCGCTCATAGCGGCTGAGCCAGCGTCTTGAGGGATCGTCTGCGTCCACCGCCGCGCCATCATCCTTGAATCTGGAGCCTGCCGCAAAGGCCCATTCCGCATCGCTCGGCAGGCGCCACGTCTTGCCGGTCTTGTGCGACAGCCATCCCGCATAGGCCTGCGCATCGTGCCAGTTCACCTGCACAGCGGGGCGATCGGTGGCAATCGCGACGCCACGATCGAGCGCGTGGCAGGCGCCGTCCTGCACACAAAGCTGATAGTCCGATGAGGAGACCTGCTCGCGCATGATGTGCAGCGGCTTCGTGAAACGCATCGCGCGCAGCGGCGCTTCCGCCTGCTGCCCGCCACGCGTGAAATCGCCGGCCTCGCGATAGGAGAAATTGCCCGGCGCGACTCTGACGATCGCAGGCTCCGCGGCCGTGCCGCGCACGGCCACGTCCGAGACCAGCGGGACGACAGCGATCGGCCCTGCGAGCCCGGCGGCGCAGGCGAGTAGCAGCTTCAGTTTGAATGCGATCAGCATGGTCGTCCCCGAAAGTAAGAAGGGGCCGGTGATGGCCGGCCCCTTGTCGCGTCTAGTTGGTGGTGGCCGGGATGTCCGCAGGTGCCTTCACCTGGGTCATCAGATCGTCGTTCCACTTGCCTTCGACCTTGAAGTGCGCGGTGGCGCCGAGATCGGCGGCCTCGATCAGATTGTGCGTGACATAGGCGTAGATGCCGGGTTGCAGGAACTTGTACATTGCAGCTCCCGCCGAGCCGCCGCGGATGAACCAGGTCTCGAGCCCGGTCTCCGGTGCGTTGGAGAATTTGCCGGTCTCCCAGACATAGTCGCCATGGCCGCCGATCAGATGCGGACGGCTGTCGCGGTTGGCCTGCGAATGCACGATCAGCACGTTCTCGCCGACATTGGCGGTCAGCGCGTTCTTGCCGGTGAGTGCGCCGACCTTGCCGTTGAACACGACATGGGAGGGGATCAGCTTCTTCATCACCTCTTCAGTGTCGGTGAAGGCTTCGCCCGGCGAGTCGTAGGACTTGAAATTGCCCTTCTCGTCACGCGGCACATACATGTCCTGCTCGCCGATATAGTAGACCTTGTCGTATTTCAGCGCGTGGCCCTTGCCGTCGTTGAGGCCGTCGCGCGGCAGCACCATCACGGCACCGTTCATGCCGGAGACGACGTGCCAGGGAATCATCGGGCCCCCCGGCGCGCAGTGATAGACGAACACGCCGGTCCTGGTCGCCTTCCAGCGCAGCACGACCTGCTCGCCGGGATTGATCAGCGTCAGCGCACCGCCGCCGAGCGCACCGGTCGCGGAATGGAAGTCGATATTGTGCGGCATGGTGTTGGTCGCGGGATTGACCAGCGTCGTCTCGACGTAGTCGCCCTCATGCACCACCATCAGAGGTCCCGGCATCGAGCCGTTGAAGGTCATGGCCTGGAAGGTGGTGCCCTTCTCGTCGATGACGACCTTCTTCTCCTCGATCGTGAGCTTGAATTCGATGATCTTGGGGCCCTGCCTGGTTGCCTGCTCGTGCGCGTGCACGAAGGGCGGAGCGACCAGCTCCACTTTTTGGCGCGGCAGTTTGAGATCCTCGGCGGCGAAAGCGGGTGTCGCCAGCATCAGGGCGGTCGCGGCGGCGCTGATCAATGCGGCTCTGCGGGTGAACATCGGAAGCATCCTTCATCTGAAAGGGTTTTGATGACGGATGCAGTGTGCGCCGATCGCGGCAAGCGTGTTTGTGCTGCGACAAGCTTCTGCCGGATTCGCCTCCGGTAAAATCTTCAGGAAGGTCGAGATCCGACCCCGGCGCCCGGACTTTGAGCGAGCGCAAGGTCGGCGCCCCGAAAGCGGGTAAGTTGAAGATGATCCGGCACTCGCCGCGATCGGGATTTACGAATGGGTAAGATATGAGGCTTGATCTCGCAGCGAGCTATGGCGAGGAACGTCTGCCGCGGTATACGAGCTATCCCACCGCACCGCATTTTTCGCCTTCGGTCGGTGCTGACACTTATGCAAAATGGTTGTCCGAGCTTCCCTCCGGGGCCAGCGCGTCGCTCTATCTGCACGTGCCGTTCTGCCGCGAGATGTGCTGGTATTGCGGTTGCCATACCCAGATCGTCCGGCGCGACGATCTGATCGCGGCCTATCAGCGGACGCTGCACAGCGAGATCGCGCATGTCGCCGAGACCATCGGACGGCGCATCAAGGTCGAGCACATTCATTTCGGCGGCGGTACGCCGACGATCATGGGGCCGGAGGCTTTTGCCGAGTTGATGGCGGCGATGCGCCAAGCATTCTTCGTGCTGCCTTCGGCCGAGATCGCGGTCGAGATCGATCCCCGCACGCTGACATCGGACATGGTCGAGGCCATGCGGCTCTCCGGCGTCAATCGCGCGAGCCTGGGCGTGCAGAGTTTCGATCCCGTCGTACAGCGCGCAATCAATCGTGTGCAGAGCTTCGAGCAGACGGCTGATGTCGTCGAGATGCTCAGGCACGCCGGCATCAAGGGAATCAATTTCGACCTGATCTACGGGCTGCCGCACCAGACCGTCGCCTCGTGCCTGGACACCGTGCGGCGCAGCCTCACGCTCGCGCCCGACCGTTTCTCGGTGTTCGGCTATGCTCACGTGCCTGACTTCAAGAAACACCAGCGCATGATCAGCCAGGGCATTCTGCCGGACGGCCTCTCGCGTCACGACCAGGCCTGCGCGATCGCCAATGCGCTGAAGGAGGCGGGCTACGTCCAGATCGGGCTCGATCATTTCGCGCGACCCGGCGATGCCATGGCCGTCGCCTTCGAGGAGGGGACGCTGCGGCGCAATTTCCAGGGCTATACCACCGACAAGGGCGAAGTCCTGCTCGGCTTCGGTGCCAGCGCCATCGGACATCTGCCGCAGGGATATGTCCAGAACGAGGTGCAGATCGGCGCCTATGCGCAGAGCATTGCCAATGGCCACCTTGCCACCGCGAAGGGCTATGGGCTCACCGATGACGACCGGCTGCGTGCCGACATCATCGAGCGCATCATGTGCGAGTTCAGCGCCGATCTCGGCGACATCTGTGCGCGCCATGGCGCACGGCCCGAGGCGATGCTGAGTTCGGCGTCGCGTCTGAAGCCGCTGATCTCGGACGGCGTCGTGAGGCTGGACGGCGACCGGATCGCGGTTGCGAACGACTCGCGCTTCCTCGTCCGCAGCGTCGCCGCCGCGTTCGACGCACATCTGGATCCGGGAAAGCAGTTGCATAGCCGGGCGGTGTGAGGTCACCTCGCCCCGCTTGCGGGGAGAGGTCGGAATTCAAGCTAGCTTGAATTCCGGGTGAGGGGGACTCTCCGCGAGTCCAACTCTCACCGTGAATGCGGAGGTAGCCCCTCACCCCAACCTTCTCAGCGCGAGCGAAGCTCGTCGCGTCCCCGTAAGAACGGGGAGAGGGAGAAGAAGTAGCCAGCTTGTGCTCCAACAAAGAAACTCAGCCTCGTTCCACTATCGTCGCTTCGGAACGGAGTTGTCCATGCCCTTTCGATCCGACGATCTGGTCGATGACATCATGCGTACGGCGCCGCACACGATCCGCGTGTTTCTCGCTTTCAGGATGGTCTGCGTCGGCTGTCCGATCGCGACCTTCCACACGGTGGAGGACGCCTGCCGCGAGCACAGCCTCGATCGCGATAAATTCCTCGCCGCGCTCAGCGACTGCGTGCCGGCGTGAAACGGTCTGGAATTCGCGCGGGTGGCGCGCGGATTCCCGGGTGAGGGCGGGCTTGCGCCGTAAGCGGAAGCGGCTCTCACCCCTGCTTTCCTTCTTCACCTCTCCCCGTAAGAACGGAGAGAGGGAGAAGAGCTAAGCCGCGCCGCTGTCCGGGTTGCGCTCCGCCAGCACGACGATCCCATGCGGATTGCGCAGGATGATGCGCTGACGGCCGCTCTCGACGAGGCCCTGGCCTTCCCAGTTGCTCAGGATGCGGCTCACGGTGTGCAGCGTGGTGCCGGTCATCTGCGCGATGTCCTGGCGGCTGATCGGGAAGTCGATCTCGATGCCACGGTCGAGCTTCTTGCCGGACTGTTTTGCGAGTCGCAGCAGCGCATGCGCGACGCGCTGCTCGACCTGCTGGGTCGACATTTCAAGGATGCGGGTGTGGCTCTCCTGAAGCCGCGCGCCGACGGTCTGGAGCGTGTTGGCGGCAATTGCTGGAAACCGCTCGACCAGCCGCGGCCAGGCGGAGGTCGGCCAGATCAGCGCGACGCTGTCGTCGACCGCCATCGCGGTTGCCGGGTAGTGCGCGGCGCCGATCGCCATCGCGAGCCCGAAGGTTTCGCCGGGTGCAACATAGCGCACCACAATCTGCTCGCCGGTCGGCGTGGTCTTGGCTGCGCGGACATGGCCGTGCAGCAGCAGGAAGAAGGATTGTGCGTCCGCGCCCTGCTCGAAAATGGCGGTGTTCCTGGGGTAGCGCGCTGAGCGGGCCTCACGCAGGATCTCCTCGAGGTCATCAGGCTTGACGCCTTCGAACAGCGGCAAGTGCGCAACCAGCGATGTGTCGACCTTGGCCATTCCGCCTCCTTGGCGCTCGGGAGTGTGATGGCACCTGCAATCGTCCGGATGTTTGCGATAGCGCAAAACCGGCCAGTCGCGGCGGCAGTATTTTTCCAGGCAACGGACTGAATTGACAGGAGTTGCCCCATGGCTGGCGCCCGATCCCGCAACTTTGAGGGCTGGCCGCTGTTTGCGAACAGCTTTCGGCCCTTCTTCCTGCTCGCCGCCATCCAGGCCGGGCTGTCGATCCTGGTCTGGCTGCCGATGTTCTATGGCGAGCTGTCGGTGACATCGGCCTTCGCGCCGCGCGACTGGCACGTCCATGAGATGCTCTATGGCTTCCTGCCGGCCGTCATCACCGGGTTCCTGTTCACGGCGTTTCCGAACTGGACCGGGCGGCTGCCGATCCAGGGGACGTCGCTGGGCGCGCTGCTGGTGGTCTGGCTCGCCGGGCGTGCCGCGGTGACCTTGTCCGCCGAGCTTGGCTGGACGTTTGCACTTGTGGTCGACGCCGCCTTCCTGACTCTGGTCGTCGCCGCCGCGGCGCGCGAAATCATCGCGGGCGGTAATTGGCGCAATCTGCCCGTGGTGGCGCTCGTGCTCGTGCTGCTCGCCGGTAACGTCGGCTTCCATCTCGAAGCGCATTATGCAGGCGCGGCCGATGTCAGCATCCCCGTCGGCATCGGCGTGGTCGTGCTCATGATCTCGCTGATCGGCGGCCGCATCATCCCGAGCTTCACCCGCAACTGGCTGGTCAAGTGCAATCCCGGCCGCCTGCCGGTGCCGTTTGGCCGCTTCGACGGTGCGGTGGTCGGATCGAGCGCGCTGGCGCTGATCGCGTGGATCGTGGCGCCGTTGAACACGATCACCGCCGCAATGATGGCGCTGGTCGGCGCGCTGCATCTGGTCCGGTTCGCACGCTGGGCCGGCGACCGCACCTCGCGCGAACGGCTGCTGCTGGTCCTGCACGTCGGCTATGTCTTCGTGCCGCTGGGCTTCCTCCTGCATGCCATGGCCGGGTTCGGCGTGTTACCGCCGAGTGCGGGCATTCATGCCTGGATGGCGGGCGCTGCCGGAACCATGACGCTTGCGGTGATGACGCGCGCGAGCCTTGGTCACACCGGACAGGCGCTGACGGCTTCACCGGCGACGCAGGCCATCTATGTCGCGATTGTCGTCGCGGCGTTGGCGCGGGTCGCTGCCGTGGCGTGGCCTGTGCATAGCGATGCACTGCTGCACATCGCGGCCTGCGGCTGGGTCCTGGCCTTCCTCGGCTTTGCGATTGCGTTCGGCCCGCTGCTCGCCGGCAGCAACCGGCGCGCACTTGCCATCATGGGCGTGCCGGCTCCGGCACGCTAAAAGTTCTTGCTGGCGTAACAAGCGCCGTTGTCGATCCGAAACTATCATTCGAGGCGCGCCTGCTGTTGGCCGGCGTGGAAACGCGTTTGAGGAATGGATCGAAAATGATCGGCGAAGTCGTTGTGATTGGCGGCCTGAATCTGCGGGATGGCGTCTCGCTCGAGGAATATGGCCGACTGGGCGAGCGCATGTACAATATTGTGAGCGGGCTTCCGGGCTTTCTGTCGGTCAAGTCGTTCAAGGCCGACGACGGTGAGGAACTGACCGTGTTCCGCTTTGCGTCTGAGGCGGCACTCGAAGCCTGGCGCACGCATCCGGAGCATATCGAGGCGATGAAACGGGGGCATGCCGAATTCTATGCCAGCGGCCTATTGCAGATTTGCAAGGTCATCCGCGAAGTCGGCCCCTTCGAGCATGCATGATTTGAGTGTGAGCTAGGCCGCAGTCGCCGACGGCACCGCGTCCGGCTTTGCCAACGGCCGCACGCCCTTGCGCCATTGCGTGATGGTGCAGCCGAAGCGGCCGCGGAACCAGCGGGCCATCGCGCTTTGCGCGGAGAAGCCGAGCTGCGCGGCGATATCGGCCAGCGGCCGGTCGGGATCGTCGATCAACTGGATCACGAGATCGGCGCGTTGCGCGTCGAGGATGGCCGAGAAGCTGGTGCCGGCTTCGGACAGATGGCGGTGGATGGTGCGGCGGGTGCAGGCGAGGTGTTCGGCCACCCGCTCGACGGTGCAGTCGCCCGTGGCCAGCAAGGCCCGCACGACCTCGTCGACCTTCCCCTCCCAGCTCGCCGGCCGGGTCTCGATCGCCTCGATCCGCTTGCGCAGATAGTTCGCGATCAGCGGATGCGCGCTCGGGATCCGGCGCTCCATGTCATGCGCTGACAGCATGATCGCATCGTCCTCTGCGTTGAACGTCACGCGGCAACCGTAGAATTCGCGGTAGCGCTTGCGATCGTGCGGCGGCGGATAATGCAGATGCACTTCCAGTGGCCGCCAATCGCTGCCGAACAGCGACTGGATGATGCGGTGGACGCTGCCGAGCGCCATGTCGATCGATTGCCGTGGCGCGCTCGGCTGACGGCCGCGCAGATGCAGCGCGATGGCCACGGTCTGCTTGTCCCTGATGACGTCGAGCCGCATGCCGTCATGATGGATATGGATGAAGCGGGAGAACGCTTCGATTGCCTCGCCAACCGTGGCTTGTTCGCGCACGATCAGGCCGACCGCGCCGAAATTGGTCAGGCCGCCGCGCTCGGCCAGGCGCAAGCCGAAATCTTCGGCACCCGAGCTCTCTGCCGAGAGTTCGAGCAGGCGGCGCAGGCCTGTGACGGCAATGGGGGTATCCGGCTTGTCGAGGCAGGCCAGCGGCAGCCTGACCTTGCGCATCATCTGTTTGGGGTCGAGCCCGACCGACCGGGCGACCTCCGGGTAATAGCTCAAGCCTGCGCTGCGAATGAGGTCGGTCATGCCAACCGTTCCTGCCAGCCATTCCCGCAGATGTCCCCAAATGTAAAGTTTCTGTCCCGATCCGTCAAATCCGGGAACGGGGTGGAACATACATAAGTGAAACCGAAGCACTGGCGCGAATGCCGTGCGCACGACGGCGGGGCGCGATGGGGCCCCCGGCCGTCTCGGACCATTTGACCAAGACATTATTGGAACGGGATTATGCCGGGAAACATGCTTTCCAAGGGTGAGGTATTCGTCATCGACACTGACGCGGCCTCCCGCGAACAACTCTCCAACGCGCTCCAGCACAGCGCCTATGACGTGATCTGCTTCGCCGACGGCGCGTCACTGCTGTCGGAGGCCAAGGCGCGGATGCCGGCCTGCGTGCTGCTGGAGATGCCGCCGGATCGCTCCGGCCTCGACGTGCTCAAGCGATTGCGCGAGGAAAATTGCATGGCGCCGGTGCTGGTGACCTCGGCGAACGGCAGCATCGCCATGGCGGTCGACGCAATCAAGAGCGGCGCGACCGACTTCATCGAGAAGCCGTTTCGCACCCACGACATCGTCGGCCGGATCGATGCCGCCATCGACGAGTTCGGCCAGCCCGGTTCGAGCCGGCAGCGCTGGCTGCCCGGTTGCGAACCCCTGACGGGACGCGAAGGCGACGTGCTCGAGCATCTTGCCGCCGGCCTCACCAACAAGGAAATCGCCCGGCGCATGCATCTGAGCGCGCGCACGGTCGAGGGCTATCGCGCCAGCATCCTGAGGAAGGCCGGCGCCAAGAATGTGACAGATCTGCTTCGCCGCATCTTCGGGCAGGGTTCGCCCGCTCAGGCTTAAAGGCTTCGCCGCGGGACGACCACACGTTCCGCGGCCATGGTGCCGCCGCGGCGGCGCCCCACGGAAACCCCAATCGAACCAGTTCCTTGCCTGCCGCGTCCAATCATGTTGGCGAGGCATTTGATCGCGCGTCCGGCTGGCGGCGCCGCGATATCGGCAGGAGGGACTTTGATGCGCATCACCGCAAAATGTTTGGCAACGACGAGCCTGGTCCTGGTGACCACGGCATTCGCACTGCCGTCATGGGCCGCCGATGTGGACGCCACATCGGCCATCGATACCGTCACCGTTTATCCGGATGGCGCGACCGTTACCCGCGTCATTTCGGTGGACCTGCCGTCCGGTGACTCGACGCTGATCGCCAAGGACTTCCCGCTTGGTCTCGACACCTCCTCGATCCGGGTGGAAGGTGAGGGCGGAGCCAAGCTCACCATCGGCACGATCGACGCGCGGACGCCGCGTGCGGCGCCGGTCAATCTGCCCGAGCTGGACAAGCGCATCGAGGCGCTGAACGATCAGCGCGCCGACCTGCAAGGCGCGATCGACTCGGCCAATGCGCGGCGCAAATTTGCGGAGCACTTTGCGGAGGCGTCCCCTGCGGGCATCGGCGACAAGGGCGAGGCGCGGCCGATCGCCGAATGGCGCACGGCTTTTGCCGCGGTGGGCGAGGAAATTGCGAGCGCCGATACCGCCGTTCGCGACGCCACGCGCAAGATGCGCGAGATCGATCGGCAGATCGCCCAGCTTGACGTCGAGCGCAAGGCCAAGCCGCCGAGCAAGCTCGAAGTCCGCATGGACATCGCCGCGCCGGCCGCCACCAAGGCGATGTTGCGGGTCACTTACAATGTGCGCAACGCACGCTGGCTGCCGCTCTACGACGCCCGGCTGGATACCGGCGCGAAGGATCGCAAGCCGCAGCTCGAGCTGGTCCGCCGCGCCGAGGTTACGCAATCGACTGGTGAGGACTGGTCGAATGTTACGCTCGGTGTCTCGACGGTCCGTATCAGTCGCGGTGGCAGCGCGCCGGAGCTGAATTCATTGGTGGCGCAATATCCGCAAGTGCCGAAGCCGCGGGCGCTGGGGTCACTCTCCGACTCGGCGTTGCCTGCGCCAGCTCAGATGCAGCGAAAGGTGGAAGCTCCAGCCTACGCTAGCCGATCCAGGGAAGATCTTGCGGAACGCGCCGAAGAGCAGCAGGCGGTCGCCGAAATCGGCGATTTCCAGGCCACCTTCAAAATTCCCGGCCGCGTCAGCCTCGGCGCCGCCGAAGGCGCCAAGGCCTTGCGCATTGCTGCGATGACCGTGCCTGCCGACCTTGCGGTTCGCGCCGCGCCTGTGATGGATCCCACCGCCTTCCTCGAAGCCAGCTTCAAGCAGACCGACGACACGACGCTGCTGCCGGGCAAGGTCGCGATCTATCGCGACGGCGTCTTCGTCGGTCGCGGCAAGCTTTCGGCCTCGGCCAAGGACGACATCGTGCGGCTCGGCTTCGGCGCCGACGACAAGGTTAGAATCGAGCGCTCTGTGCTCAAGCGCAACGAAGGTTCGGCCGGCCTGCTGGTCACGACGTCGAAGACCGACGAACGTTCGTTCAAGACGACGATCCGCAACGGTCACGACTTCCCGATCAAGGTCGCAATCGAGGATCAGCTGCCGGTCAGCGAGAACGAGGACATCGTCGTCGAGATGCTGCCGTCGAGCACGCAGCCGACCGCGAGCAACATCCGCGACAGACGCGGCGTGCTGGAATGGTCGTTCGACGCCAAGCCCGGCGAGGTCCGCGACATCAACTTCGCCTGGCGCATCCGCTGGCCGAAGGACAAGAGCATGGTGATCGCGCCGGCGGGGTAGGTTGCTTGCCACGCAGGAAGTGCGCTCCCTCTCCCGCTTGCGGGAGAGGGTTGGGGTGAGGGCTCTCTCCTCTGGGGGAGAGTCTTCGTTGTTGAGATACCCTCTCCCCAGCCCTCCCCCGCAAGCGGGGGAGGGAGCGGACCTTCACTGCGGCGCAGGCGGCGCCGCCCGCATCGACTGCGGCAGCACATACGGCACGCCGTCGGCCTGATGGACCACGGCGTCGATCTCGAAGATGTCGCGGATGATCTCGCGCGTGACGATTTCCGCGCGCGGGCCGTCGGCGGCGAGCTTGCCACCGTTCAGCACGACCAGCCGGTCGGCGAAGCGGATCGCGAGGTTGAGGTCGTGCAGGATCGCGATCACCGCGGTGCCGCCGGCTGCGCGGCGTCGCGCCGCTTCGACCAGGTCGATCTGGTGGCGCAGATCGAGGCTCGAGGTCGGCTCGTCCAGCAGCAGGAGCCCCGGTCCATGCTCGGCCTCGCCGCAGGCGAGCTGCACCAGCACGCGGGCGAAATGGGTGCGCTGCTGCTCGCCGCCGGACAATGTCGGCAATTGCCGCTCGCGGAAATGCGATAGGCCAACCTCGTCGAGCGCAGCGTCGACGAGCGCGCCGGCGTCGCGCGGACTGCGATCGCCCGCGCCCATCAGCACGATCTCCTCGACCGTAAAGGGGAAGGTGACGTTGATGTGCTGGGACAGCATCGCCCGGCGCGCGGCAAGCTCGCGCGGCGTATAGAGGCTGATGTCGCGCTGCTTCAGCCGCACCTCGCCTTTGCTCGGGCGGAGATCGCCGGAGAGCAGCCGCAGCAAGGTCGACTTGCCGGCGCCGTTCGGACCGATGATGGCGACCATCTCGCCGGCTTGAACCGTCAGGCCGACGCCATCAAGCAGCGTCGCGCGACCGGCGCGTCTGCTTAAAGCCCGTGCCTCGATCACGGCGCTCATAGCGATGCGAGCCCGCGTTGCCGCAGCAAAATCCCGAGGAAGACCGGCGCGCCGACGGCCGCGGTCAAGATGCCGATCGGCATCTCCGCGGGCGCCACGACGGTGCGCGCCAGCGTGTCGGCACCGACCATCAGGATGGCGCCGAGCAGCACGGAAGCCGGCAGGAGCAGCCGGTGTGTCGGGCCGATGACAAGGCGCAGCAGATGCGGCACGACGATCCCGACGAAGCCGATGACGCCGCTGATGGAGACCGCAACCCCGGTCATGGCGGAGACCATCACGATCGAGATCCGCTTGAGACGCTCGACATCGACCCCGCCGTGAAAGGCGTCGGCCTCGCCGAGCACCAGCAGATCGAGGCCGCGGGCAATGTACACGCAGGCGCCAAGCCCGATGACGAGGATCGGCGCGAGCACGGCGGCCTTGGTCCAGGTCGCGCCGCTCATCGAGCCCAGCATCCAGAATGTGATGTCGCGGAGCTGGCGATCATCGGCGATGAACACGAGCAAGCCGATGCCGGCATTGGTGATCGCGGTGATGGCGATGCCGGCGAGCAGGAAGATCGCGATCGAGGTTCGCCCGGCGCGGCTGGAGATGCCATAGAGGATCGCGGTTGTTGCGAGCGAGCCTGCGAAGGCCGCAAGCGGCAGCAGCTCGGTCTGGAGGAAACGCAGCGTCTCGCCGAAGCGCGAATCGGTGAAGACGATCGCGCTTGCGGCCGCCAGCGCGCCGCCGCTGGAGACGCCGACCAGCGCGGGATCGGCGAGCGGATTGCGGAACAGGCCCTGCATGATCGCGCCGGCCGCGGCGAGAAGTCCGCCGACCATCGCTGTCGCCGCAATCCGGGGAATCCGGATCGACCACAGCACGAGCTGGTCGCGTACCGTCATGGCATCGGCGGCGGCGTTGCCTGCGAGGCCAAGCGCGGCGGGCAGGCGAGAGAGGGGAATGCCGGCTGCGCCGACCGTCAGCGCGATGATCGCGGTGACTGCGAGCACAGCGAGGAGCAGCGGAATGGCAATCGACGTAAATCGCCGTGCCGCGCCCACTCGTCGCGGGCTCCGCGCGTCGGTCCCGACCGCCACGCTCATTGCCGGCAGTTCGCCGCCGACAGCGCCGAATTGAATGCGCCGCCATCGGCCAGTGCCGGATAGAGCTTGACGGAGAGATCGCGCGCGGCCGCGGCCGTGCGCGGCCCGAAGCCGAGTAAATAAAGCCCGTCCATCGTAATGAAACTCTTGTTGGCCGCGACGGGCGTCAGCGCAAAACCGGGATGGCTATAGACCGCGCCGGCCTGGAGCGAGTCCTTGCCGCGTTCGATCGACAGCACGACATCGGGCCTGGCCGCGACGATCGCCTCGTCGCCAATGATCTTGTAGCCGTCGTAATCCTCGACCGCGTTGGCGGCGCCGGCGAGCTGGATGATCTCGTCGGCCGCGGTCTTGTGGCCCGCGACCATCGCGCGGCCGTTCTGGAGCGACATCACGAACATTACGCGCACCGGCTTCTTCACCTGGGCGCGCAGCGCGCGGAGTTGCGCAAGATCGGCGCCGACGGCGGTGCTGAGGCACTCGGCGCGCGCATCGACGCCCATGGCGTGCCCGACCAGCCTGATCTTCTCGATCAGGCCATCCTCGGAGAAGGTCTCGGGCACCAGCACCAGCGGCACCTTCGCCGTCTCCAGCAGGTCCATGGTCTCGCGCGGGCCTGATCCCTGGATCGCCAGGATCAGCGTCGGGTTGAGGCCGAGCACGCCCTCGGCCGAGATCTGGCGCATGTAGCCGACATTGGGTTTGTCGTGCAGCGCCGCCGCCGGATAGAGGCTGGTGGTGTCCACGCCGACCAGCCGGCTCTCCAGTCCCAGCGCATAGAGGATTTCGGTGATGGCGCCGCCGATCGAGACCGTGCGGGCAAAGTCGGCAACAGTGACGTCGCGATTGCGCGCGTCGTGCACGGTGATGCCGGCCGCGTGCGCGGTCGACGCAAGCGCGGTCGTGCCGGCGATCAGGAGATGTGCGAGGGTGCGACAAAATGTCATTGCAGGTTACTTCGTCAGGATCAGCTTGTTCTGTGAGGTGAGGCGGAGGCGATAGGCATCCTCGCCATGTGCGATGATGATCTCGCGCTCATGTGCAAACAGCTCGCGGCTGTCGATCCGGCTCCCTCGCACGGTCAAAGTTCTCGTTATTGCAGAAGGGCTTTGTATCGGCCCCGCCGCATTGCCGCTGTCGTCCCCTGATGTCGCTGACATTGTAAGTGTGATGCGCTTTCGAAATTTCAGATGCTGCCTGTTTGTACAGGCGGCATCAGGCGCATTCCAACGGCGGCGATTTACAATTGATATAAACTGCAACCTTGTGACATTGACCGCCCGAGTGTTGCCACGTAACCAATTGTGGCGGTGAAAAGTATGTCCGCGTCTTGAGAAGATTAGCCAGCCAGTCGTCCGCTTTGCGAACGCACGCCAGCCAGAAGACTCCAAAAACTAAAGTGAAGTGCAGGCTGGGGCTGATATGGCTGACGGGGCTAGGTATTCGCGCGCGCTGATTTTGGGCGCGTCGGTGGTTTCAATCGCGGCAGTGATGACGGAGAGCGGTCTTGCGCAGACGGCTGCGCCGCAAGCCGAAAATGCGTCCTCGGATCGGCCGAAGCAGGCCAAGCGCAAGCCGGCGAAGCCGCTGGCCACGCAGCAAGCAACCCCTGCGGCCTTGAATGCCAATGCCCAGGCCGGCGGCACGACGTCCTATCAGGTGCTCGATACCATCACGGCCGCTGCGACCAAGACCAAGGAGCGTGCGATCGACTCGCTCGCGCCGGTCAGCTCGATTTCGCTCGACCAGATCCAGGGGCTTCAGCCGAACCGGCTGTCCGGCATCTTCTATGCGGTGCCCGGCGTGTCGTTCCAGGAGCGCGGCGACGATCCTGCGACGGTCATCAATATCCGCGGCTTGCAGGATTTCGGCCGCGTCGCGGTCGTCGTCGACGGCGCGCGGCAGAACTACCAGCGCACCGGCCACAACGCCAATGGCTCCTTCTTCCTCGATCCCGAATTGATCGGCGGCGTCGACGTCGTGCGCGGTCCGACCGCGAATATCTACGGCTCCGGCGCGATCGGTGGCCTGGTCTCGTTCCGCACCAAGGACATCAATGACGTGCTGCGTCCCGGCGAGCGCTGGGGCGTCGATCTCTCCGGCACCTACGGCTCCAACAACAATCGCGGCCTCGGCTCGGTGTTCGGCGGTGTGCGCGCCACGCCCGATGTCGATATTTTTGGCGGCGCGGTCTACCGCACCCAGGGCAATTACAAGGACGGCAACGGCACCGAGATCGGCAACACCGGCAACCAGGTCGAGAGCGGCCTGCTCAAGCTCACGGTGCGACCGGCTCTCGGGCACGAGGTCAAGCTCGGTGCCGTGTTCCAGGACTATCAATACAACATCGGTCAGATCAATCGCGGTCCGACGACGACCCCGGCGTTGATCGCGCTGAACCGCGGTTCGTCGGTCTACGCGTCCGATGCCAAAAACTACACCGGTACCGTCACCTGGAACTATTCGCTGCCAAGCGACAATCTGTTCGACTCGCACGTATCGGTCTACGGCAACCGCACCCAGAATGACCAGACCAAGACCTACGATTACGGCGCTCCCACGACCTACTGCAATGGCGGTCTCGGAAACAACATTTCGGGCTGCGTCGGTACCAGCCGTGCGTACACGCTGGATACCTATGGCTTCGATGCCAACAACACCACGCGATTCAACGTCGGCGACTGGCGCAATGCCGTCACCTACGGCGCCGATGCGTTCCAGGACGACGTGATCACGACCGACAGCCGCGGCAACTCCAACATCACGACGCCGAGCGGCATCCGCACCGTGTCGGGCGGCTTCATCCAGTTGAAGCAGAACTACAACACCTGGTTCGAGGCGGTGAGTGCGATCCGCTACGACCGCTACAACCTGCAATCAGGCGGCACCAATTCGAGCGGCGATCGCTTCTCGCCCAAGATCACCCTCGGCGTGACGCCGGTCCCGGGCTTCCAGCCTTATGTGAGCTACGCCGAAGGTTACCGTGCGCCGTCGATCACCGAGACGGTGATTTCGGGTGCACATGCGACCGGTGGCGGACCGGCCCTGTTTACCTGTCCCAATGGGACCTCCGGCGTATTTTGCTTCCTGCCCAATCCGAATCTTCGTCCCGAGGTTGGCCGGAACAAGGAAGTCGGCTTCAACTTGAAGTACGACAACATCTTCACTGCGTCCGACTCTTTCCGCGGCAAGATCAACCTGTTCCGCAACGACGTCAGCGACTACATCGACGCCGTCTCGTTCGGGTTCGTGACGTTCCCGGGTTTCGGTTCGTACCCTCAATTCTACCAGTACCAGAACATCACCAAAGCCCGGATCGAGGGCTTCGAGGCGGAGACGATGTACGATGCCGGCACTTGGTTCGTCGGTGTCGCCGGTCACTACATCCAGGGCAAGAACGTCGCGACCAATATCGGGCTCGCAACCATCACGCCACGCAAGGTCGTCACGACCGGTGGTGTCCGCCTGCTCGACCGCTCTCTGATCCTGACGGCGCAGTGGGCCTCGTTCGGTCCCAACAACGATGTGCCCGCAGGCTATTTGCCTGCGACCGGATACGAACTCGTCAATCTGTACCTGACCTACAATGCGACCAAGGACATCGTGTTCTCGGCCTCGATCGACAACCTCCTGAACCAGTATTACCGGCCCTACGCCATTCCCGGCAGCTCTGTGGACGGCACCACGCAGAACGACGTGCTGTGGTCGAGCCCCGGACCGGGCAGGGTCTACAAGGCCGGCATGAAGATCCACTTTGGAGGTGCGTGAGCCGAACAGGGCATCGCAACACCGTCGATCTCCGCCGGGCCGCGCTGATGCTCCAGCGCGGCTTTGGCGCGCTTTCGTTTTTAATCAGAAGGAGAGACTTCCATGTTCATCGCAATGAACCGCTTCCAGGTGAAGAAGGGCGCGGAGACCGCGTTCGAGACCGTCTGGGCGACGCGCGAATCCTATCTCGGCAGCATGCCGGGCTTTGTCGAGTTTCATCTGTTGAAGGGCCCGGAGGCCGAGGACCACACGCTCTATTCCTCGCACACCACCTGGGTCGACAAGGCGGCGTTCGAAGCCTGGACGCGCTCGGACCAGTTTCGCCGCGCCCATGCCCGCGCCGACAACCCGACCGGCGAGAGCCTCTATCTCGGTCATCCCAAGTTCGAGGGCTTCGAGGTGATCCAGAGCGAGCGCAAGGCTGCGGCCGCCTGAGACGGCGGGCTTGATGAGGAGCTGCATATGTTGAGCACCGACCTTGCCGATCTCAAGGCGTATATGGCTGACAATCCCGGCGCGGTGATCGAGGACGTCGCGCGCGAGCGCAAGGTCACCGCGCGCGCGGTGGTCGAGGCACTGCCGCCGTCGATGGTGCGCATGGGAGGCGGCGAGCATTTCGCCGCCGCCATGCAGGACATCGCGGTGTGGGGCGAGGTCACCCTGATCGTCCACACCGATGACGCGATCTTCGAGTTCACAGGCAGCATTCCCGCAGGCGAGATCGGCCGCGGCTATTTCAATCTGATGCAGCCGAAGGGATTGCACGGCCATCTCCGCCACGAGCGCTGCGCAGGCGTTGCTTTCGTCGAGCGTCCGTTCATGGGCAAGAGTTCGGCCTTCATCGCCTTCGTCAATGCCGACGGCGGCATCATGTTCAAGGTCTTCGTCGGCCGCGACGAGACCCGGGCGTTGCGGGCGGATCAGCTCGTGCGGTTCCGGCAACTCGCGGACCGGATCGCGACGCAGGGCGCGGCATAACTTCCTTCTGTCTGTCGGGAGATCAGGATGCAGGGCAATTTTGGGCTTCGGCATGTGATCCTAACCATCGCGGTGGCGCTCGCGCCGGCGCCGGCCTTCGCGATCGACGAGGCGCTGTTGCCGCGCAATTTGTCGCCCTGGGGCATGTTCCTCGGTGCCGACATTGTCGTGAAGACGGTGATGGTGGGGCTCGCCGTCGCCTCGCTGGTGACGTGGACGGTGTGGCTGGCCAAGAGCATCGAGCTGCGCCGCAAGAGCAAGCTCGCCGTCGCGCGCACGCGCGCGCTCGAGGGCAGGATGAAGCTCGCGGAAGCCGCGGAGCGGACCGGCGATGCGCATGATGCGGTGGCACAGCTCATCCAGGCCTGCGCCAGGGAGGCGGAGCTTTCCGGCGGCATCGTCGACGACGGCCTGCAGGAGCGCGTCGCGCTGCGGTTGGAGCGGGTCGAGGCGGCGATGTCCAGGCAGATCGCGCGCGGCACCGGCGTGCTCGCGACCATCGGCGCCACTGCCCCGTTCGTCGGCCTGTTCGGCACGGTCTGGGGCATCATGAACGCCTTCATCGGCATCTCCGAGAGCCACACCACGAGCCTTGCCGTGGTCGCGCCCGGCATCGCGGAGGCGCTGCTCGCCACCGCGCTCGGCCTCGTCGCCGCCATTCCGGCGGTCGTGATTTACAACCATCTGGTCCGCGGCATCGCCAATTACCGCGCGCTGCTCGGCGACGCCTCGGCGCAGCTCATGCTGCTGGTCAGCCGGCAGCGCGACAACAGAGAGTTCCGCCTGGCGCGGGCGGCGGAGTAGGCCATGGCTGCGAAGCTCGGCGCACGCGGGGGATCGCCGCTGAGGCGCGGTGACCCCGGCGATCTCGACGTCGTCAATGAGATCAACGTCACGCCGTTCATCGACGTGATGCTGGTGCTGCTGATCATCTTCATGGTGGCAGCCCCGCTCGCCACGGTCGATATCGGCGTCGAATTGCCGGCGAGCGCGGCCGAGCCGGCGCCGCGGCCGGACAAGCCGACCTTCGTGACGGTGAAGCCGGATCTCACCGTCGCCGTCGGCGAGGACACGATGGCGCGCGACGGCCTCGCCGCAGCCCTTGATGCCGCCACCAAAGGCCGCAAGGACGAGCGCATTTATCTGCGCGCCGACAAGGCGGTGAGCTATGGCGATTTGATGGAGGTGATGAACACCTTGCGCAGCGCCGGCTATCTCAAGGTCGCCCTCGTCGGCCTCGACGGACGCAACTGATGGCCGCAAACGCCTTTGCCCTTCACGAGCCGCTTCGAGAGCGCGAGACCGCGCGCTGGGGCGTATCGGGCGCGGTGATCGTGGCGTTGCACATCGCCGCTGCGCTGCTGGCGATGAGCTGGATCAAGGCGCCGCCGGAGCAGGGCGTCAGCGTGCCGGCGATCATGGTCGACATGTCCCCGGTCAACTCCGCGCCGCAGTCGACGCCGGAAGAGGCCGCGCCGGGGCCGGTGATGCAGGAAGCCGATGCCTCGCCGCCGGAGCCGGTGCAGCAGCAGACGGTCGAGGAGACCATCGCGCCGACACCGCCGCAGGAGAAGCCCGAGGTCGTCGCGCCGCCGGAGCAGAAGCTGGAGCCGCAACCGGCCAAGCCGGAGCCCGCGAAGATCGTGCCGGTCGAAAGGCCCGCGCCGGAGAAGCCGAAGGTGGTTCGCCGCGAAGCCAAGAAGCCGACGGACGCGCCGCCTGCGCCGCGCACCAGCGCGCCGCCGCGGGCCGAGCGCGAGGCGCCAATGGCGTCGGCCCCGAGTGCGGGCGCTGTAGCCTCCGCGGTCGCGTCCTACAATCAACGCGTCCGGGCGCATCTGATGCGCTTTCACTCTTATCCATCCAGCGGTGGCGGTCAGCGCGGTGTCGCAAGGGTGAGCTTCACCGTCAACCGCAGCGGCCAGGTCACATCCAGCCGTCTCGCCGGTTCGTCCGGCGTCGCCGCCTTCGATGCCCTGGCGATGTCGGAGGTCCGTCAGGCCTCGCCATTCCCGCCGATCCCGGACGAGATCAAGAGCGGCGCGATGGGGTTCACGATCCCGGTGGAGTTTACGGTGCGGTGAGGGACCGCCGCCGCGAACTCCTCGTGAGTGCGGGAATGCAGTCCTATCCTCGTCATTGCGAGCGCAGCGAAGCAATCCAGACTGTCTCCGCGGAAAGAGTCCGGATTGCTTCGCTGCGCTCGCAATGACGGTGGGTGAAGCACCGCCGTCGCCTTCAACTCTCTCCCCGCGTGCGGGGAGAGAGAAGAGCGTCGTTTTACTTCGCCTTCAGGAAGTCCGCGACTTCGAGCAGCATGAACTCGTCGTCGTCGGCCTTGTTGGGATCGCGGCTGGACGAGAACGGCAGATTGTTGTCGTTGCCGACGATGATGTGGGTGTCGTCGACGCGGTCGACGTTCTCGATGGTGAAGAACGGGAAGGTGTAGACGCCGTCATTGAGCGGCTTGCGGGCCTTCTTGTCGGGATCCCTGATCTTCAGGAGGTCGATATAGCCGATCTTGCGGACGGGCTTGCCGACATTGGCGTCCGTGAGCTCGATCTTGTAGACGCGCTTGAACTTGGCGACGTCGGGGAAGCAGTTCTCGCCGCGGGTGCCTTGCGGGCAGGCCTTGTCGGGCGTGCCTTCGCCATTGTCGCGCTCGATGATGAGGCCGGCCGTCGGGTCGATCATGTTGAAGTCGCCGATGGCATTGCCGTTCTGCTCGAACACATATTGCCAGTAGCGGCCGGTGAATTTTTCGGCAGCGACGTCGAATTCGAGGATGCGGGAGGCTTCCTTGCCGTCGACCTTCTCCCAATCCTTCTTGTCGGCATCCCACAGCGGCCCCTCGAGCAGGCCGTAGAGGAACTTGCCGTCCTTCGACGAGGCAAAGCCCTCAAAACCCTTGGAGCGGCGGAGGTTGACGTTGGTGTAGGTCGCGCCGGGCGCGCCCGGCGTCGCCACGGCCCAATGATCCGGCGAGCGCACCGGCTTGCCGTCGGCGATGGTCTCGAACACGCCGAGGATCTTGCCGGTCTTGTCGGCCTTCAGGATATAGGGGCCGAACTCGTCGCCGATCCAGAAGGTGTCGCCGATGATCTGGAAGCCTTCGGTGTCGAAGTCGGAGCCGGTGAGGTAACGCTTCTGCGTGTCTTCGTGTACGATGCGGAACGGCACCTTCTTGTCGGGATCGTGCAGGAAGATGGTCTGCTGGCGCTCGATCTTGCCGCTGGCCCAATCCATCTTGTAGTGGTTGAGGTACAGCATCGAATCCGGCGAGTTGGCGCGCGCGCCCATGCCGTTGTCGGTGATCACCCAGTAGCTGCCGTCGGGCATGTGCTTGATGCCGGAATGGCCCTGGAGCGGCTGGCCCTTGAACGGCAGCGACACGCCGGTCGGCCGCTCATAGGATTTGCCCATCACGGTGCCGAGCGCGTCGACGCGCTTTCCGGTGGTGTATTTCCCCGAGGTCTTGAGATCGGCGGGAGCGTCGGCCGGCGCGTCGATGAAAGTCGCGGCCGGCATCACGACGTGGCCGGCGAGCTTGGCGGGGAATTCGCCTTCGCTCTGCGCGAGCGCGGTGCTCGCGGTGAGAATGATTGTTGCGACGGAGGCAAGAAAGGTCGCGCGCATGTGCGTCTCCTGTGAGCGGAGGCCGTCTTATGCGGATTGCATGTTGCAGTTTTGTGAAGCCGGGCCAAAAGCCGCAGTCGCCGCTATTTTTTCGGCGGTGTCGGCGTAGGCGCCGGTATCTCGAATCTGATGGTCTTGCTGTCGATCACGTGGTCCGTGGGATCGGCCAGTTCGAACAGGACCTTGTGCGGCCCCGGGGGCAGTCCGACCACGATCACGGTCTCACCACTGGCATCGACGAAATGCCAGGGCGCGTCGTCGACCGTGATGTGGACGTGGCCGATGCGCGGCGACACGTCGAGCGCGCCCTTGCCGAACACCGGCACGACACGAAGATTCTCCGTGGCGTACTGGATGAAGACCAGCCCGTGCGCCAGTTGTTCGGCCAGCGGCGGATCCACGATCAGGCGGGCGGGCGCCTGATTCTCGATCGCAACCAGTGCAGAGGGCCCGCGCACGTCGCGGGCGCTCTGGGCGATCGACGCTGATGCAAACACGGTAGAGGCCGCCAGAACGGCCATGACGTCGAGGGCGAGACTCATGATCGTTCCTTCGGAGCCATCAGGCAATCTTGCGGGCGAGGAAGTCGCGGATCAGGGGAGTGACCTCGTCGAACCTGTCCTCGAGCAGGAAATGGCCTGAGTTGACCAGATGAAACTCCACCTGCGGCAGGTCGCGCTTGTAGGGATGGGCGCCGTCGGCGGGGAAGATGAAATCGTTCTTGCCCCAGACGATCAGCGTCGGCGGATTGTGCTTGCGGAAGTACGCCTGCACCGCGGGATACAGCGGCAGATTGGCCCGGTAGTCGTAGAGCATGTCCAGCTGGATGTCGCCGTTGCCGGGACGGTCGAGCAGCGCCTGATCGTGAATCCAGTTGTCGGGTGAGATGCGGCTGACGTCGGACATGCCGTCGGTGTACTGGAATTTCGTGATCTCCAGCGTGACCAGCTTCTTCAACGCCTGCCGGCTCGCATCCGCCCCGTCGGCCCAATATGTCTTGATCGGATCCCAGAACTCCTTCAGCCCTTCGTCATAGGCGTTGCCGTTCTGCACGATCAGCCCGGTGATGCGCTCGGGATGTTTGAGCGCCAGTCGCCAGCCGACCGGAGCGCCGTAATCCATGACATACATCGCGTATCGTTTGACGCCGACCTGGTCGAGCAGGCCGTCAATGAGTTCGCCGAAGCGGTCGAAGGTGTAATTGAACGACGCGCGCGGCGGCATGTCGCTCTGACCGTAGCCGGGATAGTCCGGAGCGATCACGTGGTAGCGGTCGGCGAGCGCCGGGATCAGGTTGCGGAACATGTGCGAGGAGGTTGGAAAGCCGTGCAGCAGCAGCACGACCGGTGCGTCCTTCGGCCCGGCTTCGCGGTAGAAGATCTTGATGCCGTCGACGGTCGCGGTTCGATGGTAGGTGACCGGATAGGCGCTGGCGGCATCGCTCTCACTTTGCGGTTTCGCCGACGCCGTCGATGAAACGGCGGCGATTGCCAGTCCGGACAATCCGGCAACGAGGTGACGACGATCGAGGCGGATTGGAGGTGTGACGTTGGTGCTGTTCATGTCGATCTCCTGTCAGGAATTGATGGTTCGCGGACATCAGTGTTCCGCGCTGTTTCAAACGCCCTGGTAGACCAGCCGGGTGAAGAAGCCGGGATCGATGACGAACTGACCCCATATGGCGTCGAAGGCGGCGGTCGGCTTCGCCGCAACGGCTTCGTCCCGCGTTCGTCCCTGCTTCTTGAGCCGGGCGACGTTGTCGCGGCATCCGACGAGCATGTCGCGGAAAGCCTGGAATTCGACTTTGTTGCCGACCGCCTTGCCATGCCCGGCGATGACGATGGTGTCATTGTCCAAGGCCGCGAGACTGGCGTCGCATGCCGCGATCATCCCGTCGATGCTGCCGCCGGTCGAATGGTCGATGAACGGATAGATGCCGTTCCAGAACATATCGGCGACGTGAACGATGTTGGCGTCTGCGAAGGTGACGGTGATGTCGCTGTCGGTGTGCGCGGGTCCGAAATATTTCAGGCCGATCGAGGTTCCGTTGAGCTTGAGCGCGTGGCTACTCGAAAAGACTTCGCTCGGGATTCCGCCCGCGCCGAGCGGAAGGAAATTGTAGTCCCAGTCCTCGACCCGCTGCACTTCGGCAAGATGTTTCCGGGTGTTTTCCTGCGCAATGATTTTGGCGCCGGCTGAATGCAGCCATTCATTGCCGTCGGCGTGGTCGAAATGCCAGTGGGTATTGACGAGGTGGGTGACGGGATCGGCGCCCAGATCGGCCAGCGCCTTGGTGAGCTGGGGACGCGAGACACCGATGCCCGCATCGATAAGCACCTTGCCGTCAGGTCCGGTCAGAACGGCGATGTTGCCTCCGGAGCCTTCGAGCACGCTGATATTGCCGCGCAGCTTGTAGGTCGTGATGGGCGATGTCGCCGCGCTGTCCTTGATCAGGCTGACGATGCCTCGCGCCTCGGCGTAGGCTTGCCTCGGGGTAAGCCACCCCGAAGTGGTGGCGGACGCCGCAGCGCCGACACAACACAGGCAGAAACCGCGCCGGGATAGTGATGGGAGCTTTGGCGAACGCATGCAATTCTCGCTTTCTCGAGCGACAACCGACGGCGCCAATGATCGACCCCGCTGTCAGGATGCAGCGTGAGGCCAATGCAACGAGCAGTCTATCACGATAGCACGATCGACCGCGCTCGCGCGCAGCCGCCGGCTACTCCTTCACCGCGCCGGTGAGCGAGGACACGTAGTAGTCCACGAACAGCGAGTAGAACACCGCGACCGGCAGCGAGCCGAGCAGCGAGCCCGCCATCAGTGCGCCCCACTGATAGACGTCGCCGGTGACGAGCTCGGTCAGGATCGCGACCGGCACGGTCTTGTTGGCGCCGCTCTGGATGAAGGCGAGCGCGTAGATGAACTCGTTCCAGGACAGCGTGAACGAGAAGATGCCGGCCGAGATCAGGCCGGGCACCGCGAGCGGCAATGTAATCCGTCGCAGGATCTGCAGCCGCGTGGCGCCGTCCACCAGCGCGCATTCCTCGAGCTCGTAGGGGATCGACTTGAAATAGCCGATCAGGAGCCAGGTGCAGAACGGCACCAGGAAGGTTGGGTAGACCAGGATCAGGGCGAGCGGCGAGTCGAACAGGCCGAACTGCACCACGACGGTGGCGAGCGGGATGAACAGGATCGACGGTGGCACGAGATAAGCGAGATAGATGCCGAGGCCCACATAAGGGCTGCCGCGAAAGCGCAGGCGTTCGATCGCATAGGCCGCCAGCGTGCTCGCGATCAGCGACAGCGTGGTCGAGCCGATCGCAACCAGCATCGTCGTCCACAGCCAGCGCGGATAGGCGGTGTTGAACAGAAGATGCTTGATGTGCGCCAGCGTCGGCGAGGAGATCCAGAACGGGTTGTGCTCCTTGTAGTTCATCAGCTCGGCGTTCGGCTTGAACGACGTGATCGCCATCCAGTAGAACGGGAACAGCAGGATCAGCACGAAGCAGCCGAGCGGCAGATAGATCATCATCAGCCGCCGCAGCCCGGAATCCCAGGCCATGGTGTCGGGTGCCGCCTTTGCGTCGGCGACGGCAGCCGGTTGCGCGACGGTATCAGTCATTGCTCTCTCCCTGCTGCCATTTGCGGCGCGCCAGGCCGAAATAGGAAAACAGCGTCGCGAACACCAGGAACGGGATCATCGACACCGCGATTGCGGCACCCTCGCCGAGCTCGCCGCCGGCGATGCCGCGCTGGAACGCCAGCGTCGCCAGCAGATGGGTCGAGTTGCCGGGGCCGCCGCGGGTGATGGCGTAGACCAGCTGGAAGTCGGTGAAGGTGAAGATGATCGAGAAGGTCATGACGATGGCGAGGATCGGCATCATCATCGGGAAGGTGATGTAGCGGAAGCGCTGCCAGGCGCTGGCGCCGTCGAGCATCGCGGCCTCGTAGAGCGAGGGCGAGATGGTCTGCAGGCCGGCCAGCAGCGAGATCGCGACGAAGGGGATGCCGCGCCAGATGTTGGCGGCGATCAGCGAGAAGCGCGCCGGCCAGGGCGAGCCGAGGAAGTCGATGTTGCTCGTTCGCCAGTGCAGCACGTCGACCAGCAGATAGGAGATGATCGAGAATTGCGGATCGTAGATCCACCAGAACGCCAGCGCCGAAAGCACCGTCGGCACGATCCAGGGCAACAGGATGATCGCCCGCAGCAGGCTCTTGAACGGAAAATGGTTGTTGAGCAGCAGCGCCAGCCAGAAGCCGAGCGCGAATTTCCCGAAGGTCGCCACGCCCGTGTAGACCACGCTGTAGAACACCGCGTTCCACCACAGGGGGTCGGTGAGCAGATACTGGAAGTTTTCAAGGCCGACATAGACGCCCTTCCGCCCGATCGTGGTGTCGGTGAAGGCGAGCCAGATGCCGAGGCCGAGCGGATAGGTCAGGAACACCGCGAGCAGCCCGAGCGCTGGCGCAAGGCACATCACGATCAGGAACGGCTTGTAGTCGAACAGCCGGACCAGCCAGGATTGCTGCCGGTGTATCAGGGCCGGAGAAGTAAGCGTCGTCACGGACATTGGGTGGTTGTCCTGTCTGTGAAAGTCACCACACCCGTCATTGCGAGGAGCCCTTGCGACGAAGCAATCCAGACTGCAACTGCGGAGACAGACTGGATTGCTTCGCTTCGCTCGCAATGACGGCTGCGCCGTCGGCCGCTACTTCTGCCGCCGAAAATATCGCTTGCAGCGCTGCTCGGCTTCCGCGGCCGCGGCTTCCGGCGTGGCGGCGCCGGTCGCGACGGATGCGAACATCTGGATCAGCACGTAGTCGGCGCTGACCGCGCCGGTCGCCGTCGAGATCGGGCCGGCATAGCCGTCATAATAGGTGCTGTTCATGGTGTTCTTGAACAGCTGCACCTTGGGATCCTGCGACCACACGGCGGCCTCGGCATAGGCGGCCAGCGGCTGGGCCCAATAGCCGGAATTGGCGTTGAGCCACGGCTCGTACTGGTCCTTTTCCAGCATGTATTGCAGGAAGGCCTTGGCGGCGTTGGGGTACTGGCTGTGCTTGAACAGCATGGCGTTCAGCGTCAGGCCCGCCATCGGAGAGGCCTTGGCGACGCCCTTCGGCAGCAATTGATGCTCGCTGTCGTCGGCGATCGCCTTGGTCGCGGGATCGTTCTTCAGCGAGAAATACAGCGAGACGCCGTTGGCGGTCAGCGCGATCTCCTGCGCGGCGTAGGCGCGGTTGTTGCTGACGTCGTTCCACGACGTCGTGCCGGCGATGAAGGTCGGGTAGAGCTGCTTGACCCAGTTCAGCGCGGCAATCGTCTCCTTGCTGTTGATGACGACGTCGCCCTCTTCGTTGAGGAGGGCCGCGTTGTGCGACCACAGCGCCCAGCTCGCAAAACCGTTGCCGTCGCCCTTGGCGTTGCCGAGCGCGAAGCCGGCCGGCTTGCCGGCCTTCTGCAGCTTCTGGCAGAGGTCGAGGATACCGGCATGGTCTTCCGGCACCTTGTCGAAGCCGACCGATTGCAGGATCGACTTGCGGTAGATCAGGGGACCCGCGGTAGCGCCGAACGGCAGTCCGATCCAGGCGTCGCTCTTGTTCTTCTTGCCGTAGCGCTGCGCCAGCGGCAGCCAGCCGCCGTAGCGCTTGCCGACATAATCGGCGACGTCGGTCAGCTCGACCAGCTTGTCGATATAGATGTGCGGCGCATCGGAGAAGCCGATGATGATGTCGGGACCGGCGCCGGAATTGGCTGTGACCGCGGTCTGCTGGTTGATGTCCTCCCAGCCGACGAAGTCGACCTTGACCTCGACCCCGGTGTCCTTGGTGAATTTGGCCGCGTTGGCGCGGAACACGTCCTCGTCGGCCTGGACGAAGCGCACCGGCCGCAGCATGCGCAAGGACGCGCCCTTCTCGATCGGCAGTTTCGGAGCGGGGACGTCGGCGGCCTTGATCGCGGATTGAGCGTGCGCTGCAACACCGGTGGCCGCGAGCGCCGTAGCGGACAGGCCCAGCACCAAGGCATCACGACGTGTAAGGTCGTTCCTCATCAGTTCCTCCCTATGATGTCTCCCTTCCCGGCGTTGATCGCCGGTGAAGGGCCGTTCCGGTCGTTTGCCGGTCTTTCGGTGCGCTTTGCGCCGGCCGCCTTAGCTGTTCGGTCCGCGATCCATGCTGACGGGCTGCCAGCGGCGGAGCGCAGTATTTTGCAGCACCGACGGATTGACGCAGCTTACCGGCCACATGCCCTGAAGCACCAGTGACAATTCGTAGCCCACGCGGCGCTTGCGCGCTTCGTCGAACCGTGCCGAGGCCGAGGCGACATGGGCGGTCAGGGTGACGTTCTCCATGCTGAGGATAGGGTTGTTGTGCGAGGGCGGCTCCTTCTCCAGCACGTCGAGCGCGGCGTGCGCGATCCAGCCCTCTTGCAGCGCCTTGACCAGGCTCTCCTCGTCCACGGTGGCGCCGCGGCCGGTGTTGATGAAGACCGATCCTTTCTTCATCTGCCGGAAGTGCTTCTCGGTCAGCATGTGATGCACCTCGGGCCGCGCCGGCGCGTGCATCGAGACGAAGTCGGATTGCGACAGCACCTCGTTCAGCGTCGCCGGAATGACGCCGTGGTCGTACATCAGCGTTTCCTGGATGAAGGGATCGTAGGCCATCATGCGCAGGCCGAAGGGTGCTGCGCGCTTCGCAACGGCACGCGCGACGCGGCCGAACGAGATGAAGCCGAGTGTCTGGCCCATCAGCCGGGGGATCTTGAGCAGCGCGGGCCGCCCCTCAGCCCAACGGCCGTCGCGCACCATCCTGTCCTGCTCGACCAGCCGGCGGAAGCCCGCGAGCAGCAGCATCATGGCGTGGTCGGCGACCTCCTCGATGAAGGTGTCGGGGATGTTGGTGACGGGAATGCCGCGGGCGGTCGCGGCCTTCACGTCGACGCTGTCGACGCCGACCGAGCCGAGCGTGATGACCTTGCAGCTCTCGAGTGCGTCGATGATGGTTTTGGTGATCGGGATGCCCTTGGCGTAGATGGCATCGGCGTTTTTCGCGGCGGCGATGAACTCGGCCTCGTTGGCGGGGGCCTCGACGATCTCGGCGTCGATCGGATCGAGCGCCTCGCGCTCGTAGGAATAATCGCTGCCCGCGACCGTGAAGCTCGCGCCCTTTGGCGTCACCACCCTGTATTTCGGCATTTCCTGCTCCCGATTTGGTTTGTCGGTTCTTGTTGCGGCCCGGCCTTTGTGGTGGGCCTTTGCGTCTTTTACGCGAAATCGGGGTGGTTGCGTACAATTGCCGGTTGTCCAACCCAATGATTATTTGCAGGTTTTCCCTGCATCGTCCGGGCTTCTACGGGGGCGCGTAAGTAACTTGCTAAGGGGTCACACACTAAAACTTGATTCAAATCAAAAGAGCCTGCGCCGAAGTCCGCGCCACCCGAGGAGCCCATCGTGACGTTGAGCAATCTGAAGATCGCCCCCAAGCTTGGCATCCTTGTCGGTGTTACCCTGTTCGGCCTGTGCATCTCCGGAGTTCTCGCCGGCTACCTGATGAAGCAGGAGATGGTGAATGCACGCATCGACCAGACCAAGTCGATCGTCGACCTCGGCCGCAACTATGCGGCGGCGCTGAAGAAGCGCGTCGATGCCGGCGAGATGACGAAGGACGCGGCGATGGCCGATCTTCGTCGCTACGGCAATGCGATGACCTATGACAACGGCTCGGGCTATCTGTTCGGCACGTCCTATGACGGCATCACCCAGCTCGCGCCAGATCCGAAGCAGATCGGCGCAAACCGCATGGATGTCGTGACCAACGGCCGCAAGCTGTCGGTCGAGCTGATGGACGGCGTCAAGGCCAACGGCTCGATCCTGCTCTATTATGATTATGTGAAGCCTGGTCAGGAGACCCCGATCAGCAAGATCGGCTACGCGGTCGCGGTGCCTGGTTTCGACATGTATCTCGGCACCGGCGCCTATCTCAGCGACATCGACGCCAAGATGGGTCCGGTCTACTGGCTGCTTGGCCTTGCCATGCTCGGCATCGTCATCGTCGCCGGCAGCGTCGCCTGGATGATCGGCCGCAGCATCAGCCGTCCGCTGGCGCTGCTCGGCGCTCGCATGAAGGATCTCGCCGACGGCAAGCTCGAGGGTGACATTCCCGGCGTCGGCCGCGGTGACGAGGTCGGCGCGATGGCTTCGACCGTCCAGATCTTCAAGGACAACGCGGTCCGCATCCGCGACCTCGAGAAAACCGAGACCGACGCCAAGGCACGCGCCGCGGCGGATCGTCGCAGCGCGATGGAAGAGATCGCGAACGACTTCGAACGCAGCGTCAACGGCATCGTCCGCTCGGTCTCCTCGGCCGCGGCCGGCATGCAGAGCACGGCGCAGTCGATGACCGCGACCGCCAGCGACGCCTCCTCGCGTGCCGCGACCGTCGGCGCGGCCTCGCAGAAGGCCTCCGGCAATGTCGGCACGGTTGCCGCCGCGGCCGAAGAGCTGTCGAGCTCGGTTGCGGAAATCTCACGCCAGGTGACGCGCTCGACCGAAGTCGCCAGCCGCGCCGTCAGCGATGCCGAGCGCACCAACGCCACGGTGCAGGAGCTCTCCACCGGCGCCGAGAAGATCGGCGAGGTGGTCAAGCTCATTCATTCGATCGCGGCGCAGACCAATTTGCTGGCGCTCAACGCCACCATCGAGGCGGCGCGCGCCGGCGAGTCCGGCCGTGGCTTCGCCGTCGTCGCCTCCGAAGTCAAGGCGCTCGCCAACCAGACCGCCAAGGCGACCGAGGAAATCTCCGCCCAGGTTGCGGCGATGCAGACCTCAACCAGCGATGCGGTCGCAGCGATCGGCGGCATCACCCAGACCATCGCCGAGATGAGCGAGATCACCGCGGGCATTTCCTCGTCGATCGAGCAGCAGGGCGAGGCGACCCGCGAGATCGCCCGCAACATCCAGTCGGTTGCGGCCGGATCGAACGAGATCAACGCCAATATCGGCAGCGTCACTTCGGCCGCGGAAGCGACCGGCACCGCGGCCGGCGATGTGCTCACCAACGCCCGCGAGCTGGACAGCCAGTCCGGCGCGCTGCGCAGCGCGGTCGACGGCTTCCTCGCCAAGGTGCGCGCGGCGTAAGACATGTCTCGTGCCCCGGACGCAGCGCAGCGCTTCCCTGGCGATGCGGAGCATCGTCCAGTAGCGGTGCGCTGCAGAGCCGGGGCCCACGCTTGCGGCAGTCTGGGTCCCGGCTCAGCGCAGCAGCGTTTCACGCTGCAGCGCGTCCGGGACACGAGATCGTTTACTGCTTTTCGATCCCTGCGTCCTTGATCAGACGCTCCCACAGCACCAGCTGTTCGTTCACGAACGTGCCGAGCTGCTCCGGCGTGCCGGAAAACGCATCCATTCCGAGGGTGGCAAGCTGCGCCTTGATCTCCGGCTTCTCGACGATCTTCCTGATCTCGGCATTCAGCCGCGTGACGATCTCCTTCGGCATGCCGGCCGGGCCGAAATAGCCTTGCCATGACGAGATGTCGAAGTCAGGCACGCCGGCCTCCTGCATCGAGGGCAGGTTCGGCACCAGCGGGGAACGGTCCTTGGTGGTGACGGCGAGCGCGCGCAGCGCGTTGCCCTGGACATGCGGCAGGCCGGTCAGGATGTCCACGAACATCATCGAGACGCGGCCGCCCATGACGTCGTTGAGCGCCGGCGGCGAGCTCTTGTAGGGCACGTGCAGCAGATCGAGCCCGGCATTGTGCGCGAAGGTCGCGCCCGACACGATCGCCGAGGACGAGCCCGAGGCGTAGCTGAGCTTGCTCGGATTGGCCTTGCCGTAGGCGACGAGCTCGCTGACGGTCTTGGCCGGCACGTCGGGGTGAATCACCAGCATGAAGGGCAGATCGCCGGTGCGTGCGATCGGGGTGAAATCCTTGACCGGATCGTAGGTCAGGCTCTTGAGCAGATAGGGATTGGCCGAATGTGTGGTGTTGGTCGTCACCAGCAGCGTGTAGCCGTCGGGTGCCGAGCGCGCGACATAGGTCGCGGCGATCATGCCGTTGGCGCCGGCCTTGTTCTCGATCACGATGCCGACGCCGAGCGCCTGCGCAAGATGCTGCGAGATCAGCCGCGTCGTGGTGTCGGTGCCGCTGCCGGCCGCAAACGGCAGCACAAGCGTGATGTTGCGGCTCGGCCAGGTGTCGGCCTGCGCGGCGGAGGCGGCGGCAAGGCAGAGCGCGGCCGCGCCGGCGGTGCGCAGGGCCCGGATCAGTGATGACAGCATGCGTGGACGTTCCCTCTTTTTCGTTGGCGGGGAACCTAGCTTCTCTGCGCTGGAATCGGAAGGTGTGAGTTTGTCTCGTGCCCCGGGCGCAGCGCAGCGCTTCTTCAGCAGCGCATCACTGCGTGCTGCGCTGTGCCCGGGACACGAGACCTGCGCCCGCCGCGCGGAATTACGTCGCCGCCGAGCCCTGGCGTGAGGCGATCACGACGCCGGCGAGCACCAGCGCGTAGCCGATCAGGTGAAACGGCTGCAGCTTTTCGCCGAGCAGCAGGATCGCCATCGCCGAGCCGAACACCGGCACCAGATGGAAGAACGGTGCGGCCCGGTTCGGCCCGATCAGCGCCACGCCGCGGTTGAAGAAGAGATAGGCGAGCGTCGAGGGGAAGATCAGGATGTAGCCGAGCGTTGCCAGCGTCACCGTATCGAATTGCAGGACTTTGCCGTTCCAGGCTTCCCAGAAGGCCGTGGGCAGCAGCATGATCGCGCCACAGCAGGTGGTGAAGGAGAGAAACGAGAGCTGATGAACCTTTGGCCGGCGCGGGATGAAGGCCGAGTAGATCCCGAACGCCACCAGCGAGGAGGCGAACATGAGGTCGCCCCTGTTGAAGCTGATGCTCGCCAGCGCCGCGAGATCGCCGCGCAGGATGATGATCAGTACGCCGAGCAGCGAGATCGCGATGCCGGCGAGCTGTCCGCGCGTCAGCCGCACGCCGAACAGCACCAGCGACCACAGCGCCACGAACAGCGGGCCGGCCGACTGGATCAGCAGCGCGTTCAGCGCCTCGGTGTATTGCAGCGCCCAGTAGGAGATCGCGTTGTTGAAGGCAAAGCCGACCAGCGACAGGAACAGCATCAAGGGCAGGCTCTGGCGCAGAGCCGGCCAGTCGCGCTTCAAATGTGGCCACGAGAACGGCAGCAGGATCAGGAACACGCCGAACCAGCGGATCGTGGTCACCGTCAGCGGCGGCACATGCGCGCCGACATGGCGCGCAAGCACGATATTGGCCGCCCAGAACAGCGAGCTCAGGCTGAGCAGCAGATAAGGCTGGTTGTTGAGCCAACTGGCCGGATTCGAGGGCCGTGGCGCGGGCGAAGCGATCGTCATTGGCGTCGGATACAACCTTGCGCCCGATTGCCGTCGGCACACAAGTCACGCGACCGCAATGCTACAATGCAGGCATGGGCAGAGGAGGCGCCATTGGCGGTCAATATGTTGAACATCGAGGGCCTGGAAGGGCTCGACCGGAATGCGCCCGTGGTGATGCTGAATCTGATGCGTTTCCACGCGCGCTCGCGCGACGGCGACGGGTCCGGCTGGGATGCTTATTTGCGTTACAGCGCCATCACGGTGCCGATGATCAAGGCGCGCGGCGGCACGCTGCTCTGGACCGGCGACGCCAAGGCGATCGCCCTCGGCCCGCACGCAGGCAATGACTGGGATTTTGTCGCGCTGGTCTATTATCCCACGGTGGCGGCTTTTCTCGACATGATGACGTCAGAGTCCTACGAGCGCGAAGCCGACCCGCACCGCGTCAATGGCTGTGCCGAGCATGTGATCATCGCGACCAGCGAGGCCTACAGCAAGTTCAAGACGGGCTGACGTTCAATCCGCCATCGCGTGAGCTCTTCCCCTCTCCCCTTGTGGGAGAGGGTGGCTCGCCGCGATAGCGGCGAGACGGGTGAGGGGTTCTCTCCGCGAGCACATCTCTCGCATTGCTATTCGTGGAGACAACCCCTCATCCGGCGCTTCGCGCCACCTTCTCCCACAAGGGGAGAAGGAATCATCCCGCCTGCTTCCGCGACGCTGCGAACACGCCCGCCAGCACCAGCGCAAAGCCGATGAAGTGGAAGGCTTGCGGGCGTTCACCCAGGAACACCAGCGCCATGATCGAGCCGAACACCGGCACCACGTGGAAGAACGGCGCGGTGCGGTTGGCGCCGATCAGGCGGACGCCGCGATTGAAGCAGAGATAGGCAAGCGTCGAGGGGAACACCGCGACATAGAACAGGGTGAGCAGGTTCGGCCCGTCGAGCTTCATCACCGGCCGCGCGTACAGTTCCCAGATCTCCAGCGGAATGAGACAGGCAGCGCCGGCGCCGAAGGTGAAGGCGAGGAACGACAGGCCGTGCATCGCCGGCCGCTTCAGGCTCAGCACCGAATAGAGCGCGAAGATCAGCAGCGCGACGATGAAGATGAGGTCGCCCTTGTTGAACTCGATGTTCGACAGCGTGGTGAAGTCGCCATGCAGCAGGATGGTCAGCACGCCGCACATCGACAGCAGCACGCCGAAGGCCTGCGCCGCGGTGAGCCTGATGCCGAGGATGACCAGCGACCACAGCGCCACCAGCAGCGGCGCGGCCGACTGGAGCAGCAGCGTGTTGAGCGCCTGGGTATGCTCCAGCGCCCAGTATTGCAGCGTGTTGAAGGCGCCGATGCCGGTGATCGAGAGCGTGATCATCAGGCCGAGCTTGCTGCGGATCGCGGGCCAGTCCTGCGCAAGATGTTTCCAGGCGAACGGCAGCACCAGCAGGAAGGCGAAGAACCAGCGCAGGAACGACAGCGTCACCGGCGGAATGTGGCCGGCGGCGAGCCGCCCGACGATGGCGTTGCCGGCCCAGCACAGCGCAGTGATGCTGAGCAGGAGATAAGGCTGATTGGCGATCCAGCTGTGGCCGGATGTCTCGGTGCTCGTGGTCTGGCCGGTGGCGGACATTGTGATTGTTATGGCCCCGCGTCATGCGCCGAGGCCCCGGCCCTGCGATATCAGGGCCGGCTGATAGCCCGGCGCAGCCCAGAGACACGGAAATGTGCCCGATATCAATGGGGCGAGGCGCATCGCCTCCATGCGCGGGCGATACGGCAGGAACCTTTAGTCCTTGCGTCCGCTGCGGATCGCAAGCGGCTTCAGCAGTTCGGCGCAGGCGAGATAGACGACGACGAGCAGCGCGATGCCGGCCATCATGATCGGTGGCGGTGTGACGAAGCCGAACCAGCCACCGACGGGCGTGAACGGCACCACCATCGCGACCAGCAAGGCGACCAGCGAGGAGGCGGACAGCAACGGATCCGGCCAGTTGCGCCACGGCCGCCCATTGGTTCGGATGATGAAGATGACCAGGATCTGGGTCGCCATGGATTCGATGAACCAGGCGGTCCGGAATTCCTCCGGTGAGGCCTTGAACAGATACAGCAGGGCGCCAAAGGTCAGGAAGTCGAACACCGACGACAGCGGCCCCATGATCGCAGCGAAGCGCGCCAGCCGCCTCATGCTCCACACCTGTGGCCGTGCGGTCGCGGCAGGCGAAACCTGGTCGAAAGGGATGCCCAGCTCGGAAAGGTCGTAGAGCAGATTGTTGAGCAGGATCTGCGTCGGCAGCATCGGCAGGAACGGCAGTGCGATGGAGGCGATCGCCATCGACAGCATGTTGCCGAAATTCGAGCTCGCGCCCATGCGGACATATTTGAGGATGTTCGCGAAGGTGCGCCGTCCTTCCTCGACGCCGTCGGCGACGACTTCGAGGTCGGAGGCGAGCAGGATGATGTCGGCGGCGGCCTGCGCCACGCCGCTCGCGCCTTCGACCGACAATCCGACATCGGCAACTTTCAAGGCCGGTGCGTCGTTGATGCCGTCGCCGAGGAAGCCGACCACCTCGCCGCCGGCCTGGAGCGCCTTCACGATGCGCGACTTCTGGTCCGGCGCGAGGCGGCCGAACGCATCAATGGAGCGCACCTGCACGGCGAGCGCCTCGTCGCTGAGCGCGGCAATGTCGGCGCCCGACAGCACGCGGTCGGCATTCAGTCCGACCAGGCCCGCGAGCCGCTTCACCACCACGGGATCGTCGCCTGACAGGATTTTCAGCGTGATGCCGCTCGAAGCGAGCCGGGCGATGGCGGCCGCGGCTGTCGGCTTCGGCGGGTCGGCGAAGGCGCAAAGACCCTCGAAGACGAGGTCGATCTCGTCCTCGGTTTCGACCTCGCGCGTTGCGCCGGTCCAGGGGCGTGAAGCGATGGCGATGCAGCGCAGCCCCTCTGCTGCGAGCTGATGCACGCGCGCCATTGCGGCGGCTCGGGCATCGTCGTCCATCGCGCCGCTGCGCTGCGTCGTGCACAATTCGAGCACCGTCTCCGGCGCGCCCTTGACGATCAGCAGTGCGCCTTCGGGACCGGTTGCGAGCACCGATCCCAGCCGGCGCGAAAAATCGAACGCCTGCCGGCCGGCAAGCGACCAGCCTTGTGCGGCGTCGGACTGGCCGGCAACCAGCGCGGCATCGAGCGAGCCGCGATCCCCGCCGAGTTCTGCGGCGATGGCACCGAGCCGCGCGGCGCGGGCGTCGTCCTTGCCCTCGGCGTCGAGACATCTGGCGAGCGTGATCTCGGCCGAGGTCAGCGTGCCCGTCTTGTCCGTGCACAGGATGGTCATGGCGCCGAGATCGTGGATCGCCGCGAGGCGCTTCACGATCACCTTGCGGCCGGCCATGCGCAGCGCGCCGCGCGACAGCGTCACGGTGGTGATCATCGGCAGCAGCTCCGGCGTCAGCCCGACCGCGAGCGCGACGGCAAACAACAGCGAGTCCATCACGGGACGGCCGAACACCACGCGGACGGTGAGCACGACCAGCACCAGCGCGAGCGTGGCGCGCGCGATCACGAGGCCGAATTCGCGCAGATCGCGCTCGAACGGCGAGGGCGTCTGGGCCTCGGCCAATGCGGACGCGGCCGCCCCGAACACCGTGTCGCGCCCGGTGTGCACGACGAGCGCGATCGCCTCCCCGGTCTGCGCCACCGCGCCGCGAAACAGCGCATTCGACGTGTCGTCGGGTTCGGCGCATGGTCCGGCGCGCTTCTGCACCGGATAGGGCTCGCCGGTGAGCGCTGCCTCGCCGGCGGTGAAGGCGGTGCACTGAAGGATCAGCGCATCCGCCGGGATGATGTCGCCGGCGCGGACGCGCAGGATATCGCCGGGGACGACCTGCTCGACGTCGATCTGGCCGAATGCTCCGTCGCGCTTGACCTCGGCCTTCAGCGCCACCGAGCGGCGGAGGATCTCCGCGGCGCGGATCGCGTGGCCCTCCTGAATCGTGTCGAGCCCGATCGAGAGCGTCAGGATCAGGACGATGATGAGACCGCCGATCTCGTCGCCGGTGAGCATCGAGACGATGCCGGCAACCAGCAGGATCAGCGACAGGGGTTCCAGCAGCCGGCGCAGGATCGCCCGCATCGCGCCCTCGACGCGGGGCGGCGCGTCGCTGTTCGGCCCGAAGTGGTCGAGGCGTGCGGCAGCCTCGGTCGCGGCCAGGCCCGTCGGCCCGCAGCCCAATTGCTTGCAAAGCAAGTCGGATGAAAGACGCCAGAACTGGTTGTCGGCGTGCGCTGGACTGTCCGGCAAGCGAGGCTCCCGTTTCAAGGCATCTTGCCGGGCCAAGTGCCTCTAAATTCGGCGTACCGTGTTGACCTGCCGCAATCCGGACTGCTGAGAGCGCGCTAGCTTCACCGGTATGGTCGAGCAAGCAATGGTCCTGCCACAGCACAAGAGCCGGTTCTCGTTGGCCGCGCTGTGGTCGGGATTTCTCAGTCACAAATGGTTCATTCTCACCGTCGTCGCTCTGCTCGGCCTTGGCGCCTGGCAAGGGGTGCGCACGATCCTCGGGCCCGCCGTCGTGGTCGATCAGGCCAAGAGCGGTCGCCTGATCGAGACGGTGGTGGCAAGCGGCCATGTCGAGACGCCGTTCCGGGTCGAGATCGGCAGCCAGCTCACCGGCACGGTGCAGGAGGTGCTGGTGCAGCAGGGCGAGAAGGTCACCAAGGGACAGCCTCTGATCTCGCTGGAGGCGCGCGAGCTGAAAGCGAGCGTGGTGCAGGCGCAAGGTGCGGTGGCCCAGGCCGAGGCACGCATCAGGCAGCTCCAGGAATTGACGCTGCCTTCGGCCAACGAGGCGTTGACCCAGGCCAAGGCGACCCAGCTCAACGCCCAGCAGACCTATGACCGCACGGCGCAGCTCGAGCACAACGGCTATGCGACGCGCGCCGCCCTCGATGATGCGCAGAAAACGCTCGACGTCGCCCGCGCCCAGATGCGCTCGGCGGAATTCCAGGTCTATACCGCAAGTCCCGGCGGCAGCGACTATGTGATGGCGCAGACCCTGCTCAACCAGGCGCGCGCCAATCTCGACACCGCCGAATCCCGCCTCGGCTACGCGACGATCGCGGCGCCCCGCGACGGCGTCCTGATCACGCGCAGCGTCGAGCGCGGCACCGTGGTGCAGCCGGGCAAGACGCTGCTGGTGCTGGCGCCGGCCGGCGACGTGCAACTCGTGCTGCAGATCGACGAGCGCAATCTCGGCAAGATCGCGCTCGGGCAGAAGGCGCTCGCCTCGGCGGACGCCTATCCGGACCGGCGCTTTGCCGCCGTGATCACCTACATCAACCCCGGCGTCGACATTTCCCGTGCCTCGGTCGAGGTCAAGCTGACGGTCGCCGATGCCCCGGACTATCTGCGCCAGGACATGACGGTCTCGGTGGATATCGAAGTCGCCGCAAAGAACGATGCACTGGTCCTGCCGCTGCGCTCGGTGCATGACGCCCTGTCGGGCGCTCCCTGGGTGCTCGGCATCAAGGACGGCCGCGCCAGCCAGCGGCCGGTGCGGATCGGCCTGCACGGCAACAGCCATGTCGAGGTCACCGACGGCCTGGTCGTCGGCGATGTCGCGATCCCGCAGAGTTCCGGCGTTCTGACCGGCCAGCGCGTGCGGCCCGTGCTGCAATGAACCACTGGCTGCCCTTTGAATGGACCATGGCCGTGCGCTTCCTGCGCGAAGGCCGGCTCCAGACCGCCTTCATCATCGGCGGCATTTCGATCGGCGTCGGCGTCATCGTCTTCATGTCGGCGATGCTGGCGGGGCTGCAGGCCAATTTCATCAAGCGCGTGTTGACCTCGCAGCCGCAGATCCAACTGCTCGCGCCCGATCAGGTCGCGCGCCCGCTGCGCAACGGCGCGGGCGAGATCGAGGACGCGGTGGTGCAGCGTCCGAGCCAGCGGGTGATCTCGATTGATCAATGGCCGAAGATCAGGAGCCAGATGCAGGCGATGTCCGAGGTCGTCGCGGTATCGCCGACGATTCTCGGCTCGGTGCTGGCGGTGCGCGGCGATGCCAGCCGCTCGGTGAATCTGTCGGGCGTCGAGCCGGACTCCTACTTCAAGATCGTCAAGGTGCCCGACTATATCGTCGCCGGCGAGCCTCGCCTGACCAGCGAGGACATCATCATCGGCATCGAGCTCGCGAAGGATCTGGGAGCCACCGTCGGCGACAAGCTCAACCTTCGCGCAGCGTCCGGCGCAACGCGCGTGCTCACGGTTGCCGGCCTCGTCGACCTCGGTAACAAGAGCGCCAACCAGCGCATCTGTTATGCCGCGCTGCGCACCGCTCAATCGCTGCTCGGCATGATCGGCGGCATCACCACCATCGACATGACCGTCTCCGACATCTATGCGGCCGAGGAGATCGCCCAGCGCATCCAGGCCGCCAACGTGGTCGAGGCCGACAGCTGGATCAAGACCAACGCGCAATTCTTCACTGCGGTGCAGGCCCAGCAGAACACCAACACCCTGATCCGGCTTTTCGTCGGTCTCTCCGTTGCGTTCGGCATCGCGGCCGTGCTGGTGGTCTCGGTGATCCAGCGCTCCAAGGACATCGGCATCCTGCGCGCGATGGGGACGTCACGCGGCCAGGTCCTGCGCGTGTTCCTGGTGCAGGGCGGGCTGCTCGGCTTCGTCGGCTCGCTGTTCGGCGCGGCCTTGGGCGCGTTCGCGCTGGTCTATTGGCACTCGCTCGCGCGCCAGGCCGACGGCACCGAATTGTTTCCGCTGATTCTGGAGCGAAGCCTGTTCATCTACACGGCGTTGCTCGCCACCGCCACCGGCCTGCTCGCCGCAATGGCGCCGGCGGTGCGGGCCGCCAAACTCGATCCGGTGGTGGCGATCCGTGGCTAGCGAAATCCTCCGCCTCGAAAACGTGTGCAAAGCCTATAATGTCGGCCTGCCGACTGAAACCGAGGTGCTGCACGGTATCGACCTCAAGCTCGACCGTGGCGAGTTCCTGGCACTGATCGGCCCGTCCGGTTCGGGCAAAAGCACGCTGCTCAACATCGTCGGCTTGCTCGACCGGCCAACCTCCGGCGGCCTGCTGATCAAGGGACAGGACACGGCTGCACTCGGCGACGCCGAGATCACCCATCTGCGCGGCCACACCATCGGCTTCGTGTTCCAGTACCATCTCCTGATCTCGGCCTTCACCGCGCGGGAGAACGTCATGATGCCGATGCTGGCCGATCGCGGCTTTCCATCCGCGGAGATCGAGGCGCGGGCGAACCGGCTGCTGGCGCAGGTCGGGCTGGAGAAATTCGCCGGCAACCTCGCCAACAACATGTCGGGCGGCCAGCAGCAGCGCGTGGCGGTGGCGCGCGCGCTCGCCATGAATCCCGACCTCGTGCTGGCGGACGAGCCGACCGGCAATCTCGACACCAAATCGGCCGACGCCGTGTTCGAGCTGATGCGGCAGGTCAACCGCGACAGCGGCACGAGCTTTTTGCTGGTGACCCATAATATGGATCTGGCGCGGCGCTGCGACCGCACCATCGAAGTCATTGACGGCCGCATCCGGTCCTGAGCCCGCAAAGCCTGTCCAACGGACGGATTTTTAGGGGATATCAAGGGCTTGGATAGCGCGTTGCCCCCGAAAAAAGCCCGGTTCTTGCTTGCCTAGAGGGACCGCTTCCGTTATCCGGTTGGCTGCCCCACGTGCGAGCGGTCCCGGCCGCGGATTGGGCGGGGCGCATCTAAAATCTTCGAAGGGAATCCCCGCGAATGGCCAATGTTGTCGTCGTCGGCGCCCAGTGGGGCGACGAAGGGAAGGGCAAGATCGTCGACTGGTTGTCGGAGCAGGCGGACATCGTCGCGCGCTTCCAAGGCGGCCACAACGCCGGCCATACGCTGGTCATCAATGGCGAGACCTACAAGCTGGCGCTGCTGCCCTCAGGCGTGCTGCGCCCGTCGAAACTGGCGGTGATCGGCAACGGCGTCGTGTTCGATCCGCAGGCCTTCCTCGACGAGGTCGCCAGGCTGCGCGGACAGGGCGTGGCGGTCAGCCCGGAGAACCTGCGCGTCGCGGAGAACGTCACGCTGATCCTGCCGCTGCATCGCGAGCTCGACGCGCTGCGCGAGTCCTCCAACTCGGCGACCGCGATCGGCACCACCCGTCGCGGCATCGGGCCGGCCTACGAGGACAAGGTCGGCCGCCGTGCCATCCGCCTGATGGACCTCGCCGACCTCGACACGCTGCCGCACAAGATCGACCGGCTGCTGGCTCACCACAACGCATTGCGCCGCGGCCTCAACCTGCCCGAGTTCGACGGCAAGGATATCCTGAAGGAACTGAGCGCGCTGGCGCCACAGCTGCTGCCCTATGCCGAGACGGTGTGGCGTTTGCTCGATAACGAGCGTCGTGCGGGCAAGCGGATCCTGTTCGAAGGCGCCCAGGGCGCGCTGCTCGACGTCGACCACGGCACATATCCCTACGTCACCTCGTCGAACACGGTGGCGGCGCAGGCCGCGACCGGAACGGGCATCGGTCCGGGCGGGGTCGGCTACGTGCTCGGTATCTGCAAGGCCTATACGACCCGGGTCGGCCAGGGGCCGTTTCCGACCGAGCTTCTGAACGAGATCGGCGAAGAGATCGGGCGTCGCGGTCGCGAGTTCGGGGTCAATACCGGACGCAAGCGCCGCTGCGGCTGGTTCGACGCCGTGCTGGTCCGTCAAACCGTGCGGACCTGTGGCATCAATGGCCTCGCGCTGACCAAGCTCGACATCCTCGACGGCTTCGATTCGATCGAGGTCTGCGTCGGCTACAAGCTCGACGGCAAGGAGATCGATTATTTCCCGGCCGGCGAGGGTGCCCAGGCCCGGGTCGAGCCGATCTGGGAGACCATCGAGGGCTGGAAGGAGCCGACCGCAAACGCGCGATCCTGGGCGCAGCTGCCGGCCCAGGCCATCAAATATGTCCGCCGGATCGAGGAATTGGTGGGGTGCCCGGTCGCGCTGCTTTCCACCAGCCCCGAACGCGAGGATACTATTCTGGTGCAAAATCCGTTTGAGGCTTAACGATATCTTACCGGGACGCGCGTATAATTGAGTAGAAATGGCTGATTACTATCCGCTGATCGCCCGCGCTATTGCCGCCCTGGACCCCAACGCTCCCGGCGAAAGCCGTCGCGCGCTCTATGAGCGGGCGCGCACGGCGCTGATCGCGCAGCTCCGCAGCGTGCAGCCGCCGCTCTCCGAATCCGAGATCACCCGCGAACGGCTGTCGCTGGAAGAGGCCGTCCGCAAGGTCGAATCGGAGGCCGCCCAGCGCGCCCGCGACGCCTCGCGCCCGGGTGGCGCTCCCCGCAGCAGTGGCAGCGGCGATGCGTTCCGCCGGGCCAGCACCCGCGCCGCCGAAGGCAACCCGGCTGCGGCCCCTCCGGCTGGTCCGCCCCGTACCCGTCCGGCGCCGACACCGCCGCGCGCCGACCGCCCGTCCTTCAACGTCGATGACCAGGGCGATGCCCAGCGTCCGCCGCGGGCGCTGCGTTTCGACGCGCCGCGCCAGCCCGGTCCGTCCGCGCCGCCGATGCCGGAGCCGCCGGCTCCTCCACCGGCCGGACGCGATCGCCAAGGTGATCGTCAAGGCGGGCGCCGTCCGCCCGACATCGGACCGCCGCCGGCGCTGCCGCCGGCCCCGGGTGTGCGCGGCTTCCGCGACATCACGGCCGATGCCAATGATCTCGGCGGCGCCGCCGCGCAAGCCAACCGTGCCGCGCGCCGCACCTATGCCAACGTGCCCTCGCCCTCGCCGGAATTCGACCGGCTCGAGCCGAGCCTGGAAAACCGTGTCGGCGAGGGCGATGCGCCCTATTCCTATGACGAGTCGATCGAGGAGGCCGAGCGCTACACGCCGCAGGCGCCATCGCCGCGTCCGCGCATCGCGCCCGAGCGCGAGGCCAAGAAGCGCGCCCGCACCGGCTCCATCTTCCCGTTCAAGAGCGCGATCGCCATCGGCATCGTGCTGATCCTGGTCGGTGCCGGCATCCTCTGGGGCAAGCAGCTGGTCCAGACCGCGAGCAGCCTGTTCAAGTCGTCGCCGACCCAGGTGGCGGAGGCGCCGAAGGATCCGTCGCAGCCGCAGAGCAAGCCGAAGATTCCCGATCGCGTCGGCCAGCCCTCGGCGAGCGACCAGCCGGTCGCGCCGGTGGCGCAGAAGGTCGTGCTCTATGACGAGGATCCGTCCGATCCGAAGGGCAAGCAATATGTCGGCTCGGTGGTGTGGCGGCTCGAGCCGATCAAGGCGTCGGGCAACCAGAAGGCCGACGTTGCCGTGCGCGCCGACATCGAGATCCCCGATCGCAAGTTCAAGATGACGATGTCGTTCCGCCGCAATACGGACTCCTCGCTGCCGGCGAGCCACACGGCCGAATTGACCTTCGTCCTGCCGCCGGATTTTTCGGGCGGCGGCGTCTCCAACGTGCCCGGCATCCTGATGAAGTCGAACGAGCAGGCGCGCGGCACGCCGCTCGCGGGGCTCGCGGTCAAGGTCACCGACGGCTTCTTCCTGGTCGGCCTCTCCAATGTCGATGCTGACCGTGCCCGCAACGTCCAGCTCCTGAAGGAGCGCTCGTGGTTCGACGTGCCCCTGGTCTACGCCAACCAGCGCCGCGCCATCATCGCCATCGAGAAGGGCGCCCCCGGCGAGCGCGCCTTCAACGACGCGTTCGCGCAGTGGGGCGATTAGGCTTCGCTCCGAGAGATTTCGGCCTCAGGCGCTGCCACACACTCCGTCATTGCGAGCGTAGCGAAGCAATCCAGAAACTTTCTGAGGAGGCAGTCTGGATTGCTTCGTCGCAAGCGCTCCTCGCAATGACGGCGGAGAGAGGCGCCGCGACTTTCTCCTACTGCGCCGCGGCTTCCCGCTTGCGCGATGCGCCCGTGGCGGCTGCGTGCTCGCGGTCCATCACGGCGCGGCAGCCAGGGCTGACCTCTGCTTTCTTCCGCACCATGCAGGCGGTGATCCGGGGGATGTCGGGGATTTCACTGGAGCACAGCCGCATCGCGTCGCCCGAGCACATCTGCTGCGCTTCGGACGAGAAGGCGAGGCCCGGCGATGTCTGGACGGCGATGGCGGTGGTCGCGAGGGCCAACAGCGAAACGGTGGTTTTGAAGAGAGTTGCGGTCGTCCGGTAGATTGACATGCGAAATGCGTCCCCGAGTTGGGTGGGCTTGAGCCACTTGATTTTGGGGCGCCGCACACGGCTTGATCTGCCGCACGTCGCAGCCTTCATGCCAGACCTCGATCCCGCATGTGGTCGCTCGATTTCTTGATGTTCGAATCGGAAAGTGCTGCGCCGCCCGAGTGAAGTATGCGCCATTGTCAAAGAGCTGCAATGGGCGGCGCGAATGAATTCGCGATTGTTGCGCGGACGTCACGCAAAATCCGGAGGCACTTGCATTTCAATCTTACATTCCGTGGCTCTCGAACACCTTGCTGCAAGACTTGGAAAGCTTGGACCGGTTGGCTTGCAGGCAGCCCTGCACGGCGCCGTCATTGCCGAGGTCCTTGCGGCAGAAGCGCGACGCATCCCGCGAGCAGGCGTTCTGTTCCTGTGGCGTGCCCATGTGGCCTTGTGCGAAAGCGGAGACGCTCGAGGTGACGGCGGTCAACGCGACCGCTGCGAGAAGCAGGGTTGTATTACGCATCATTGGGTCCAATCGTGCTGATACAGGCAAGAATTTGCAGTCCCCTGAGAACTCGCCGATTTGCCAGACGTTCCCGAAACGGCAGGTCCGACCTCGGAACCCGCTATCCAAGCTTCCCGCCGCGCTGCTATAAATCAGCCGATATGTGAGGGTGTTTGATGAAACGCTATCTGGTGTTCGCGCTGGTCGGCCCGTTCGTGGGCGGGTTCCTGCTGCTGCTGACGACGACCTATCAGTCCGGCTACTGGGCCCAGACCAATCTCGGCGAGGTCGGCAAGCTGTTCTCGGTGTTCTTCAAGTCGCTGCAATACAGCTATCTGTTCGGCTTCCTGCCCTCGCTGATGATCGGCGCGGTCGACGACATCCTGATCCACGTCCGCCGGATCGGTCCGGTGCTGCGGATGCTGCTGGTCGGTCTGTTCGCCTTCGTCCTGGCCTCGCTGACCTACAGCTCGCGCGGGCCGGATTCGGGCGCGATTCAATTCATCCTCTACGGCCTCGTCGGCTTCGTGCCGTCGGTGATTTCCTCCTGGCTCGTGCATAGATATGTCGAGGAGCCGCAACCAGCGGCGGCCCCGACCTGACCGCGCGACGTTCGGGCGCAGCACAGCAACCTCCGCAGCGTTGGTGAGTTTCTTTCAGGCCATGACCATGTCCGACGACGATATCATTGTTCCACGCAAATCCGGGTCCGGGAGCCGTTCGCGCGCGACCTTTTCAGGCCCCGAGGCGCGCGGGCCGATCATCGACCAGGACGGCCAGGAGATCCGGCCCGAGACGCTGGAGCAGGGTTTTCGCGAGTTTCGTTTCGAGTTCGGCAAGGACGGTCAGTTCGCTGGCAATCCGTTCGGCAATCTGACGCGCGAGCAGCGGATCGCGCGGATCGAGGCGATCGCAAAACTGCTCGACGTCGCCTTCGTCCTGCCCGGCACCAACATCCGCTACGGCATCGACGGGCTGATCGGGCTGATCCCCGTGGTCGGCGACATCATCACCACCGCGATCTCGCTGTGGCTGGTGCGCGAGGCGCGGGCGCTGGGGGCGCCCTGGTACATCACCGCGCGCATGCTCGGCAATGTCGCGGTCGACGGCGTGGTCGGCATCGTGCCGTTCGCGGGCGACGCCTTCGACGTCATGTTCCGCGCCAACATGCGCAACGTGCGCCTGTTGCGCCGCTGGCTCGACAAGCAGCCGCGGATGTAGCGCGGCGGCTCTTCCTTCGCCTCTCCCCGCCTGCGGGGAGAGGCCGGAATGCGCGCGAAGCGCGGATTCCGGGTGAGGGGGAGTCTCCGCGAATCCAATTGCTGCCGTCCCTGCGGAGACTCCCCCTCACCCCGACCCTCTCCCCGCAAGCGGGGAGAGGGGGAGGAAAGAGCACCGCCCAAAACGCAAAAAGCGCGACAGCCTTTCGGCCATCGCGCTTTGTGCGCACATCGGAGTTTTGCGAAAGCTTACGCCGCGTCGGCGTCGGTCTCCGCGGCCGCAGGCTCGGGCTTGCGGTGGCGGGGCAGCGGGAAGGCTTCGCTCTCGTAGAGCGAGCGGATGCCGTTCTGGTCGAAGCGCGCTTCCTCGACCTGGAGATAGGCGCCGTTCAGCGAATCCGTCGGCAACTGCTCCATCGCGAACTGTACGGCTTCGGCCGCGGTGCCGAACCGGCGATAGGTGAAGCCTGCACGCTTCTTCTTGCGGATCGCAGCGGGGAAGAGTTCGGCGGAAGTGTTGAAGTTGAACGGACGCAGTGGACGCATGGTCAAAGACCTCGTGATCTTCTCTGGGGCTTTAAGCGCGTGGGGTTTGGGGCGGTGGAGGCCACGATCGTGTGGGCCCGCCGCACATGTCATTTTCGCTCTCTAATATAGGCCGTTTTGACAAAATTGCGACCCCTGCGATGGGAGATGATGAATCCGCGCATGGCAGCCCCGCAGGCGCCATAAGATAAGCAATTTCAATGCGTTATATGGTTTATAGTTTGCCGAGAAGCAGCAGGACGATCAGCACCACCAGCACAAGGCCGCCGATCCCCATGCCGGAATGGCCCATGCCGTAGCCATAGCCGCCGATCCGGCCGGACATGCCGCCCAGCAGGTAGATGATCACCAGGATGATCAGGATGGTCCCGAGTGACATTGGCGTCCTCCCTGGCGGCCGCCGGACTACGCTCATCGGCCACACCGCTACGAGAGAAAAGCACATCGGGCCGCCCGGTTCCATGTCGGAACCGGGCGGCCCGCCAAGTCTACTCGAATATTTATTTCGGCTCGAGCTTCAGCGCCGCCGAGTTGATGCAGTAGCGCAGGCCCGTCGGCCCGGGGCCGTCGGGGAAGACATGACCGAGATGGCCGCTGCACTTGGAGCAGAGCACCTCGGTGCGGATCATGCCGTGGCTGACATCCCGCTCCTCGTCGACATGGCTGTCGATCGCCGGCGCGGTGAAGCTCGGCCAGCCGCAGCCGGAATCGAACTTGGCGTCGGATTCGAACAGCACATTGCCGCAGCCGGCGCAGACATAGGTGCCGGCGCGGTGATCGTGTTCATACTCGCCGGAGAAGGGACGCTCGGTCGCCTTCTCGCGCAGCACCGCGTACTGCATCGGCGACAGCTCGCTGCGCCACTGCTCTTCGCTCTTGATGACCTTGTCGTCGGTGGTTTTCGTCTTGGTATCGGGCATGGATCTCCCGTTTCTTCTGTGATCTCGCGATCAGTTGGTGGCCTTGCTGGCATTCACCAGCGTCGGCTTTTCAATGTAGTTATCCGCGAACAGTTTTTTCAGGTTCTCGACCTTGGGCAGGTCGTTATAGGCGATGTAGGGCTGGTTCGGGTGCAGGGTCAGATAGTCCTGGTGATAGCCCTCCGCCGGATAGAACGCCTCCAGCGCGCCGACCTTGGTCACGATCGGCTTGCCGAACACCTTGGCGCCGTTGAGCTGGGCGATATAGGCCTCCGCCACCTGCTTCTGCTCGTCGGAGGTGGTGAAGATCGCCGAGCGATATTGCGTGCCGACATCGGGACCCTGGCGATTGAGCTGGGTCGGGTCGTGCGCCACCGAGAAGTAGATCTGGAGGATCTTTCCATAGGAGATCTTCTTCGGGTCGTACTTGATCTCGACCGATTCCGCATGGCCGGTCCGGCCACCCGAGACGGTCTGGTAGTCGGCGGTCGCCTTGGTGCCGCCGGCGTAGCCGGACACCGCATTGACAACACCAGCGGTGTGCTGAAACACGCCCTGCACGCCCCAGAAGCAGCCGCCGGCGATCACGGCAGTCTGGATGCCGCTCGCCGGCGCCGCGTCCATGGTCGGGGCGGGGATCACGACCGCCTCCTCGGCGGCCCGGGACGGCACGGCAAAGGCCAGGGTCAGGGCCGTGGTGGTGGCGGCGAGCAGAGTCAGAAGGGCGGGACGGCGCATGGCGGAGCCTCTTTCCGGAAGGTTTGACACTCTAGGTCGGTTGGCGCCGGGCGAACAGCCTGCCCGGCCGCATTTTCGGTCACCTGAGATACGGGTCGAGCCACCGTTTGTTACGCTCGGACGGACACGAGTCTGTGAAAAGCGTGGCTTGAGACGGCCCGGCTTGGCGGGGTGAGGAACTCCGCGCTAAGAGCATGAACCGCAAAAGTGTAAAGCGGTTTTGCGCAAACATCATGCTCAGGCAATAGATGAACCCGCGCGATCGCCGATCGACTTAAAAAGTGGTGGCTGGAGCTGACCTGACACATGCTGCGCGTCGTTTCCCTGACCCTCGTCATCCTGGTCTCCGCCGCCGCGACCGCAGCGGCCGAGCCCCAACCCGGTGACGATCTCGCCATTTGCCGCGACCGCCAGGCCGAGCTACAGGCCCGCGCCACGGCCTGCGACAATCTGCTCAACGCCGACCGTGTCACCGGCAAGGACAAGGCGATCGCGCTCACCGTGCGCGGCAACACCCTGATCAACAAGCGCGACTACGCCCACGCGATCGAAACCCTGTCCACGGCCGTCGACCTCGATCCCGACAACGTCGTGACGCTCAATCTCCGCGGCCTCGCCTATGAGCGCAAGGGTCAGGACGACCTCGCGATGGCCGACTACAACCTCGCGCTCCAGAAGCGTCCGACCTACGGCGTCCCCTACAACAATCGCGGTGTCATCCAGCTGCGCCGGGGCGCGCTGCAAAGCGCGCTCGACGACTTCAACCTGTCGATCAAGTACACGCCCAAATTCCTGCTCGGCTGGACCAACCGTGCCCGCGTGCGCACGCTGATGAAGAACTATGACGGCGCGATCGCCGATTTCGCCGAGGCCGAGAAGATCGATCCGGCCGCGCAGCAGATCGCCGGCAACCGCTGCATCACCTGGGGCCTGATGGGCAAGTTCGACCAGGCCTTTGCCGACTGCAACGGGCTGATCGAGAAGCAGCCGAAAAACGTCTACGCGATCAACAATCGCGCCGATGTCAGCATGATGAAGGGCGACCGCGATGCCGCGCTGAAGGACTACAACACGGCCATCCAGATCAACCCGAACAATGTCCGGGCCCATTCTGGCCGCGGCCAGATCTACGAGCGGAAGAAAGATCTCGCCCAGGCGCGTGCTGACTACCGCGCCGCGGCCTATTCGCTGACGAAGTTCGACGAGCTCGACGTCGCGCGCGCCCGCGCCATCGCGCAGGAGCGGCTCGCCGCGCTGACGCCGCAGGCACCGGCTGGCGCCACCGGCCGCCGCGTCGCGCTGGTGGTCGGCAACGGCGCCTACAAGAACGTGCACGCTCTGCCCAATCCGCCGCGCGACGCGAAACTGGTCGCAAACGTGCTGAAGGATATCGGTTTCCAGACCGTGATCTCCGTCAGTGACCTCACCCGCGACAAGTTCTTCGAAGCGCTGAAGGCCTTCGCCGACGAAGCCGAGAAGGCCGATTGGGCGGTGGTCTATTACGCCGGCCACGGTTTCGAGATCGGCGGCGTGAATTATCTCGTTCCAGTCGATGCCAAGCTTGCCGCCGACCGGGATGCCGAGGCCCAGGCCGTCGCCCTGGAGCAGGTGATCGCAGCGGTCGGCGCTGCGAGAAAAGTGCGTCTGGTGATGCTGGATGCGTGCCGCGACAATCCGTTTGCGCCGACGATGCAGCACACGCTGTCGCTCAAGCTGGTCGACAAGGGCTTTTCCAACATCGAGCCCGGCGCAGGCTTCATGGTGGTCTACGCCGCCAAGCATGGCGAGACGGCGACGGCGGCGCCGACAGCCCGTTCGCCACCGCGCTCGCCCGCGAGATCAAGGAGCCGAAGGTCGAGATCAGGAAACTGTTCGACATCATCCGCGACGACGTCTGGTCCGCCACCAAGCACGAGCAGCAGCCGTTCACCTACGGCTCGCCGCCGGGCCGCGAGGATTTTTATTTCGTGGCGGGGAAGTGAGGCTTGGTCGGTGCGTAGTGCGTCGGGCGGGCCTAGCTAAGCTTAACCTGCGACTGCTAGGGACCATAAGACGAAGTGGGTTACGCTTCGGCTAACTAATAGGGGCCTTTGTGCGACTGCTTCCATTCAATCGCCGATCGCACGATGGTGGGGATTGTCGAGGAGGAACAAGCTGTATTCAGGATCATAGTGACAAGCCCTTTATCGACGACAGATTAATCCGAATCGCGTAAGCGTGGTTCAGAAGCTTCCTGTTACGTCCCTCAATATACAGGTGGACATCAGGGTGACACGTTCTCGCTCTACAGTTCGGTCGATTGCTAATCACTCCCCTCCTCAGTTGGCGTTGCCTTTCGACCTTGTGAGCCTTGATCGGCGGCACTGCAATATCATTGCTGGCCAAATCGCCGCGTACTTTGGGACAGTTGACAGTTCAGGCAAGTGGGCCGACCTTGGGCTGGTAGAGATCAAGTCCCTGTTCAACCGGCTTTCAGTTTTGCGTACCTTAGAAAAAGCGGCTCCACATTCATCGGACATCATCCGCCTCGTTCCTCGGCGGCGCTATCTATTGCTTAGCGGGTATCTGTCGAATTTCATTTCGCGCCGAGCGCTACGCGGTCGTTTGGCGCATGATCTGATGTTCTTGAGCTATCGGTTGGCAAGGTGTGGCCACGGCTTCGTAGGTGATGTCGTACAACTGACGGAAGCGCAGGTACTCGTTTATGCCGCGAGCATTGCGGTATTGCGAAATCCTGAATCCACGGTCGGACAACTCAAGATACTGCTTTCGCAACGAGACCTTGGTTTCGGCATGCGTGCGCCGGGGTGGAATCGTCCTACCGATCCTAGCCTCGAAGATCTCATTGCGCTGCGCGACAGCCGGAGCGAACGTGACGCGCAAGTTGCGCGCGCATCAAAGCCAACGCATTTGCATCTAATCCCCTGACGTCAGGGGGCAATTTCCTCAAGGGCCACGGCGCGCTTCGAGCCAAGCTTATCTTGGCCCTCGCGGCACCTGATTTGTCCAACCGGCACCTTCTGATCGCAGAAGGTTTTGATTTTGCGCGCCAAACCAAACGTCACCGTGTGGCCTTTTGCTAGTTCGCGGAAGACGTCGTGGTCGGTTTGGCCGGTCGCTTCACCAAGCTGATCGAGGAAGGTCGAATCCGCGCCAATCCGATCCCGAAGATACTGCTCATCGAAGTCGCCAATATTCCAACAGGCGGGGATGACCGCCATATAGCGGTAGATGTCTGCGCCGGATGTGAGTTCATCAAGGGATGTTGGTCGGATGTCGCCGGCGCTAGATGCGGCGTTCGCGGCCGGAGCGCCCTTAGCCTTTTCCTCTTCGAGAAGCTGGTCAAGCGCAAGTTCGCAGGAAAGAAGAATCTGTGCGGCCTTTACGAGGAGAAGCGGCTTTCCCGCAATGGCTTCGAAGTATTGTGGCCGCGCCGTCGTGTCCCAGTTCGCTTCTTGTTTGCGGGCAACCAACCGGGAAACTCCTTCCATCTCGTGCCAGCGGCTGAGCTTGGCTTCCCGGATTGCATCCTTCCGCACGTCGTAGAGTTTCTCACCGGTAAGGCCCGTGATGTCGCGGAACCATGCCATGCCGCCAATGCGGAAACGAGGCTTGCCGACATGCTCGGCTGACCAAGCGGAATCCATTTGGACATTTTCAGCATAGGGATTCATAGCGATGCGATGGAGCAGCAAGCCCGTCAGCGTCGCAGGTCTCTTGGCCGGTCGATTTTGCCCGGCAATTTCTTGCTGGAAGGACATTTCCACCCTGAATGAGGGCAGTCCTGTCGACTATCCCTCCCCTAAGCCTTTAAGTATCGACGCAGCTTAGCGTTGTAGAAGCGCAATTCAAGAAACTTCAGCCCATTTCACCCCATTTCACCCTACAGCAGTAATGACAGGGGGGGGTCGATCGCTATACTGCGTCCAGCGCACAACAGTGGCGACTCTCTGCGTGTAATGGCTAAATGAAACTGTGTTTAATCGTGGTTCATCCAGTTGAGTACGCACGCGAATTTCGTATTCGCCTAGTATTGTTGTGCAAGGTGTTCGCGAATTATCTTCTGGCCACTGAAGAGCGAAAGCTTTACGGCCTATGGAGATAACGATGCAATCCTTCATGCCAATCGCAACGATCATCTGCACGATCGCTGCAGTTATCGGCACGACCGCTGGGGTCATTTCGACCTACGTTTCGGTTCGGACGTTCATGGCGAACCGGAAGCGCCGCGACCCGCCTAACCCGGCTATTGAAAATTCCACGCCGTCCTCTTGAGATCGGGGTCCACAGCACGATCCGTCGCTGCTTTTGGTGTTGATCAAGCGACAGGTTTTGCAGGAACGTGGACGCTCAAACGCGCCGCAATGGAGGATCTCTTTGCCCGTGAAGTTCGATAAGTTGCCCTTCAACGCCCGGCCCGATCTCACGCCGTACATACTTCACTTGACGAAGAACACCTCAAAGCTTGACAGACATTCGGCCTACGACAATCTCGTCAATATCCTGAAGACCGGAGAGGTATGGGGCAGCGAGAAGAAGACGGGCATGATAAAGGGCCCGCATCCCGCGGCATGCTTCATGGATGTACCCTTCGCTTCGCTCAAGTATGTTCTGACGCCGGAAAACACCGATCGGCAGAAGCCGCGATACGAACCCTACGGCATTGCCGTTACGAAGCGATACGCGCACAGGAAAGGTTGCCGGCCAGTTCTCTATTTATCAAATGCGGAGCTAAAACAACTTGGGATTCCGCTAGATGAGCAGTGGCGTGTCGTGCGCTTCGAGCAAAACACGGATGGCTGGATTAGCTGGCTCCACGAGCGCGAATGGCGATGTAGGGGTGACTTCGAGTTGCCCAGTCTGCTTCAGGTTGCCTTCGTCCGCACAACCCATGAGGCAGAAAAGCTCACGAAACTTCTCGCCAAACATCCTGATCGTTTCGCAGCCAGACCACGTTCGGTCATACCCATGACGGTATTATGCCTGGGGCTACTAAAAGGCTAATCTAACCAACCAGCGGCAGCGTCACACGACGATACTCAACCTTTTCGCCGCGCGCGTGATCCCCGTGTAGAGCCATCTTGCGCGGCTCTCCCCAAACGCAAAGCTCTCGTCGAACAGCACGACGTCGTCCCATTGCGAGCCCTGCGATTTGTGCACGGTCAGCACGTAGCCGTAGTCGAACTCGTCATAGGGCTTGCGCTGCTCCCAGGCGATCGCCTCGACGCCGCCCTCGAAGCAGTCGGCGCGCACCGAGACCTTGGTCACCTTGTGGCCGAAATCCTCGTCCGGCGACAGCCGCATCGAGAGGATGCGCGATTTCGAGCGCGAGGTGTTGCGCGACTTCACGCGCCACAGGCCGCCGTTGAACAGGCCCTTCTTGCGGTTGTTGCGCAGGCACACCAGCTTGTCGCCGGCGACCGGGAAGACGTCCTCGATGTTCTGGCGCTGGCGCACCCGTATATTGTAGGCGCGCCTTGTGTTGTTGCGGCCGACCAGCACCTGGTCGGCGCTCATGACGCGGTCGGGGTCGAGCTCTTTCCGCGACACCACCTCGCTCTCGCCGTAGCGGCCGATGTCGAGCTCGCGTCCCTCGCGCACGTCCATCGACATCCGCACGATCGGATCGTCCTGGGCCTGGCGGTGCACCTCGGTCAGCATCGCATCGGGCTCGGTGTTGGTGAAGAAGCCACCGCCCTGGATCGGCGGCAGCTGGGCGGGATCGCCCAGCACCAGCAGCGGGCAGTCGAACGACATCAAATCGCGCCCCAATTCGGCATCGACCATCGAGCATTCGTCGATCACGATCAGTTTTGCTTTTGACGCCGGCGCGTCGTCCCAGAGTTCAAAACTCGGCTGCTCCTCGCCGGATTCGCGGGCGCGGTAGATCAGCGAATGGATGGTGGAGGCCTCGTCGCAACCCTTGTTGCGCATCACCAGCGCCGCCTTGCCGGTGAAGGCGGCAAATTTCACCTCGCCGTCGACGCCGTCAGCGATATGCCGCGCCAGCGTGGTCTTGCCGGTGCCGGCAAAGCCGAACAGCCGGAACACCGGCGGCGTGCCGTTACGGCCCGGCTTGGCTTTGAGCCAGTCGCCAACGGCCTTGAGCGCGGCATCCTGATGCGGGGTGAATGTGGCCATGTCTGTCTTGAGGAGGGGCGAAACGGAGCGATTCGCCACCCCCCAAAACTAACCATTCGCCCCGCCGGTTCAAGCGGGGGCGCGCCGCCATTGCCGCCAGGGACCCGCACCTAAGCCTCGCAGAAGGTCGTCATGCCCGGGCTTGTCCCGGGCATCCACGTTCTTCGTGCCGCGTGGTTGGGCGTGGATGGCCGGGACAAGCCCGGCCATGACGCCGTGGGAGCTTGGCCTATTGCCAGCCGGGGACGCCGCGCATGTCGGGCAGATGGTGGGCGATGCCCTTGTGGCAGTCGATGCAGGTCTTCTCGCCTGTGAACAGGAAGCGCTGATGCGCGACCGAGGCCCGTGGCGACTGCTTTGTGATGTCCATGGAATCGGCGCTGTGGCAGTTGCGGCATTCCAGGGAATCGTTGGCCTTGAAGCGCGCCCATTCATGCGCGGCGAGCTCGAGGCGATGGTCCTGGAATTTCTCGCGGGTGTCGATCGTGCCGAACAGCTTGCCCCAGACCTCCTTGGAGGCCTGCATCTTGCGCGCGATCTTGTCGGTCCAGTTGTGCGGGACGTGGCAGTCCGGGCAGGTCGCGCGCACGCCGGAGCGGTTGCTGAAATGGATGGTCGATTTCAGCTCGGCGAAGACGTTTTCGCGCATCTCGTGGCAGCCGGTGCAGAATTTTTCGGTGTTGGTCAATTCCAGCGCGGTGTTGAAGCCGCCCCAGAAGATCACGCCGGCCGCAAAGCCCGCGAGCACCAGCACGCCGAGCCCGAACACCGAGCTCGGCCGGATCAGCACCTGCCAGAGCTCGCGCGCGAAATCCCAGCAACGCAGGATGAAGCCGCGTTTCGCCTTTGGCTCCTCGACAGCCGTCATCGCCGGCCACCGGGGCTTGCACGCGACAGCAGCGTGTCGATATCCGTAAAATCGTTGCTCACCGGCGGCGTCGCCGTGTTCTGCGGCACGTGGCATTCCGTGCAGAAGAAGCGCCGCGGCGAGATCGAGGCCAGGAACTGGCCGTCGCGGTCCATGAAATGCGTGATCGAGACCATCGGCGCCTGCGATTCCGCGGTGCGCGCCCGCGCATGGCAGGACAGGCATTTGTTGCCGTTGAGGTCGATCTGGTAGCCGTCGATCGTGTGCGGGATGACCGGCGGCTGCTCCGGATAGTTGCGTACCTCCCGCTCGGACGTATTGCGGTTCGGCAGCATCGGCGGCGCCGGGCCCTCGTCATTGAGCGGGGTCGGGCCGCGCAGGCCTGAATTGACGGTCTGCGCGGTCAGTGAGCTCGCGCCCGCGGCGATCGCGACCGCGAGCAGGGCGATGCCAAATCGTTTCATCATGACAGGTTCACCCGCTCGATGCGCACGGCGCATTTCTTGTAGTCGGTTTGCAGCGAGATCGGATCGGTGGCGTCCAGCGTCACCTTGTTGATCAGCTTGGATTCGTCGAACCACGGCACGAACACGAGGCCGCGCGGCGGCCGGTCGCGGCCGCGTGTTTCGACGCGGGCGCGGATGAAGCCGCGGCGCGACACCACCTTCACCTCGTCGCCACGCCGGAGCTTGGCTTCCGCCGCGTCGTCGGGATGCATGAAGCAGACGGCTTCGGGGAACGCCTTGTAGAGTTCGGGCACGCGGCGCGTCATGGTGCCGGAATGCCAATGCTCCAGCACGCGGCCGGTGGAGAGCCAGAACGGATAGTCACCGTCGGGCGATTCCGCCGGCGGCTCGTAAGGCAGTGCGAAGATGCGCGCCTTGCCGTCGGGATAGCCGTAGAACTGCACCTCGGCGCCCTGCTTGACGTAGGGATCGCTGCCCTCGCGGAAACGCCATTTCGTCTCCTGGCCGTTGACGACAGGCCAGCGCAGGCCGCGCTCCCGGTGATAGGTGTCGAACGGCGCGAGGTCGTGGCCGTGGCCGCGGCCGAACGAGGCGTATTCCTCGAACAGGCCCTTGTGAACGTAGAAGCCGAACGCCTTGGACTCGTCGTTGAGATAGCCCGGCTCGATGTCGGTAACAGGGAATTTGTCGACCTGGCCGTTCCTGTAGAGCACGTCGAACAGCGTCTTGCCGCGAACCTCGGGCTTCTTGGCGATCAGCTCCTCCGGCCAGACCTCCTCGATCTTGAAGCGTTTCGAGAACTCCATGAGCTGCCAGAGATCGGACCTGGCCTCGCCGGGTGCCGCGACGAGCTGGTGCCAGAACTGCGTGCGTCGCTCGGCATTGCCATAGGCGCCTTCCTTCTCCACCCACATCGCGGTCGGCAGGATCAAATCGGCGGCCAGCGCCGTCACCGACGGATAGGCGTCGGAGACCACGATGAAATTGTCGGGATTGCGGAAGCCCGGATAGGTCTCCTCGTTGGCGTTGGGGCCGGCCTGGAGGTTGTTGTTGACCTGCACCCAATAGGCGTTGATCAGGCCGTCCTTCAGCATCCGGCTTTGCAGCACGGCATGTGCGCCGGGCTTGTCGGGAATGGTGCCCTCGGGCAGCAGCCAGAGATGCTCGGCCTTGGTGCGGTGTTCCTTGTTGGTCACGACCATGTCGGCCGGCAGGCGGTGCGAGAAGGTGCCGACCTCGCGCGCGGTGCCGCAGGCCGAGGGTTGGCCGGTCAGCGAGAACGGGCTGTTGCCGGGCGAGGAGATCTTTCCGGTCAGAAGATGGATGTTGTAGATCAGGTTGTTGCACCAGACGCCGCGGGTGTGCTGGTTGAAGCCCATGGTCCAGAACGAGACCACTTTTGTCTTCGGGTCAGCATAGATCTCGGCGAGCGCCTCGAGGCGATTGAGCGGTACGCCCGACATCTCGGCGGCTTTCTCCAGCGTGTAGTCCGACACGAACTTGACGTACTCGTCGTAGCTCATCTCGGTGGAGTCGTTCGCCTTCGCCGCGCCCGTCGCCTTCTTCTGCAGCGGATGTTCGGGTCTCAGGCCGTAGCCGATGTCGGTCTGGCCGCGCCTGAAAATGGTATGCGCGGCAACGAAATCCTTGTTGACCCGGCCGGTCTTGATGATGTGGTTCGCGATGGCGTTCAGCAGATAGAGATCGGTCTGCGGCTTGAAGATCATGCCGATGTCGGCGAGGTCGAACGAGCGGTGCTCGAAGGTCGAGAGCACGGCGACGCGGACATGCGGCGCGGACAGCCGGCGGTCGGCGAGGCGCGTCCACAAAATGGGATGCATCTCCGCCATGTTGGAGCCCCACAGCACGAAGGCGTCGGTGGCCTCGATGTCGTCATAGCAGCCGGCCGGCTCGTCGATGCCGAAGGTGCGCATCATGCCGGCAACGGCCGAGGCCATGCAGTGGCGCGCATTGGGATCGATGTTGTTGGTGCGGAAGCCGGCCTTGAACAGCTTTGACGCCGCATAGCCTTCCCAGATCGTCCACTGGCCGGAGCCGAACATGGCGACGCCGTTCGGCCCGCGCTTCTTGATCGCCTCCTTCCACTTCACCTCCATGATGTCGAAGGCTTCGGTCCAGCTGATGGGCGTGAAGTCGCCGTTCTTGTCGTATTTGCCGCCTGTCTTGCGCAGCATCGGCTGCGTCAGGCGGTCGTGGCCGTACATGATCTTGGAGAGGAAGTAGCCCTTGACGCAGTTGAGGCCACGATTGACCTCGGCCTTGATGTCGCCGTGGGTGGCGACGACGCGATTGTCCTTGGTGGCGACCATCACCGAGCAGCCGGTGCCGCAGAAGCGGCAGGCGGCCTTGTCCCATTTCAGTTCTGCGACGTCGCGCTCTGCGACGAGGTTCGCGGCGAGCGCCGGCACCGGCATGCCCGCGGCGGCGGCCGCGATCGCGGCGGCCTCCAGTTTCAGCATCTGGCGGCGGTCGAGCTTTGGCGATGTCATGATGGCTCTTCCTTGCTCAGGCGGTTTCGATGGCGTGGAAAACCAGCGCCGCGGAGTAGACGTCGGGCAGCGACTGGATGGTGTTGAGCAGGGTGCCGAGGCCGCCTGCGTCAGGCGCCTCGGTCACGACGACGAGCTTTCCGCGCGGATCGCGGCCGTGAATCTCGCAGCCGGCGAGGGCGGTGATCGCGGCTTCCAGTTCGGCGAGCCGCTCGGGGCGTGCCTGCACGATGATGCTGGCGATCTCGCAGCCCGGCGGTGAGATGACGCGCTCAGCGCTGAGCACCCGGCCGGTGAGCAATGCGCGGCGGTTGAGTTTGGCTTGGGCCATGATGCCTGTCTTTCGCTGTTCGAATGATCAATGCGGGGAGGGCGGGGGGCCGGGTGGGCCGGCGAACATCTGGTAGATCCAGACGCCGAGCCCGTATGAGCCGACCGTTCCCACCGCGAGGACGGGCATCACGACCGCGGTCAGGAACAGGAAAGCGAAAATCTCCATGCGCTTACGGCGCACGCGTGAAGTCGCGTCGACTGGGGCCGACATATTCGGTCTCTTTGAATGTATGGGAATCGGGACGGCATCCGGGCCGTTGCCTTGCTGGACTATTGATGCATTCGGGCCGCGGCGGCGTTGATCTGGATCAATCCGTCGATTTGCGAGGATGGTTGCGGCCGTGACCGCAACCGCAAGTTTGGGTTGTGTCGGCGCGGGGGCGGTGCGACAGTTTGACCTCGAACGGGGATACGAGTTGTGAACGCGATGGGGCTCACGGCCGTCGATCTTGGGCTGCGCGGCGCGACGAGCGGCGTGTTCCTGCTGATCATTCTCGTCGCATGGCTGCGTCGTGCGACCGGCCAACAGGCTTCGCTGGGCATCGCGATGTGCGCAGGCGGCATGTTCTATGCGATCGTGACCGCGCCCAACTTCCCCAAAGCGGCTTGGTGGTGGACGTTGCCGATCCTGTGGGCGCAGCCTGCAATATTCTGGCTGTGGGCGCGCGCGGCGTTCGACGACGATTTCGTGCTGAAGCGGTGGCACGGCGCCATTTGGCTGAGCATCGTGGCCTATGGGTTCGCGATCACGCTGGGCTGGGCGCATTGGCCCGCTTTGGCTGGCGCAGCCGGGCGAGTCCTGGCATTGGCCAGCCTGGTGCTGGCCCTCGCTGCCGCAGTTCAGACGGTCAAGACCTGGCGCGCCGATCTGGTCGCGCGGCGCCGCCGGCTGCGGCTGGCGATGCTCGCGATCAATGTCGTGCTCATCGCGGCCGTCGCCGTCGCCGGCTTCGCTGCAATTCCTGTCGCGGTTCCCGGCGCGCCCGGCAGTCTGCCGACCGCACTCGGCCTGTTCGTCGTGGCCATGCTCGCCGGCATCGGCCTGTTCAGCGCACCGGCAGCGGTGGCCGTCGACGACGCCACGGCCGCGATTGCATCCGGCGAGGCGGGGAGACAAGCCGGGGTCGCCGGTCGCGCCGCCGCGGGGCGGGTCATCGTCGACCCGATCCTGCTCCGGCGCCTTGACCACCTGATGACCGTAGAACGGACCTACCGGCAGGAAGGTCTTGCGATCGGGGCGCTCGCGGTTCGGCTCGACGTTCCCGAGTATCGGCTACGCCAGGCGATCAACGAAGGGCTGGGCTATCGCAACTTCAATGCGTTCCTGAATCACTATCGTATCGAGGATGCCAAGCTGGCGCTGTCCGACGCGGCGCAGCGGGAGGTTCCGGTGTTGACCATCGCCATGGACGCGGGCTTCCAGTCGATCGGGCCGTTCAATCGCGCCTTCAAGGCCGAGACCGGCATGACCCCGAGCGAATTCCGGCGCGAGGCCCTGAGCCGGCCGGAAACCGATCGCGATCTCAAAATCGGCCAGCCGCGCCGAGAAATCGGCTAGCCGATTTCCGGATCGGGCAAGAGCGCCCTGACCTGATCGGGCATTGTCGGAAAGAAGAAGGTGTTCTCCAGCAAGCCGAGCCCGCCATGTCCCGTTTGACCGCCGCCACCCCTGCCTCGGAACGCCTTCATGCCCTCGATGCGGTCAGGGGTTTTGCCCTGCTGCTCGGCATCGTCCTGCACGCGACATTGTCGTTTGTGCCGGCCTCGCCCCGGTTCTGGATCATCCAGGACACTCATCCCAGTCTCGCCCTGAGCCTGCTGTCCTTCGCCATCCATGTCTTCCGGATGACGACCTTCTTCCTGATGGCGGGTTTCTTCGCCCGCATGAGCTTTCACCGCCGGGGGGCCAGGGGGTTCGTCAAGGACCGGTTGCAGCGGATTGCCCTGCCGCTCGTGATCGCCTGGCCGATCGTGTTCATGCCGATGGCTGTGGTGATCATCTGGGCCTCGGGCTTTCCGAACGGCGGTCTGATTCACCGGACGTCCGGCTGGCTGCCGCCACTGCCGAATTTCCCGCTGACCCATCTCTGGTTTCTCTATATGCTGCTGGAGCTCTACGTCGCCATGCTGCTGCTGCGCGGCGCAATTGTCTGGCTTGATGCGTCGGGCACGCTGCGAACGATCATCGACGGCCTCTTCACAGGGATCATGCGAAACCCGCTTGCGCCGCTGGTTCTGGCGATCCCGATCGGCATCGCTTTCTGCCTCGACCCACGATGGATCAACGTGATGGGCGTGAGGACGCCGGATCAATCGCTCATCACCAATGCGCAGGCCTGGATCGGCTTCGGCACCGCATTCGGCGTCGGCTGGCTATTGCATCGGCAGATCGACCTGCTGCGGATCCTCGAGCGACGCTGGTTGGCGCATCTCCTGCTCGCGCTCGGCCTGATCCTGGTCAGCTTCGTGCTGTCAGCCGTGATGCTGTCGTCGCCGGGCGCCTCGAAACTGCCGGTCAGCTTCGCCACGCTCAGGCTGATCTCCGCCATCCTCTACGCACCGGCGATATGGATTTCGACCTTCGCGGTCCTCGGCCTCGCGCTCCGCTTCATGTCCGGCTTCAGCCCGACCTGGCGCTACCTCGCCGATGCCTCCTACTGGCTCTATCTGATCCACATGCCGATCGTGATGGCGCTGCAGGTCGCGGTGTCGCAGCTCGACTGGCCCGGGCCGGTCAAGTTCGCAATCATTCTCGCCGTCGCGTTTCCGCCGATGCTGGCGAGCTATCATCTGCTGGTGCGCTTCACCTTCATCGGCGTGGTGCTGAATGGCCGCCGCGCACCGCGCGAAGCAGCCCCTGTCGTGGCGGTGGAAGGTTCCGCCGCGCCATAGCGCCGGATGCGGTGAAGGGATCGTTCTCCCGCACGGCGGAATTGCTGCTCCGTAGACAGTGCCGCCCCGCTCATTAAGATGAGCGCAACAAAGAATAATGCGGGAGAGGCGTCATGAAGTTCGGCATCTTCTATGAGCTGCAACTGCCACGGCCCTGGGTGGCTGGCGACGAGCTGAAGCTCTACCAGAACGCGCTCTCGCAGATGGAACTTGCCGACACGCTCGGCTACGACCACGCCTGGGTGGTCGAGCATCACTTCCTCGAGGAATATTCGCACTCGCCCTCGCCGGAATCGTTCCTCGCCGCCGCCAGCCAGCGCACGAAGAACATCCGGCTCGGCCACGGCATCCTCCAGCTCACCACCAATCATCCGGCGCGCGTCGCCGAGCGCGTCGCGGTGCTCGACCTGCTCTCCAACGGCCGCTGCGAATTCGGCATGGGCGAGAGTGCGTCCATCACCGAGCTCACGCCGTTCGGCCGCGACATGGAGACCAAGAAGGAGGTCTTTGAGGAAGCGGTGCAGGCGATCTTCCCGATGTTCAAGGACGCAGGCGCCGAGCACCACGGCAAGTACTTTGACATCCCCTTGCGCAACGTCGTGCCGAAGCCGGTGCAGAAGCCGCATCCGCCGCTATGGATGGCCTGCTCGCAGCTGCCGACCATCGAACGCGCCGGCCGCCACGGTTTTGGTGCGCTCGGCTTCCAGTTCGTCAGCGCCGATGCCGCGCATGCCTGGGTGCACGCCTATTACAACGCGATGACCAAGCGTCTCGCCAAGCTCGCCGACTACGAGATCAATCCGAACATGGCGCTGGTGTCGTTCTTCATGTGCGCGAAGACCGACGAAGAGGCGCGTGCGCGCGCCGACGGCGCCACCTTCTTCCAGTTCGCGCTGCGCTTCTACGGCGCCTCGCAGAACCGCCAGCGGCCCGCGCCCTACACGGTCAACATGTGGGACGAGTACAACAAGTGGAAGCGCGACAATCCAGAGGCACAGGAGGCGGCCCTGCGCGGCGGCCTGATCGGGTCGCCCGAGACCATCCGCAGGAAGCTCAAGCGATTCCAGAGCTCGCACATCGACCAGGTCATCCTCCTGAATCAAGCCGGCAAGAACAGCCACGAGCACATCTGTGAATCGCTTGAGCTGTTCGGCCGCGAGGTGATGCTGGAGTTCCAGAACGATCCGGCCCAGGCGGCCTGGAAGAGGAGCGTCATGAGCGGCGAGATCAAGCTGGAGGAGATCGACACCGAGGCGTTCACGGACCGCTACGGCAAGCTCGCCATCAACGTGGCGCCGGCGAAGGCCGCGGCGGGGTAGGGCGTCTGATCTGGCGCTGGCATGGGCCCCGGCTCAGCAGCGCATCACTGCGTGCTGCGCTGCGTCCGGGGCAAGAGACTGATTGTGAGGCACGTGTCCCGGACGCGATGCAGCACGCAGTGCTGCTTCGCAGAGCCGGGACCCAGAGGCGGCACAAGCCGGCGCCGCCGACTTCCGGCCAACTCCCCTTGCTGATATCCTCCGGCAAAAGAACCTTTGCGGAGGAAACCCATGCGCCCTCACGCGACGCCCGCAAATCCACTGGCCGGCGACGTCACACCCGCGGTGCTCGCGATCGGCCGCCCCGACTTCCCGAACACCCTCATCGACACGCTGCGCCGGCAGGCCGGCGTCGGCCATTGCATGGTGTTTGCGCTGACGCGCGCAGGTCGCGCGCGGTGCCTGCTCGATGCCGGCAACATCCCGACCGGCAGCGATCTCGGCGCGGCCTATGCGGGCCAGTTCCACGAATCCGATCCCAACCGCGATGCGCTGTTCGAGGCCGAGGGCAGCGCGCCGATCATGCTGCCGTCGTTCGCGCCGCGCATGTATGGCGCGCGCTATCGCAAGATCTTCTTCAACGACTCCGACATCGTCGACAAATGCGCCACCGCGATCTGGACTGACGACACCTGCTTCTATGTCAATTTCTACCGCATCACGTCCCAGGGCCAATTCAGCGATGCCGAGCGTGCGCGATTGCAGACCATTGCACCCGCAATCAGCGCCAGTGTCGCGCGTCATTTCCAGCAGACTGCGACGCCAGACCAGAACCTCGCCGCGTTGTTCGCCTCGCGTGCGCCGCTCTCGGCGCTGACGCCGCGTGAGCAGGACGTCTGCCGCCGCATCCTGCTCGGCCTCAGCTCCGAGGCGATCTCGCTGGCGCTCGGCATCAGCCTGCATTCCACCCTGACCTACCGCAAGCGCGCCTATGAGCGGCTCGGGATTTCCTCGCAGAACGAATTGTTTTCGATCGTGCTGGGCTTGCTCGCGGGACCGCACGGCCTGAACTGAGGGGAACTCCAAGGGGAATCCAGGTCCGCGGGTCGCTGGCCGGCATGTGGTCGAAATGACACATGGAAAGCAGATTCGTCATGGGAACCCGCGCGGCGGATTGCCGCTGCCGCAACCTTGGTAGCAGATAGAAACAGATGGTCACCTGATCCGGCTTCCCAGGTTTTGGTCCGGACAGGGACAAAGGGAGCGATCGATGAAGCAATTTGCTTTCGGAATGCTTGCCCTCGCCTTCGGTACCGTAACTGCTTCAGCTGCAGACCTCCCCCTCAAGGCGCCGCCGCCACCTGCTCCGGTCTTTAACTGGACTGGCTTCTATGTCGGTGCAAATGGCGGCGGTATCTGGAGCAACAACGATGTTTCCAACAACTTCTTTGATGGCGCCGGGATAGCATCGGCGCAGACATTGGCGGCGCTTGCGGGTGCCGGCGGAGCGAATGGAAGCGGCGGATTCGGCGGCATTCAGATCGGCTATAATTGGCAGCGGGCGACATCGTGGGTATGGGGCGTTGAAGCGGACATTCAGGGGATGTCCCTCAATGCGAACCGTACGAGCGCGGTCTTTACGATCGGCCCCAACAATGCGCAGGACTTCGATCAGATCCACCACAATTGGTTCGCGACCTTCCGCGGGCGCGTCGGGTACACCACAAATCGTGCCCTGTTCTACGTAACGGGCGGCCTCGCCGTCGGTGACACGCGTTTCTCCCGTACGCAGACTTGGACCTTCGCGGGTGATCTCTGTGCTGCGGATCCTCGCAATGGTTTGGGCGACTGCCACGTCGGTTCGGCAACGACGACCTCGGTCGGCGGCACGATCGGTGCCGGCGTGGAATATGCTTTTTCCGGCAATTGGAGTGTAAAGGCCGAATACCTCCATATCTGGCTGCAGGATCACAACGGTTTCCTGACGCAGAACAGCGGGGCCTCCTTTGCCGGTCCTCCTCTCCTTGTCCAGCGCTTCAATCAATCGATGAATGACTCGAACCTGGACCTGGTTCGCATCGGCATCAACTATCGTTGGGGCAGCCCGATCGTCGCCAAGTACTGAGAATCTCGGCATCGATTGTTGGCGAAAACATCGCTCTTGAGCCGGTCGCTGTTTTGCGGCGCGCCTTCAGACCATTGCGTCTGCGATCGGCACCAGCTTCGCGCGTCATGTCCAGCAGGCAGCGACGCCCGGCCAAATCTCGCCGCGCTGTTCGCAACGCGCGCCGCTCACGCACCTCACACCGCGCGAGCAGGAGGTCTGCCGCCAGATCCTGCTCGGTCTCAGTTCCGAGGCGATCTCGCAGGAACTCGGCATCAGCCTGCATTCGACCCTGACCTACCGCAAGCGCGCCTATGAGCGGCTCGGCATCTCCGCGCAGAACGAATTGTTCGCGATCGTGCTGGGCCTGCTGGCGGGGGCAAGCGGCCTGAATTAGGGCGTGTACTCAACGGCTTGTGACCCGAAGCAGACGATACCGGCGGCGGCAGGCCACGCCAAAAACAATGCGGGCAACACCGCATTAAGAGACAGTCTGTAAATTGCTGGCCGATCGTCTGGCTGCTGTTGTACCTGTTATTGCCGAGCCTGGCGCTGTTGGCACTAGCCGGCTGGCATGTCGGGGATCGCCTGGCGCTGCTATGGATGGGCTGGGTGACCAAGGACGATGTCGCTCAGGAACAGCTGTCGGCCCGAAGCGGACGTGCCGCCCCAAAATGGCTCAGGTCGTCAGCTTGGGGCAGCCTTAGTTCAGTTTCCGGCGCAGCTTTTCGACAAGCGAACGCTGCGCATCGATGTAGTCGCGGACAACTCGCTTAAGCTCTTCCGACGCCCGCTCCTCGTTGGCGTTGGGCGCCTTTGGCGCTCCGGATCCCTCTTTGCTCATGGTTGCCATATCCCGATCAGTGGCTACGGTGCTAGTGGTCGGCCTTGGGTTGTTGAAATTTCAAGATCAACTTTTCCGCCGCTCGACGAGCATGAGACATAGCCACCTCCTTGTAGCGATGAAATCCGCTCTCCTCGTGCTGCTGAAAATGAACGGTCCATTGCCAGCCGCGTGGAGCGATGGTCCAGAGAACCTTTATCTGCGCGCCTCGATACTCCATTGTGAACAGTTACTGGGAGCAGTCCTTAAACTCTGAAATCTTCCGACCTTGCTGCCATAGTTCTACGTCGTAGCCGTCTACGTATCTTGCGGCGTGCTGCTTGGCTTCTTCATCGTTTTTCGACCAGAACTCGATGCGGTTCATGATGTGGCCGTCCGAGCCGATCAAGTATACGCGGTAGCCTTGCATCCTGCGTCACCTCGGCGGAGTTTCTATTTGGATGGCTGCAATCCTGGCGATGTAAGCCACTCGTTCATGTGAGAAGCGGCTTCGGCCTGTTCCGCTTTACGTAACAATTCATCGCGCTTCGACCCGCGAGGGAGCGATTCGGCCTGCGCTCTAAGGCGCTGCGCTTCCCGCGCCAGTCGTTGTTCCAATGAAGTGCTTTGTTTAACCCGCCGCCGCTTCATGTCGATCCTTCCCTCCCTTGCAGCCTCAGCTCAGCCAAATCGTCAATTTCCTGGCTGTGCGGTGCCGGACGTAGTCAGTGATTTTGATCCAGTTTGCCGGACGGTTCGTGCCTCTCGATGGGGTCGTCTCAAGGGGTAAGCGGGCCACTCATTTTTCTTCAGTCTCGAGCCGCCGGCAGTGCTCACCACGCCCAGGGTCGCAGAACTGCCCCTCGGCGAAGTGTCAAGGGGCGTACGCACGCCCGCTCCTCGTTTGGTTTTACCTCGGGGAACCATGGATATGTGTTCGGCGTCGGCGATTGACGTGCGCGCGATCAGCAACAGTTTGCCGCGGTCGGAAACGTTGACGTATTATATTTTCTCTGACCGGAATCTGCATTCTTGGCTCAATTCGAACCGTCACAAACTGGACAGTGCTGGCAGGATTTGAGCGTTGGGCCTCGGCATTTGATTTGGATCAATCCCGAGGGTTGTCTTCGTGCGATCCTGGTTTGAGCCTGTGAAACAGGTCCCCCGTGCCGGAATAGGGCCATTTTTCGCCTTCCCATGTTGGATGACGCTGAACGCCTCTTGAGTCGATTTCCCATCATCCGGACGGTCGATCCGGAGGCGATGCGGCACACTCTGTTCACGGTCTACGGCGCGACCGGATTCGAGGTGCCTGACCCGGATGGCTTCGAAGGCGAAGCCAATCACCTTCGGATCACGAATGTCGGTCTTAGCTTCTGCGGGTATGGCGCGAAGACAATCGTCGATTTCCCGGAGTGCGATTTTGCGCGACTGCAGATCGCTATCAAGGGCAAGGCCACGACCATTCTTAACGGCCGCGCAATTACGGTCAGCGTGCAGCGGCCTTGCGTCGTGCCTGCGCGGCAGCCGATCCGCGTGGTGTTCGAAGCGGGGTACGAGCAACTTCTTCTTCGAATAGAAAGTGCAGCGCTGGACAAGGCGTTGCTGTCCATCTTGGGTGCAAAACCACGGGGCCCGCTCATATTCGATCCGTTTGCACCAACGAAAGAGACTAACTCTCAGATACTGCGAGACTTGACCATTTTCTTGGCGAGACAGATTAATTCGGTATCCGCTCCGCTACCGAACGTGCTTCTTACGGAGCTTGAGCAGGCGATTACCATTGCCCTCCTTTCAGCTTATCGGCACAACTTCAGCGATTTCCTTGAAGGCCCCTCCAGAGAGGCCGCCCCCCGCCTCGTTCGCGTGGCCGAGGAGTACATCGAGGCGTCCTGGAATCGGGCTATCACCATCGAGGAGCTTGCGTCACACACTGACTCGAGCATCCGTAGTCTATACGCGGCTTTCAAAAGTAGTCGCGGATACACGCCAATGGCATTTGCGAAGACATTGCGATTGCAGCGTGCGAGACAGATGCTCCTGGAGGCAAATCAGCGAAACTCCGTCTCCGAAATCGCTTTCAAGTGCGGCTTCGGAAATCTTGGACACTTCGCGAGGGACTTCCGCAAAATGTTTGGTGAGCTCCCTTCCGAAATTCTGGCCCGAACGCGCCGGGGCCCCTAGCGGTCCGCTTAGGGTCCACGAGCCGCCGAACACGCTCAAGGTCGTAGACTTCCGCTCTGCGTTGCCAAGCTGAAGTTCGTGAGTACACGCCATGGGCAGATGGCGCCGTCGCGGCGCGCTCGGCAAGCTTCGCCTCAGAGCCCGCGGATAAAGTCTGCCTTGCCGATCTCCACCCCGTTGTGGCGCAGGATCGCGTAGGCGCAGGTGACGTGGAAGTAGAAGTTCGGGATCACAAAGCCAAACAGATACTGCTCGGCGGGGAAGGTCATGTCGTTGCCGGCGAGCTTCTGGGTGACGGTGCGATCTTCGGCGCCTGCGAACTTCTCCGTCGGCACGCTCTCCAGGAAGGCGATGGCCTTGGCGAGGCGGCCCTTCAGGTCCGCCACGGTCTTGTCCTCGTCGGGGTAGCCAGGGATGTCCATTTGGGCCAGGCGCGCCGCGCCGCCTCTCGCTGTTTCCGTGGCGCGATGGATCTGGGTCGAGAAGGGCAGCATGTCGATGGCCAGCCGGCTGCCCACCAGGACGGCCGGGTCCACCTTCTTGCCCTCGGCGTAGGCCGCTGCCTTGTCGAGGATGGCGTCGAGATTCTTCAGCGAGCGCACCATGCCGGGAACGGCGGCGTCGTACATGGAGAGGGACAAGGCAAATCTCCTGACAGAGTGACCCCCATTGGCGCTCGTTCGAGCGGCATTGCGGGATTCACGTACTATGGTGATCGCCATAGTATGGCGATCACCATAGCTCTGTCAAGCGAGGCGGGGTATGTTTGCGCCATGCCACGTAAAACCGACGCCCGCGCCCGCGCGATCGCCACCGCCGAACGACTGTTTCGCATCCAGGGTTATGCTGCGACCGGGTTGAACCAGATCATTGAAGAGAGCGGTTCGCCGAAGGGATCGTTCTACTTTCACTTTCCGCGCGGCAAGACCCAGCTGGCGGAGGAAACCATCGATCCTTATGTCGCGAAGCGAGCGGCTGTGTTCCGGCAGATCTCGGCGAATACGACAGGCAACGCTCCGGATTTCTTCAAACAGGTTTTTGGGGCCATCGCGGCCGAAATGATTGCCGACGACTTCCAGTATGGATGTCTCATGCAAAACCTGGCGAATGAGCTGTCCCCGCTGGACGCCGAACTGACCAAACGTGTCGCACGCGGATTTGTCGATCTGACCGACATCATTGCCGAGCATCTCCGGGGTTGCGGCTTCGCTCCCGCGCGCGCATCGGCTAGCGCAGCTGCGTTGATCGCTGCCATCGAAGGCGCACGAACCATTGCCCGCGTGGAACGCAAGCCGGCGATATTCAAGGCGCTGGCGGATATCTTTTGCCGAAGCTGCTCGTAATCTTCTCCCCAAGCGCCGCGAGCTCAACATCAGGCGTTATTCCCGCTTGTCCTGTTGCTGGACAAGAATCCGGCGTTAACCATCGCCAACTGTTCCGGCCCGAGCCGCATTGCTTCGAGCTTTCTTAAATTTTGCTGGGTACCTCTTTCGGCAGAGTGACCTGGGGAACGAGTATGGCGAAGCGGGCCAAGGCCAAACGTGGAAAGGCGGAAACGCTCGCGATACCGATGGCCGCGCGCGTTGCACTGGGCGCCGCGGCCGTCGCCGTGGCGGGCTACGGGTTGCTGTCCGGCCGGGCCAGCGAGCAACCGGCACGGACACCGCCCGCGCGCGAAGCCCGGGCATCGTCAACTCCGGTCTACGTGGCAACGCCGGTTCACGCGGCAGCACCCGTTCCCGCTCCGATTCCGGCTCCCGCCCCGGCGCCTCTGGCCGAACCACCAAAAGCCGACGCTGGCGTTCCCGGCGCACTTGTCCGGCAGGTGGTTGACTACGCCAGCCGTCAGGCACCGGGCACCGTGATCATCGATACCGGAAACACATTCCTCTATTTCGTTCTGAACGACAGGCAGGCGATGCGCTACGGCATCGGTGTCGGCCGCGAAGGTTTCACGTGGTCCGGTGAACAGACCGTGGCCCGCAAGGCAGAATGGCCGGATTGGCATCCGCCTGCAGAGATGGTTGGGCGTCAGCCTTATCTGCCGCGGTTCATGGCCGGCGGTCCCGGCAATCCGCTCGGCGCGCGGGCGATGTATCTCGGCGAGACCGAATATCGCATTCACGGCACCAACAACCCCGATACGATCGGGAAGAAGGTGTCGTCCGGCTGCATCCGGCTGACCAATGATGACGTGACGGATCTCTACGAGCGGGTGAAGGTCGGGGCCAAAGTGATCGTGCTGCCGGCAACCGCTGCAAGTCGACCATTCCAGGGCGCGCCGGCTGACGCCGCGTTCCGATTGCCGAACCCGGCACCGCCGTCGAAGCGGCCCTTGGCGGCGAACGCGCAGATGCTTCCATCAGGAGCGAAGGTTGCCGAGGCCCGGTAGGTCACGCGCCCTATTGGATTTTCAATTTGAGGAAAAGAGCGCCTGCAAATCCGACCAAAAGGCAAATCCCAAGCGTAAAGCCAGCCGGATTGAGTATACCCAGATGATCGGCAAGCAAAATGAGTGCGACAGATACAATCACTTGCACGATCCAGACGCGCCAGGCCGCTTCTATCGCTTGACCGAAGGTCATCCGATTGAACAAGAGAATACCCCAAGACGGCGCCAATAGAACGACAAGCAAAACGATAGTCACGGCCGCCGCAAACATTGACGCTTTCTCCGCGCGTTGGGCCCGCCCCAGAGCTGCCCGGCAGGCGCAGGCTCTCTCATACCACGGCTACCTCTATTCGTAGTCATCAACGGACGTTCGCTCATGCGTTTGTCGATGCTCACTGTCGTGGGCCATGCCGACCCCGCGGTTCGCCCGCATGCATCCAGCCTATAAAAACGGCCCTGCACCGGCCTGTCCCTATCGCTAGGGACAGACGCCGGCCCTGGATTTCGCTAGTCTGCCCTGAAGCACACAACAATCCCCGGGGGGAGACCGCCTTGAGCACCGCGCCGCGCGTCGACATCGACCCTGCCGCGTTCTGGGCCGATCCCTATCCGATGCTTGCGAAGCTGCGCAAGGAAGCGCCGATCGCCTTCGTGCCGCAGCTCGGCTCGACATTGCTGACGAGCCGCGACGACATCTCGATCTCGGAGAAGCAGATCGACGTGTTCTCCTCGCACCAGCCGGCCGGTCTGATGAACCGTTTGATGGGCCACAACATGATGCGCAAGGACGGCGAGGCGCATCAGGTGGAACGCCGCGCGATGTTTCCGACGGTGTCGCCGAAGACGGTGAAGGCGCACTGGACCTCGTTGTTCCAGGCCCATGCCGATCGTATCATCGACGCGATCGAGCCCGGTAGCCGCATCGACTTCATGCGCGACTTCGCGCTGCCGTTCTCCGGCGAATGCCTGAAGTCGATCACGGGCCTCACCAATATCGGCTTTGCCGACATGGATTCGTGGTCGCAGGGCATGATCGAGGGCATCGCCAATTACGCCGGCGATCCCGCGGTCGAGGCGCGCTGCCATGCCGCGACGTCGGGCATCGACGCTGCGATCGACGACATCCTGCCCGTGATGCGCAAGAACCCTGACCAGAGCATTCTTGGCGTACTCCTCACTGCTGATATGCCGATGGAGAGCGTGCGCGCCAACGTCAAACTTGCGATCTCGGGCGGCCAGAACGAGCCGCGCAAGGCGATCGCCGGCACGGTGTGGGCGCTATTGTCCCATCCCGAGCAGCTCGATCTCGTGCGCAAGGGCGAGGTGACCTGGCTCGAAGCCTTCGAGGAATATGCCCGCTGGATCTCGCCGATCGGCATGTCGCCGCGGCGGATCGCAAAGCCGTGGTCCATTCGCGATGTGTCCTTCGAGCTTGATGAGCGCGTGTTCCTGATGTTCGGCTCCGCCAATCGCGACGAGAAACATTTCGAGCGCGCCGACGAGTTTGATGTGAGACGGGACACCACGAAGAGCGTCGCCTTCGGTGCCGGCCCGCATTTCTGCGCCGGCGCCTGGGCCTCGCGCGCCATGATCGCCGACGTCGCGCTGCCGACGGTGTTTGCGCGCGCCGCAAAACTCGAGATCGCCGATGACGAGCCGGTCCGGATCGGCGGCTGGGCGTTCCGGGGCTTGCAGAATTTGCCGGTGCGGTGGCGGCACTGATCCGGCGCTCGATGGTCCCGTCGGATTGAACCACGCGGGTCTCCTGCGACACAGATGACGTCGTGTCCGCTCAATCTCAGTTCAAACGGCGACACCCATCGCTGTACCTCGCCGCCGGGTTGACGGCGTTGTCGGTCGCCGGGCCCGCGCGCGGCGCCGGTTTGCCGCCCATGTCCGGCTGCTGGACCCAGACCTCGCCGGTGCCTTTCGCGCAGACACCGCCGGGCAAGGAATGGGGATCGCGAACCTGGTGCTTCAAGCCGCATGGCGTGATGGCGAGTTTCCACATGGCCTGCGCTCGCGGTGGCTGCGACGGTTGGGACAACATTTGGCGCTATCGCTGGCGGCGGCCGGTCCTGTCGATCTCCGATGTCGAACTGTCCGACGACGGCAAGCGCCAGACGACGGTGTGGCGCCGTTGCCCCGTCAGGTTCCTTGCCTGGAATCGCATGGTGCTCGAGAACTGCTATTTCTCGTCCGATCCCTGGACGCGCAAGCATTGAGCGCGCCTTGTGGGGGCCGCCACCCGCACGCCGCCATGATGTCATTATGCCCCTGTTTTGCCCGACGGGTCAAACCATATTTCGGATAAAGCGTAAGTCCTTGTTTTCGCACGCCCTGCCTACTGTGCATGGGGTTGTTTTCGCAGTTTTGGTTCCGGCAGCGAGTCCGAGGCCGAATGCGCACGGCCTTCACATCCGCGTGCAGAAAAATTCCATCTTCATTCGCTCCGCCGCTTGAAAGATTAATCATGCGCTCCGCCACACGCGCAGTGCGCGCATCGCTATTTTCCCCGGTGTCTCGACACTCTTCCCGCTCCGCACCATCATTCACCGAACGTGAATGAATGACGGCCGTGCGCGGCCGGGAGTCTGGAATGCAGCGTCGTGACTTCTTGAAACTGTCCGTTGGAACCGCAGCCGCGGCCGCATTCGCCTCGCGCGCCAACGCGCAAGGCGCGCTGAAGGAAATTCGTATCGGCTACCAGAAGACCGGCGTGCTGGTCATCACGCGCCAGCAGGCGACTTTGGAAAAACATTTCACGCCGCAAGGCATCGACGTGAAATGGGTCGAGTTCTCCTCGGGGCCGCCGATGATGGAGGCGATGAACGTCGGCAGCGTCGATTACGGCGCGGTCGGCGATTCTCCGCCGGTGTTCGCGCAGGCCGCGGGTGCCGCAATCGTCTATGCCGCCGGCCAGCCCATCACCAACGGCCAGGGCATTCTGGTGCCCAGGGATTCGCCGATCCGCTCCATTGCCGATCTGAAGGGCAAGCGTATCGGCTTCACCAAGGGGTCCAGCGCCCACAATGTCGTGGTGCAGACGCTGGAGAAGGCCGGCCTCACCTATGCCGACATCACCCCGGTCTATCTGACGCCGCCGGATGCGGGCCCTGCTTTTGCCAATGGCAGCATCGAGGCCTGGGCGATCTGGGATCCGTATTTCGCGATCGGCGAGACCAGGCAGAACGGCCGCATCCTGATCAATGCGCGCGAGGTCACCAAGACCAATTCCTTCTACATCGCCAACCGCGACTTCGCCGGGAAACACGGCGCCATCCTGCAACAGATCGTCGATGTGACGACCGCGACCGGTAAATGGGCCGAGCAGCACCGCGACGAGGTGGCCAGATCGCTCGCTGCAATCACCGGCGTTCCGCTTGACATCCAGACCGTCGCCGCCAACCGCTCGAACTTCGTGATCGGCCCCGTCACCGACGACATCGTCGCGACCCAGCAGGGCGTCGCCGACCGCTTCACCAAGCTCGGTCTGATCCCGAAGCCCGTCGTGATCCGCGACATCGTCTGGCGCAGCGCGGCGACCTGATCGTGCCGACCAATCTCCCCACATCAAGAGGTCTAGACATGAGGCGCATCGTTCAACGCGTGATCGCGGCCATCGTCATGTCGGTCGGCATCGTCGCTGCCGCAGTCGGCACGACCTACGGCTAGTCATCGGAGCATAGCCATGAGCAAGAGCAACATCCTCTGGTTCCTGCCGACCCACGGCGACGGCCGCTATCTCGGCACCGGCATCGGCGGGCGCGAGGTCAATTTCAACTATCTGCGCCAGGTCGCACAGGCGGCGGATCAACTCGGCTATTTCGGCGTGCTGCTGCCGACGGGACGCTCCTGCGAGGATTCCTGGATCGTCGCCTCATCGGTCGCGCCGTTCACGGAGCGGCTGCGCTATCTCGTGGCCGTCAGGCCCGGCCTGCAATCGCCGACCGTTGCCGCGCGCATGACCGCAACGCTCGACCGCATCACCAACGGCCGCTTGCTCGTCAACGTCGTCACCGGCGGCGATCCCGTCGAGAACAAGGGCGACGGCATCTTCCTTGGGCACGACGAGCGCTACGAGGTCACCCGCGAGTTCTTGAGCGTCTATAGCGACCTGCTGGCGGGCAGGACCGTCAATGTCGAGGGCAAGCACATCCACATCGAGGACGGCAAGCTGCTGTTCCCTCCTGTGCAGTCGCCGCGTCCGCCGCTTTATTTCGGCGGCTCGTCGGATGCCGGCATCGATGTCGCCGTCGACGCCGTCGACAAATATCTCACCTGGGGCGAGCCGCCGGCCTTGGTTGCCGAGAAGGTTGCGAAGGTGAGGGCGATCGCAGAGGCGCGCGGCCGAAAGCTCTCCTTCGGCATCCGGCTCCATGTGATCGTCCGCGAGACCAATGAAGAAGCCTGGCGCGCCGCGGGCGAGCTGATCAAGCATGTCAGCGACGAGACGATCGCGACCGCGCAGAAGAATTTTGCCCGCATGGATTCGGTCGGCCAGCAGCGCATGGCGCAGCTGCACGGCGGCAAGCGCGACAAGCTCGAGATCGCGCCGAACCTGTGGGCCGGTGTCGGCCTCGTGCGCGGCGGCGCCGGCACGGCGCTGGTCGGCGACGCCAAGACTGTCGCGGCCCGCATCAAGGAGTATCAGGACATCGGCATCGATACCTTCATCATGTCGGGCTACCCGCATCTGGAGGAAGCCTATCGCTTCGCCGAGCTGGTGTTCCCGCTGCTCTCGCTGGAGCAGCCGAGCAACGTGACCAAGCTTCATTTCAACGGCGGCCCGTTCGGCGAGACTGTCGGCAGCGATTACCGTCCGCAGCAGCGAGTGTCAGAGTCATGAGCCTGATCGACAGCGTTTCATTTCCGCGTAGCTTCCGCCTGCCGCGCGTCGACGGCCTGATCCAGTGGATCGTGCCGGTTGCGATCATCGCGATCTGGCAGGTCGCCAGCGTCACCGGCTTCGTGCCGGTGCGCGTGCTGCCGGCGCCGAGCGACGTTGCGCTCGCCGGCTGGAAGTTGCTGCTCTCAGGCGAGCTCCTTCGCAACATCTGGGTCTCGTTCTGGCGTGCCTCGATCGGTTTCCTGATCGGCGGCAGCATCGGCTTTGCCTTCGGTCTAGCCAACGGCCTGTCGCAGCTGTCGGCCAAGCTCACCGACACCACGCTCCAGATGGTGCGCAACGTGCCGCATCTGGCGCTGATCCCGCTGGTCATCCTGTGGTTCGGCATCGACGAGAGCGCCAAGCTGTTCCTGGTGGCGCTGGGCGTGTTCTTCCCGATCTACCTCAACACGCTGCACGGCATCCGCACCGTCGATCCCCAGCTGATCGAGATGGGCCGCATCTACGGCATGAGCGACGGCGAGCTGTTCCGCCGCGTGATTTTTCCGGGCGCGCTGCCCTCGATCTTCGTCGGCATCCGCTTCGCACTCGGCATCATGTGGCTGACCCTGATCGTCGCAGAGACCATCGCGGCGTCCTCGGGCCTCGGCTACATGGCGATGCAGGCGCGCGAGTTCATGCTGATCGACGTGGTCGTGCTCTCGATCCTGATCTATGCCCTGCTCGGCAAGCTCGCCGACAGCGCCTCCCGCGTGCTGGAGCGGGCGACGCTCTCCTGGCACCCCGCCTTCCAGAAAAATTGAGCAGAAATACTGGGAATCACATGCAGACAGCGCTTCGTACGTCTCTTCCTGAAACCGAGCTCGCCAGCCGCGCCAATTTCGCGCCTCACGCCCGTGTGGTGCGCGAGGAACGGCCGGCGCAGACCTCTGGGCTGCCGCTGAGCATCCGTGGCTTGCGAAAATCCTTCGGCGACAACGAGGTGTTGCGCGGCATCGATTTGCACATCCCCGCCGGCCAGTTCGTCGCGATCGTGGGAAAAAGCGGATGCGGCAAGAGCACGCTGCTGCGTCTCATCGCCGGCCTGGACAAGATCGACGCCGGCAGCGTCAGCTTCGGTGATGCGGCGGTCAAGCCGGAGGACATCCGCATGATGTTCCAGGAGCCGCGGCTGCTGCCCTGGGCGCGCGTGCTCTCCAATGTCGAAGTCGGTCTCGGCCGCGACCGCTCATCCGGCGACGCGCACGCCCGTGCCGAGAAGGCGCTGACCGAGGTCGGCCTCGCCGACAAGCGCGACCAGTGGCCCTCGGTGCTGTCAGGCGGCCAGAAACAGCGCGTCGCGCTTGCCCGCGCGCTGGTCTCCCACCCCCGCGTGCTCGCCTTCGACGAGCCGCTCGGCGCGCTGGACGCGCTGACCCGGATCTCGATGCAGCGGCTGCTGGAGCGCGTCTGGCGCGACCAGGGCTTTACCGCGATCCTGGTGACCCACGACGTCGCCGAGGCGGTCGCCTTGGCGGACCGCGTGCTGGTGATCGAGGACGGCCGGATCGCCCATGACGTCGTGGTTAACGCCGCCCGGCCCCGCGAGCGCGGCTCGGCCGAGCTGGCGGGCCTGGAAGGCTCGATCCTGAGCCACCTTTTGTCGGCGGAAGATCGTACCTAAATAGAGGGAACCCCGCTTCGGGGAGCATGCCATGAATGTAGTGCCCCGCGACCTCATGACCGAAATCCCCGTCTCGTCCGTCGATTTCCGTAACGCCATGCGCCATCTTACCGGCGGCGTCAGCATCATCACCGCCGGGCGGGGCAAGGACATCACCGGCATGACGGTGACCTCGGTCACCTCGCTGTCGGTCGAGCCGCCGACGCTGCTGGTCAGCATCAACCGCGATGCCTCGTCCTTTCCGCTGATCCGGCGCCATGGCGCCTTCGGCGTCAACATCCTGACTGCCGACCAGCTCGACGTCGCCGAACGCTTTGCCGGCAAGGGCGGGCTGAAGGGCGCCGATCGCTTTGCAGGCAGCCAGTGGGTGACGTCGATCTCGGGCGTTCCGCTTTTGGTCGGCGCGCTCTCGGCCTTCGACTGCGAGGTCGAGGAGATCGTCGAGCGTCACTCGCACGGCATCGTCATCGGCCGTGTCAGGGACATCAAGAACTCGACCCGCAACGCGGCGCTGGCCTATTGGCACGGCCAGTATGTGGCGGTCGACCAGGACGAAGACGCGGCAAGGCTCGCTGACGTCAGCGTTCCCGCACGCGTCAGGCGCGGCGTTTGACCGCCATCCGTTACGGTCGCACAGGCTGGCCTTTTCCCCGTCATCGCTCTAGAAGCGCTGCCTGAGCCGTCCCGCCGGGACGGCAACGGAGCGGAACGATGAAGCGCGTCGCGACCTGGGCCTTCTACGCCGTCGGCGCGCTGGCGATCGCCTATCTCGCGCTCTACGCCTATGCCATGTTCAGCGGTCAGCCCGTGATCATCCCCGGCGACCCCATCCACATTTTCCGCAAGCCCGACGCACCGAGTTATTCGTGACGACACTCTCTCCGCGTCATGGCCGGGCTTGACCCGGCCATCCACGTGCATCGGCGATTTCGTAGGGACGTGGATGCCCGGGACAAGCCCGGGCATGACGGCGGAGTGTGTGGCGACTACCCCCGCAAAATCGCCAGCGCCAGCGCCTGCGCGCGCGGGACGATGCTGTCGATCTCGAGATATTCCTCCGGCGTGTGCGCGAGCCCGCCGACCGGCCCGAGGCCGCAGATGGTCGGCGTGCCCACCGCGGCGGTGAAACCGGAATCGGCGCAGCCGCCGGAAAACTCGCCCTGGAGCGTGGTGAGGCCGACCTGCCTTGCGGCGGCCTGATAGCCTTCGAACAGCGCCTTCGAAGCTTCACTCTGCACCACCGGCACGAACTCGCCCTTGATCGTCAGCGTTGCGCTGGTGCCCGGCACGTAGGAGGTCGCGACGATCTTTTCGATCGCGGCCATGATCCTGGCGCGATCGGCCGGATCGACATAGCGCAGGTCGATCTGTCCTTCGGCATAAGGCGCGGTCGTGTTGACGGACTGCCCGCCAGACACGAGGCCGACATTTAGCGTGATGCCTTTGTCGAGATCGGTCAGCGCATGGATCTGGACGATCTTGTGTGCGAGCTCGCCGATCGCGCTGATGCCGGCGGCGAAATTGGCGCCGGAATGTGCAGCCTTGCCGGTGATCGCCATGTGCATGAAGATGCCGCCCTTGCGCCCCGTCACGACATTGCCCGTGGGGCGGCCCGGCTCGGAATTGAACACGGCGCGCGCGGCGCGCCCCTCGCGCTCGATCACCGGACGCGACGAGGGCGAGCCGATCTCCTCATCCGAGGTGATCAGCACCTTGATCGGATGCGGGCTGCCACCGAATTTATGGAAGGCGGTTGCCACGAACACGTTCATGACGAGGCCGGACTTCATGTCGGCGACGCCGGGGCCATAGGCGCGGTTGTCCTTGATCGTGAACGGGCGCCGACCGGCCTCGCCCTTGCCGAACACGGTGTCGCGGTGCCCCATCAACAGCACCGGCTTCTCGTTGCTGCCGGGCTTTGCGACGTCAGCATGGATCGCATCGCCGAAGGTGCCGTCGGCCTCGCGCCGGAACGGAATGCCGTGATCGGCAAAATGCCGCTCGAACCGCGCACCGACCGCATCGACGCCTTCCTTGTCATAGGATCCGGAATCGATGTTCACGACCTCGCGCAGCAGGTCGATCATCGCCTGCCGCTGCGACGCCAGCCAGTCCGTGATTTGAGCTTCAGACATGTTTACCCTCGTGTGGTTCTCTCGCGGGGTTATAGGGCCTGGCGTCGCCATGGCCTAGTCGGCTAACGCGGTCCCGTTATGCGAGGAGCGCTCTCAACGCCGTCATTGCGAGCGTAGCGAAGCAATCCAGTCTGTCACCGCGGAGAATTCTGGATTGCTTCGCTGCGCTCGCAATGACGAGGTTGGCAGCTGCATTCAAACAAAAATGCCCGGGACTGAGCCCGGGCATTCGCATCCTGAATGTTCGGCAGGAGCGCTACGCCCCCATCATCGGCATCCGCGGATATTCACCCGGCGTTCCCGCCGGTGTGATCGGAATCCCGCCGTCGGCGTATTCGTTGAGCTTGTTGCGCAGCGTGCGGATCGAGATGCCCAGAATGTTCGCGGCGTGGGTGCGGTTGCCGAGGCAGTGCTTGAGCGTCTCCAGGATCAGGTCGCGTTCGACGTCCGCCACCGTGCGGCCGACCAGCGCTCGCGTCACCTGCTCGGCGGCCATCGTCGCATGCGCCACGGCTGGTACCGTCTTGGCGAGGTCGAGGCGGTCGCCGTCCGGCGTGAGGATGGCCTCGGGGCCGATCTCGTCGCCCTGCGCCATCAGCACCGAGCGGTGCATGGTGTTTTCGAGCTCGCGGACGTTGCCCTGCCAGCGATTGGTCGAGAGCACGCGGCGCGCTTCCGCCGAGATCGGGCGGACCGGCACGCCGTTGGCCTCGGCATATTTCTTCACGAAATGCTGGGCGAGCTCGAGGATGTCGAGGGGACGCTCGCGCAGCGGCGGGATCTTCAGGTTCACGACGTTGAGGCGGAACAGCAGGTCTTCGCGGAACGTGCCTTCGCGCACCGCTTCGGCAAGGTTACGGTTCGAGGTCGCGATGATGCGGATGTCCACCGGCACCGGCTTGGTGCCGCCGACGCGGTCGATCACGCGCTCCTGGATGGCGCGCAGCAGTTTCGACTGCAGGCGGACGTCCATCTCCGAGATTTCGTCGAGCAGCAGCGTGCCGCCGGTGGCTTCCTCGAACTTGCCGATGCGGCGGGCGATCGCGCCGGTGAAGGCGCCCTTCTCGTGGCCGAACAGCTCGGATTCCAGCAGGTGCTCGGGGATCGCGGCGCAGTTGATCGAGATGAACGGGCGCTTGGCGCGGGCCGAGCGAGTGTGGACGTAGCGGGCCAGCACTTCCTTACCCGTTCCGGATTCGCCGGTGATCATCACCGAGGCGTCCGAGCCTGCGATCTGCTGCGCCAGCTTGACGACCTTGGCCATGGCTTCGTCGCGATAGATCAGCTCGCGGGAATCGTTGGCGACGGCGGCGAGCACTGCGGCGATCAGCTCCGGATCCGGCGGCAGCGGGATGTATTCCTTGGCACCGGCATGGATCGCGGCGACCGCGGCGCGGGCATCGTTGGTGATGCCGCAGGCGACGATCGGGGCGTGGATGTGCTCGGCTTCCAGCCGCATCACGAGATCGCGGATGTCGAGGGCGACGTCGACCAGCAGGAGGTCGGCACCCTTGCCGCCGCGCAGCACGCGCATCGCCTGGTCGTGATCCTCGGCATGGGTCACGGTGGCGCCGTTCTCCATCGCGATCTTGGTGGCGGTGGTGAGCTGGCCCTTCAATGTGCCAACGATGAGAAGCCGCATGTCAGTCTCCTGCCCGTCTGGTCGCGCTGCCGCGCGTCATTCCCTGCAATCGCAAATAATCAGGTGCGTTCGGTCTTGATGATTTCGGTCATGGTCACACCGAGCTTGTCCTCGACCAGGACGACTTCGCCGCGGGCAACCAGCTTGTTGTTGACGTAGATGTCGATGGCCTCGCCGACGCGCCGGTCGAGCTCGAGCACGGTGCCGGGCCCGAGCTTGAGCAGCTCGCTGACGTCCATCTTGGAGCGGCCGAGCACGGCCGAGACCTGCACCGGCACGTCGAACACGGCCTCGAGGTCGGCGGCGGCGCGTGCCGCGTATTCGTCCTCGTTGTAGCCGACATCGGTGCCGGTTGGCGGCAACGGGCCGTTGAGATCGGGCAGCGGGACCTGTCCGTCGGTGTCGCTCATGGCTTAGCTCCCCCTCCGGGACGCGATATAGCGCCCGACCATTTCGTCGATCTTGGCCGCGATGGCTCCGCGCTCCAGCACGACGCCGCCATCGGCCCATTCGATCCGGCAGTCGCCGGTGGCGATTTCCGGCTCGGCCAGGATCACCAGCCGGCCCTCGAAGCCGCTCTGCTTGGCGAGCCGCTCGATCTTCTCGCGCGCAGCGTCATAGAGCGCGTCGTTGATGCGGACGACGAGATGCGGGGTTGCGACCAGGTGCGAGAAGCAGTCCTTGACCAGCGCCATGATCTCGCCGAGCGGCTCGGCGGCGACCAAATCGGCACACAGCTTGCGCGCCACCGCGATTGCGACCTCGACCGCCTCGGTCTCCATCTTGGTTTCGATGTTGCCGATGCCGGCGGCAACGCCCCTGATCCCGATGTTGATCTCTTCCATGGCAAGCGCGACGCGGCGGTCGCTCTCGGCCTTGGCCTCGCGCTGGCCGGCGGCAAAGCCGTCCTGATAGGCGCGCGCCTCGGCTTCCGCGACCTTCTGGGCGATCTCGGCCGCGGTCGCGGCCTTCTCGCGCGGCGAGCGCTCGGGCGTCGCGAAGTCGGTGTCGAACAGGAATTTGGCCGGAGCGCCCATCAATACACCAGTTCGTCGTCAGCGCGGTTCTTGGTCAGCATGATCTCGCCCTTGGCGGCGAGATCCTTTGCGAGATTGACCAGCAGCGCCTGGGCCTCGTCGACGTCGCGCAGACGCACCGGGCCCATCGCCGCCATGTCGTCCTGGAGCATCTTGGCCGCGCGCGAGGACATGTTGCCGAAGAAGAAGTTGCGGACGTCCTCATTGGCGCTCTTGAGCGCGACGCCGAGCTTGTCCTTGTCGACGTTGCGCATCAGGGTCTGGGCCGAACCGGAATCCAGCTTCACGAGGTCGTCGAAGGTGAACATCAGCGCCTTGATGCGCTCGGCCGATTCGCGGTTGTCCTCTTCCAGCGAGGTGATGAAGCGGGTTTCGGTCTGGCGGTCGAAATTGTTGAAGATTTCCGCCATCACCTCGTGGGCGTCGCGGCGGCGGGTCTGCGACAGGTTGGACATGAATTCGGTGCGCAGCGTCTTCTCCACGCTCTCGATCACCTCCTTCTGGACCGCCTCCATCTTCAGCATGCGATTGACGACGTCGAGCGCGAGCTCCTCGGGGAAGATGCCGAGCACGCGTGCCGCATGTTCCGGCTTCAGCTTCGACAGCACGACGGCGATGGTCTGCGGGTATTCGTTCTTGAGATAGTTGGCGAGGACCTCTTCCTGCACGTTGGAGAGCTTCTCCCACATGTTGCGCCCCGCGGGGCCGCGGATCTCGTCCATGATGCCGTTGACGCGCTCCGGCGGCAGGTACTGCTGGAGCAGGCGCTCGGTGGCGTCGAAATTGCCCATCAGCGCGCCCGAAGCCGACATGCGCGAGACGAATTCCAGCAGCATGTCCTCGACGGTGTCGACCTCGACGGTGCCGAGCGTCGACATCTCCAGCGAGAGCTGGCGCACCTCGTCGTCGTCGAGCAGGCCCCAGATCTTGCCGCCATATTGCTCACCGAGCGCCAGCATCAGGATCGCGGCGCGCCGCGGTCCGGACAATTGCTCGGCCCCCTTGCCGTTCTTGGCCCGGTCGCCGGCACGCTGGCCGAGAGTGGAGATGACGCTGGTGATGTCGTTCGAATTGGCGTTTTGCAATGCGGCGGCCATGTCAGGTCACTTCTCGATCATTTCGTGGGTTCGGTCAGCCATTGGCGGATGATGGCGACGGTTTCGTTGGGGTTGCGCTCGGCGAGCTCGCCGACGCGATGAACGGACTGGGCGTGGACCTGACCCTGCACGGTGGCGACGTCGATCGCGCTGGCGGCGCCGCTCGGCAGCAGCTGCTGGCCGGCCGGCGCGGCGTCATCGCTCGTGGACGGGCCGGTGAGAACGCCCGAGATCGCCGCGGCGACTTCGTCGGAAGCGAGGATGCGCTTGACCAGCGGGCGGATCACCATGAACAGCACGACCAGGCCGAGCAGCATCATCACGCCGAGCTCGACGAAGTACATGACGTCGTCCTTGGTGAACTGGAGCATGCCGAGGAAGCCGGAGGGCTCGCTGATCGGGGCGGTGGACGGCGCGTCGGCAAAGCGGAGGTTGACGACCTCGACCTGGTCGCCGCGCTTCTGGTCGAAGCCGATCGCCGAGCGCACCAGGGTGGCGATGCGGTCGAGCTGCTCCTTGGTGCGATCCGTGTAGGCGAGCTCGCCCTTGTCGTTCTTGGTGTAGATGCCGTCGACCAGCACGGCGACCGAGATGCGGTTGACCCGGCCGGCCTCGGTCACCTCGGTCTTGGTGGTGCGGGAGATCTCGTAATTGTTGGTCTCCTCGGTCTTCTTGCTCTGGTCCTTGGCCGCGACGCCGCTGTTCTGCTGGTTGCCGGGCAGCTCGTTGTTGACGGTGACCTGGCCGTTGTTGTCGGCGGTCATGCTGCTTTCTTCGCGGGTCTGGCTCGAACGCAGCACGCGGCCCTCGGGGTCGAACTTGTCCGAGGTCTGGGTGATCTTGTTGAAGTCGAAATCGGCGGAGAGCTGGACGCGGGCGCGGCCCGAGCCGACCACCGAGGAGACGATGTCCTCGACCTGCTTGCGGATGCGCTTCTCGAAGGCGGTACGGCGCTCGTCGCCGACCGCCTGCTCCGGATCGGTCGCAGCGCCGTCGGCGAGCAACGAGCCGGCCTCGTCCACGATCGAGACGCGCTGCGGCTTCAGCCCGTTGACGGCGGAGGCGACGAGATGGCGGATGGCGCGGATCTGCTGGGCTTCGAGCGCGCCCCGGACGCGGACCACGATCGAGGCCGACGGCTCCGGCGCCTCACGCGAGAACAGCGGGCGCTCCGGCAGCACGAGGTGGACGCGGGCGGCCTGGATGCGGTCGATGGCGCGGATGGTGCGGGCGAGCTCGCCTTCCAGCGCGCGCAGATGATTGATGTTCTGGACGAAAGAGGTGGTGCCGAGCGCGTCCGACTTGTCGAACACCTCGTAGCCGACGCCGCCGCCCTTGGGCAGGCCGCCCTCGGCGAGCTTCATCCGCAGGCGGGTGACCTTGTCCTTGGGCACCATGATGATGCTGCCTTCGTTGCGCAGCTCGAACTGGATGCCCTGACGTTCCAAGTCCTTGATAATACCGGAAGAATCTTCGACGCTGAGGTCGGTGAACAGCGTCGTCATCTGCGGCGTCGTGACCCGCATGATGACGAACGCGAAAAAGCCGATGAGCGCGGCGGTGACCGCGATCATCGCCCCGAACCGGGCGGCGCCGATACCTTTTAAGAAGTCCGCAAGACCTTGCAAGCAACCGCCCCGACAGATTCGATCCGCATTCCAGAGCGGTCGAGTGGGCAATTATTGCCTAGGTGATGGTTTCGATATGGTTAACGAAGGTTAAGAGCTCAGACAAAAGTCGCGTCATGAAAAAAATCGGCCTCGCAGGGCGAGGCCGATTTTCGTAAAAAGCCGCAGTTTTCCGGATCGCTTACTGGCGATATTGCTGGATGCGGGTGGTGCGAAGACCCGCCAGACCGTGCTGGTCGATGGAAAACTGCCAGGAGAGGAATTCGTCGACCGTCAGGGTATAACGGCTACAGGCCTCCTCGAGGGAGAGAAGTCCGCCACGCACAGCGGCGACGACTTCGGCCTTGCGGCGGATGACCCAGCGTTTGGTGCCGGGCGCGGGCAGATCTGCAATCGTCAGCGGACTGCCGTCCGGCCCGATGACGTATTTTACCCTCGGGCGATGGGGTTCTGTCATGGCGTACTCACAAACTCTCAACCACTGAACTCACGCCATGAACCTACGCGTGCCGGCTTAAAAATCCGCTAAGCCTAAGGCTTCAATACAATTCTCGTTGAAACTTGCGGGAACGCGACCGGCCCGAAGGGCTGAAAGCGCGTTTCAGCCGGCCGAGCGGGGCGGAAAGTAAATACTTTACTAACAAACAGAGCGTGCAAGCCGCGCTCGAGACGTGCGCGCGGGTCTCAATTGCTGCTGGTGGCGATGATGCTCTTCACCTGGCTCATCGTGTAGCTGGCGCCGTCGATGGTCAGCAGCGGCGGCGACTGGGTCAGGTCGACCGAGGACACCACGCCCTGCACCTGCGCGGCGATGCCGACATTGTTGTTCGCGACATCCTTGCCCGTGGCCGAGATCGTGTACTTGCCGTCGGGCCATTGCGTGCCGTCATTGCCCTGGCCGTTCCAGGTGAAGGGAACGTCGGTGCCGGCGCCGGCGGTATATTTGCCGGTGAACACGGTCTGGCCGGTGGAGTTGGCGACGGTGATGTCGACGGTCGCGTCGCTGGGCACGTTGAGATGCCAGGTCGCCGACGAATTCGTCATGGTCGCGGTGGTGCCGTCGACCAGCGCGGTCTTGCCGACGAAGCCCAGCGCCTGGGTCGCCTGCGTGGTCTGCTGCAGGGTGACGAGCTGGGACAGCGAATCGTTGGTCTTGAGCTGCTGCTCGACGCCGGCGAACTGCACCAGCTGCTGGGTGAACTGGTTGGTGTCGAGCGGGTCGAGCGGGTTCTGGTTCTGCAGCTGCGTCGTCAGCAGCGTCAGGAAGGTCTGGAAATTGCCGGCGAGCGTCGCGCCGGTGGACGAGCCCAGCGAGTTCGACGAGGACGACGATGAAGAAGACGTCTGCGTCGTGCCGGAGACGACGGATGGGGCGGTGGCGGCATTCGTGGTGGTCATATGCGAATACTCCTCACACTCTGATGTCGACGCCGCTGCTCGATCCGAGCATGCGGCCGTAGCCGCGCCCGACGGGCGCAGCGGCAACGGTCTCGTCCTCGCTGATGATCAGCCGGCGGGCATTGCCGCCATTGTCGTTGTTCTGGCCGGAGTTCTGGCCCGATGAATTCTGGTCGCGCAGGCTGAAGGAGAGCCCGTTGCTGCCGGTCTTGAGGCCGGCATCGTCGAGCGCGCGCTGCAATTGCGGCGCGTCCTGCCGCAGCATCTGCAGCGTCTCCGGCTTCTCGACGGTGAGATGCGAGGTGACCTGGCCGTTGCGGTCGACATTGATGCGGACGTCGATGCGGCCGAGGTCGAGCGGATCGAGGCTGATGTCGAAGCGGGTCTTGCCGGCGCGCGCGGCCGCCGCGATCTCGATCGGCACGGCGTTGATCGGCACGGCCGTGGAGGTGGCCGCGGTCGCGGTGAGCGTTGCGGTGGACGCTGTGGCGGCCGAGGTCGTATTGGTCACCGGCGCCTGCACGGCCGAGGCGGCCTGCGCGCTGGTGTCGGCCTGCGTCGCGACGGCTTGCGTGCCGGCATGGGCGTGCGTGGTCGCGGCACTGGGCGCAGCGTCAGCGGCGCCGGCCTTGGCGTCGGCCTTCGCATCGGTCGCGCCGGCATCGGCCTGCGGCTTGGCGGCTTGCGCATGAGCGGCGTTGGCGGGCGTTGCCGTTGCCTGCGCCGCGTTCGCCTGGCCCGCATCCTGGCCGATATTGGCGACGTCGGCCTGTCCTTGCGCGGTGGCGGCGGCCTTGAATGAGGTCTTTGGCGTGCCCTGGTCCACGGCGGCGAGCAGCCCGCCATTGGTCTTGGCCTCGGTCGCGGTCGCGTCGGTCGTGCCGGTGGCGGCATCGCCCAGCGTTCCCGTGGTGTCGGCAGCGACCTTCGCGCCGGCGGTCTTGGCACTCTTGTCGCCGGTCGTGGCCGTGTCGGTCTTGCCTGCGATCTGCGCCGCGGTGGAGGCGCTGGCGGCGATGCCGGCGGCAGCGATCGTCAGCGGGGAAGCAGCGGTATCCGTGGCCTGGTTTGCGGCCGCGTTCGGATCGACCGGCACGACGGGTGCGGCAACCACGACGCTGGGATCGGGCACGGCGGTCTGCGTCGGATCAATTTGCGCGGTCGCCGCGGCATCGACGGCGGCGAGCCCGTCGGTGGTCTTGTCGCCCTTGGTCTCGTCTGACTTGTCTGCCGATTTGGCGTCGGAGGTCTCGGACTTGTCCTTGGTCTTGCTGTCCGTCTTGGCCGCATCCTTGGCGGCATCCTTGGCCGGATCGGCCGCCGCGTCGTTGTTGGCGGGCGCGGATGTGTCGGTGTCGTCGCTCGCCCTGCTCTGCGAGGCGGAGTCGCTGGCGGAGGTGTCGCGCGTGCTCCGGTCGGACGCGGAGGAGGACGACGAGGAATCGCTCCGGCGCGGCGCGCTGTCCTGCGCCGAGGACGAGGCATTGTTGCTGATCGCCTGGGTGGTGCTGTCCACCAGCGAGCCGAAGGCGTCGTTGGTGGTGTCTTTCGAGCTCTGCGAGCGCGCAGGCTTTTGCTGCGTGCTCGAAACCTGCACGCTGGCAGCTAGATCTGACGACACACCGACCACAGGCGACCCCTTGGAAACATCTTCGGTCAAGGGGTAGCAAGGAGCGGGCCAGCCCCGCGCGAGAGTATTTTATAAAGCAAAATCAGTATCTTGAATGTTTCGGGCAGGGGTCCCGAAGCGGTCCGGGACACCGCCATTTCTGCCTCCCCGGCAAGAATTGCCCTAAGCGGGCCGCCCCCGTGATTGCTTCACCGGGATGCCCCCTATATTAAAGAGACCGCTCTCAGCCGCTTTCGACCGGGCCAGCCGCGCCTCTCGGGAACTGAAGTTCCCTGGAGCTGCTGATGTCCCGGCCAGAAGCAAATCGCGGATCGCCGAACGCCGCCGTCACACCTTGAAAGCCATGCTCAACAGTCTGGATCTCGAAGGCCGTCCCGAGGACACCAGGGTCGTCGTCGCCATGTCGGGCGGCGTCGATTCCTCGACGACGGCTGCGCTGCTCAAGGCTGGAGGCTATGACGTCGTCGGCATCACGCTCCAGCTCTACGACCATGGCGCCGCGACCCACCGCAAGGGCGCCTGCTGCGCCGGCCAGGACATCCACGACGCCCGCGACGTTGCCGCCAAGCTCGGCATTCCCCATTACGTGCTCGACTACGAGGACCGCTTTCGCGAGTCCGTCATCGACAATTTCGCCGACTCTTATGCTCTTGGTGAAACGCCGGTGCCGTGCATCGAGTGCAACCGCTCCGTCAAATTCCGCGACCTGCTGAAGACCGCGCGCGAGCTCGGCGCCCAGGCGCTCGCCACCGGCCATTACGTCGCCTCGCGCCGTCTCGCTAGTGGCTCGCGCGCGCTGGTCTGCGCCGCCGATGCCGACCGCGACCAGAGCTATTTCCTGTTCGCGACCACGCAGTCACAGCTCGACTATCTGCGCTTCCCGCTCGGCGACATGACCAAGCCCGAGACGCGCGAGCTCGCGCGCCGCTTCGGCCTGTCCGTCGCCGACAAGCACGACAGCCAGGACATCTGCTTCGTGCCGACGGGCCGCTACACCGACATCATCACCCGCCTGCGGCCGAACGCGATGGACCCCGGCGACATCGTCGATCTCGACGGCCGCGTGCTCGGCCAGCATCACGGCATCGCCAATTTCACCATCGGCCAGCGCCGCGGCCTCGGCATCGCCGCCTCCGCGCCGCTGTTCGTGGTGAAGCTGGAGGCCGCCAATCGCCGCGTCGTCGTCGGCCCGCGCGAGGCCTTGAAGATGCACCGCATCACCTTGCGCGACGTCAACTGGATCGGCGACGGCGATATCGATCGCGCCATCGGCAGTGGCCTCGAGATGTTCGTGCGCGTGCGCTCGACCCGCAGCCCCCAGCCGGCCTGGCTGCGCGGCGCTGATGGCCATTACGAGGTCGAGCTCGTCGCCGGCGAAGAGGGCGTCTCGCCCGGCCAGGCCTGCGTGTTCTACGACGCGCCTTCGGGGCAGGCGCGCGTGCTGGGCGGCGGTTTCATCCAGAGCGCGGCCGCCAAGGTCGCAAGCAGCACGGCAAGGCCGCTCGCTGAAGCCGTGCGCGGCTAAAAAAACTTCAGGGCAGGGCAGGGGGCATGGCAGCAGACATCTCGCGGGCCGGGGTCGAGAAGGCCTATGGCCGCTGGGCGCCGGTCTATGATCTCGTGTTCGGCAAGGTCTTCGATGCCGGACGGCAGTCCACCATCGCCGAGGCCGACCGCATCGGCGGCCGCATCCTCGATGTCGGCGTCGGCACCGGGCTCTCGCTCTCCGATTATTCGCGCACCACGAAGATCTGCGGCGTCGACATTTCCGAGCCGATGCTGCGCAAGGCGCAGGCGCGCGTGCGGAGCTTGCGCCTCTCCAATGTCGAAGTGCTCTCGGTGATGGACGCGAAGAATCTCGCCTTCCCCGAAAACTTCTTCGACGCGGTGGTCGCGCAATATGTCATCACCGCCGTGCCCGATCCCGAAGGCACGCTCGACGAGTTCGTGCGCGTGCTCAAGCGAGGGGGCGAACTGATCCTGGTCAACCACATCGGTGCCGAGAGCGGTGCGCGAAAACTGTTCGAGCTGGCCTTCGCCCCGATCGCCCGCCGCCTCGGCTGGCGCCCGGAATTCCCGTGGGACCGCCTCGTCAACTGGGCGGCAAAGCACGGCGGCGTCACGCTGACCGAGCGCAGGCCCATGCCGCCGATGGGGCATTTTTCGCTGATCCGCTACCGCAAATCGTGATCGCGCAGCGGGAACGCGGGACCTGATCCGCGCGTTTCCCTCCCATGCGCACCACATCAAACATCATCCTGGCCAGCCTCCTGATCGCCGCCTCCGGCAGTGCGATCGCGCAGGCCCCGCCCGCCCCGGCAACGCCGCCGCAAGCGACCGCGCCGCCCCAGACTCAGCGCGCCGCCGGCTGCGCGCCCTCGGACCGGCTGACGACCACGCCCGGCGGCACCACCACCACCGGCCAGTCCCGGGAACCGCTCGGCGACAAGCTGGCCAAATCCGACGGCGTACTCTGCCCGCCCTCGGGCGTTGACCCCGACATGCACGCCCCGGCCCCCGACACTGGCGGCAATACCCCTGTCATCCCGCCCCCCGGCAGCCCCGGCGGCGACCCGACCGTCCGGCCGAAATAGCTCTTTTTTCGCTCGTTCTTCCTTCGCCTCTCCCCGCCCGCGGGGAGAGGCCGGAGCGCATCGCAGATGCGATCCGGGTGAGGGGGACCCTCCACGAGTCCGGTCCAAAAGGACGGATTCCGGCGCCAAATCGGACCGAACAGAACCCGGCGACCTTGGCTTGACAGCCCGCCGCCCCCTTCCTTATATGCCGCGCGTTCGCGAGATCGGCCGTAACAGCCGTTCGCGACCCTGTGGCGGGGTAGCTCAGCTGGTTAGAGCACGGGAATCATAATCCTGGGGTCGGGGGTTCGAGTCCCTCTCCCGCTACCAATTCCCCCGATCCTCCTCCCCGACATCTCGGCAGAACTGGGGATGAAGCTTCCTCATCGGACAGATCCTCGACGGGTTTCGCTCAACTGTACCCATCTTACGGGCTCGCCCGAAAGTTGTGGATTATTGGCTCCGCGATCAGCTTCTACTTTTGGTAGCGACGATGTGTCGCTACCCTTGTCGGAGGAATTTTGAAAGCCATTGTGTGGATGCCATGGGTATTTCAAAAGGCGTCGCCTTCGAGATGACCGCTTTCATTCTGCTGTCGGTCGGTTCAGCTCACGCCTGTGACGTTTGGGTCCAGATTGGACCCAAAAAGGTCTGCCAGCAGCGCGTCGTCGATCCCACATTTCTGCTGGAGGGGAAAGACCTGCTGACTCTGCAGCGTCTTCAGACCACATCGGACGACAACAAGAAGAAACTGAACGCGATGCCGCCCAATGCGCTGTCGCCCAATGCGAAGTAGTTCGGATATTCGGAGGCGTTTGCATCTGGCACTCGCATCGTTTCTGCTGCTGAGCGGCTGCGGACTGCATTCGCCCGAGATCAGCGAAGCCTTCGATGGTCCAGGCGAACCCGAAGATCGAACCACCAATCCGAAGACGCCGCCGTTTTCGGCAACCATGCAGATCGAGTTCGAGATCAGAAAGAGGATCTACTGCGAGTTGAAGAAGGCCGTTCAGCACGTCAACGAATATCCGCAAACGCTGATCTATCGCGACGGCACGAAACAGACGCTACCTATGCTGCCGAAGGAATGGGTCGCGCTTACGAGCCTCAGCCTTCAAGTTGATGAATCGAGCGCGCTTTCACCGGGTGTGACCTACAATGAGACGCTGAGAAATGCGGCCGCGATCTTCGGGGTCGGCAGCGCAAATACGATCAGCGTCGGCCAGTCATTTAACTTAGGGTTCGGTGGGACGCTGTCATCGACCGCGACCCGGATTGATAAATTTAATCCCACCTATTCCATTGAATATCTAATGAAGAGGCCTACGGAGGAGAGTATCTGTCTCAACGACTACGCCTTCGCGAACCCGCCTCACAGTTCGCCGTTCCTAATCGAAAGCGATCTCGGTATCGACAAGTGGCTCATGGGCGCCATGCTCACGCAAAGCTTTCTACCGTCTCATCCGCCAATCAAGCTGGACCCATCGCGCGGGGCGCCTCCGGACGGCAAGAAAAAAGCCCTCCAAGGCAAAGGCGGAGCTGCCGATACCGGTGGTGGGGCGCAAAACACCCCGGCTGGAGCTAGCGACAAAGGCGGCGGCTCCCTGGGTCCGCTGTCCGTGTCGCTGGAGTTGAAGTTCGTCATCGTGTCCAATGGCAGCGTCACGCCGACCTGGAAGCTGCTTCAGGTCTCAGCGAATTCTAGCGGATCATTCTTTGCGACGGGTCGCACCCGCACCCATGACCTGATTATTACGATTGGTCCGCCGGACCAGAACACAACGAACGCCTATCTTGCGCAAACGATTGGAAGCGCTGTCGGCAATCGCGGTCTGTAGCGCGTCGCTTCAGTGTGTAGGATGGGTAGAGCACTTGCGAAACCCATCGTGCTTGTTCTCGAACGAGAGTTGATGGGCGCGCGTCGCTCCACCCATCCTACGGGCCTTTGATCATGGGGGAGGCTTACAAATGCCGACAATGACGTGGGACGAGGCGGTCCAGATCGTATTGAGTGAGGCCGGCGAAGCTCTTCACTATACGGAGATCACAGAGCGTATCATCGCAAAAGCCCTCCGCGGTGAGGAGGTGGGAGCGACGCCAGCGCAAACTGTCAATGCCACGATCAATAGCTCGCTAAATCGGCCAAACTCCCCGTATGTGCGTGTGAGGATGGGAGAGTTTGCACTGAGGAGCGAATTGAGCATTGAAGCCACTTCGAGTCCCACACTGGTGGTTGAAGAAGCTTCGACGGGCGCGCTCAAGGCATTCGGCATGTACTGGCGGCGCGAGTTAGTTATTTGGGCGCGCGGGACTCGCATGCTCGGAAGACAAAGCGGAGGTTCGTCGGATGTAGATTTTGGAAGTCAACAAGGTGTTTATCTCCTTCACGACCGCGACCGAGTAATCTACGTCGGTCGCGCTGACGATATGATGTTCGCTCGCCTCAAAGCTCATACTACCGACCGTCTCAGTGGTCGATGGGATCGATTTTCGTGGTTTGGTCTGCGAGCTGTCCAGCCTGACGGAATGCTATCGTCCGTCGCTGCGGACTGGAAACACCCTATCGTTCTGGAAACATTGGAGGCCCTCTTAATTGAGAGCCTTGAGCCACCACTGAATAGGCGGCGAGGGGACAATTTGTCCGCAATAGAATATTCGCAAGTCGAAGACCCTGATCTTGAAACGTTACGCAGACAAGATTTAGCCGCTCGCATTCTTGGTCAACGCTAGAGAGTTAGTGCGGCTCGGCGGTCGCGGATTTGAATGCTTTACCCGTCGGGCAAAACACCCGCCACCCCGTCAACCCCTCCTCACAAAAATATTCCACTTTACCGAAATTCGGAAATGTCGTATGTCTTGCCCATCCCGGCTCATCCTTGAGGGGCGATCGTACGTCGTCACGATGCGCGAGCCGGGCTTGCGGTGGACGCGGCAGCGTCGGCATGAACAGGTTGCGGGCAGGGCGGGTAGTCCCTGTGAGCCCGTGGCCGCGTGCGGACGACGGCGCTGCTGGGCTTCGTCTCGTCTGTAAGTTTCCGGCTTCGTCGACAGGGCCGGGAAAACTGCGGCGACATGGCAGGCCGTGCGTACGGCAAAACCGTGTGGTCCTGGCCGTCGTTGCTACGGTCAAGCTTTCGCGGAGGTGTGTGCGAGCCCAACCGGGCGGACAGCATCGTCAATTCGTGGAAGCGAGGGAGGCCAGAAGGAAAGTTCGGCTCCCGGGAGAGCACGGCATAAGCCGTCCGACCATCGCGCAGGGAAGGCCGGGTTTCGGCTGCCCTGTGTCTCCCCTGTGCATTGCGTGTGCATTCGTTCAGCGCAGGGGTCTTATGGGTGCCAGCCGGCGCCCGGTCTTCCCTGCGCCCTTTCTTTCGAGAGGGTGAAGCGAGAAGCATAGCTCGGGCAAATCATGCCGCGGGGATGCGCGCGCATGCCGATCGGATCGATGAATTTAGGCCACGGCGTTGTTGCGCTCCGGTCCCGATACACTCTCTGCGTTTGCCGGCCTTACATGCAAGCATGCTGCATCGGCATCGACGGAGGTGGTCGTTCCCCCAAAAATCTGCATCTATGCGCGCCGAGACGGCGCGGGATGCGGCCGCTCTTACGCCTCCGAAGCTGCTGCCGGGCCTTTGGAGATTTTGGCAATGGCTTTTCGGAGTGACGATATGAGCGGTTTGGTGATCTCTGGCGGCCGGGTGGTGGATCCCGCGAGCGGAATGGACGCCGTTGGCGATGTGGCGGTGGTGGACGGCAAGATCGCCGCGGTCGGCACGGGCCTCGGCGGCGCCGAGCGGGTGATCGACGCCACCGGCCTCGTGGTCGCCCCCGGCTTCATCGATCTGCACGCCCATGGCCAGTCGATCCCGGCCGACCGCATGCAAGCGTTCGACGGTGTCACGACGACGCTCGATCTGGAGGCCGGTGTGCTGCCGGTCGGGTCGTGGTATGAGCGCCAGGCCAGGAAGGGCCGCGTGCTGAACTATGGCGCCGCCACCAACTGGGCCTTTGCGCGCATCGGCGCGATGACGGGCTCCAATGCGGAGAGCTCGCTGGAGGCGTTCGGCAATGCCATGCGCGACCGCCGCTGGATGGACAATGTCGCAACCGATGCGGAGGTCTCAGGCGTCCTCGAGCGCCTGACGCGCGGCCTCAACGAAGGCGGCATCGGCATCGGCATCCTCAACGCCTATGCGCCGGGCGCCGGTGTGCAGGAGCTGACCGCGGTTTGCCAATTGGCCGCCGCCAAGGACGTGCCGACCTTCACCCATGTCGCCTTCATGTCGCGCATCGACCCCGAAAGCGCGGTGGAAGCCTATATCCGCCTGATCGGCTATGCCGGCGCCACCGGCGCGCATATGCACATCTGCCATTTCAACTCGTCGAGCAAGACCGACATCGAGCGCTGCCGCGTGCTGATCGCCAAGGCGCAGGCGCAGGGCCTGCCGATCACGGTCGAGGCTTACCCTTACGGCACCGGTTCGACCGTGCTGGCCGCCGCCTTCTTCAGCGATCCCCAATTCGTCGAGCGCAACGGCACCGGCTACGATTCGGTGCAGCGGGTGACCGACGGCTACCGCTTCCACGACCGCGAGGAGCTGCTCAAGGCACAGGCCGACGAGCCGTCTTCGCTGGTGCTCTGGCACATTCTCGACACCGAGAACAATGCGCATCACCGCGATCTCCTCGACATGTCGGTGCTGTATCCCGGCGGCGCGATCGCCTCCGACGCGATGCCGTGGACGACGTCGGACGGCAAGACCTACACCGGCGACGCCTGGCCGCTGCCCGATGACGCCACCTCGCATCCGCGCTCGGCCGGCTGCTTCACAAAGTTCATCCGCGAATGGGTGCGCGAGCGCAAGGCGGTGTCGCTGCTCGAAGGCGTGCGCAAATGCGCACTGATCCCGGCGGAGATTCTGTCGCAGAGCACGCCCGCGATGCGCGCCAAGGGCCGGCTTGCGAAGGACGCCGATGCCGATATCGTGGTGTTCGACTACGAGAAGCTCAGCGACCGCGCCACCTTCACCGCGATGAACCGGGCGTCCGAGGGCGTGCGGCATCTCGTCGTCAGCGGTCAGCCGCTGATCAGCGATGGTGTGCTGGACGTGGCGGCGCGGCCCGGAAAGCCGGTCCGCCGCCCCATCGTCGAGAGCTGATACATGCCGGTCCCCGTTCTCCTGGTCACGGGCTTTCTGGGGGCTGGCAAGACCACGGTCGTCAACCGTTTGCTGGCGAACGCAGAGGGGCGGCGGATCGCTGCCGTCGTCAATGATTTCGGCGCGATCAACATCGATGCGGAGCTGATCGCGGGCGCGAGCGACGGCGTGGTGAGCCTTGCCAATGGCTGCATCTGCTGCTCGCTCGAAGGCGATCTCTTGCGCACGCTTTCCACGCTGCTGCGGCGTGATCCGCGGCCGGAGTACATCGTCATCGAGACCAGCGGCGTCGCCGATCCCTCCGACATCGTACGCAATCTGTTGGACCCCGTGATCCTGCGCGAAGCGCCGCTGGAAACGGTGCTCTGCGTGATGGATGCCGCGACACCGTCGGCCACCCTGGATGATGCGTTGGTGCGCGCGCAGCTGCGCGTCGCCGATATCGTGGCCCTGAGCAAGCTGGATCTCGCGGACGAGGGGGCAGGTGGGCGGATGCGCGAGACCATCCGCGCGCTGCGCATCCCGGCCGTGGTCGTCGATGCGAAACACGGCGAGATCCCAGCCGCACTGCTGTTTCCCGCGAATGCCGATCGCGCGCCCACGCCACGTGAGCCGGGACCGAAACGACCGGCAGAGGAGCGCTTCGAGACGCTGAGCTGGACGTCGGACCAGCCAATCTCGCTGCCGCGCTTGCAACAGGCCATCGGCCGGCTGGCGCCAAAACTGGCGCGCGCCAAGGGCCTGTTCGAGACGGTCGAGCAGCCCGGGCGCTTGACGGTGTTCCAGTTCGCCGCCGGCCGCGCGACGCTGGCCCCCGGTGAGGTGCCGGCACCAGGCGCGCCGCGGGCAAGGATCGTCTTCATCGCCGAGCTCGGCGTGCTCTCGAAGGACGAGCTCGACGGGATCATGGAGGGGTGCGTTGGCTAAAACGATGTCGTCCAAAACCCCACCCGCCCCCACTGACGCCGCCGCGCGCCGCGCCGCCAAACCGACCATCGTCTATCCGGCCGGCACGATGCCCGGACCCGACCTGGCCGCGCTCGAGCAGGCTCGCCGCACGATGGTCAAAACACACGAGCTCATCGTCCCGCCGCGCGACGCCAGAACATTCCGCGTGGCGCGTGGCCAGTTCTTCCGCATCGTCAGCATCGAGGGCCCGCAGGTCGGTGACCTCAATCTCTGGAATGCGGACGATCTCTCCGAGCGCTTCTTCAGCGGCAAGACACGGGCACTCCATGGCACGCATGTCGGCGTCGGGGCCCGGCTCTGGAGCAGCATGCCCTACCTTCGGCCGATGGCGACCATCAGCCACGACACGCTCGGCTGGTATGGCTTTGACGAGGACGGCGCCGGAATTCATGATGTCATCGGCACGCGCTGCGATCCCTATACAAATCTCCTGTTGAACGGCGCAGCTTATGATTTCTGCTGCCATTCCAACCTGTCCCGCGCGCTTGCCGCCGAGCTGAAGATGGAGCCACGTGCGATCGAGCATCACGTCCACGATGTGCTCAACGTCTTCATGTGCACCGGATTCACGAAAGACACGCACCAGTATTTCATGAAGGCAAGTCCGGTTCGCCCCGGCGACTTCATCGAGTTTCTCGCGGAGATCGACCTGCTCGGCGCGCTGTCGGCCTGCCCCGGTGGAGACTGTAGCGCAACCCATTCCAGCGATGACGCGGCATGCCATGCGCTCAAGATTGAGATTTTCGAGCCGGATCGAACGACACTGAAGGACTGGAGCTGGCCGTCGCCAAGTGCGTATCACCGCCGCCACGGTGGGCATGGGCAAAGCTGAGCCTCAATCCTCCGTCGGCAATCCGTCGCCGTGCACGTACCACTCCGCGCGCGACGCCCATTGCACATGCCGGTCGGGCGTCGCGCCCAGCGGCTCGTCGAATGCGCCGGCGTGGATAATGGCCTCGCGTCCGCTGCGGGTGAGGTGCGGCATCGGGCTGCCGCAAGTCTTGCAGAACGCTGTCGCAAAGCTTCGCGCATGGGGCAGATCGAAGCGCGCGACGGACGCTTCGCCGCGCAGCCAGCGTAGCGCTTCCGCCTTCACGATCACCTCGCAGGAATGCGCGGTGCCGGTCGCCTTGCGGCAGCGCGAGCAATGGCAGTTGAGAAAGTGGTCGAACGGGCCCTCGATCTCGAACGCGACCTCGCCGCACAGGCAGCTCCCCCGGAATGCGGCCATGTCACTCTCCCTCCGGCCCGGCTGGTTGGCCGATCGCATTGAGCTCTCTATCAGACCCTTCCGGCCAGCAATTCTCAAGAGGGCATCGGCGGGTCCGACACGCTCACGCGAACTGCGCGAGGCCGTTCCCGACGGACCAGTTCTCCTTCGGCGCGTCGAGCACGTTGACGAACACGTCCTCGGGCCGGATGCCCGGGTTGTCACCGAGCAGCTCCGCGATCCGACGATACAGCGCCTTCTTCTGCTCTGGGGTGCGCGAGGCAAACACGGTGATCTGGATCAGCACGGCGTCGTCGCTGCGCTTGACGCCGTAGGCGTTGCCGCAGCGGAAGTTTGCGGGCGACAGCTCGCTGATGGTCATGAACTCGTCGCCTTCGGGCACGTTCAGCGCCTCGCGCATGGCGCGATAGAGGCCGTCGAGGATCGCCTGCCGGTAGGCGTCAGACTTTCCGGCGCGCATCGAGATGTGGAGGAGGGGCATGAGCGGATCCCTTTGCATGCGGGCGCGACCGGCCGAGGCGCATGCATCCGCCGGCCGTTCGGCCCATTGACGAAACGGGCTATCAATCCCGATTAGTTTTTGACACGATGTTTAGAAATCATGTTCTTGACGGTGTGTCAAATATCTTCAGAGGAGCAGAATTTGAGGCCGCGCGAATTCGACCACGACGATGTCCTGCGCATCGCGTTCGACCAGTTCTGGCGCAAGGGCGTGCGCGGCACCTCGCTGTCGGACATCGCGCGCGACGCCGGCGTCCAGCGCGGCAGCCTCTACAACGCCTTCGGCAGCAAGGAGGCTTTGTTCCTCCAGGCCTATGAGCGCTATGCGGGCGACTATCTTCTCGCCCTGCAGAAGGCGCTCAGCGCGGGCTCGTTGCGCAAGCGCCTCACCGCGTTCTTCGACCTGACCATCACGAACTTCCGCTCCGGCTCGCCGCCGCGCGGCTGCCCGACCACACGCGGATTGATGGAGCTCGGTGCGGCCGAAGGCGAGGGGCTCGATGACGACGCGCGCCAGGCCTTTGCGAACCTCGTGTCACGCATCACCGGGCTGGTTCAGGACGCGTTGTCGGCAGCCGCGACGCGCGGCGAGTTCAACGGCAACGCTGCCGCAGCAGCGCTGCACATCATTACGGTGACGCGCGGGCTCGCCGTGCTCGAACGCGCGTTCGGCGACGAGGCGCAGCTGCGCAAGATCGCCGCACACACGATCGATCTCGTGCTCGACAAGAAGGGCAGCTAGGTCATGTCGCGAAACGACGACCCCAGCGGTGGTGATCGCTGGAGCCGTCTGGAGGTTTCATGGAGGGCATCGAGCACTGCGCCGCCATGACGTGTCAATACAGCAAGACCGCTCTCGTTGCGAGTAGAACCCATCAAAGCATCAGCACAAGGCGAGTGCATTGACGGCCCGCGTTGTCGCAATCTCGATCTCGTTGCCGACGAACTGGCAGACGACTGACTCGAGCTCGCCGGGCTGCTTGCTGCGTGCCACCGCCAGCAGCCGCATCAGCTCCGCCTCGTCCTTCGACAGGCGCCGGCACGAGGGCGGCATGAAGCACAGCTCGCATGGCCGGCCGCTGCGCAGGATCCGGACGAGCGCAGCCGCGCGCGCAACCAGCAGCGGACTGTCTGCAACGCCCGGTGCTTCGTCGGCGAAACGATAGGCCGCTTCCCAGCAATCCGACGCGCCGGTCGTATAGGCCGCACCGATGAAGCGGAACAACGACAACGCGACGCGGCAAAAATCATCGTAGCTTTCGACGCTTCGCGGCGTCGAAAGCACGGCCTGGAGCGGGCAGAGCCGCGGCTGGCCGGCCTCCGGAGAAACCGGCACGGCGCCGCAAATATCCTGCGTCATGAACGATCCCGTCAGTGCAACGTAGGACTTCCGACAAGCCAGCTCTTCATCGCCATCATCCGATCGTGGTTCAGCGACTGGACGTGCCGGTCAGGCAGAATGAGGCCGGCCATGCGGAAGATCGTCGCAAGTCCCCTGACCGGCGCCAGCGCCCAATCCGCGCCCACCGGCGGCAGCCAGGCCTCGAACTGCTCGCGCGCGACATCGTCGCGCTCCTTCTGTGCTGCGGCGATCGCACGCAAAATGCCGTGCTCGCTCTCCGACATACGCGGACAAGTGGGGCAATGGACCTCGATGGCCGTATGTGCCGTGCACCCAAAGATCTCGATGATGGAGTCCAGCGACGGCACGGCATCGCCGACGCGAAAGTGGTCGTACACCTGCTGGATATCGGTTGCGGTCGGAACGGCGGTCCCACTGCGTGCCTTTGCCCGAAATCCCCAAATGAAGAGCCGCTCCGCCGCGCTCAGCGCTGGCAGTTCGAGGGGTCTTGCGTATGTCGATTGCTGCATTGAGCCTCTGGCCTTCGGCTGCACGCACGCCACATCCGGCGCAAAATCTCTGTGCGATCGTTCCGCCAGAGGCTCGCGCAAGTCAACGCTTCGAGGAGCGATATCGAGGTCTTCTAGATCTAAAGAGGTTGGATCTCGGATGCGGCTGGCCTCGCAAACCTGCCAAGTCGCGCGCGGCATGCCCGCCGCCTACTCACCCAATTTCGTGGGGCTTTGGCGAACCCGAATGCTTAAAGCTTTGCTAAGGCGTTCGGGATAAAATGGCATATCAGCCTTTACAATTTTGCGAGCCCCGATGATTTTCTCCCGCATCAGTTTCAAGCTGGTTCTGATTGTCGGCATCAGCCTCCTCGGCATGGTCGCGCTGGCGCCGATCTCGCTTTCGACCCTGCGCACACAGATGATCGCCGATCGCCAGGCCAAGACGCAGCACATGGTCGACGTTGGCTACGGCATTTTGGCGCACTACCAGAAGCTCGAGAGCGAGGGAAAATTGCCGCGCGAGCAGGCCCAGGCCGCCGCGGTGGCGCAGATCAAGAGCCTCCGCTACGACAAGGTCGAGTATTTCTGGCTCAACGACATGGCCGCGAAGATGATCATGCATCCGATCAAGCCCGAGCTTGACGGCAAGGATCTCTCCGACATGAAGGACCCCACGGGCAATCGCCTGTTCTCGGGTTTCGTTGACGTCGTCAACAAGCAGGGCGCGGGCTTCTACAGCTACCTCTGGCCGAAGCCCGGCTTCGACCAGCCGGTCGGGAAAATCTCCTATGTGAAGGGCTTTGCGCCCTGGGGCTGGATCATCGGCACCGGCATCTATCTTGACGACGTCGACGCCGTGTTCCGCCAGGATGCGATGACGTTTGCGCTGGTGGGGCTTGCCGTGCTCGTGCTCGTGCTCGGCGCCTCCTTCGTGATCGGCCGCAGCGTCACAAGGCCGCTCGCGAAGATCACCGCGCTGACCGAGCGCCTCGCCGCCGGCGACAGTGCCTTCGAGGTGCCCTATACCGATCGCAACAACGAGGTCGGTGCGCTTGCCAAGGCGCTCGCCGTGTTCAAGGACAATGCGTCGGCCGTGGGCCGGATGCACGCCGAGCAGCAGGAGGCGAAGCAGCGGGCCGACGACGAGAAGCGCAAGACGATGGCCGATCTCGCCGGCAAGTTCGAGGCGAGCGTGCAGGGCGTGGTCCGCGACGTCTTCGACGAAGCGCGCGCGATGCAGCAGGCGGCCCAGGGCATGTCGGAGACCGCGAACAAGGCGACCGACCGCGCGAGCCTGGTCGCAACCGCATGCCAGCAGGCTTCGAGCAACGTTCAGACGGTGGCTTCCGCCGCCGGCGAGCTGTCGTCCTCGATCACCGAGATCAGCCAGCGTGTCGCGCAGGCAGCAAACGTGGCCGACAGGGCCGCCGCCGACGGCCAGCGCACCAACGACACCGTGCAGGGGCTCGCCGCTTCCGCGCACAAGATCGGCGAGGTCATCGACCTCATCAACCAGATCGCCTCGCAGACCAACCTGCTCGCGCTCAACGCCACCATCGAGGCCGCGCGTGCCGGTGAGGCCGGCAAGGGCTTCGCGGTGGTCGCGAGCGAGGTCAAATCGCTGGCGAGCCAGACCGCGAAGGCGACCGACGAGATCGGCGCGCAGATCAACGCGATCCAGGCCGAGACCAATCAGGTCGTCGGCAACATCGAAAGCATCCGCGCCACCATCATGGAGGTCAACGAGATCTCCTCGTCGATCGCCGCCGCGGTCGAGGAGCAGGGCGCCGCGACCGCGGCCATCGCTCACAGCGTGCAGGAGGCGGCCTCCGGCACCGACCAGGTCTCGCAAAACATCTCCGGCGTCACCGAAGCGACCGCCGAGACCGGCCAGGCCGCCGGCCTCGTGCTGCAGTCGAGCGGCCGCCTGACCCAGAAGCTGCAATCGCTTCAGGACGAGGTCAGCACCTTCGTTGCCGGGGTGCGCGCGGCCTAGCGCAAGGAAATATTCACAGCCTCGCGAAAATGCGCCGCGATGTCGGCGCGTGTTGCGATCCAGACGCGGCCGTCGAGCCGCGCAAGCTCCGCGAGAATGGCTTTCACGGCGCGGAAGCGTGCGGGCCGGCCACATATACGCAAGTGAAATCCGATCGACAGCATCGAGGATTGGCCGCGCTCGGCCTCTCCGATCAAGGTCGCGAGGGCAGCGCTGACGTAGTTCGAAAAGTCCTCCGGCTGCACGAAGCCGTTCGGATGGAAGAACTTCATGTCGTTGGTGTCGAAGCCATAGGGCAGGATCAGGATCGATCCCTGCGGCGATCGGCTCCAATACGGCAGGTCGTCATCGAGCGCATTGCTGTCGTAAGCGAAGCCAAGCTCGGTCAGCAGGTCGCGCGTCCAGGCGCTCTGGCTGCCCCGGGTCATGAAGCCGACTGGCGTAACGCCGGTCGCGCGGGCAATGACGTCGCGCGTCTTCTCGATGTCGCGACGCTCGGTCTCGGCATCGCGATAGAGCGCGTGCGGCAGCCAGCGCCAGCCGTGCACGGCCGGCTCGTGCCCGGCTTCGACGACGGCGCGGGCAAGCTCCGGCACGCGCTCGACCGCGCGGCCGCACATCATGAAGGTCGAGCGGACATCGGCCTCAGCGAAGGCGTCGAGGAAGCGCCACAGGCCGGCGCGTAGGCCGTAGTCGAACACCTGTTCCTGCACGAGATCGCGGACACCAGGCGGCGACGTCGAGGCGACCTCGCCATAGCGTTCGGTCTCCGCGTCGCCCTGCTCGACGGCGAGCTCGGCGCCTTCCTCGAAGTTCACCACCAGCGAGACTGCGACGCGGGCGCCGTTGGGCCAGACGATATCCGGGCGTGTCCTTCCATATCCGCGAAGGTCGCGTTCGATCGGCATCGTCAGCGGCTCCCGATCTGGCGGCTGACGCCGCCGAAGATCTCGGCGCAGACGAGGCCGGTCAGCGTCACCAGCACGATCACGCCGGAGACGGCGGCCACGCGCACGTCGAGGCTGCCTTCGAGAATCGCCCAGAGTTTTATTGGCAGCACTTCGGTGCGCGCGTCGGCCAGGAACAGCGACACCGGAACGTTGTCGAACGAGGTCAGGAACGCGACAAAGCAGCTGGCGACGATGCCGCGGCGGATCAGCGGCAGCGTGATCCGGCGGAAGGTGTACCAGCGGCTGGCGCCCAGGCTGAGCGAGCAGGTGATCAGCACCGGATTGAGCTGCTGCACCGAGGCGCCGACCATTCTGATCACGAAAGGCACGCAGATGATGGTGTGGCCGAGCACCAGCGTCGCCGCCGACAGGCGGATGCCGAGCAGGTTGAACACCAGCAGCAGCGACAGGCCGAACGCCATCGCCGGCAGCACCATCGGCGACATGAACAACGCATCCAGTGCGCGTGCGATCTTCAGCCTGCTCCGGGCGAGGCCCAGCGCCGCCGCTCCGCCCAGCACCGCGGAGAGAACCGTCGCGGCCGCAGCAACCTTGAGGCTGGTCAGCGCGGGCTCAATGATCTCCTGCGATTGCAGCAGCTCGACATACCAGCGCAGCGACCAGCTCGGCGGCGGAAACTTCAGGGTGATGCCGCCGGTGAAGGAAATGATGACGACGACCAGCGTCGGCGCCAGTAGCAACAGCATGCCGAAGCCGGTGATCGCACCGATGACGGCCGAATAGACCCGATCGACGAGGCTACGCTGCATCGACGCCTCGCACGACGCGGCGGGACAGCGCGCCGATGGCAAAGACGATGCCGGTCACGGCGAGCGTGAAGATCAGCGACAGCGCGGCCGAGAACGGCCAGTCCTGCACGCCGACCGCCTGCTGGTAGATATAGGACGGCATCAGGATGATGCGACCGCCGCCGACCAGCGTCTGGGTGATGAAGGCGGTTGCGGCCGCGGCAAAGACCAGCAGCCAGCCGGCGATGGCCCCCGGCAGCGTCAGCGGCAGGATGACGGTGACGAAGATGCGGGCGCGGCTCGCACCCAGCCCTTCCGCCGCCCGCGTCAGATTGCCGTCGAGCCGCAGCAGGCTATTGATCACAGGTAGCGCCATCAGGGGCAACTGGATCTGGGTCAACGCCAGAACCATGCCCTCCCAGGTGTAGAGCAGCCGGGCCGGCGCTTGCCACAGCCCGAGCGACAGCATCGCCGAGTTGATGATGCCGTCGCGGCCGAGAATGACGATCCAGGCAAAGGTGCGCACCACCGTGCTGGTCAGCAGCGGCAGCATGATCAGGAACGTGATCAGGGTGCGCATGACCTGGCTGCTCGCGACATAAACCAGTGCGAGCGGGTAGGCGAGGATCAGCGTCGCCAACGCGACCTCCGCTCCCAGCAGCAGCGTGTCCGACAGCACTTTAAGGCTGAACGGATCGGCGAAGAAGCGCAGATATTGCACCGCCGACAGGTTCGAGAATTGTGGATCGCGGAACAGGCTGACCAGCACGAGCGCGGCCAGAGGCAGCACGAAGGCTGCGAAGAACAGCACTGCCAGCGGAACCACCGGCAGCAACTGTCTGGATGCGCTCGTGCTGGCCGGACTCATCTAGATCTTCACTTCCTTGCTGAAGCGGGTGATCCATTCGCCGCGCATCGCCTGGAATTTGGTCCAGTCGAGCAGGACATTGTTGGCGACGAGATCATCGACGCTCTTGGCGACGGTGAGGTTCGCGCCTGTCAGAGCCACCTTGCTGTTGGTCGGCATCATCACCCAGGGCGAGGCTTCGAGCCCCTTTTGCGTATCGACCGACATCACCGTGTCGAGATAGTCCAGCACCGCCTTCGAATCCTGGTTGTTTTTCACGATCTGTGCGCTGGTGCGGATCACGACGGCGCCAGACTTCGGCTTGGCGAAGGCGATGTCGACGCCCTTGGCGGCGAGCAGCGCCACGTTGTTCCAGAAATTGAATGCGATATCGATCTCGCCCTGCTGGAACAGTGCCGCCAGCGCACCGGGCGAGGCCGCGATCGCGCCGACATTCGGCAGCAGCTTCTTGACGGCGTCGAAGGCCGGCTCGATATTGGTCTCGGAGCCGCCGTTTAGTTTTGCGATCTCGACCATGAAAGCCGTGCCGAGGCTCGAGCCGAGCCCGGTGATGCCGACGCGGCCCTTGTATTCCGGCTTCCAGAGATCCTCCCACGAGGTCGGCGGCGTCGTGATTTTCTTCGGATTGTAGGCGATGCCGATCAGCTGACAGGTGATCACGGGCGCATAGCCGTCGGGATGACGGAATGCGCTTGGAATGTCGGCATACGACTTCGACTGCTCGACCGGGAATTTTTCCAGCACGCCGCTCGCGATCGCCGGGATCAGCGGGCCCTCGTCGAACAGCACCACGTCGAACGGCGGCGCATTGCGCGAGGCCTGGATCTTGCCGATCTGGTCGACACCCAGCAGAGGCGTGAAGGTGACACCGCCGTCGCTGGTCTTCTTGAAAGCCGGCCCGACCACGGCGCGGAAGGCCTCGTCAAAGCTGCCGGGATAGGTCGTCGCCACGATCGAGGAGGCGGCGCGCGATGATGTCGGCCATCCCAGGCTGGCTGCCGCCAGCGCGGCCGAACCTGAGGTGAGCAGCGATCTCCTGTTTAGGCTCATGTCAAACACTCCTTTGCTGATGGTCTGGACCGCCGTCGACCGGCGTGCTGAAGACGCTGACGCGCGAGGTGTCGGTGATCGCGAGCCAGGCCGCTTCTCCGGCTTGCGCTCTTGCGATGCCTGCGGCGCGGGCCTGGCTGATCTTCACGGCCTCGCCGCTCGCGGTGACGCCCTCGGTGACGCTGACGGCGCCGAGCGGCACGGTGGCGCGGATCGTGACGGGAATGGCGCCGGGTCGTTCAGCGCCGAATGCGATGTTCTCGGGCCGCACCGAGATCGTCACCGGCGTGCCGCGACGTCGCTGCACGGAGCGGCCGAGATCGATCTCGGGGCCAGCATCGAGCTGCACGCGGTCGGTCTCGGTCACCGTTCCGCGCAGGAGATTGGTGTGGCCGATGAAGCTCGAGATGAAGAGGCTTGCCGGGCGATCGTAGAGTGCGTCCGGGCTGTCGATCTGCTCGATCCGACCCTTGTTGAGCACGACGATGCGGTCGGCCATCGACAGCGCCTCTTCCTGGTCATGCGTGACGATGATGGAGGTGACGCCAAAGGTCTTCAAAAGGCTCTTGATCTCGATCTGCATGTCGAGACGCAGATTCTTGTCGAGCGCCGAGAACGGCTCGTCGAGCAGCACGAGGCCCGGATCGATCGCAAGTGCACGCGCCAGCGCCACGCGCTGCTGCTGTCCGCCGGACAACTCCCCCGGAAGCCTGCGCGCGTACGCGGCCATCTGCGCGAGCCCGAGCATCTGCTCGACCTTGGCGGCGACCACGTCCTTCGCCGTCTTGCGCGCCCGCAATCCGTAGGCGACGTTCTCGAACACGGTGAGATGCGGAAACAGCGCATAGTTCTGGAACACCATGCCGATGCGGCGGCGGTTGGCCGGGATGTGCTCGACCCGCGCGCCGTCGAAACGAACCTCGCCTTTCGACGGGCGCAGGAAGCCGGCGATGATCTGGAGCATCGTGGTCTTGCCGCAGCCGGACGGACCCAGCAGCGCGATCAGCTCGCCGGCTGCGACAGCGAGATTGATCTCGTCCAGCGCAACGGTCGCGCCGAAGGCATGGCCGATGCCCCTCAGATCCAGCGAATGTCCGCGCACGTCACTCAACGTCAGCTCCATCCTTCGCATTGTCTCAGCGCGAGGAGGGTTAGCAATCGCCGTGCCAGAGCGGGCTCTTCGTTAAGATCTTGTAGATGCTGGGTTAATTTTTAGGCGCCAAAAATTGGCGCCAATTTATTGGTTATATTGTAAACAGCCTTGTGGCCAGTTTGTGCAAAAAACGGGCTCCGGCAACATTCCAGAATCCTGTAAAAGCGAGACATGAAGCGAAGCCGCCCTCTCAAGCGCAAGCCAAAGCGTCCTGAGCCGAAACGCCCGGAGCCGGAAGCCGTCGACCTGCGCAGCATCGACGACGATCCGGTGGTGCAGGGCATTTTGACCGCGATCAGCCAGAAGCGGCTCAAGCCTGGCGCCAAGCTCGGCGAGGACAAGCTCGCCGCTGCGTTCGGCACCACGCGGATTCACATCCGCCAGGCGCTGTCCCATCTCGCTTCGCGCAAGGTGGTGATGCAGATCCCCAATCGCGGCGCGTTCGTGTACCGGCCGAGCTGGGAGGAGGCCCAGGATATTTTCGCCGCCCGTCGCCTCATCGAGACCGCCACCGTCGCTGCTGCGATCGATCGGCTGGATAAGGCCGGCAAGGCCGCGCTGAAGGCGCATATGGAGCTCGAAGCAAAGCACGATCGCAACGATCGCTGGGCCTCGCTGTCGCTCACGGCGGAATTCCACATCCTGGTCGCCAAGCTCGCGGGCAACAAAGTGCTGCTCGACATGTCGCGCGAGCTGATGCTGCGGACCTCGCTGGCGATCGCAACCTTCGAGCAGCCCGGCGAGCCGGACTGCTCGCCCGACGCGCATCCTGATATCGGCGCGTTGATCCTCGCCCGCGACAAGGCCGGCGCGATCCACGCCATGTATCATCACATCGAGGAGATGGAGCAGCGGATCAGGCCGAAGGAGGGCGAGGACGAGGTCGACGAGCTCACCGCGATCTTCCAGGAAATCGGCGCCCGCGCGCGGGCGGGCGGATAGCATGGCCGCACGCCGCATTCTCCTGATCAATCCGAACAGCAACGAGACGACGACCGCGATGATGGTCGCGATCGCGAAGTCTGTGGCCGGCGACGGCTTCGACATCGCCGGCGCCACGGCAACGCGCGCGCCGCAGATGATCGTGTCCGCGGAGGCGCTGGACGCGGCCGCGCCCGAGGTCGAGGAGATCGCGCGAGCCCGTCAAAGTTCCTGCGACGGCATCATCGTCTCGGCGTTCGGAGATCCCGGCCTCGCGGGAATCAAGGCAGCGATGAAACTGCCTGCGGTCGGCATCGGCGAGGCCTCGATGCTGGATGCCGCCGAAGAAGGCCGCCGCTTCGGCGTCGCAACCACGACGCCGCTATTGGAGGCGAAGATCGACGCATTGCCGGAGGCGCTGGGATTGCGTTCGCGTTACACCGGCACGCGCTTTGCCGCGGGCGATCCGCAAGAGCTGATGCGCGATCCGGCACAGCTGCGCGCAGCTCTTGCGGGCGCGGTCGAGGCCTGCATCACGCAGGACGGGGCGGAAGCGGTCATCATCGGCGGCGGGCCACTCGGCGAGGCCGCGCGCGAGCTTCAGCCGATGTTCACTGTCCCGGTCATCGCGCCGATCCCGTCTGCCGTGGCGCGGATTATTCGCCTCGTCGAAGCGCAATCGCCTTACTGATATTCCGGCCCGCGGCACCGGCCATCGCGACGGCTTCCTCTCCCTTGACGAGTGCGGCTAAAGTGAAGAAGCAGGATCATCGAACCTGCCGACCCGCGCCAGGGCCTCGCGGGCATGGAGACGCCGCATGTCGTTCAAAAAGCTCCTGATTGCCAATCGCGGCGAGATCGCCATCCGCATCGCGCGCGCGGCGGCCGACGCCGGCATTACGACGGTTGCGATCCATCCCGCTGACGATGCGTTGTCGCTGCATGTGCGTGTTGCCGACGACGCGGTCGAAATCCCCGGCCGCGGTGCGCGGGCCTATCTCGACATCGAGGCCGTGGTGAAGGCGGCGAAGGCTGCCTCCTGCGATGCCGTGCATCCCGGCTACGGCTTCCTGAGCGAGAATGCGGCGTTTGCGAAAGCCTGCGCTGATGCAGGCATCACCTTCGTCGGGCCGAAGGTGACCGCGCTCGAATTGTTCGGCGACAAGGTCGCGGCACGGCAACTGGCCAAGCGCTGCGGCGTGCCGATCATCGCCGGCACCAGCGGGCCGTCAAGCCTCGAGGAGATCACGGCGTTCTTCACCTCGCTCGGCGGCCATGCGGCGATTGTGATCAAGGCGATGGCCGGCGGTGGTGGCCGTGGCATGCGCGTGGTGGAGAACGCTGCCGATCTCGCCGAGGCCTATGCGCGCTGCCAGTCCGAGGCCAAGGCGGCATTCGGTTTCGACGGCGTCTATGCCGAGCGGCTGATCCGCCAGGCGCGCCATATCGAGGTGCAGATCATCGGCGACCGCCATGGCGCGATCTCCCATCTCTGGGAGCGCGAATGCACCATCCAGCGCCGGCACCAGAAGCTGGTCGAGGTGGCGCCGAGCCCCTCGCTGGGCGACAGCTTGCGCGGCCGCATCATCGAGGCGGCGAAGCAGCTTGCGACGGCGGCCTCTTACGACAATCTCGGCACCTTCGAGTTCCTGGTCGACGGCACGGCGGAGGACAGCTTTGCCTTCATCGAGGCCAATCCCCGGCTCCAGGTCGAGCACACCGTGACGGAGGAAGTGCTGGGCCTGGACCTCGTCCGTGCCCAGCTCGCGGTCGCCGCTGGGAGCACGCTGGCCTCGCTCGGCCTTGCGCAGGGATCGATCCCGAAGCCGCGCGGCTATGCCATGCAGCTCCGTGTCAACATGGAGACGCTGGACGAGACGGGCGCGACGCATCCGACCGGCGGCGTACTCGCGGTGTTCGAGCCGCCGTCGGGGCCCGGTGTTCGCGTCGATAGCTTTGGCTATGCCGGCTACAAGACCAGCGCCGCCTTTGACTCGCTGCTCGCAAAAGTCATCGTGCATACGCCGGGCGAGGCCTGGCACGACGTCGTCGCAAAAGCATCGCGCGCCTTGCGTGAGTTCCGGATCGACGGCGTTGTTACCAACGTCACGTTCCTCCAGGCGGTGCTGGCGCATCCCGATTTCAAAACCAACCGCATCGCGACCGATTTCATCGACCGCAATATTGGCAAGCTTGTGGAAGCGGCGGACGGTGCGGCCAAGCCGCTCTACTTTGCGGCGGCCGAGCGAAGTGGCGGCTACAGCGCTGAGGCCCACGTTACGCAGATCGTGCCCGAAGGTGCGGTGATGGTTGCCGCGCCCTTGCAAGGAACCATCGTCACCATCCAGGTGAAGGAAGGCGAGATCGTGCGCCCCGGCCAGCAGCTCGCCGTGATCGAGTCCATGAAGATGGAGCATCTCGTCATGGCCGAGCAGGGCGGCCGGGTCATGAGGCTCGTCGCGAGCGACGGCGTCACGCTGATGCATGGCGAAGCGATCATGTATCTCGAGCCCCTCGATGTCGCGGCTGACGCATCGGCTGCGGAAGCGGACATCGATCTCGACCACATCCGCCCCGATCTCGCCGAGCTGATCGCGCGCCAGGCCAACACCCTCGATGCGAACCGCCCGGCCTCGGTCGAGCGCCGCCGCAACACCAACCAGCGCACCGCGCGCGAGAACGTCGCCCAGCTCGTGGACGACGGCTCGTTCATGGAGTACGGCAGCCTTGCGATTGCGGCGCAGCGCCGCCGGCGCAAGCTCGACGACCTCATCAAGAACACGCCGGCCGATGGTCTCGTCATGGGCGTCGCCACGGTCAATGCCGGGAAGTTCGGACCTGAAGGTGGCCGCTGCATCGTGGTGGCCTATGACTACACCGTGCTCGCGGGCACGCAGGGCCATATGAACCACAAGAAGATCGACCGCATGCTGACGCTGGCGGAAGACTGGCGCGTGCCCCTGGTGTTTTACGCCGAAGGCGGCGGCGGCCGTCCGGGCGACACCGACCGGCTCGGCATGACCGGTCTCGACGGCCCGTCCTTCGTGCAATTCGCACGGCTCTCCGGTCTCGTGCCTATCATTGGCGTGGTCTCCGGCTATTGCTTCGCCGGCAATGCCGCGATGCTCGGCTGCTGTGACGTCATCATCGCCACCAAGAATGCCTCGATCGGCATGGGCGGCCCGGCAATGATCGAAGGTGGCGGGCTCGGCGTCTATCATCCGGCCGAAGTCGGTCCTGTTACGTTCCAGTCGCCGAACGGCGTCATCGACATCCTGGTCGAGGACGAGGAGGAAGCGACGTCCGTCGCGCAAAAATACCTGTCCTACTTCCAGGGCGCAGTGACGGAGTGGCAAGCCGCCGATCAGCGCCTGCTTCGCCGCGCGATCCCGGAGAATCGCCTGCGCGTCTACGACATCCGCAGCGTCATCGATCTCGTCGCCGACAAGGATAGCGTGCTGGAGCTGCGCCGTGACTACGGCGTCGGCATGATCACCGCGCTGATCCGCATCGAGGGAAAGCCGTTCGGCTTGATCGCCAACAATCCGCGCCATCTCGGCGGCGCGATCGATGCGGATGCCGGCGACAAGGCCGCGCGCTTCCTCCAGCTCTGCGACGCTTTCGACTTGCCCATCGTCTCGCTCTGCGACACGCCGGGCTTCATGGTCGGCCCGGAAGCGGAGAAGACCGCGATCGTCCGCCACGTCTCGCGCATGTTCGTGACGGGGGCGAGCATCACCGTGCCGCTGTTCGGCATCGTGCTGCGCAAGGGCTATGGGCTGGGTGCGCAGTCGATGATCGGCGGCGGTTTCCACGCCTCGTTCTTCACCGCGGCCTGGCCGACCGGCGAGTTCGGCGGCATGGGCCTGGAGGGCTATGTCCGCCTCGGCTTCCGCAAGGAGATGGAGGCGATCGCCGATCCTGAGGAGCGCGAGACCTATTACCGCAACAAGGTCGCCGAGCTCTATGCCAACGGCAAGGCGGTCTCGATTGCGTCCGTGTTCGAGATCGACAACGTGATCGATCCCGCCGAGACGCGGCGCTGGATCATGGCGGGGCTCCGTTCGGTGCCGAAGCCGCCGGCGCGGACGCAGAAGAAGCGGCCGTGTATCGATACGTGGTGAGGGCGGTGCAGCAATCTTAAGTCTCTCCGTCATTTCGGGGCGATGCGAAGCATCGAACCCGGAATCTCGAGATTCCGGGTTCGGCTCTTCGAGCCGCCCCGGAATGACAGCGAAATCGGTTCCCGATTGACATCCCCGCCTGTGGTGCCAGACTTTGCACAATAATACAGGGTGGAGACGTCCGCGATGGCCAGCCTTTCGGCCTCGAACCATGTCGCCCGTGTCTTGTCCGTCGCCAATCATGTGGCCGACGTCGACGCTTCGTCGCGGATCGCCAATTCCTGGCGGCGCTGCCTGATCAGTCACAAGCTCGATCCCGCCCGCCAGGGTCCGCCGCAGACGCTCACCGAGGCCGAGATCCGGCATGTCGCCGAGCCGATGGAGGAGACGATCCGGCTTGCGATGCCCGAGCTCGACGATCTCGCCCGCGTGCTGCGCGACGCCGGCTACTGCGTCAACCTGGCTGACACGAACGCGACCATGCTGTTCAGCCGCTTGCCGGGCGAAGCCGACGCCAGGATGTTCCTGGACTGGAAGATCTACACCGGCTCGAACTTCGCCGAGACCTTTGAGGGCACCAACGGGCTCGGCACTGCGCTCGCCGAAGAGAAGCCGATCCTGGTGCATCGCGACGAGCATTTCCGGGCGCAGTGGCACATGTTCTCCTGTGCCGTGGCGCCACTGTTCGACCAGGCCGGGCGGCTTGCGGGAGCCATCAACATCACCTCCTGCCGCGAGGATCTCGAGCGCGCCGCGCATCAGCTTGCGCTCGCGGTAACGATGAAAGCGACGCGGCGGATGGAGGGCGCGATCTTCCGCGGCCATTTCCGCAACGCCTGGATCGCCACCGTGCCGGGTGATGGCGGCAGCGGCCTGCTCGCCTATGACGACGACCGCCGCATCGTCGGCGCCTGCCGCTCCGCGCGTGCGCTGCTCGGCCTCACCGACGGCCTGATCGCCTCCGGCATCGATCTGTCGCGCTACATCAAGTTCGATCATCACGCTGCGCGCAGTGCCGACGATGTTGTCGAGCTGCGTCGCGCCGACGGTAGCCCGCTCGGCCAGGGCCATGTTGCCCCGCCGCTGCGCGCAAGGCCGTCCACGCAGCGTCGTGATGTCCCTGTTGACCGTTTCGACGCCCTGCATCGGCTTGCCGGCCGCGATCCCGGCTTGATTAGAAGCGTAAAACGGCTCAGGAGCGTCGGCGATCACAATCTGCCGGTGCTGCTGTGTGGCGAAACCGGTGTCGGCAAGGACGTGTTCGCCCGCGCCATCCACGCCGCGAGCAACCGGGCGCGCAACAATTACGTCGCACTGAATTGCGCGGCGATGCCGGAGAGCCTGATCGACGCCGAGCTGTTCGGCTACGAGGCCGGCGCTTTCACCGGCGCGCGGCGCGACGGCTCCAAGGGCCTGATCGTGCAAGCCGACGGCGGCACGTTGTTCCTCGACGAGATCGGCGACATGCCGATCGCGTTGCAGACGCGCCTGTTGCGCGTGCTGGAAAACCGTGAGGTCTGGCCGCTCGGCGCGCTCAAGCCGGTGCCGGTCGACATCCGCCTGATCAGCGCCACGCATCGCGATCTCGGTCGCATGGCGGAGGAGGGCGCGTTCCGCGCCGATCTCTATTTTCGTCTCCGCGGCATGGAGGTGAAGCTGCCGGCCCTGCGCGACCGCGCCGACCGGGACGACATTATCCGCCAGATCGCACGCGAGGAGGCGCCGGATTGCCGCCTGTCGGACGAAGCGTGGGTGTTGCTCGCGGCCTATCCATACCCCGGCAATATGCGCCAGCTCCGCCACGTGCTCAGGCTCGCCGGCTGCACGGTGGAGGACGGCGTCATCACCGATGCCGATCTCGATCTGCCGCCGTTTGGTGGACGTGCCCAGGAGCCCGATCTCGCGGCGGCCGAGCGCACGACGATCATCGATGCCCTGCGCAAGCATGGCGGCCGGGTGACGGAGGCAGCGCGAGCGTTGAAGCTGAGCCGTGCGACGCTGTATCGCAAGATCAAGGCGATGAAGATCGAGACTGCGCAGTAGCGCTCAGCTGCATGCGGCGAGTGTTCTTACCCTCTCCCCTTGTGGGAGAGGGTGGCTCGTCGCGAAGCGGCGAGACGGGTGAGGGGTATCTCTCCGCGATTCACCGCCATTTGTGTGTGCGGAGACATACCCCTCATCCGGCGCTTCGCGCCACCTTCTCCCACAAGGGGAGAAGGGAAAGGCACTGCCGATGTCTACACTTCACGAAAAATCGCTCCAGCTCAGGTGCCGCGAATCGAGGTCGCCGACTGTCACGGTGCCGCGGATTTCGCGAGGAACGTGGAAGCTGCTGCGCAGATACACCAGCGGCGCGGCCCCGTCGGAATGCGAGACGCCGCGCACCTCGCCGACGAAGATCGAATGCGTCTTCGTCTCGAACTCTTGCGCCAGCTCGCAATCGAAGGCCGCGACCGCATCCGTCAGCACCGGCGCGCCTGTGGCTCCCCGTGTCCATTGCCCGAACGCAAAGCGATCGTCGCCGTTCACGCCTTTCTGGCCGCTGAAGGTGAGCGCCAGCAGCGCGTGGTCCTCGTGCAGAAAGTTGATCGCGAAGGCGCCTTCCTCGCGGATGCGCTCATGCGCGCTGGCGTTGCGATTGACGCACACGATCAGGGACGGCGGATTGTCCGACAGCGAGCAGGCCGACGTCACCGTCAGGCCCGTGCGCTTGCCGTGCTCGGCGCCGACCGTGACCAGTGCGACCGCGCCGGCACATTGGCGCATCGCCTGCTTGAAATCCTTGGCGTCGAAAGGACTGGCGTCGACCGTCACGCGGAAATCTCCGAAACAGGTGCAGGTGCGGCACGTTCGCGCCGCACCCGCGCCTCCGTCAAGCGGCCTTCTTTGCGGAGCCGAGATGCTTCAGGCGCGGCATCACCTCGTTGCTGAGCAGCGAGAGCGAGTGGTGCCAGGCTTCGGCCTTGTGCTTGTAGTCGAAGCCGAACACCAGCAGCACGCCGAAGCCGCCGACCTCGTCGTAGATCTTCTCGATCTTCTCGGCGACGGTCGCGGGCGAACCGACGATCCAGTTCCGCTTGGCGCAATATTCGACCGTGACATCGCTGTCGGGCACGTCGGGTGCGTGCTTGAGATAGTCCTTGAAGCCGAAATGGCCGAGCAGGGGCAGGAAGTACTCGCTCATCATCCGGCCCATCATGTCGCCGGTCGAGAGCTTCCAGGCCTCCTCGTCGGTATCGGCAACGAAGACTTCGCGCACCAGCCGCCAGTCCTGGCGGTTCGGCTTGCGCCCGGTCTTGGCGGCACCGATCTCGACCGAATCCCAGTGGCTGCCGACATAGGCCGGATTGAGGTTGAGGCTCATCGGGATGAAGCCGCGCTCGCCGGCAAGCTTCAGCGTGTCCGAGTTCTTCGACAGCCCCGCAACGCCGATCGGCGGATGCGGCGCCTGCAACGGCTTGATGTGGGGCTTGAGGAAGTCGAACATCGTGTCCGGTTTGGTCACCGTCCAGAACTTGCCCTTGTAGGTCCAGGGCGCAGGGTCGGTCCACATCTTCAGGATGATCTCCAGCGCCTCGCGGGTCATGTCGCGGTTCTGCCCGCTCATGCCGTCGACGTTGAACATCGCCCAGTCGCTCGGCAGGCCGCTAGCCGCGACGCCGAAATTGAGCCGGCCCTCGGAGAGATGGTCGAGCATCGCGACGCGGTTGGCGAGCTCGGCCGGGTGGTGATAGGGCAGCAGGAAGCCGCCCGGCCCGATGCGGATATTCTTGGTCTGCATCAAGGCCTGCGCAATCAGAAGGTCCGGCGTGGGATTGGGTTCCCAGGGCGCGGTGTGGTGCTCGCCGACCCAGGCCTCCTGGTAGCCGAGCTGGTCGAGCCAGCGCATGACCTGCAGGTCCCAGTCGTTCCCTTCCTTCAGGCCGCACTCCGGCGGATGCGAAGGCATCGTGAAATAACCGATCTCCATGGGTTTCCTCTCCACAATTGACGCGTCTTGTTGCGCGGTTCACAGATGTGAGCGGAGACGCTTCAGCAAGCGCTGTGCCAGCAGCCCAGCGCCTTAGCCTTGCGAGAAAACGCTGGTTTGCGGCCACAATAGCCGATATCCCGGGGCGGAGTTTCGAGGCACCGTCTCATTGTCGTGAGACGGCGTCTTGCCGGTGAGACGAAGGATGCGCGCCACGATGACTGAACCCGCCTATGTCGCGGTGGACTGGGGCACCAGCAGCTTTCGGCTCTGGCTGGTTGATCGCGCCGGCCAGGTGCTGGCCGAGCGCCGCAGCGATGAGGGCATGCTGGCCGCGGCCAAGACCGGCTTCGCGGCCGTGCTGCAAGCGCATCTTGCCGCCCTCGAAGCACCCGATCATCTGCCGGTTCTCGTCTGCGGCATGGCCGGCGCCAAGACCGGCTGGGTCGAGGCAGGCTATGTCGACACGCCGGCGCCGCTCTCCGCGATCCTGAGGCAGGCCGTGCGGGTGCCGGGCCAAACACGCGACATCCGCATCCTGCCGGGTATCGCGCAGCGCGACGCCAGGGCGCCGGACGTGATGCGCGGCGAGGAGACGCAATTGCTCGGCGCGCTTGGCCTGGATGCCGCAGGCGAGACGCTGGTGTGCATGCCCGGAACGCATTCGAAATGGGTGCGCGTGAAGGGCGGCGGGGTCGAACATTTTTCCACCTTCATGACCGGCGAGCTCTTCAGCGTGGTCTCGCGCGAGACGATCTTGTCGCTCGCGGTCGCCGGCGCCGATGACGCCGATGACGTCGCGAGCTTCAAGGCTGCCGTCACTGCCGCATACGAGGCACCTGCTTTCGCCGCCAATCTCCTGTTTGGCGCGCGGTCGCGACAGCTCCTGTTCGGCGGCACGCCGTCCGCTGCGCGCGAAAGGCTGTCGGGTACCTTGATCGGCGTCGAACTCGCGGCAGGACTGTCCGGGACGTTACCGAAAGCGGGCGTCACGCTGATTGCGTCGGGACGGCTCGCGATGTTGTACCAGCTTGCCTTCGACGTGCTGTCGGTCGCGGTGACCCCGATCGATGCTGACGAAGCCGTTCGTCGCGGCCTGTCGATGGCGGCGGCCGCGATCTGGGCGAAATAGAAGGACTCCCGAGATGAGCATTCCCTTTCCGCCGATGAAGCGTCCGCTGGTCGCGATCCTGCGCGGCATCAAGCCGGAAGAAGCCGAGGCCATCGTCAGCGTGCTGATCGAGGCCGGCATGACCGCGATCGAGATTCCCCTGAATTCGCCCGACCCGTTCCGCTCCATCGCGACAGCCGTAAAGCTCGCGCCGGCCGGCGTGCTGATCGGCGCCGGCACGGTGCTGGCCACCGCAGATGTCGATCGCCTCAACGACGTCGGCGGCAAGCTGATGGTCTCGCCGAATGTGGATACGCAGGTGCTTACGCGCGCGCATCAATACGCCATGATCACATTGCCGGGCGTGTTCTCGCCGACCGAGGCGCTGCTGGCCGCACGCTCCGGCGCATCGGGCCTGAAATTCTTTCCGGCCAGCGTGCTCGGCGCATCCGGCATCGCCGCGATTCGCGCCGTGCTGCCGGCCGGTGTGATGATCGCCGCCGTCGGCGGCGTGTCCGACCAGAATTTTGCGGAGTACATCAAGGGCGGCGTCACCGCGTTCGGGCTCGGTTCCAGCCTCTACAAGCCCGGCATGTCGGCGGCCGACGTTGCCGCTCGCGCAAAGGTGACGATCGCGGCCTATGATCGGGCGATTGTGAAAGACTGATCAGGCAATAAACAAGCCGTGATGCCGTCACGGTCGCCTTCTATCCTATCTTGCGTGACTTGCGAGATCAGGAGACCGACATGGCGATCAACAACGTGGCCGATCTGTTCGTGGCAACGCTCGAACAGGCCGGCGTCAAGCGCATCTACGGCATCGTCGGCGACAGCCTGAATGCTTTTACGGAGGCGCTGCGTCGCCGCGGCACCATCGAATGGATCCATGTCCGGCATGAGGAGGTTGCGGCGTTCGCAGCCGCCGGTGAGGCCGAGATGACCGGGAGTCTCGCGGTTTGCGCCGGTTCCTGCGGTCCCGGCAATCTGCACCTCATCAACGGCCTGTTCGATGCGCATCGCAGCCGGGTTCCCGTGCTGGCGATCGCGGCGCAGATTCCCTCGGCCGAGATCGGTGGCGGCTATTTCCAGGAAACCCATCCGCAGAATCTTTTCCGCGAATGCAGCCATTATTGCGAGATGGTCTCGGATCCGAGCCAGCTGCCCTACGTGCTGGAGAACGCGATCCGCGCGGCCGTGGGCCTGCGCGGCGTCGCCGTCGTCGCCATGCCCGGCGACGTTGCCTTCCGCAGCCCGCCCAAGCGCGCGCTCTCCACGACGCGCGGGCTTGCGCTTGCTGCCCCGAAGGTCGTGCCGCAGGCCGATGAGCTGAAGGCGCTTGCGGACCTTCTGAACGGCGCCGAGCGCATCACCCTGTTCTGCGGCCGCGGCTGCGCCGGCGCGCATGCGCCGCTGATGCAGCTGGCCGAAGCGCTGAAGAGCCCGATCGTGCACGCGCTCGGCGGCAAGGAGCATGTCGAATACGAGAACCCTTATGATGTCGGCATGACCGGCTTCATCGGCTTCTCCTCGGGCTACGCCGCCATGCACGCCTGCGACGCACTGGTGATGCTGGGCACTGATTTTCCCTACAAGCAGTTCTTCCCTGCTGATGCGAAGATCGCCCAGATCGACATCCGTCCGGAAAATCTTGGCCGCCGCGCCAGGATCGACCTCGGCCTGGTCGGCGACGTCAAGCTCACCATCGAGGCGCTGCTGCCGCTGCTCAAGACAAAGACACAGCGCAAGCATCTGGACGACGCCATCGCGCATTACAAGAAGGCGCGCGAGGGCCTCGACTCGCTCGCCAAGGGCACGCCGGGAGCCAAGCCGATCCATCCGCAATATCTCGCAAAGGTCATCAGCGACCACGCCTCCGACGATGCCGTGTTCACCGCCGATGTCGGCACGCCCACGGTGTGGGCCGCGCGCTATCTCGATATGAACGGCCGCCGCCGGCTGGTCGGCTCCTTCGTGCACGGCTCGATGGCCAATGCGATGCCGCAGGCGATCGGCGCGCAGGCTTCGCAGCCCGGCCGTCAGGTCATCTCACTGTCCGGTGATGGCGGCTTCACCATGCTGATGGGCGATCTGATCACGCTGACGCAGATGAAGCTGCCGGTGAAGGTGGTCGTCTTCAACAACGGCGTGCTCGGCTTCGTCGCGCTGGAGATGAAGGCCGCCGGCTTCGTCGACACCAATGTCGATCTGGAGAATCCGGATTTCGCCGCGATGGCCCGTGCGATGGGGATCTTTGCGAAGCGCGTCGAGGACCCCGGCGAGCTTCCGGGCGCGATGAAGGAGATGCTGGCCCATAACGGGCCGGCGCTGCTCGACGTCGTCACCGCCAAGCAGGAGCTGTCGATGCCGCCGACCATCACGACCGAGCAGGTCAAGGGCTTCAGCCTGTGGGTGCTGCGTGCCGTGATGAGCGGCCGCGGCGACGAGGTCATCGATCTTGCGAAGACCAATCTGCTGTCGCGTTAGCCCCGCTTCGCCGACGGCGCGGGCAGCTGTTCGTGGCGGCGCTGGAAGCGCTGCCAGTGCAGCACGAGGCCGATCAGCAGGGCCGGGACGAAGCCGAGCGCGATCAGCCAGTGCGGCAGTTCTTTCGGCGAGATGAACGCGATGGCGATGTCGGAGATCAGCCAGAGCGCTGCGAACATCACCGCGAAATCGGTGCGCGGGCAGCGCAAATAGTAAAACACGGCGGTGATGATGATGGCGGGCCCGATGGCGATGCCGATCATCACCGCCGTCAGCTCCTTTGGCGTCAGCGCGTCGAGCACCATCGATGCCAGCAGCCAGAGCGCGGCGAACATGGCGACGATGTCGAGCGGATGCCGCAACCCAATACCTCTCGCGGGGAACGCGCTATCGTTGTGACCTGCGCCCCGGCCGTCAAGTAAAATACGCCTACTCCTCGTCGTTTCCAGGCATCTGGCGCAGCATGAAATGGCCGAAGGCGGTGGCGATCGGCTTGTCCGCATCGTCCTGCCAGGCGCGCGCCTCGAAGGCGACGATCCGGCGGCCCTGCTTCACGATCGACACATTGGCAAAGGTATCGAGCGCGCGGCCGGAGCGTAGGTAGTTGACCGTGAGTCCGATCGGCTTGGGCGGTGCGGCGGCGCCGAGCTCGCGCGCCACGCCGATGATCGCCGTGGTCTCGAGGAAGGCACCGGTCATGCCGCCATGGATCGCGGGCAGGATCGGATTGCCGATGATCTTTGGCGAGAACGGCATCGTCAGCGTGCCGTCGTCGTTGACGCGGATGCCGAGACAGCGCGCGAACGGACTGTGCGCGAACGGACCGTCCGGATCATCAGGCGCCTCCAGCATCGGGATGCTGCGCGCATCCATCCTGCGGTCGGCGAGCATGTTGGTGCGGTTGGCGCCGATCATGAAGCAGGCGGTTGCGGTTGCGACCGGATCGTCCTCGGACTCCTGATAGGCGGTGGAGCGCACGAAGGCGATCGAGCGCGTGGTGCGGTAGCAGACCGAATGCGCCTTGATGTCGAGGCCGGGTGTTGCCGGCTTCTGATAGTCGATACGCAGATCCAGGGTTGCGATCGCACTTGTGCCGTCGAGCGCGAGTTGCACCGCCATGCCGCAGCTTTCGTCCAGCATCGCGGTGACGACGCCGCCATGCAGCACGCCGGTCTCGGTGTCGCCGACGAAGACGGGACGATAGGGCAGGCTGGACCACGCTTCGCCGGGGGCGAAGCGGTCGAGCTGGAGCCCGCTGATATGGCCGTAGTCGGAACGGCGGCCCTTGATGGCCTCGGCGAGTTCCTCGAACGGGAGCGTGGCAGGTAGGCTGGTCGTCGATGAGCTGGACATGGCGATGTTCTAGACCAGTGCCGGGCGCCGCGCAAAACCCCGAATGGGCTTGGCGGGACGGTTTAACCTCGACAGGGCGGTCCGAAGCAACGATGGTGGGCGCTTCGTCCGTCCAATGCCCGCAAGGAGCGCCCATGACCGACCCTGAAACACCCGCGACCGGCCAGGGGCCCGTCATCATTTCGAGCTCCAGCTCCGAGCGGGCGCCGATCATCTATTTCGACGGCGCATCCTGCTTCGGCCATCACAACGGCGCGATCCAGATCGAGCTTGCCGCGAACCTGCTGATGCCGGTCGGCGCCGCCGTCCGGGTCGACGTGGTCCAGACTGCGCACTTGCGCTGTAGCGTGGCCGCGGCGCTTGCCTTGCGCGAAGCGCTCGACAAGGCGCTCGCGATGTACAAGCAGGGGCAGCAGCAGCCGGCCGAGGAGATCCCGACGGTGAAGAATTGAGATCCCGATTGACAGCCAACTGTCTTTGCGCCAATTTTTGTGCAGGTTGATACGACCTGCCGGTTGCCCCCTCCGTGGAATGGTGAACGTATCGAGCCCTTGATCGGCCCCCTTTGCCCGAGCGACCGGGTCAGCAACGCAACCACCTGACACTCCTGGATCGCTCATGCAGAGGACGAACCGATGCGCGATTTTCGCGATGCCAAGGCTATGGCGCAGACGCTGCGCCAATCCCTGACCACCAAGGATGTCACCATCAGCCACAGCGAGAGCCTGGAGCTGGTGTCGAAAATGCTGGGGGTTGCCGACTGGAACACATTGTCGGCGCTGCTTCAAAGCGAGCGCCGCGGCACGGTTGCGCCGATTGCGCAGATCAAAACGACAACGGCGTTCTATCCAGCCATTCCCTTGCGCGATCTCGTTCCATTTCCGAACGCGACCTACCCGCTGTTCGTGGGCCGCGAGAGGACCGTTCGGGCCTTGAACCAGGCCTTTGAAGGTGGGCGGGAGATCGTGGTGGCGATCCAGCGGGAGGCGGCCGTCGATGATCCCCGATTTTCCGATGTTTACGAGATCGGCATATTGTCCCAGCTGCTTGAGCTCGAAACGCTCCGCGATGGCACACTCAGGGTGCTGACCCGAGGTCTCCGGCGTGTCGCGCTACGCAGCTTTGCTGCTGAATCGGTCGCCTATCAGGCCGAGGTCGCTGACGTCGCCGAGGGAGCCACCCGCGATGCGCGGGATCTGATCAGAAGGATCTATCAGCGTTTCGAGGACTACACGGCGGCTCACGGAATCCTGGTGCCGGACATCTGGCTGTTCTTCGACCAGACCCGTGATCCCGGGCAGATTGCCGACACTGTCGCGACGCGGATGAAGTTGCCTATCAAGGACAAGTACGAGTTATTGGCAATGCTCGATCCCATGAAACGGCTCGAGCGGATCGAGGCGCTCCTCGACCAGTCGCAACGGCCGGTCTCGGTAGATTACGCGGCCACGAAACGGCGGGCGCTTGATCATGCTGACCGGCGCCGCCATCAATACGCGACGCTTGAGCATTTGCTGCTTGCTCTGACCGAGGATGCGAACGCGTCCGCCGTCATGCGCGACTGCGACGCCAATCTCGGCAAGCTGACGCAAAGCCTCGTGCAATATCTCGACAACGAACTCAAGCACACGGTGATCGAGACCGGAAGTGCCGAGCCCACGGCTGCGTTCAAGCGTGTCGATCAGCGCGCCGCGTTCCTTGCCCAGGAGGTTGGATATCCTGAAGTCACCGGCGTTAATGCGCTCGTTGCCTTGTTTGCAGAAACACGAAGTCCAGCGGCACGTCTGCTCGCAGAGCATGGCGTCTCGCGCGGGCGTGCTGACAAGGCGATCGGGCGCGGCGTTGGCAAAAGCGGTTAGTCGAGCCTAGCTCACATGCACCTTCGGCTTCTTCCCGCCGTTCCATTTGCCGTCGAGCGCGCGCTCGATCTGGGCGGCGAGTTGCAGGAGCAGGCCGTCATTGGCCTGCTTGGCGATGGCCTGGATGCCGAGCGGCAGGCCGTGGTCCTGCGCTGCCATCGGCATCGAGATCGCGGGCATGCCGCAGAGATTGGCGAGCGGCGTGAAGGCGAAGAAGCGCCAGAGATTGCCGAACCAGTCGAGCACATCAGGATTGTCGGAGATGGTGAGATATTCCTTCGTGCCGACCTTGGGTGTCGGCAGCGCGGTGATCGGCGTCAAGATCACGTCCCACTGCTCGAAGAACGCGCCGAAGCCGCGTGACGTCGTGTTAAATACGCCTTGCATCTTTGCACGCTCGGCAAAAGTCGTGTGGCGGCCGGCTTCCCAGATCCTGATGTTCATCGGCTCGATCAGGTCTTCCGGTGGCTTTTCCAGTCCGCGCGCGGCCAGCATGTTGGAGATCACCACGGCGAAGTTCGAGATGTAGCACATCGTCTGCGCGGCGAACGCGGCGCGGAAGTCGAGCTCGGGCAGCGCATAGTCGACGTGATGGCCGAGGCCTTCGAGGAAACGGCCGGTCTTCTCCAGCTCGGCGGCGATCTCCGGCGTCGCGGTGTAGTCGCCCCAGCTGTGCGACAGCGCGATGCGGAGCTTGCCTGGATCGCGCTTGATCATCTCCGAATAGGGCTGCGCCGTGGTCCAGAACGGCATGAACTCGCCGGGCGCCGGTCCCCTTGCGTGATCGACGAAGGCGGCGGTGTCGCGCACCGAGCGCGACTGGCAGCCCTGGATCGAGACGAGGCCGGTGAGGTCGGACATGTGCGGCGCCAGCGAGAACACGCCGCGCGAGACCTTCAGCCCGATATTGCCGTTGACCCCGGCGGGAATGCGGATCGAGCCGCCGCCGTCGGTCGCATGCGCGATCGGCATCACGCCGGCGGCAACCATCGCGGCGCTGCCAGCGGACGAGCCGCAGGTGGTGTAGTCGGTGTTCCAGGGATTGCGCGTGACATAGACGGCCGGATTGTCGGCCGAGCTGCACACGCCGAATTCCGGCGTCGTGGTGCGTCCGATCAGGTTGAGCCCGGCCTGGCGGAGCTTTCCGGTCAGGAACGTGTCGGCCGCGGCGCGATTGCCGCGCATCAGCAGCGAGCCCATCTCCTGGAGCCGGCCCTTCATGGTCGGTCCCAAATCCTTCATCAGGAAGGGCAGGCCGGCGAACGGACCGGCGAGGTTGGCGCCGTCCCTGGCAGGATCGGCGATCACGTCCTCGAACAGCTCGACCACGCCCGACAGCGCCGGATTGACCTTGGCCACGGCAGCGCTGGCCTGGCGCGCCAACTCCTTGGGCGTCAGCTCGCCCTTGCGGACGCGCGCCGCGAGGCCAACGCCATCGTGTTGCGTCCATTCATTCCAGCTCATCGGCAAAGTCATGAAGTCAAAATCCCCTCAAGGTGTGGCGTCACCTTTTTCGCAAGGGCCGGCGTGAATCAACTGAGCCGGCGCGAGGGGCAGGGTTGCGCCGGGCGGAGAGGTCGCACGATCCGGGATGTCGGGCTTATCAATCCGACAGTCGCGCAATCACCGCAACCGGTCCGCCGCCGGCCGGGCCCTGATGCTCGGCGCCGCCGGACACGTAGACCGCGCCGGTGCCGGCAAGGCCCGCGATCAGGCCACCGACCGCCGCGCGGGCGTGGCGCGTCGAGCTGATGTCGGTGTCCTCCAGCATGGTGTGGCGGAAACCGCGCACATTGCCGTTTGGTGAAGCCTCGGCCTTGGCGAAAATGTTGACGAGCTTGCGGCCCGGCTGCGGCGTCGTGCCAAGCCCAACGCTCGTCAACGCCGACATCACCGCCGCGGAATCGATCGCATCGTTCATCACCGCATGCCCGATCTCGAATTCGCTCGCTGACGAAGCCGAATTGCCGAGCACGATGACGACATTATGCATCAGCTCGATCCCGGACGAGGTCGACGCCACCTTCGAGAACAGATCGTAGCGCCGCAGCACGTCCTCGTCGCCGAGGTCGGGGCCGATCTCGCCGAGCGCGACCGCAACCCCGAGCGCGGAAGCCCCGCGCGAATAGGCCATCGAGCTGTAAGCGCTGGTCGTGGCCGTCTTGTTGCCGCGCGCGACTGCCGCCTCGACGCGGTCGCTGGTGAGCAGCGGGCATTTGATCTGCACGAAATGGACGTCGGCGGGATCGGTGATGCCTGCATCTTCCATCGCGGCTCTCACGGCCTTGGCCGTCTCCATGATCTGCGCGGAGCGGCCGAGCTCTTCGGGCAGGAAATCCCGGGTGTGCGCCATGCCGATGCCCAGTCGCTTGCCGGACATGCCTGCCGGTCGCTGCGGGACGTCCAGGCGCGTGAACACCGTAATATGCGGGCTGAGCACGCCTTCGGTGCCGCCGGACATCACGAAGGCGATGCGCTGCTCGACTGCTTCCGGTGAAAGGCCGAGCTTGGGCGCCAGCGCCGTGCACAGCGCGGCGACGGCATATTCCCGCGTGAAATCGTTGACGCCGCCATTGCCCTCGGTCTTGCCGAGGATCGCCAATATCGATGCCGGATCGATCGCGCCGGAAACGATCATGGCCATGAGGCCGGACACGTCGCCGGGTCCCCTGGTGGCAATCCTGACGACGCCGACGGATGAGGTACGCATTTCAGTCCCCGCTTGCCCCCGCGATCAAGCTCGCGCGTGACGGTCCAGGCTCATCCTCGCCCGATCCGGAAAAGTGCGGAGATTCGCTGCGTCCACGCACGGTTTTCGGCAACGCATTGATCTGGATCAATCGGGATGGACCGTACTCGTCCGGGTTCCAATGTTCAAGGCGGGTTAAGCAGACGCAAAGGATAGTCCGGCGCACCGTGAAATTGCAGGCGCACCGCATTTTCCCAAGGATATCGATATGCGCAAGAATCTTCCCGTCACCGACAAGGAATACGAGATCGGTGAAGACGTCTTCATCGTGTCGAAGACCGACGTCAAGGGACGACTGACCTATTTCAACGAGCAGTTCGTTGTGGCCTCGGGCTTCACGGAAGATGAACTACGGATGCAGCCGCACAACATCGTGCGCCATCCCGACATGCCGCCGGAGGCCTTCGAGGATCTCTGGAGCACCATCAAGGCGGGAAAGCCATGGGCCGGTGCGGTGAAGAACCGCCGCAAGAACGGCGACTATTACTGGGTCATGGCGAGCGCGACGCCGATCTGGGAAGGCGGCAGGATCAACGGCTACATGTCGATCCGCTCCAGGCTTCCGGTCGAGCAGCGCCGGGACGCCGAGCGCATCTACGCCCTGTACCGGGCGGGCAAGGCGCAAGGCTATCGTCTTCAAGCCGGAGTTGTCCGGCGCCGCTCGTTGTTCGACGTCCTCAAGGTCTTCAGCGGCACGCTGAAGGCGCGACTCGCGAGCCTCGTTGCCCTTCAATCGGTCTTCCTGGTCGTGATGGGCCTGGTCGGCCTGATGGCCGCCTATGACAGCAACAAGCGGTTGACGACCATCTACGAGGATCGAGCCGTCCCGCTCGCCCAGCTGTTCGAGATCAACGACCGCATGAAGGAAGCTTCCATCATGCTCTACCAGGCCGCGGTCGACGGCCGTGCGGGCAGGCCGGTGGCCGAGGTCGAAGGCAGGGTCCGCAAGAATTCCGAGGCGATCAACAAGGTATGGGCCGAGTATATCGCGACCTACCTCACTCCCGAGGAGAAAATTGCCGCGCAGGCATTCACCGAAAGACGCAAGGACTACCGCGACGTCGGCATCGACGCGGGTCTGCCGTTGCTCGCGGCCGGGAAATTCGACGAGCTGGCGACCCTCCAGGCCGGAAAGACCAGTGAGCTGTTCGCGCGCGCCAAGGCCGAGCTGGACAAGCTCGTCGCCATCCAGATCGACGTGGCGAAGTCCGAATATGACGCCGCCGAGCGCGGCTATCGCTTGATGCTCGGGGTGGCGCTCGGTCTCGTCGTGCTGGCGCTGGTCGCCTGCGCCTGGGGCGGCCTGCGCGCGATGCGGGCAATCACCGCGCCGCTGAAGCAGCTCAACGCGACCATGGACGGCATCGCGCAGGGCAAGTTCAACAATCGCATCGAGATCCAGCGCGACGACGAACTCGGCGCGGCGCTACGCAACATCCAGGCGATGCAGGCCAAGCTCGGCTTCGAACTCGTGGAGCGGATCGACCGGGCCAGGCTCGCCGATCAGGAGAAGTTCGGCGCCCTCAACGAAATGGCCAACACGGTCGAACGCGAGACGCTCGCGGCCGTCGATGCCGTCTCGGGGCAGATGGAGAAGATGGCCGAAAGCGCCGCGCTCATGAACGACAGTGCCGGCACGGTCAGGTCCAACAGCAGCAACGTCGCCGCAGCGGCCGAGCAGTCGCTTGCCAACGCACAGACCTTGAGCCAGGCCGCATCCCAGTTGAACGGCTCGATCGCCGAGATCGCCAAGCAGATCAGCTCGTCCCGCAGGCTGACGACCGACGCGGTCGAGAGTTCGGCCAAGGCCCAGACGTTGGTCGGAGCACTGTCGGATGCCGCGCACCGGGTCGGATCCGTCACCAGCCTGATCAGCGAAATCGCGGAGCAGACCAATCTGCTCGCCCTCAACGCCACGATCGAGGCGGCGCGGGCGGGAGAGGCCGGCCGGGGCTTTGCCGTCGTCGCCTCGGAGGTGAAGTCGCTCGCGGAGCAGACCACGAAAGCGACCAGCGAGATCGCGCAGCAGATCACCGAGATCCAGAACGTGACGCGCGATTCCGCGGATTCCATCGCGGCCATCGGCGAGGTCATCCGCGGCGTCGATGCGGTGTCCGCCGAGATCTCGGTGTCCATGGACAAGCAGAGCCAGATGACCGCCGAGATTTCGCGTACCGTGGCGGAGTCTTCGGAAGCCGCGCGCGAAGTGGCGTCACAGATCGTCGGTGTGTCCAGCGAGGCGGCAGAAACGGGGCGCAGGGCCTCGGAGATATCGCAAGGATCACTCGAAATTGCCGGCAAGATGGGCGACCTCAGGGAGACGCTGGTGCGGGTGGTCCGGACCTCGACGTCCGAGGTCAACCGGAGAATTGCCGGCCGCGCGCAGCTGGATCGCAGCGGCACCGTCGAGGCGGGCGGCCAGGTGCATCGGGTCCACGTCCGCGATCTCTCCGAGAGCGGCGCCGTTCTCGTCGAAGACGTTTCCGGCATCGATCTCCACCAGAACGTCGTCGTCGCCATCGATGACCTTCCCGCGCGGCTGAAAGGCGTCGTGGTCCGCAAGAACGATCGTGGCACGCTGGTGCGATTCGAGCTCGACGAAGCCGCCAACGAATTGATCCGCAGCGTCATGGGCACACGGCGCGCCGCGGCCTGAGGGATCGCGGGGACGGCGAAGGGCGGATTTGTCCCCTCGTCGGACGTGACGTCGTAGCCCTGCATTGCCCGGCGGGCAAAACACCCGCGACGGCTGTCAAGCCGCTTTGACAAAAATATTCCACTTTACCGAAATTCGGAAAGGGCGTATGTGTCGCCCATCCCGGCTCATCCTTGAGGGGCGATCGTACGTCGTCACGATATGCGAGCCGGGCTTGCGGTGGACGCGGCAGCGTCGTGCGCGAGAGGTGCGGGCAGGGCGGGTAGTCCCTGTGAGCCCGAAACCGCGTGCGGACGAGCGACGCTGAAAGCGTACGGCAAAACCGTGTGGTCCTGGCCGTCGTTGCTACGGTCAAGCTTTCGCGGAGGTGTGTGCGAGCCCAACCGGGCGGACAGCATCGTCAATTCGCGGAAGCGAGGGAGGCCAGAAGGAAAGTTCGGCTCCCGGGAGAGCACGGCATAAGCCGTCCGACCATCGCGCAGGGAAGGCCGAGTGATTGGCACCACCTGTATGCTGCTGTGCGGTTCTTCCTGCGTGTGCGTTTCGCGCAGCGGACCGCGGGTGCGAGGTCAGCACCCGGTCTTCCCTGCGCCCTCTTGGACAAGAGGGTGGAGAGACGAAGCAAAACTCGGGCGAAATCAGCCGCGAGGGCGCGAAGCTGTGTCTGCGATTCGAAATGCAAGCCAAAAGAGCGGCGTTTCCGCCTCATACTCCGTCATTGCGAGCGCAGCGAAGCAATCCAGACTGCCGCCGTGGAACGACTCTGGATTGCTTCGCTGCGCTCGCAATGACGATCCTGGAGGCACCGGTGCATCACACGCCAATCTCGTGCTTCGGACCCCGCGCATCCCCACGATTGTGGCGAGAACGCATCGGTTCAACAAAAAATCCTCTGTCGACGGTTGCGCGCCGCACCTTGATGAATCAACCTCGGTTGGTCCATAAGCGGCGTCCCGCTGCCGGTGGTTCGCCGCCGCGTCGCGTGCTTGGATAGAGGGATTCTCGCGTGGCAAATATCAACCAGAAAATTGCGCTGGAGCTTGGGGTACGGGCGGAGCAGGTCGAGGCGACGGTGGCGCTGCTCGACGGTGGCGCCACGGTTCCCTTCATCGCCCGCTACCGCAAGGAAGCGACCGGTGCGCTCGACGACGCGCAATTGCGCACCCTGGAGGAGCGCCTGGGCTATCTGCGCGAGCTCGAAGACCGCCGCAAGGCCATCCTCGAATCGGTCCGCGAGCAGGGCAAGCTCGATGCCGCGCTCGAAGCCACGATCATGGCCGCCGACAGCAAGGCGCGCCTGGAAGACATCTATCTGCCGTTCAAGCCGAAGCGCCGCACCAAGGCGGAAGTTGCCAAGGAAGCCGGCCTCGAGCCGCTCGCCAACCAGCTGATGGCGGAGCCCGGCAACGACCCCAAGGTCGTGGCAGAAAGCTATGTCAACGCCGAGAAGGGCGTTGCGGATGCTGCCGCCGCACTCGACGGCGCCCGCGCCATCCTGGTCGAACGCTTCGATGAGGACGCGGATTTGATTGGCGCGTTGCGCGAGGAGATGTGGACCAATGCGCGCATGGCCTCCAAGGTGCGGGACGGCAAGAAGACCGAAGGCGAGAAGTTCGCCGACTATTTCGAGTTCTCCGAGCCGCTGACAAAACTGCCGTCGCATAGAATCTTGGCGATGTTCCGCGGCGAGAAGGAAGAAATCCTCGATCTCCAGATCCAGGCCGAGGCCGAAGCGCCGCCACCGGGCGTGCCGAGCGCCTATGAGCTGAAGATCATGAAGCGGTTCGGCATCGCCGACCTCAAGCGCGCCGGCGACCGCTGGCTGGTCGACACCGTGCGCTGGGCCTGGCGCACCAAGATCCAGGTGCATCTCAACATCGACTTGCGGATGCGTCTCTGGAATGCGGCCGAGACCGAAGCCGTGCGCGTGTTCGCCTCGAACCTGCGCGACCTGCTGCTGGCGGCGCCCGCCGGCACCCGCGCCACCATGGGGCTCGATCCCGGCTACCGCACCGGCGTCAAGGTCGCCGTGACCGATGCGACCGGCAAGGTGGTCGATACCGCCGTGATCTATCCGCACGAGCCGCAGCGGCAGTGGAACGAGGCGCTCGCGATCCTCGGCAAGCTCGCGCTGAAGCATCGTGTCGAGCTGATCGCGATCGGCAACGGCACCGCCTCGCGCGAGACTGACAAGCTCGCGGGCGAGTTGGTCAAGGGCTTGCCCGACTTGAAGATGAACAAGATCGTGGTGTCGGAAGCCGGCGCGTCGGTCTATTCGGCCTCGGCCTTTGCCTCGGAGGAACTGCCCGGTCTCGACGTCACCTTGCGCGGCGCGGTCTCGATCGCGCGGCGGCTCCAGGATCCGCTCGCCGAGCTCGTCAAGATCGAGCCCAAGGCGATCGGTGTCGGCCAGTACCAGCACGATCTCGGCCAGGCCAAGCTCGCCAAATCGCTCGATGCCGTGGTCGAAGACTGCGTGAACGCGGTCGGCGTCGACGTCAACACCGCTTCCGCACCGCTTCTCGCGCGCGTGTCGGGCGTCGGCTCGGGTCTTGCCCAGAGCATCGTCGCGCATCGCGACGCCAACGGCCCGTTCAAGTCGCGCAAGGCGCTCAAGGAGGTGCCGCGGCTCGGCCCGAAGGCGTTCGAGCAGTGCGCGGGCTTTTTGCGCATCCTCGGCGGCGAGGACCCGCTCGACGCCTCCGGCGTGCATCCGGAAGCCTATCCTGTGGTGCGGCGGATTCTCAGCGCCACCAAGAGCGACATCAAGGCGCTGATCGGCAGCAGCGAGATCGTGCGCACGCTGAAGCCGAAGGATTTCGTCGACGAGACCTTCGGTCTGCCGACCGTCACCGACATTTTGAAAGAGTTGGAAAAGCCGGGCCGCGACCCGCGTCCGGCGTTCAAGGCCGCCGTGTTCAAGGAAGGCGTCGAGGAGATCAAGCATCTCCAGAAAGGCATGATCCTCGAGGGCACCGTGACCAACGTCGCCGCCTTCGGTGCCTTCGTGGACATCGGTGTGCACCAGGACGGGCTCGTCCACATCTCCGCGATGTCCAAGACCTACATCAAGGATCCGCGCGAGGTGGTGAAGCCCGGCGACATCGTCAAGGTCAAGGTGCTGGACTTCGAGGTCGCCCGCAAGCGCATCTCGCTGACGCTGCGCCTCGACGACGAGGTCGGCGCCAAGAAGGACGCCCCCGGCATGCAGCGTGACAACAGCCAGCGCAGCCAGGCCCGCATGACGTCTTCGGCGCCGCGCAAGCAGGAATCTTCCGGCGGCGGTGCGCTGGCCGAAGCGCTGCGCCGCGCAGCCGAGAAGAACAACGGCAAGCGGGCGTGATACCTTAACCTCTCTCCGGCCCCTCTGCGGGGAGAGGTCGGAATTCGCGCGAAGCGCGGATTCCGGGTGAGGGGCAACGCTTCCGCGGATCGCGCTGGTTGGCGCATGGAGGGCTCCATCCACGTCATTGCGAGCGCAGCGAAGCAATCCAGACTGCCTCCACCGAGACAGTCTGGATTGCTTCGTCGCAAGGGCTCCTCGCAATGACGTGGGGAGAGCGATGTCTCCCTAACACCCGCGTCAGAATCTGGCGCATTTGTAAGTTGAAGGAGGGAGCCCGTTCTCCTCATCTGATCGTCCTCGTGCGGCGCGGTGATCGCCGCACTGCAAGGAGGATGCTTCGATGAACAACAGGCTTCTCAAAGGCCTCACCGCGGTGACGATCGCCACGGCGATGGCGCTCGCTTCACCGGTGCTCGCCCGTGGCGGCGGTGGCGGAGGTCACGGCGGCGGCTTTGGCGGCGGTGGCCATTTCGGCGGCGGCGGCATGCACGCCGGTGGCTTTGGCGGCATGCATGTCGGCGGCATGGGCGGCGCGCGCTTTGCGCACGCGGCGATCGGGCCGCGCTTCGCCGGCGCGGGCTGGCACGGCCATCCCGGCTTCTTCCGTCACGGTCACTTCCGCCGTTTCGCCGTGTTCGGCGCGCCGTATTACTACGCCGGCTACAACGACGGTTGCTGGCGCAGGAGCCTGACGCCCTATGGGTGGCAATGGGTCAATGTGTGCGGAGACTATTGGTAGTCGCATCGCCGTACCGCACCATTGTCGCGATCGCCATCGGGCGGTTCCGCTCAGCCCCGGAACGGGATAGTCTGATGGCGATCGTCGCGCGGAGTTTGTCATGACCGGAGGTCACCGCCGCATTCTGGTCGTCGAAGACGATCCGGAAACCGCAGGCCAGCTCGTCGAGGAATTGACGACCTCTGGCTACGACGTCGATCTCGCCGCGACGGGGCGCGAAGCCCTCAGCCACGGCGCCGCGCGGGACTACGCCGTGATCACGATCGACCGCATGTTGCCCGACCTCGACGGCATCGCCGTGATGCGCCAGTTGCGCGACGACGGCATCGCGGCGCCCTTCCTGATCATCTCCGCGCTCGGCGAAGTCGACGACCGCGTCCGCGGCCTGCGCGCCGGCGGCGACGACTATCTGGTCAAGCCGTTTTCCTTCGTCGAGCTGCTGGCGCGGCTGGAGGCCCTCGGCCGCCGCAGCGAGACCATCGCCAAGGAGACCGTGCTGCGCGTCGGCGACCTCGCCATCGACCTGATCGCGCGCAACGCCAGTCGCCGTGGCCGCAAGATTCCGCTGCTGCCGCGCGAATTCCAGCTGCTCGAATATCTCGTCCGCAACGAGGGCCGCGTCGTCTCCCGCGCGATGCTGCTCCAGCACGTCTGGGACCTGCATTTCGATCCCTCCACCAACATCATCGACGTCTATGTCGGCCGAGTCCGCCGCAAGGTCGACGATGCGCAGGCCTATCCGCTGATCCATACCATCCGCGGCATCGGATATTGTCTCCGTGCTCCTGGCTAAGACGCTCCGCTCCTCGACCTTCCGCCTGGCGCTGATCGCGATCGCGGCGTTCGGGCTGATTGTCGCGGCCATCATGGCCTATGTCTATTTCGGCACGATCGCCTATGTGGAGAGCCGGGTCGGCGACGCCGGCGATCACGGCGGCTTCACCACCATGATCGAGCTCGCGATGGTCGCGGTCGCGCTCCTGCTTGCTGTGCTCGCTGGTCTCGCCGCCGTGCTGGTGACGCGCCGCACGGTCGGGCGGATCGAGGAGATCAACGCGACCAGCCGCGCCATCATGCTGTCAGGCCTCGACCGGCGCATACCCCTGCGCGGCAGCCACGACGAGTGGGACCGCGTCGCCGAAAACCTCAACCAGATGCTCGATCGCATCGAGACGCTGATGGGCGAGGTCAAGCAGGTCAGCGACAACGTCGCCCATGATCTGCGCACGCCGCTGACCCGGATGCGCGGCCGGCTGGAGAAGGCCTATCATCACGAGCGCAACAGCGAGGCCGACGCTGAGCTGATCGGCGACACCATCGCCGATCTCGATGCCGTGCTCGGCATGTTCGCCTCCATCACGCGGATCTCGGAGATCGAGACGCGCGCCCGCAGGAGCGCCTTTCGTGCGCTGAACCTGACTGAAATCGCCGGCGAGGTTGTCGAGCTTTACGACGCCGCGGCCGAGCAGGTCGCAACCCGCCTCAGCATCAGTGGCGACCGCGAGGTCGCGATCACCGGCGACCGCGACCTGCTGTTCGACGCCGTCGCCAATCTCGTCGACAACGCGATCAAGCACGGTCGGGCCGGCGGGCAGGTCACGGTGACTTGCCGCAGCGCCGGCGGCGGCGCTGACATCGCGATCGCCGACGATGGTCCCGGTATCCCCGCTGCGGAGCGCGACCACGTCTTCAAGCGCTTCTACCGGCTCGAGCAGAGCCGCTACACGCCGGGCAACGGCCTCGGCCTCAGTCTGGTCGCGGCGGTCGCACGCCTTCATGGCGCCGAGATCGCGCTGCATGACAATGCGCCGGGCCTGACGGTCCAGCTCCGGTTTCCGCCGCCTGCGCAGGGCGGCACCCAACTTGCATGATTGCACTGGTACCGAGTGGAAGTCCTGCAATGTCCCGTCTGCCAGACCTCGTCATCACCAATGCCCGCACGCGCAGCCGCGAGATCGTCGACATCGCCATCACCGACGGCGTGATCACCGCGATCGGAAGCCGGCTGGAAACCGGCGCGCAATCCTTCGTCGATGCCAAAGGCGGCCTGGTGACGCCGGCCTTCGTCAATCCGCATCTGCATCTCTGCAAGGTCTGGACCCTGCCGATGATGTCGGAGGCGGCACTCCAGGCCTATCAGGGCGGCGACATGAGCGAGGCGGCGAGGGCGATCGAGCTCGCCGCGGTGGTGAAGAGCAATTACGACGCCTCCTGGATCGTTCCGAACGCGCGCCGCGCGATGGCGCTTGCCGCGCTCCATGGCAACCTCCACATCCGCGCCTTCGCCGATGTCGACACCAAGGCCAGGCTCGAGGGCGTCAAGGCACTGCTCGCCATCCGCGAGGAGTTTCGCGGCATCGTCGACATCCAGGTCGTCGCCTTTCCGCAGGACGGCCTGCTTCGCGAGCCGGGCGCCGACGGCCTGATGCGCAAGGCGATGGCGCTCGGCGCCGACGTCGTCGGCGGCATTCCCTGGATCGAAGCCGATGAAGAGGACATGCGCCGCCACATCGACTTCTGCTTCGACCTCGCCGCCGAACACGGTGCCGATGTCTCGATGCTGCTGGACGATGTTGGCGATGCCGATATGCGCACGCTCGACATGATGGCGCGCGCGGTGATCGCCCGCGGCATCGAGGGCCGGGCGCTCGCCCATCACTGCCGGGCGATGGCGCTCTATCCCGAAAATTATCTGCGCGAGCTGATGGCGCTGCTCGGGAAGGCCCGCATCAGCGTCGTCAGCAATCCCCATAACGGCCCGCTGCATGCGCGGGTGAAGGAGCTGCTCGCGGCCGACATCAATGTCTGCCTCGGGCAGGACGATATTTCGGACGCCTATTATCCGCTTGGCCGCAACAACATGCTGGAGGTCGCCTTCCTGGCCTCGCATCTGTTGTGGATGACCGGGAAGAGCGAGCTCGAGACGCTCTACGACATGATCACCACGCGCGCCGCCACGGCGATGAACCTGGAGCGCTACGGCCTCGGGCTCGGATGCGCGGCGAATCTCGTCATCCTCGACCAGGGCGATGTCACCGAGGCGTTGCGTTTCCACACCCCGCCACGTGTCGTCATCAGCCATGGCCGCGTGGTCGACACCGCGCGCATGCGCGCGCTGGCGCAGGCCGCGCCCGGTGATTGATGTGCGCCGTCTAGAGCTCGATCACCCCGCGACGGGCCGCATGCGCCACCGCATCGGTGCGGCCGGTCGCATCCAGCTTGTCGAGCAGCGAGCCGACATGGAATTTCACGGTGTGCACGGAGATGCCGAGCTGGCGCGCGATCATCTTGTTGGAGGCGCCTTCGGCCATCAGCGCCAGCACGTCGAGCTCGCGCTGCGTCAGCGCGATGTCCGCCGGCATGCTGCGCGGATCGCGGGCGACGACCATTGCCGTGGCGCTCTCGCCGGGCGCGGCAAGGCGAAGCCCGGCGACATTGCCGAGCAGCGCCGCCAGCCGATCGGCCAGCGCAGGATCGTCGATCTCCAGCGACAGTACGATCTCGGTCGCCCTGTCCGCGCTCACGCCTCCGGCCTCTCGCCGACCGTGACCTTGAAGCTGACCGGTTCGCCGCCGCGGCGGACCGCAACATCGACCACCGCGCCGACGCTCGAAGGTCCCAGCGTCCGCGACAATGCACGCACGCCCGAGAGCTTCTGGTCGTTGACCGCGACGATCACGTCGCCCTGGCGGATGCCGGCCGCCGCCGAAGGCCCGGCCTTGTCGACATTCATCACCATCGCGCCGATGCCATCGTCGAGCCGCACCGGCTGCAGTCCGAGCCCGAGATATCCGCGCGCGATGCGGCCGCGTGCCTCGAGCTGCGGTGCGATGCGCTCGATCGTCGCCGTCGGGATCACCAGCACGCGCCGCGGTCCGAGCACGGCCATGCCGAAGGCGTCGCCCGAAGCATCGAGCGCGAGGCCGCCCTCCTGGCTCGGACGCAGGCGAACATCGAGCTCGATCCGCGCATCGATGTCGCCGCCGCGCAAGGAACGCCAGCTCTTGCCGGATGCCGAGACCATCCCGAGTGCCGCGCTCGGCGTCTCGCGATTGGTCGCGACCACCACCGACAACGCGCCGAGTGGCGGGATCGTCGCGGCGAGCTTGGCCGGCGCGACATCGGCATCCGTACGCAGCAGCGCGATATCGGTGGTGTGGTCGCGGCCCGCGATCGTGGCGGCGACCTGGCTGCCGTCGGGAAGGCCGATCTCGACCTCGCCCTCGTCGGCCAGCGTCTCATCTGCGGTGACGACCAGGCCGGATTTCCAGACAAAGCCGGTTGAGCGGGAGCGATGCGAATGCACGGAGACGATTGAGGGCGCGGTGCGCGCCACGACATCAGCGAGCGCGGACGACAGTGAGGACAGGGTCGAATCGGTCATGGCAGGCTCCTGTAAGCTGTCCTCAATCTGGGATGTCGCGGGCGATTGCGAAACTGGCCGGGTGGGCAGGACCGCGAGGGGCCTCCGGTGGCCGACGGCCGACGAACATGTGATTGGGAGCTGCTCACGGGAACGTGTAGCAACGGCGAAATTGCGCCGCACGGCCCAAAACGTTTCCAGTGAGCCCTGACCGATGACCATCGATCTCACCCGTCGCACCCTGCTTCGCCTCGCCGGCGCCACCTCGCTTGCGATGGCGGCTGCGGCCGCGGCGCGCGCCGAGGGTAACTTGCAGGGTACCGGGCCGACCTATGCCAGCCGTACGCCGATGCGGGTCGGCATGGTGACGCTGCGTGTCAAGAACCTCGACAAGGTCGCAGACTACTATCGCGACGTGATCGGACTGACGGTGATGGAGCGCTCGGCTGCCGCCGCAAGGCTCGGCACCGCCGGCATCACGTTGCTCGTGCTGGAGGCTCGTCCCGATGCCGAGATCGAGCCGCGCAATGCCGCCGGCCTCTACCACACCGCCTTCCTGATGCCGTCGCGAAAAGACCTCGCGCGCTGGCTGGTCGCAGCTGCCTCGCATCGTGTGCCGCTGTCGGGCTTTGCCGATCATCTCGTCAGCGAGTCCGTCTATCTCGACGACCCCGAAGGTAACGGCATCGAGGTCTATGCGGACCGCGATCCCTCGCAATGGCAGTGGAGCGAGGGCAGCGTGAAGATGGCGACCGACGAGCTCAACATCCCCGACCTGCTGTCACTGACGAACACGCGCGTGGCTGACTATGCCAAGGCGCCGGACGGACTGCGCGTCGGTCACATGCATCTGCGCGTCGGCGATCTCGCGCAGGCGCAGAGTTTTTACCACGGCGCGATCGGCCTCGATCCGACCCGCAGCCGCAACGGCGCGGCGTTCCTGTCGTCGGGCCGCTACCATCATCATCTCGGCATGAATGTCTGGCAAAGCCAGGGTGCCGGCCGGCGCGACGATCAGGCCACGGGTCTTGCCTGGTTCTCGCTGGTGACGGCGAAGCAGGATATCCTCGCCGCCCAGGAGGAGCGCCTGCGCAAGGGTGGTGCGCAGGTCACGACGCTTGCGGGTGGGGTGGAGGCAATCGATCCCTGGGGAACGCGGGTGCGGCTGCTCAGGGCGTGATCGAACGGGCTATTTCAGCCTGCCGCGCGTTCGACGACGGCTTCCTCGTCCGACCAATTCCATCGTCCGCCCCCGGCGCGCTTGGCCACGTAGAGGGCGCGGTCGACTCGTTCCAGCAGTTGCGGGGCCTTGCCTGCGGACACGGCACCGGTGCTGACGAGAATTCCGGCGCTCGCGCCGATGCGGATCGGAATGTCCGACAGCAGGAAGGGCATGGAGAGGTCAAGAATGGCCTGGCGCGCCAGCACGAGCGCTTCCTCGCGCCCGTCGTCGCCGATCGAGATTGGCTTGAGCATCATGAACTCGTCGCCGCCGAAGCGCGCGGCAAGACCGGTATTGCCGATGCAGAACGACAAGCGCTCCGCCACCTGCCGCAGCAGATCGTCACCGGCGTGATGGCCGTGGCGGTCGTTGACCGGCTTGAAGCCGTCGAGGTCGATGGCGATGATCGCGAAGTCGTCGCGCGTCTCCGCCAGGGCCTGGAGAAACGCGGCCCGGTTCGGCAGTCCCGTCAGGAAATCATGGGTCGCCTGCCGCGCCAGCCGATGCTTGGCCTCGAGGCGTTCGATGAAAGCGGCGCTGAGATGCTTTGAGGCTTCGCGCAAGGTCAGCCAGAAGAACATCAGCATGACCGCGCCGAGCTTGTAGGCGATCTCCGGCCGGAGCAGGCCGGCCGTGATGGTCGGCGTCAGCAGCACCGCGGCGGTGGTCAGGATGATCCAGGGGCGGATCGCCGCGCGTGAGACCATGCCGACGCAGAAGGACATCGAGAGCCCGAACGCGATCCAGGCGCCCGGCGCATCATCGAGCTGGAGCGCCCGATACGACAGCATGCCCAGCGCTAGGGCGAAGGCCGAGGCGCCCGCGCCATAGAGCCGTTCCCAGCACACCACGTCGGCATCGGAGAATTGCGCGGCGCGGGACTTGTAGCGAAACAGCGAGAAGATGCGGGCCGCTGCCGTGATGAAGATGAATGCCGTGATCACGGCGTAGCCGGTATCGCCGCTCATGACCGCCAGCGTCGCGGCGCCCGTCACGGAGGTGACGCCGATGGCGGACACCTGCGGCAGCGATGTGTACAGGAGATCGACGAGCTCGCGCCGGATGCGCGGATCGGGATGCAGGAACCTGGACAACAATGTGTGCGGCATGCCGGCACCATCGCCGCCACTCCCTAACAAGAAGTTCGGCGCGAGGCGCGACATGATGGCCGGGCGCGCAACGTCCTTAAGAAGTGGTCAATGCCCAACTTGCTGGCCATTTTTCTGCGTGTTAGCACCCAATTCGGGGCGCGCGGCGCCCGCTATTTCGGAGCGCTTCCTGGCATGTCCGATTTTCACGGTGTCTTCCCCTATCTCGTCTCGCCCGTCGATGCCGATGGTGCGGTACGCACGAACGTGCTCGCAAAGCTCTGCGACGACCTGATCGGTGCCGGCGTGCACGGGTTGACGCCGCTCGGCTCGACCGGCGAATTCGCCTATCTCAGCGTCGCGCAGCGGTCGGCGATCGTGCAGACCACGATCGAGGCGGCGAAGGGCCGCGTGCCCGTGGTGGCCGGCGTCGCCTCCACCTCGACGGCGGATGCGGTGGCACAGGCGAAGGCCTATCAGAAGCTCGGCGCCAACGGCATTCTGGCGATCCTGGAGGCCTATTTCCCGCTCGCCGACGCCCAGGTCGAATCCTACTTCCGCGCCATCGCGGACGCCGTGGACATTCCCGTCGTCATCTACACCAACCCGCAATTCCAGCGCTCCGACCTCACCCTCGACGTGATCGCGCGCCTCGCCGAGCATCCGCGCATCGGCTACATCAAGGATGCCTCGACCAACACCGGCCGGCTGCTCTCGATCATGAACCGCTGCGGCGATGCCCTGCGCGTGTTCTCGGCCTCGGCCCACATTCCGGCCGCGGTGATGCTGATCGGCGGCCTCGGCTGGATGGCGGGCCCGGCCTGCATCATCCCGCGCCAGAGTGTCGCGCTCTACGATCTCTGCAAGGCCGGCCGCTGGGACGAGGCCATGGCGCTCCAGCGCAGGCTCTGGCGCATCAACGAGGCCTTCGCCCGCTTCAACCTCGCGGCCTGCATCAAGGCCGGGCTCGCGATCCAGGGCTACGACGTCGGCGACCCCGTCCCGCCGCAGGCCGCGCTGACCGCCGATGCCCGCAAGGTCGTGGAAGCGGCGCTGCGGGAGCTGGGCTAGCCGTCACCGGGCATGACAAATCCATGGTCCCGCCGCCCAAAACCGCGGCTGGTACGCCCCCGGTCGATCCGCTAAAAGGCTGCCCGCAGTTTCGAAAAGACCCTGAGGACCCAGCGGAATGAACATTCTTCCCGGCAATTTGCGTTTCGGAGCGGGCCAGCCCGTCAAGCGTTTGGAAGACCAGCGGCTGCTGACCGGGAAGGGGCAGTTCATCGACGACAAGCCGCAAGACGGCGCGCTGTGGTTGCACGTGCTGCGCTCGCCGCATGCGCACGCCAGGATCGTTTCGATCGACACCAGTGCGGCGGCCGGCATGCCCGGCGTCACCGCGGTCTATACCGGTGCCGACCTCGTCAAGGACGACATCGGCACCATCCCGACCTTGAGCATCTTCAAGCGCCCCGACGGCAAGCCGATGACAGTGCCGCCGCGCCGGCTGCTCGCCCATGAGGTCGTGCGCTACACCGGCGAGGCGGTCGCGGCGGTGGTGGCGTCGTCACGTGCAGAGGCCCAGAGCGCGGCCGAGGCGATCGTGGTCGAGTACGATGTGCAGCCCGCGGTGGTCGATCCCGTCGAGGCGGTGAAGCCCGGCGCGCCCGTGGTGTGGCCCGACGCGCCCGATAACATCGTGGGCGCGATGAGCTATGGCGATACCGCCAAGGTCGACGAGGCCTTCGCCAAGGCCGCGCACACGGTCGAGCTCGACATCGTCAGCCAGCGTCTCGTGCCGTCCGCGATGGAGCCGCGCTCGACCATTGCCGAGATCGACCAGAAGACCGGCCGTCTCCTGCTGCACGTGCAGTCGCAGACGCCGGCCTCGACCCGCGACGTGCTGGCGGAAGCCGTGCTCAAGCGGCCCAAGGACAGCGTCCGCGTGCTGGTCGGCGACATCGGCGGCGGTTTCGGCCAGAAGACCAACCTCTACCCGGAAGACGGCATCGTCGCCTACGCCGCGACCAAGCTGAGCAAGAAGATCCGCTGGCGCGGCGACCGCACCGACGAATTCGTCGGCGGTACCCATGGCCGCGATCTCACCTCGACCGCGTCCTTCGCGCTCGACGAGAAGGGCAAGGTGCTGGCCTATCGCGTCAAATCGATCGGCTGCACCGGTGCGTACTCCTCGGGTGCGGCCAACATCATCCCGCTGGTGCTCGGGCCGTTCGTGCAGACCGGCGTCTACGATCTGCCGCTGGTGCATTTCGAGGTGAAGTCGGTGATGACCCACACCGCGCCCGTCGGCGCCTATCGCGGCGCGGGCCGCCCTGAAGCGGTGTTCATCGTCGAGCGCCTGTTCGACGCCGCCGCGCGAAAGATCGGCATGGATCCGCGCGCGATCCGCAAAGCCAACTACATCAAGCCGGCGCAGCTGCCCTATACCAACGCGGCCGGGCAGGTTTACGATTCCGGCGCCTTCGCCCACATGCTCGACCGCGCCGTCAAGCTTGCCGATTGGGACGGTTTTGCCGCGCGCAAGAAGGCCGCGAAGAAGAAGGGGCTGCTCTACGGCCGCGGGCTCACCTCCTACATCGAATGGACCGGCGGCCGCGCCCACACCGAGAAGGTCAGCCTGCACGCGACCTCGCAGGGCCGCGTCGTGCTGCATTCCGGCACCATGGCGATGGGGCAGGGGCTGCAGACCACCTACACCCAGATGATCTCCGACACGCTCGGCATCCCCATGGAGAAGATCGATGTCGTGCAAGGCGATACCGATCTCGCCATGGGCTTCGGCAGCGTCGGCTCACGCTCGCTGTTCGTCGGCGGCACGGCGGTGGCGGTCTCCTCCAATGACCTGATCCAGAAGGCGCGCGAGAAGGCGGCGAACGTGCTGGAGACCTCGATCGAGGACATCGAATATCAGGGCGGCATGCTCACGGTAGTCGGTACCGACCGTCGCATCAGCCTGTTCGATCTCGCCGAGAAGGAAGGCGGCGCCAAGCTCAGCGTCGATTCCGAAGGCGAGGTCGATGGTCCGAGCTGGCCGAACGGCACGCATATCTGCGAGGTCGAGATCGATCCGGAGACCGGCGTTTCCAAGGTCGTGCGCTACACCACCGTTGACGACGTCGGCGTTGCCGTGAACCCGATGCTGGTCACGGGGCAGATCCATGGCGGCGTCGCGCAGGGCATCGGCCAGGCGCTCTATGAGGGCGTCTCCTACGATGCCGACGGCCAGCTCCTCACCGCGAGCTATCAGGACTATTGCATCCCGCGCGCCGACGACGTGCCGCCGATCGTGGTGACGCTGGATGATTCCGCGCCCTGCCGTACCAACCCGCTGGGCGCCAAGGGCTGTGGCGAATCCGGCGCCATCGGCGGCCCGCCCTGTGTCACCAACGGCGTGATGGACGCGCTCGCCGAGCTCGGCATCACCCAGCTGAACACGCCCCTGACACCGCAGAAGATCTGGCAGGCGATCAGGGACGCGAAGGTGGGCTAAGACTTTCAATTACACCGTCATTGCGAGCGCAGCAAAGCAATCCAGAGTCCCTCCGCGGAAGCGGTCTGGATTGCTACGTCGCAAGGGCTCCTCGCAATGACGAAGGAGAGAGTCACAGTCCTTCAAATCCCCAGCATCATCTTCGCGATGATGTCGCGCTGGATCTCCGAGGTGCCGCCGAAGATCGTGTAGGCGCGCCCGTTGAGATATTCCGGCACCACTGTCAGCATATCCTCAGGCGTCGCCGGCGCATGGTTGAGCTTGTAGAGCGGGCGCATCGGCTCGACCGCGAGGGCGTCGTGGCCGATCACGTCGACGCCGAGCCGCGTTACGGCCTGCCGGATCTCGCTGTTGCGCAGCTTCAGGATCGACGACACCGCGCCGGGATTCTGCCCGGTCTGGAGCGCCGAGAGCACGCGGAGCTCGGTCATCTCCAGCGCGTCGATATCGACCTCGACCTCGGAGATGCGCGTCGCGATGTCAGGACTGTCGATCGCGCGGCCGGTCAGATCCGACTCGGCGAGCCCCGCGATCGCCTTCAACCCCTCGCGCAGCTTTGCCGATGCAATGCCCGAGCCGCGCTCGAACTCGAGCAGATATTTGCCGTAGGTCCAGCCCTTGCCTTCCTCGCCGACACGATTGGCCACGGGTACCCGCACATCGTCGAAGAACACCTGGTTGACCTCGTGGTCGCCGCCGATGGTCAGGATCGGGCGCGTCGTGATGCCAGGGGTCTTCATATCGATCAGGATGAAACTGATGCCGTCCTGCTGCCGCGGGCCGTCGCTGGTGCGCACCAGCGCGAACATGCGGTTGGCGTGGTGGGCATGCGTGGTCCAGATCTTGGTGCCGTTGATGATGTAGTCGTCGCCGTCGCGCACCGCGCGCGTTTTCAGCGAGGACAGGTCGGAGCCTGAGCCCGGCTCCGAATAGCCCTGGCACCAGTAATCCTCGCCGGAGAGAATCCGCGGCAGATAAAAGTTCTTCTGCTCGGGCGAGCCGAAGCCGATGATGACGGGGCCGACCATCTTCACGCCCATCACGTTGACATTCGGCACGCCGGCCCGCGCACTCTCGGTCTCGAAAATCCAGCGCTGCGCCGGTGTCCAGTCCGGCCCGCCATGTTCGACCGGCCAGCCCGGTGCGCCCCACCCCTGCCGGTGCAGCGCGCGCTGCCAAGCCATGCCGATGTCAGGGTCGGAGAACACCGACGGCGTCAGCGCGGTCGCGCGCTTCATCTCCTCGGTGAGGTTCCTGGCGATGAAGCCACGCACCTTGTCCTGGAACGCGCGCTCTTCGGCATTGAAGGATAGGTCCATGATGCGCTCCTTTGTCAGGCCGTGCGGCCAAGCTGGGCATGCCGGCCATAATGATGGGCGCTGCCGCCGAACAGTGTGTCGAAGGCGACCAGCCGCTTGAAATAGGCGCCGACCTCCAGCTCCTCGGTGACGCCCATGCCGCCGTGAAGCTGGATCGACTGCTCGCCGACGAAGCGCGCGCATTTCCCGATCTTGGCCTTCGCGCCTGACGCAGCCCGCGCGCGCTCGACCGACGGGCTGTCTGCCTTCAGCGCCGCCCGCAGCGCCATCGAGCGTGACTCGTCGACCTGCATCGCCATATCGGCGAGGCGGTGGCGGATCACCTGGTTGGCGGACAGCGGCCGGCCGAACTGCTTTCGGATCTTGGTGTACTCAAGCGTGGTGTCGAGCAGCGTCTGCATGATGCCGACAGCCTCCGCACCGAGCGCGGCCATGGCGCGATCGACCGCCCATTCGATTGCAGGCATGGCGTCGTGGCCGTCGCCGAGCAGGGCGTCCTCCGGCAGTTGCACGTCGGACAGTTCGACGTTGCAGGCCCGACCGCCGCCGAGGCGCTGATAGTCGTTGATGGCAACGCTTGGCGTCGTCGCCTGAAGCAGGAACAGGCCGATCCGCCCCGAAGGTCCCTGATGATCGTGGATATGCGCGGAGACGATGATCTCGTCGGCGGCGTGGCCGTCGAGCACCGCGATCTTGCTGCCGGACAGGCGCCAGCCCTGGGCCGTCCTGTTGGCGATGGTCGCGACCTTCGCCAGGTCGAAGCGCGCGGCGCGCTCGGAATGCGCAAAGGAAAGCTTGAGCGAGCCGTCGGCGACCCTGGGCAGCATCGCCTGTTTCTGCGCGGTGCTGCCGCATCGGTCGATCAGTGCAGCCCCGAGCACAACGGTCGCGACATAAGGCTCCGACACCAGCCCGCGGCCGAACGCTTCCATCAAGATGCCGATCTCGACCGCGCTGCCGCCGAGCCCGTCGAACTCCTCAGGAATAGGCAGCGCCAGCCAGCCGAGCTCGGCAAATTGCTTCCACACCGCGGGGCTGTATCCGAGCGGATCGTTCGCCATCCTGCGGCGATGGTCCGCATCGTAGCTCTCGGCCACGAAGCGCTCGGCGCTTTCGCGCAGCAGCCGTTGCTCGTCACTGAGATTGAGGTCCATGGCGTTACTCCGCAGCCGACGGTGGCTTGCGCACGGAGGGATGCAGGCCGGATGGATCGACGATCATGCCGAACTCCTGGAGATTGTGGGCGTGACAGAGCTGATGCAGCGCAAAGGCCTGGTCGATCGCGGCGGGTTGGCCCATCACGTCGACGGAGCGGTTCACCGCCTCCTTGGTCAGCTTCAGTGCGAAGGACGGCTTTGACGCGATTTTGCGCGCCAGCTCCAGCACTGACGCCGAGAGCTCCGCACGCGGCACGACCCGATTGACCATGCCGAGCTGATGCGCCTCCTGCGCGCTCCAGCTGTCGGCGGTGAACAGAAACTCCTTGGCCTTGCGCGGCCCGAGTTCCCAGGGATGCACGAACCATTCGACGCCGCAGACGCCCATGGTGACCACGGGATCGCAGAACTGCGCATCGTCGCTGGCGACGATGAGGTCGCAGGCCCAGGCCAGCATCAACCCGCCGGCGATGCACCTGCCGTGCACCTCGGCAATCGTCGGCTTGGCGAGATTGCGCCAGCGCCGCGTGATCTGGAGATATATTTCCTGCTCGCGTGCGAAGCGGCCATGGGCGTTGGCTTCCGCGAAGCCGCCCCAATTTCCGATCGGCGGAAAATCTGTGCCTGCTGCATTCTTGCCGCCCGGGCGAAGATCATGGCCCGAGGAGAAATGCGGACCGTTGCCGGCGAGGATGATCACCTTGACCGCATCGTCCTGCACCGCTTCGTCGAAGGCGGCGTTGAGGTCGTAGGTCATTTGCAGGTTCTGCGCGTTGCGCGCCTCGGGCCGGTTCATCACGATCCGGACAATCGCCGGCTCCGGCCGCTCCACGAGGATGGTCTCGAACGAGGACATGGCGCGCTCCCCTGTATTTTTCGTCTTGTTTGCTTCGAGTTGACTATGTCGCCCGCTGATAGGCAAGAGGCTTGCGTCAGTCGGCTGCTTTTCGCGCCTCGCCAAGGGCGCAAGATCGCTGGCGTCACGCGCGCGCAATCTGGTAGTTTGCGCCAGATTCCACCGGGAGAAATTTGATGCGCAAGATCCTGACCGTGCTGGCGGCGCTGGCCTCGCTGAGCCTGACCAATTGTGGCTACAACGCGATCCAGAGCGAGGACGAGCAGATCAAGGCCAACTGGTCCGAGGTCGTGAACCAGTATCAGCGCCGCGCCGATCTGGTGCCCAACCTCGTCAACTCGGTGAAGGGCTTTGCGCAGCAGGAGAAGGACGTGCTGCTCGGCGTGACCAATGCCCGCGCCAAGGTCGGCAGCATCCAGGCGACGCCGGAGGTGCTGAACGACCCGGCCGCTTTCCAGAAGTTCCAGGCCGCCCAGGGCGAGCTTTCCAGCGCGTTGTCACGGCTGCTGGTCGTCACCGAGAACTATCCTCAACTGAAATCGGACGCGCTGTTCAAGGATTTGATGTCGCAGCTCGAGGGCACCGAGAACCGCATCACGGTGGCGCGCAACCGCTACATCAAGTCGGTGCAGGAATATAACGTCACCGTCCGCTCGTTCCCGTCCAACCTTACCGCGATGATGTTCGGCTACAAGGAGAAGCCGAATTTCACGGTCGAGAACGAGAAGGAAATCTCGACCGCGCCGAAGGTCGATTTCAATCCTGCGCCAGCGCCGTCGAAGTAGGTGCGCGCCGTTTTGCGAATGCGCTTCGCCCCGCCCACCGCCGTCATTCCCCGCGTAAGCGGGGAATCCAGTACGCCGCGGCTTCACCGTGGTCCTCTGGCGTCTCTGGAATACTGGATCGCCCGGTCGAGCCGGGCGATGACAGCGGGGGCGTGGCGAGTGGTAGCCGTATTCGCACTCCTCCTCGCCTTCGCCTTCCCAGCCTTCGCCGACGTCGCCGTCCCGCAGCTCACCGGCCGTGTCGTCGACCAGACCGGCACGCTCTCCAGCGGCGATATCGCTTCGCTGACGCAAAAGCTGCGCGACTTCGAGACGCGCAAGGGCAGCCAGATCGCCGTCCTGATCGTGCCGACGACGGATCCGGAGACGATCGAGCAATTCTCGATCCGCGTCGCGGAGGCCTGGAAGGTCGGCCGCAAGAAGGTCGATGACGGCGCGATCCTCGTCGTGGCCAAGAACGACCGGCATTTGCGCATCGAGGTCGGCTACGGCCTCGAAGGCGCACTCACCGACGTCACCTCGCGGCGCATCATCGACGAGGTCATCACGCCGAAATTCAGGGACGGCGATTTCGCCGGCGGCATTTCCGCCGGCGCCGACCGGATGATCCGCATCATCGATGGCGAGCCGCTGCCGGTTCCCTCGCGCAGCGTGAATTTTGGCAATCTGGACGACATCGGCCCGCTTCTCCCGGTCACGCTGTTCGGCTCGCTCGTCATCGGCGGCTTCCTGCGCACGCTGCTCGGACGGTTGCTGGGCTCGGCCGCGACCGGCGGCCTGATCGCCGTGCTGGCGCTGCTCTTGATCGGATCGGGCGGGATTGCCTTGCTCGCCGGGATCATCGGCTTTGTCCTGTCCTTCATCGCCGATCTCTTCCCGGCGTCGACGGGACGATCGCGTGGCGGCTCGTGGTCGAGCGGCTCCTCGTCCGGCGGCTGGAGCAGCGGCTCGTCGTCCAGCGGCAGCTTCAGCGGCGGTGGTGGCAGCTTTGGTGGCGGTGGCGCCTCGGGGAGCTGGTAATCATGAGCCTCAAACGCATCACCCGGCATCTCCTGCAACATCATTGGCGTGCCAAGCGGGTGTTTCCGCAAGCCGTGCTGGCCCGCATCGAGCAGGCCATCCGTCAGGGCGAGGCCACGCATTCCGGCCAAATCCGCTTCGTCGTCGAAGGCGCGCTCGACGGCGGCCCGCTGTTCCGCAACCAGCCGGCGCGCGAGCGCGCGCTCGACGTGTTCTCGCAACTGCGGATCTGGGACACCGCACACAACAACGGCGTCCTGATCTATCTCCTGCTCGCCGACCGCGATGTCGAGATCATCGCCGACCGCGGTATCGACGCGAAGGTGGGTGCTGCGGGATGGGAAACCATCTGCCGCGCCATGGAGGCGGAGTTCAGATCGGGCCAGTTCGAGCACGGCGTGATCCGCGGCATCGCGGCGGTGTCGGGCGAACTTGCGAGGCACTTTCCGCCGGGCGGTCCGCATCGCAACGAGCTGCCGGATGCGCCAGTGGTGATGTAGCCTCGCTGGAGCCGCCCACTCCGTCATTGCGAGCGCAGCGAAGCAATCCAGAATCCCTCCGCGGAGACAGTCTGGATTGCTTCGTCGCAAGGGCTCCTCGCAATGACGGGGCTGGCGGTGGTGCTCAGCCCTTCAATCATCCAGCTTGTTCAAATCCCGCACCGACTGCATGATCGGCTCGAAATTCGAGCGCGCGTCCAGCGCGTCGAACAATTGCGCGGTGTCCTCCAGCAGGCCATGCGACCGCGCGATCGCGATGCGGACGTCCTCTTGCGGCGTGTCGGACAGCCGTCCATGGCCGGATAGCAAGATCTTTGAATCCAGTCCCTTCAGCCGCTCCAGCGACTGGATGTAGTCGGAGATGCTGCCCGAGCCGAACACGCCGCCCATCACGCCGCCGGGCATCAAGGTGTCGGCGGCGAACAGCAGGCCCTTGTCCTGGTCGAACAGCGTGATGCAGGCCGAGGTGTGGCCCGGCGTGTACATCACGTTGAGACGGAAATTGCCGAGGTCGATCAGATTGCCTTCCTCGAGCCAGATGTCGATGTTGATTGGAACGTTCGGCTCGTTGAACATCTTGCGCAGCATCGAGAAATCGTCGCGCAGCATGATCTTGTTGGCAGCGAGGCGATGGGCGGCGACGAAGGTGCGGCGCTCGTTGAAGTGCCAGGCGGCGCCGATATGATCGAGATGCTCGTGGCTCAGCACCACCATGTCGATCTTTTCCGGCGGACAGCCGGCGAAGGTGAGGCACTCGACCATCGCCGGATAGTTCGAGGACAGCCCGACATCGATCAGGATGGTGCGTGCCGAGCCGCGCACGAGATAGGCGTTGGCGGCGCGGTTGGTGAAGCGGATCTGGTAGACGTCGTCCGTCGCCTGGATCAGCGAGCAGATGTCGTTCTTCATCAGCACCGGAAAGGCCGTCGGCTTGCGGTCGCTCATGATTGCGCCGCCCGGTAGGTGACGGCGTTGGACGCGCGCAATCGTTTCGAAAGCGCATCCATCACCATCAGCGCGAACGCCGGCTGCTGGCTGACGAGGTAGACGAAGCGGGCGTGGTTGATCCGCATCACCTTCGTGTTCGGTACTGAGGCGATCGCGGTCGCCGAGCGCGCCGAGCCGTCGATCACGGCCATCTCGCCGAAGAACTCGCCCTTGCCGAGCTTGATGATGCTGGTCTTGCTGGTGCCGTTCATCTTGGCGATCTCGACCTCGCCGTCGAGCACGACGAACAGCTCGCGGCCGGTCGAGCCCTCCTCGAAGATGACGTCATCGACACCAAACACGTTGATGCATTTCTCGATCGTCATGGCACTCCCTGGCCTTCTGGCTGACGGGATGGGCCATGTTAGCCGGTGAGCCGTCACAGGCAAACAACCGGTTTGCCGGGCCCGTTGCTCCGCCGTTCATCTTCCCCCGATTACAATTTGTTTCACGCCCGCCACACCGGTTCCACTTTCCCGGCCCAATTCGGCCCCGGATGACTTCCTAAAATTTCGGTAAGCGGGTCCCGAGGTAAGGATTTCGCAAGCAATGAAAGTTACCAAAAGGTCAATCCAGACTGGAGTATTTGAGCCGTGAGCGAACCAATGGCTGAGCAGGCTGCCCAAGAGACCGGTGAACAGACGAGCGTCGTCGACGCCGCCGCGACCGCGCCGCAGGCCGTCGAGGCTGCCGGGATCGAGGCTCCCTCGATCGCCCCCGACCACGAGGCGCCGCCCAAGCCCGATCCGGTCAAGGTCGAGCCGCCAAAGATCGAGGCCAAGGTTGAGCCCAAAGCCGAGACCAAGCCCGAGCCGAAGCCCGGCAAGCTCATCGTCATGGCACCGTCAGAGCGCTCCTGGGACCGCGAAGAGTTTGCCCCGCACGTGAAGACGGACGAGCCGCGCGAGACCGGTGGCAAGCGCCGCCTGTCGGCGATGGCCGCCGTGGTGGCGATCGCCGCCAGCGTCGGCGCCATCAGCGGCGCGCTGGCGACCGCCGGGATGATGCACTTCGCGGCGCCCGCGCCGGCGCAGGTCGCTGACACCAGCGCACTGGATGCTTCTGTCGCCCGGATCGATGCCGATGTCGTCGCGCTGAAGGCGAATGTCGAGCACACCTCCAAGACCGGCCTTGGCCAGTTCAACCGGACCAACGACCGTCTCGACAAGCTCGAGAAGGCGCAAGCCGAGCCGATGGCCAAGATCGCAAAACTGTCCGAGACCGTGGACAAGCTCCGCGCCACCCCGCCGGCTGCCCCTGCGCAGGCCGCCGCCGCGGCGCCCAAGGAGACCACCGGCTCGATCGCACCGGCCCAGGTTGCGACCGCTGCCGCCGCACCGGCTCCGGCACCCGCCGCGCCCAGGACCGAGGTCGGCCGTCTGCCGACAATCGAGGGCTGGAGGCTGCGTAGCGCCGCCAATGGCGGTGCGCTGATCGAGGGCCGTGACGGCCTCTACGAAGTTTATCCCGGCGACCCCATCCCCGGGGTCGGTCGCGTCGATGCGATCCGCCGCCAGGACGGCCGCATGGTCGTCGTCACCAGCAAGGGTTTGATCGTCGGGCGCTGAGCTGTCGACATTCGACTTTCGAAGAGGCGCTTCACCACCATGTGAAGCGCCTTTTTGCTTGAATAGATATCCCCGCGCGGTGTTACCTCAGGCATGAGCCGCGTGTTGCGAATTCTCCTTGCTGTCGTCGTATTCATCGGCGGCGTCACGTCGCTTTTCGCCGCGGAGAACGCGCAGCTGACGCGCGGCACCGCGATCACCGATCCCGATGTCCTGCGCAAGCTCGACCAGAACGATGTGCTGACGATCTCGCGGCTGCTTTGGCCGGAGCGCAACGCGAACTTTCCGCTCACGACCGATCTGCTGTTCTCCTCGCTGCCGCAGCTTGCGCCAATTCCGCCGGCGATCGATGCGGAGTTCGATCGCTATGTCGCGCAGCAGAAGGCGACATGGCCGACGGAGACCATCGGCGTCGGCGAAGGTTTTGACCTGCAGTTGTTCGACCGGGCCAATCTTAAATCCCCCAAGACGCGTTTCGTCCTGACCGGCATCGTCAACCGCATGGACCGGGCCTATGTCTCGGAAGAGTCCTGCGGCGAGATCCGGCTGATCTACCGGTTGGCGCGCTTCGACGTCGGTCCGGATGGAGCCAAGACGGCGACGCGCCTGCCGATGACGTTCAACCTGGTGATGAAGGCGCGCGATGCGCGGCAGATGGATGCCAGCGGCCAGCCCGTCACTTGCGCCGAGGTCGCGCGGCGCTGGCTTGGCAATGGCGACTGGCAGGGGCTGATCGGTGGTGGCTTCTTCCCATACGATGCGATGCTCGACCGCATCGAGACCAATATCCAGATCTCCATTGCGCCGAAATCGGCGCTGCACGATTTCCGTTCGGACTATCTGCTCAAGGTGTTCAAGTACGACGCCGCCACAAAGACGTTCGAGGAATCGACGCTGGAGAACCAGATCGATCGTCACAGGATCATTGCCGACAATGATCTCCGGCACGATTTTAGGGACTGGCTGCTCGCGCCCGAGCATCTGCGCGAGTTCGATCGCGGCACGGTACTGATCCCCGAGAAATTTCTGGCCAAGGCCGCGGTGGTGCCGACGCCGGCGGGCCTCGATGCTTCGGCCTTGCAGCCGGAATTCGGCATGATGCAGGGAGAAGGCAAGGGCGATCCCGTCTTCACCGACAACGACGTGGTCGGTGCGCTGAAGCAGGCGGCTGCGCGCGGGGACATGCAGAACATCCGCTCGGTGGCGGGCTTCCAGCGCCGTCTCAACGACGTCACCTGCGCCGGCTGCCACCAGACCCGCGGCATCGGCGGCTTCCATTTTCCGGGCGTGGATTGGCTGGCGGACAAGCCGTCCAATTCCACCATCGTGCCGGCCTCGCCGCATTTTGTCGGCGACCAGGTCCGTCGCCGCGACATCCTGACCGCGTTCGCCGCGGGCAAACGCCCTGATTTCTCACGCGGATTTGCCAGCCGGCCGCAGACCCGCGGCAGCCGGGAGCTCGTCGGCACCGAATATCAGGACGGCTGGGGCGCGCATTGTTCTTTGCAGGATGCGGGATCGGAATCGGGCGACAGGAGTTTCATGTCATGGAGCTGTGCTAAAGGTCTCGCCTGTCAGGCTGCCGCGGCCTCGCGCCGCATCGGCATGTGCTTCATCAAGACGCGTTAGCAAGAAAACCGATTTGGATGACCCATGACGGATACAAGCGACGCCAACAAGGAGCGCAATCTCGAGATTGCGCGCAATGAGGAAGCCAAGCAGGTCGCCGGCAGCGTTCGCGTCAGCACCTGGGCAGTTGCGGTCGTGGTGATCGTCGGCGGGATCCTGTTCACGCTCGGCTGGCTGGCGCTGCGGTAGCGGCGCTCTCACTTCGTGTAGTTCGTCATCCGCTGTCCCGGCAGCAGCTCATAGGCCGGTTTCCAGCCGGGCAGTGCGGCCATGCGGCCGAGCCAGGCGTGGATGGCGGGATGGCTCACCGCGAAATCAAAACCGTGCTCGTCGCTCGGGTAGTGCAGATAAGCCATCATCGAGATGTCGGCGACCGTCGGCTCGGCACCGATCGCGAAGGTATTGTGCTGCAGATGGCCGTCGAGAATGCCGAGGAAGTCCTCGAGCCGCCGGCGGAAATGCTTCAGCACCTGCGGATCGTTCTTCTCGGTGAAGGCGCGCATGAAGCGGTAGGTCGCCATGTAGCCGGTGAGCTTGTGGTTGTCCCAGAACAGCCAGCGCAGCAGCTCGAAGTTTTCCTCCGCCGTCTCGGCGCCGAAACGGCCGTACTGATCGGCGAGCTTGAGCAGGAGCGGCGCGGTCTGCGTCATCTTCACGCCGTCGACCTCGAGCACGGGAATCTCGCCCATCTCGTTGACGGCCTTGCGCCACTCCGCCGTGCGCGTGACGCCGCGGCCAAAGTCGGTCCACACCGGCTCGAACGTCTCGCCGCAAAGCGTCAGCATCAGCGCCAGCTTGTAGCTGTTGCCGGATTCGGGGAAGTAGTGCAGGCGGTAGCTGGGCATGGGACCTCACGCGGCGGGATGCAGACGTGAGGTTATAGCGAGATCGTTCGACATCGTCATTGCGAGCGCAGCGAAGCAATCCAGAAATGCATCCGCGGTGGGATTCTGGATTGCTTCGTCGCTTCGTTCCTCGCAATGACGGAATGTGTGGCGCCGCCTTACCCCACAGCCCCCGACCCCCGCAGCTGCTTGATCGCCTGCTCGTCGTATCCCGCCCCGCGCAAAATCTCGTCACTGTGCTCGCCGACGCCGGGCGGTTTGCGTGGCTGCACCTTCCTGGCGCCGTCGATCCAGATCGGGCTGGAGATGGTCAGCATGGTGTCGTTCTCGAACGGCACCAGCACCTCGTTGTCGAGCATCTGCTTGTCGTTCGGGATGTCGTCGAGAATGCCGACGATGCCGAATACGAGGCCGTTGCCGTCGAGGATTTTTCGCCATTCGGCGAGATCCCTGGTCGCGAAGGTCTCGTCGAAAATCTTGATCAGCTCGACCGAGCGGGCGTGGCGGTCGGGTTTGGTGGCGAAGCGCGGATCGGTGATGAGGTCTTCGCGTCCCAGGCACTTGGCCAGCGTCGGAAACTGCTTCTCCTCGCTGAGCAGCGACAGGATCAGCCAGCGGCCGTCCTTGCACTGATAGTGATTGGCGACCGCGTTCAGCGCGCGCTCGCGCGGGCGCCGCTCGGCGAACTTGGCGCCGCAGAGCTTGGCCTGCGCCAGCACGCTCGCCGCCCACACGCCGTTCGCCATCAGATTGGAGGCGACATGCGAGCCCTTGCCGGTCTTCTCGCGCTGATACAACGCGGTGACGATGGCGCCATAGAACGCCATGGCGCAGGGATGGTCGCCCATGCCGGCGACCGAGCGGGCCGGCGTCGTGTCAGTGTCGGCGCGGACGAGGTCCATCAGGCCGGAGCGCGCCCAATAGGCGTTGCTGTCGAAGCCGGGCTTGTTGGCCTCCTCGCCCTTTTCGCCATAACCGGTGAACGAGGCGTAGATCAGCCGGTCGTTGAGATGGGCGAGATGGTCATAGGTGATGCCGAGCTTGGCGCGCACCGGCGGCGGCATGTTGGTGATGAAGACGTCGGCCTCCTCGACCAGCTTGTAGAGCACGGCCTGCGCCTCCGGCTTTGCGAGGTCGAGCGCGATGCTCTTCTTGTTGCGGGCCTCCAGCAGCCAGGCGAAATTGTGCTCGCTGCTCGGATAGCCTGGAATGTTGGGCAGATTGCGGTAGGGGTCGCCGGCGCCGGGCGGCTCGATCTTGACGACGTCGGCGCCGAAATCCGACAGCACGGTCGCAGCGGCAGGGGCGGCGATGAAGCTCGCGCAGTCCAGAACCTTGAGCCCTGCAAAAATGCCCTTTTCCATCGCGGCGTCGCTCCCTTGGTCTTGTTGTTTCCGCGCGCTGGAATTGGCGCGGGCCAGATCATGGAAGCATTAGACCGATGTTTTGCCGGGATGCAACGGCACCAGGCGCAGGGCTTCACTCCTCTCCCGCAAGCAAGGCGGCGTTGCCGCCGGCTGCGGCTGTGTTGATCGTCACGGTCTGCTCGGTCGCAAACCGCGCGAGATAATGCGGGCCGCCGGCCTTGGGGCCGGTTCCGGACAGGCCGTTGCCGCCGAATGGCTGCACGCCGACCACGGCGCCGATCATGTTACGGTTGACGTAGATGTTGCCGACCTGGACCCGGTCGATGATGGCCTCGACGGTGTCGTCGATGCGGGAGTGGACGCCGAGCGTGAGGCCGTAGCCGGTGCGCTCGATCGCTTGCAGCACGCGTTCGAGATTCTCGGCACGGTAGCGCACGACATGGAGGATCGGCCCGAAGACTTCCTCGGTGAGCTGGCCTGCGTCCTTGAGCTCGAAAATGTGGGGCGCGACGAAACAGCCCTGCGGCGCGGAGCCGGCAAAGTGCAGCCGCGCCTCGCTCTTCATCCGCACGATATGCGCATCGAGGCGCTGCTTGGCCTCCTGATCGATCACCGGGCCGACATGGGTCGCGACATCGTTTGCATCACCGATCTTCAGCTCCCGCGCTGCGCCCGCGATCATCTCGATCATGCGCTCGGCGACGTCCTCCTGCACGAACAGGAGCCGCAGCGCCGAGCAGCGCTGGCCGGCGGAACGGAACGCGGAGGTCACGACGTCGTCGGCGACCTGCTCGGGCAGCGCGGTGGCATCCGCGATCATGGCGTTGATGCCGCCGGTCTCCGCGATCAGCGGCACGATCGGCCCGTCCTTGGCGGCGAGCGTCCGGTTGATCGCCCGCGCGACCTCGGTCGAGCCGGTGAAGACGACACCGGCGATATCCCGGTGCGCGGTCAGGACCGCGCCGATGCTTCCGTCGCCGGTGACCAGATGCAGCGCGCTCTTTGGGATACCGGCCTCGTGCAGCAGGGCCACGGCCTCGCGCGCGATGCGCGGGGTCTGCTCGGCAGGCTTGGCCACCACGCTGTTGCCGGCCATCAGCGCCGCCGTGACCTGGCCGAGGAAGATCGCCAGCGGAAAATTCCACGGCGAGATCGCTGCGAACACGCCGCGGCCGCGCATGGCGAGCGCGTTGCTCTCGCCGGTCGGGCCGGGCATCGCCGTCTCGCCGCCGAACAATTTTCGGCCCTGCGCGGCATAGTAGCGGCAGAAGTCGGCGGCCTCGCGCAGCTCCGACAAGGCATCGTCGAGTGTCTTGCCGCCCTCGCGCTGCAAGAGCGCGATGAAACGGGCGCTGCGGCTCTCCAGGAGATGCGCGGCCTGCTCCAGCGCCGCCGCGCGCACCGCTGCAGGCGTCCGGCTCCAGGCGGCAAAGCCCGCGCGTGCCGCAGCGATTGCTGCATTGGCCTGATCCGGCATTGCTTCGGTGATCGGCTTGAGGTCAGCCGCCCCGGCCCTGACGTCGGTCAGCAACTGATCGAGCGCGGCGCGCGCGCCGAATTCGACGCCGCGCGAATTGCGCCGTTCCGGCCCGAACAGATCGCCCGGTAGCGGCATCTTGGGATGGGCCGCTTGTTGCGGCCGGACAATGGCATCCGCCGGACGCTGCAGCAGCGCCGTAACAGGCACGCGATAATCGGCGGCCTGCGCCACGAAGGAAGAGTTGGCGCCGTTCTCCAGCAGACGCCGCACCAGATAGGCAAGCAAATCGCGATGGCTGCCGACCGGCGCATAGGTGCGGTAGGCGATATCAGGATGATCCTTGGCGAGCTGCTCGTAGAGCGCTTCGCCCATGCCATGCAGGCGCTGGAATTCGAAACCGCTATTGTCCCCCGCCATTTCCAGCACGGTGGCGACCGTCAGCGCATTATGGGTTGCGAATTGCGGGAAGATGCGCGGCCGCAAGGCGAGCAGTTTTGCCGCGCAGGCGACGTAGTTCAGATCCGTCATCGCCTTGCGGGTGAACACGGGATAGCCGTCGAGCCCGCGCTCCTGCGCGCGCTTGATCTCGGTGTCCCAATAGGCGCCCTTGACCAGTCGCACCATCAGCTTGCGGTCATGCGCTCGCGCCAGCGCATCGACATAGTCGATCACCGCGCCGGCGCGCTTCTGATAGGCCTGGATCGCAAGCCCAAATCCGTCCCAGCCTTTGAGCGAGGCATCGGCGAGCGTCGCCGCGATCACGTCGAGCGACAGCTCCAGCCGGTCGGCCTCCTCGGCATCGATGGTGAAGTTGAGATCATGCGCCTTGGCGCGCTGCGCGAGGTCCAGCAGCAGCGGCACCAGTTCACGCATCACACGCTCGCGGCTGATCGCCTCGAAGCGCGGATGCAGCGCCGAGAGCTTGACGGAGATGCCGGGCCGGTCGGGCAGGGGATGGTTGCCTGCGGCCTTGCCGATCGTCAGAATCGCGCTCGCATAGGCGTCGAAATAGCGCTTGGCATCGGCGGCCGTACGCGCGCCTTCGCCGAGCATGTCGAAGGAGTAGCGCGTTTTCTGGCCGGAGCGCGGTTTCCCCCGCTCGAGCGCCTGCTCGATGGTCTCGCCCAGCACGAAATGATTGCCCATCAGCCGCATCGCCTGGCGAGTGGCGGTGCGCACCGCCGGCGCGCCGAGCCGCTTCACCAGGCGGCCGATGGTGCCGTCGGGCGTCTCGCCAGGCTGGATCACCCGCGCCGACAGGCCGAGCGCCCAGGCCGAGGCGTTGACCAGGAAGGCCGTGGACTTGGTCTCGTGACGGATGAAGTCGCCCTCGCCGAGCTTGTCCTCGATGAACTGGTCGGCGGTGCGGGCATCAGGCACGCGCAGCAGCGCTTCGGCCAGCACCATCAACGCCAGCCCTTCCTTGGTCGAGAGCGCGAACTCCCGCAGCATGTCCTCGACCCCACCGAACCGATCGTCGCGCTTGCGGATCGCCTCGATCAGCCGCGTTGCGGTGCGGTCGATCCGTGCCTCCTGTGCGGGAGCCAGATGCGAAGCCGGCAGGAGCCGCGCAGCGATCTCGGCATCATCGGGTGCGTAGAGGGCGGTGAAGGGAGGCGGAATGTTCGGCATGGCGTGTCCTGTGATCGAAACTCAGGATAAATCCCGCGGTACCGTAGTTCGATAGACAATTTAGCAAATTTGCCTTAGAAAATGAAGGCAGAGATCAATTTGGCCAAGTAAAATATGGAACTCGATCGGATCGACCGGAGAATCCTCTCGATTTTGCAGGAGGATGGGCGAATCGCCAATGTCGAACTCGCCGAACGCATCGGTCTGTCGCCGACGTCGATCGGCGAGCGGCTGAAGCGGTTGCAGCGCGAGGGCTTCGTCGAAGGCTACGGCGCGCGGCTCAATCCGCACCGGCTTGGCCTCGGTCTTCTGGTGTTTGTCGAGGTGCTGCTCGACAAGACCACGCCCGACAATTTCGAGCGCTTCGCGCGCGCGGTGAAACTCGCGCCTGAAGTGCTGGAGTGTCACATGGTTGCCGGCGGCTTCGACTATCTTGTGAAGGCGCGGCTTGCCGACATGACGGCGTATCGGCGCTTCCTCGGCGAGACCCTGCTGTCGATGCCGGGCGTGCGCGAGACGCGGACCTATGCGGTGATGGAGGAGATCAAGCGCGACGCACCGTTGCCGGTGGGCTAGGGAAGTGCCGTCGCGATTGTCATTGCTGTGGCGTTGAACGAGCGGTCTTCGCGGGAAAAATAGCTATCCGTGTGCAGTCGCAACGCCTGTCGTCGAATGCACTGGCCGTCTTCTAAATTTTCTTGGCCTCGCTCCCGGAGATGATCCGGGAGGCAGCGAAACGCTGGCGGGCTTATACTTTGAGGTTTTCTGCGGAAGTCTTGCCCCGGTTTGCGATCTCTTCGTATTCAACCGTCTGTCCCTCGTTGAGGGTGGACAGACCGGCCTTCTGCACTGCCGAGATATGCACGAACACATCCTTGCCCCCCGACGCAGGCTGGATAAATCCATAACCCTTCGTCGGGTTGAACCACTTGACCGTACCTTTAGCCATCACGACTTCTCCGCGGGTCTTCCTCCAAGATCTCGAACCGCCAGTCCCCGCCAACCGGCCGGTTCGGTCCTAACAGGATACGCGGATTGTGGCAGGCTTGGTAGCTCAAACCACATCAGCCTTTCGCCGAATTCCGCTCAACTTCGCGGCGTTTTTACCGGTTTTGCCCGTTTCGCGGTCAATTGGCCCGCACGTCGTCAATACGTCGTGGCCAGATAATCGACGATCTTGCCGACATCGGCATCGTCGATCGGCGCGCCGTAGACCTTGATCATCTTGGTCACCTCGGCCTGCCAGAAGCCCTTCTTGTCCTTCATCGGCGGCTGCGTGTTGATGTAGTCGGCCGAGTGGCAGGCGCTGCAATTGCCCTGCACCACCTCGAGATTGGGCCCGGGCTTGAACGCGGCGACCTCATCGGGCGTCTTGTAATTGACCGGCGCTGCAAGGGCTGAACCCACGACGGTGGCGAAGGCGAGTGAGACGGCGAGGAGAACGGTGCGCTGCATGATCATTCTCCCTCAGGCCACGCTGACGCGGACGGTTTCGACGACGTTGCGCAGATAACCCGCCGGGTTCCAGCGTGGCGTATCCGGCTGCGTCTCGCCGCCATTGCCGGTGGCGCGCACCTTCAGCTCGTAGGAGCCGGCCGCGAGCTTCAGCGGCAGCTTCCATTCGCGGAACGCGTATTTGCCGAGATCCTTGCCGAGATTGGCGCTGGTCCAGGTCTTGCCGCCATCGGTGGAGACCTGGACGTCCTTGATGCCCTTGCCGCCGTCGAAAGCGATGCCGCGCAATGTCGTGCGTCCCGCTTTCAGCTTGGCGCCGTCGGGCACGCTGGTGATGAAGGAGCGGATGGTGAAGCGGTTGATCGGGATCGTCGCCTTCGGCGCGGTGCCCGGCTCGACCGTGTTGTTGGGCGTATCGGGGATGCGATAGGCCGACTTCATCCAGAAGCCGTCATAGACGCTGTCGATGACGGTGATCTCGTTGAGGTGCTTGAGCCAGTAGGTGCCGTAATAGCCTGGCACGACCAGGCGCAGCGGAAAGCCGTTGAGGAACGGCAAATCCTCGCCGTTCATGCCATAGGCCAGCATCACCTCGCCGTCGGTGGCGTGATCGAGATCGAGCGCCTTGACGAAGTCGGGCGTCTTGTCGCTCACCGGGCCGTCCATGCCGCCGAACGTCACCTGCTTCGCACCGGCCTGCACGCCTGCCATCTCCAGCACGGTCTTCAGCGGCACGCCGCGCCAGCGTGCGCAGCCCATCGCGCCGTTGGCAAGCTGGCCGCCGGCAACGCGCGGTTCGACGAGGCCGCGGCTGTTGCCCGAGCACTGGTTGACGGCGACGATCTCCGTCGCCTTCATCTTCCTGATGTCCTTCAGCGATAGTTTGAGCGGCTTGTCGACCTTGCCCTTGACCTCCAGCGTGAACGTGTCGGGGTCGAGATTGTAGGGCAGGTCGGAGAGGTGGTAGCGCACGAAGAACGCGTTGTTCGGCGTGAGCGGGCCGTCGTTGAAGATCGCAAACGGCGTCTCGAGCTGTGGCGGCCGGCTGGTGAGCCCGATCATCGGCCGCTTCTGCGGATATTTCACCAGCGGCCGTTCGCCATTGGCGAAGGGAAGCGTGACGGTGTCGAGTGCCAGTGCCTTGGTCGAATTCAGTGTGGCCGCAAGCGCGGCAACGCCCGCTCCTTTGAGCAGGTCGCGTCGATCGAACATGTGGTCTCCTCCCGGAGCTTTTCGTTGGACCGCGGTCATCACCGCGATCCTCCGTCCATGTGTCTCAACCATTTGGATGAAGTCAATTCGTGCTTTCGCAGCAAGCCCATGCCGCTGCGTTGCAACAAGCCGGTGTTACGTTTGTAACGAGATTGAGCCGAGCCGTCGCCGCGGCCTCGGTGCACCTCTCCCGCATGCGGGAGAGGTCGGCGCGTAGCGCCGGGTGAGGGCTTTCTCCTCTTGGGGATTGTCCCTTCGCGGAGACACCCTCTCCCCAACCCTCTCCCGCAGGCGGGAGAGGGGGCGCACCTCTCGCCCGGCTTACGCCGCGACGCGTGCCCCGCGATCGACCAGTCCCGACAGCTTTCTCGTATCCGCAACCACGCGCACCGCCATCGGCTCGTCGCGGCCGCGGATTGCGACCTCCTGCTGCGGCAGCACGTCGTCGGCAAGGCCGGCGGTGCGGCGCACTTCCTCCGAGACGACGGCTTCGCAAGCCAGCGTCTTGGTCATGTCCTGCAGGCGGGCGGCGACGTTGACGGCATCGCCGAGCGCCGTGAAGACGATGTGATCGCGATAGCCAATGTCGCCGATGATGACCTCGCCGCCGTGGATGCCGATGCCGAAGCGGATCGGCTGGCGCAGATCATGGCTCAGGAGCTCGTTGAGCTCGTCGATATGCGTACCGATGCTGCTGGCCGCCTTCAGCGCCTGCCGGCAGGCTTCCTGCGGATCGGCCGACAGGCCGAACAGCGCCAGCATGCCGTCGCCGACGAACTGGTTCGGCTGGCCGCCATTTTCGATCACGGCCTGCGAGACCGCGCCGAGGAAGCGGTTGACGATGAAGACGGTGTCGAACGGCAGCCGCTTCTCGGCGAGCTGCGTCGAGCCGCGCATGTCCACGAACAGGCTGACAAGGTAGCGCTCCTGGCCGATTCTGGTGGATGTCGAGGCCTGCCCGTCCGCCGCATGCGTGTGGGGCGTGAAGAGCTGGAAGAAGGATAGGTCGGAGTCCGGCCGCAGCTGGCACGCAAGCCGGATCGAAGGATCGGCGGTGCCGACGCGGGCGAGCACGAAGGCCTCGCGCTGCGACGGCTCGGGCAGGGCGCCATGATCGCCGATGATGCGGATGCGGCAGGTCGAGCAGCGGGCGCGGCCGCCGCAGACGCTGGCATGCGGCAAATTGTGACGCAGGCTCGCTTCCAGCACGGAGAGGCCTTTGGGCACGCGCACCGTCTTGCCGTTGCCGTAGGACAGCGCGATCATGCCGCCGCGCCGTTCGCGCCAGGCGCGCACGCCGCGCGCTGCCAGCGCCAGCCCCAGCAGTCCGAGATAGCCAGCGGTGAGGCCACCGGTGATGCGGTCGAGCGTCGCGGCTTCCGCGGTGGTGCCGAGCTGGCGGCGGGTGAGGTTGTGCGTGCGCCATTCCCCGTCGTCGGCCTCGATTTCGACGCTGCGGCCGCCCTGGTAGACGCCGAGCAGCGCCAGGGTCGGGATCAGCACGGCGGCTGCGAGCAGATAAGGCGCCGCGCGCGCGAAGAACGGTTTGAGGCGAAGCCAGAAATAGATGCCGATGCAGCCATGGACCCAGGCGACGATCAGCAGGATCGTCATCGGCCAGATGCGGTTCGACGCGACGAAGAACAGATAGAGTTCCTGCGGATAGAGCTTCTGATGACCGTACAGTGTCTGGCCGAGCCGCACGCCGATCACATGCGCCATGACGAGCGCTGGGATGCTCAATCCCAGCACGAGCTGGAGCGGCTCGATGGTCCGCCAGCGGAACTGCCGGCGCTGATACAGCGCGTAGACACCGAGCCCCATGTGCGTGAGCGCGGCGGTGTAGAACACGATTGCGACGGGGAGGAACCGCCAGAACGTCGTATGATAATAGACCCCGATCTCCATGGCATCGACCGAGATGTTGCCGAGCGCGTGGTTGAGGAAATGGCTGACCACGTAAGCGAACAGGATGATTCCGCAGACCAGCCGCACCTGCCGCACGCTGGCAGCGCGGACGAGTTCGGGCATGTGGAGGGGAGCGGTGGCCATGATTCGGTTGTATCAGTTCATCAAGGAGAACAGCCAGCCTAGCGTTTAATTCCAGGGGTGGACAGGTTCGGCGATCACATGCCCGACAAGGTTACAAAACCGTAGGGTGGGCATCTGCGGCCCCCCAAGGGATGACGGCCCCGCATTGACTCCCCCTCCCAGGTTGGCGAAAAGCGCCGCCGTGACGACAGCTCCCGATATCACCACGCCCCCCGGCAGCGCCGCGCGCCGCCTTCTCGTCATGGCCGCGCTCGTCATTGCCGCGATGACGCTGTTGCGCATCGTCTACGCCTCCACGATCGAGCTGCGCACCGACGAGGCCTATTACTGGACGTGGTCCAAGGAAGCGGCGCTGAGCTTCCTCGATCATCCCCCCATGATCGCCTGGCTGATCCGCTTCGGTACCGCGATCTTCGGCGACACCCCGCTCGGCGTGCGCTTCGGCGGCATCGTCGCAATGCTGGTGACGCAACTGCTGCTCGCCGACATCGTCCGCCGCCTCACCCATGACGCTCGCGCGGTGATGTTCGCGGTGCTGATGCCGGAGGCCGCGCTCTATTACGGCCTGCTGATGGCCAAGGTCGCGCCCGATGTCGCCATGATCCCGTTTGCGGTGGCGATGGTGTGGTCGCTGGTGCGGCTTGCGCAGAGCGGCGACGGCCGCTGGTGGCTCGCGGCGGGACTGTTCGCGGGGTTGGCGATGCTGTCGAAATTCACCGCGATCATGTTCGTGCCAGCGGTGGCCGCATTTCTGCTGGTGCCGGATTGGCGCGGGCGCTGGTTGCGCAGTCCGTATCCTTACCTCGCGGTGCTGGTCGCGATCGCCATGTTCTCGCCGGTGCTGATCTGGAACGCGCAGCACGACTGGGCCTCGTTCCGTTTCCAGGGCGTGCGCGCCACCGCCAATTACGGCATCTCATGGCGCACCGTCGGCGACTATATCGGCCTGCAGTTCGGTCTCGTCGGCTTCGTGATGCTGCCGGTGGTGCTGTGGGGCCTTGTGATGACGGCATGGCGCGGTTATCGCGCGCGTGAGCCGGTCGCGATTTTGCTGTCGACCGCGGTGCTGGTGCCGTTTGCCTATTTCCTCTTCAAGTCGCTGACGCTCAGGGTCGGCGACACCTGGCCGATGTTCATGTGGCCAGTCGGCTTTGCCGCTGCAGCGGTGAACCTCGTCATGCTGTCGCGCGAAAACTGGTCGGCGTGGCTGATCCGGTCGAGCCTGTTCTGGGTCAGAACTGCGGTCGTCTCGGGCATCGCCTTCGTCGTCATCGTGTTCCTCTATTATGTCGCCGCGCCCTGGAATCTGCTCGGCAAGATCGATCCGATTGGTGCCGAAGCGGGCTACGAGCAGGTCGCGGCGCGCGCGCAGGCTGCGCTCGACGAGACCGGCGCGACGTGGATCGCGACCACGGACTACCGCACCTTTGCCATGATGCGCTGGCTGTTCCGAGGCCGCGTGCCCGTGATCGAGCTCAACGAGCGCGGCCGTTTCCAGGATTTCGGCGATCCCGGCATCGACCGGATCAAGGGCCACGCCGGCATCTATGTCGGGCGTGAGCCGGACGATCGTGCACCGGTGTGGGATTCGATCCCCGCCAGGCGCGAGCAGCTCGGCCAGGTCGAACGCCGCTGGCGCGGTGTGCTGACGGACATCTATGTGATTGAAAAGCTCACCGGCTGGACCCCGCAGCTGTCACCACCGAAGGACTCGCCGCTGTTCCAGTGGAAGGTGCTGGCGGGGGACTTCGAGAAGCGTGTGCTCGCCTAGCGCGGCAAGCTCCGACCTCTTCCCTTCTCCCCTTGTGGGAGAAGGTGGCGCGAAGCGCCGGATGAGGGGTATCTCTCCGCAAATTCAAGTGAGAGTTGGAATCGCGGAGAAATACCCCTCACCCGTCTCGCCGCTTTGCGGCGAGCCACCCTCTCCCACAAGGGGAGAGGGGCAGCGGCGCTGCTACTCCTCGTCATCCTTCTTCCGCAACAGATCCGTCGCGAGGTCCGACAGCTTCGGCGGTGGCAGCGCCGCGAACGGTAGTGGCCTTGTGACGTCGATGGCGGCAAGTCCCAGCCGCGCGGTCAACAGCCCGTTGAGGATTCCCTCACCGAGCCGCTGCGACAGTTTTGCCGCGATCCCGTGGCCGAGCATCTGCTGCACCAGGCTGTCGCTCGCGGCCATGCCGCCGGTGATGGCGAGGTGGGCGATGACGTGGCGGAGCAGGCGGATCATGCCGAGCGCGCCGGGCCGGCCGCCATAGAGAAAAGCGAGCTGGCGGATCAAACGTAGCGAGGCCACGAACACGAACATCACGTCGATCGCGGCGCGTGGGCTCACCGCTGTGACGATCGAGACTTTTTGCGCGGCTGACGACACCAGCCGCTTCGCCTCCGCATCCAGCGGCGACATCAATTCGCGCTCGGCAAGCCGGATCATGTCGGCGCCGTCGATGATCTCGCCGGTATGGCTCTCCAGCGTGGCGCGGGCGCGCGCCAGCTGCGGGTTCTGATGCGCGATCTTGAGCAGGTCCTGAACGATGACGCGGCTTTCCTTGCGATCATCGCTGGCAAGGACCTCGGCGGCGCGCTGATGCAGCTTCTCGATCGTTGCCAGGCGTGCCAGCCCATACGCCTCGCGCCCGATCACCACCGTGAGCGCGAGCGCGGTGACGAAAGCAAAGGCGAGGCCGACGAAGCCGAGGCTCTCGCTGCGCGCAAACAGATCTTCGATCAGATGGACCACGCCGAGCCCGACGCCGAGCAGCGTCAGCCCGGCGAGACCGGACCAGAACAATGTGCCCCAGGGAAAACCGCGCCGCGCCGCAAGCGCGGTTTGAACCGGCACCGGCAGCGTCGATGGATCGGGCTCCGGCGTGATCTGGATCGTGGCGCGGCCAAGCCGGCTGGTGTCGTCGGATTCGGTGACGACGACGCCGGGATCGTCAAGCCGGAACGTCGCCGGCCGCCGCGGCTGGGATCGGTCGTTCATGACAGCTTGTCTCCGATCAGGAACTGCAAGGCACGGTCGAGGCGGATGTGTGGCAGGGCCGGCTCGTTCGTTCCTTCGCGATCGAGCTTGGGCGGGCGGAAGCGCAGGAAACGGAAGTCGCTCTTCTCGGCGGCTTGCGTCGACAGCCCGCGGAACGCATCGGTGCCGTTGAACAGCGGTTCGGGATCCAAAGGCAAATCGCCCGGAAAGGTCGCCACTTCCGTGTTGCCGTCAAAAAACTCGCCGCCGGTGCTTTCGCCCGCAGCGGGCGTTCCCAGGATCGACGGCAATTTGTCGCGGCCATGCGCGACCTGCGCCTCGCGCGTGGCCCGGACAGCGGCGAGCGCCACGACGTCGATCTCCGCGCCGGTCGTTTCCGCGCGCGCGACGGCACGCGTCACCGCGCGGCGCAGTACGGCCTCGAGCCGGTCATGGCTGGAATGATGCAGATGGTCCGCCTTGGTCGCCGCGAACAGGATGCGGTCGATGCGAGGGCGGAACAGGCTGGAGAGAATCGTGCTGCGGCCGATGTTGAAGCAATCGAGAATGCCGGCAAGCGCGGCTTCGAGATCGTGCAGCGCCTCAGGCCCGGAGTTGAATGCGGCGAGCGCATCGGCCAGCACGATCTGGCGATCGAGCCTTGCGAAATGGTCGCGGAAGAACGGCCGCACCACCACGTCCTTGTAGGCCTCGTAGCGTCGCACCATCATCGCCCACAGCGATCCCTCAGGCGCCTGGCCGCCAGTGGGCACGTCGAGCGGCGCAAAGGTCAGTGCCGGCGAGCCTGCGAGATTGCCGGGCATCAGGAAGCGGCCGGGCGGCAACAGGCTCATCGCGAAACGTTCGTCGCGGCAGGCGCGCAAGTAATCGGTGAACAGCTTTGCGGCGGTCAGCGTGGCCTGCTCGTCCTCGCGCGCTTCGGGCTTGAGCGTCGCAAGATGCGCGTGCCATTCGGCGGCAACATGCGCACGCGGCGCCTCGCGCGAGAGCGCCAGGCTTTCGGCCGACCATTGCTCATAGCTCTTCTGAAGCAGCGGCAGGTCGAGCAGCCATTCGCCGGGATAGTCGACGATGTCGAGCGTCAGCGTGCGGTCCGCGCCGCTCTGGCGCTGGTAGTCGATGACGAGGCGCAGCTCGCTGATGTCGACCGTCGATTTCGGCCAAAGCCGTTCCTCGATCAGCGCGCGCAGATGGCTCTCATAGGCAAAGCGCGGCACGGCATCGTCGGGCTGCGGCGCCAGATTTGCCCGGGCGATCCGGCCCGAGGCATAGGCCTCGAACACCGGAAACCGGCCGCCGCGGGTGAGGCCATGGATCAGCGCGGTGATGAACACGGTCTTGCCGGCCCGCGACAGGCCGGTGACGCCGAGCCGCAACGTCGGGTTGAAAAAGTGCTCGCCATAGTCGAGCAGCGCCCGGGCCGACAGGCGCGCCTCTTCGACCATATCCTGGAAACTGAATGCCATATGAACGGGGATCTCGGGCGGGGGCGCATACGCAAAAAGGACTAATCACAAAAGTGGCAATTGCCTGAGGAAAATCAAGCTTCATACTTCCACCGCCTTTGTCGGTAAATCAGCCGATTGAACGACGCGCCGGTCCCGAAAGACCCATAGGAAAGGGCATTGTCTCAAGCCTTTGCGGATTGCCATGACCGTCTTCCAACTGAAACAGCTTGCATCCTCCTCCGTCCATGCCGCGGCCGACGCGGTCGGCTGGCACTACGACCGCGCCGAGCTGATCGCCGACGGTGTCATCCATGCGATCGGCGTGTTTTCCGGGACCATCGCCGCGACCGTTCTGGTGGTGCTCGCGGTGCTCTACGCCGATGCCACCGATATCGTCGGCGTCTCCATCTACGTCGCCGGCCTGCTGTCGATGCTGGTGCTGTCGGCGACCTATAATCTCTGGCCGGTGTCGCCGGTCAAATGGCTGCTGCGCCGCTTCGACCATTCCGCGATCTATCTGTTGATCGCGGCGACTTACACGCCGTTCATCCTGGAAGTGAAAGACAGCGTGTTCGCGCTGGTGCTGCTCATCTGCGTCTGGTGCGTCGCGATCGTTGGTATCGTGCTGAAGCTGCGCTATCCCGGCCGGTTCGACCGCGTGGCGGTCGGCATCTATCTCGCCATGGGCTGGAGCGGCGCGATGCTCTACGATTCCGTGGTCAAGGCGCTGCCCGCGCTGGTGCTGGGCTTCATCCTGGCCGGCGGCCTGCTCTACAGCTTCGGCGTGATCTTCCATGCCTGGCGGCGGCTGCGCTTCCAGAATGCGATCTGGCACGGCTTTGTCTTGGCCGGCGCGGCATGCCATTATACCGCGGTGCTCGACCTCGTGTTGAGCTGAGCAGGAACCGCGGCGCGAAATAAGCGGCGCGGCACAAGAACAAGAGGAGACGTCGCATGCAGGTGACCGGCAAGGTCGTGGTCGTCACGGGCGGCGCAAACGGCATCGGCAAGGCGCTGTGCGAGGCGTTTCACAAGGCAGGTGCGGCCAAGGTCGTCGTCGCCGACATGGATGCTGCCAATGCGAGGGCGGTCGCAGCCACCGTCGATGGTGCGGCCTTCAGATGCGATGTCGCGCAGGAAAAGGAGATCGCCCACGTCATCGAGGAGACCGAGAAGCAGTTCGGCCCCATCGCGCTGTTCTGCTCTAATGCCGGCATCGGCGGCGGCTTCGATCCGATGTCGGCCAATGCCGGCGGCGCCTCCGACGAGCCGTGGCAGCGCAGCTGGGCGATCCACGTGATGGCCCATGTCTATGCGGCGCGCCATCTCATCCCCCGCATGAAGACACGCGGCGGCGGCTATTTCCTCAACACGATTTCGGCCGCGGGCCTGTTGTCGCAAGTCGGCAGCCCGGCCTATTCGACGACGAAGCACGCCGCGGTCGGCTTTGCCGAGAATCTCGCGATCTCGCACAAGGCTGACAACATCAAGGTCTCGATCCTCTGCCCGCAGGGCGTCGACACCAACATGCTGCGCTCGATCCCGAAGGGTCCGCAATCCGGCGACGGCGATCTCACGCCGGAGCAGGTGGCGAAGGACGTGCTTGCCGGCCTCGAGCAGGAAACGTTTTTGATCCTGCCGCACCCCCAGGTGCTCGGCTATATGCGCAAGAAGACCGAGAATTACGATCGCTGGATCGGCGGCATGGCCAAGATCCAGGCGAAGATGCGGGACGAGTTCGGGAAGTAGTCGCCACACCCACCGCCGTCATTCCCCGCGACCCGGCTACGCCAAGGCTTCGCCGAGGTTTCGGTCTTAGGCGCGCCGAAGCTTTAGCGCAGGCGGCAAGCGGGGAATCCAGTACGCCGCGGCTTCTCGATTGAACCACTGCCCTCTCGGCGTACTGGATCGCCCGGTCAAGCCGGGCGATGACACCGAGAGTGCAGCTACGCCGCCGCTTCCGCCTCGTCCTCCACCCGGCTCTGCCTGAGCGCCCGCGCATAGAGCATCATCCCCTCGCGCACCGTGCGTTGCTCCGCCTCGCTCAACGCCGCCAGCGCGCCGCTCACCTGCTGCCGCCCGAACGCGTGCAGCGCCTCCAGCGTGCGCCGGCCCTTTGCCGTCAGCGACAGCAGCTTGCTGCGTGCATCTAGCTCGTCAGGCGTCTCCCTGAGCTCGCCGCAATCGATCAGCTTGCGCACCATGCGGCTGACGCTGGATTTCTCCAGCCGCAGGAAATCACCGAGCTCGCCTGAGGTCAGCGGGCCGCGGATGCCGATCTCCAGGATCGTGTGCACGGCCGAGGGCGGATAGTCGGATGCGGCCACCGTCGCGTCCATGAAGCCGAGTTCCCGCACCATCAGCCGCGAGGCGGCGCGGATGTCGTCGATCAACGCTAGCTCGGCCATCTTGACTCCCTGCATATAGTTGTACCATACAACTATATGCGTGCGACGACGCACGCAAGCGTTTTGGAGTGGCCCATGAACGGAACTTTGCCAACGGGCGAGCGGATGAGAGGCAAGGTCTGCCTCGTCACCGGCGGCGGCAGCGGCATCGGCCGCGCCACGGCGGTGCGGATGGCGTCCGAAGGCGCGGAAGCGATCGTCGTCGCGGGCCGGCGCGAGGCCGAGATCGAGGCCGCCGCTGCTGCGTGCCGCGAGCTTGGCGCGGACGCGATCGCGATCAAGACCGACATCACACGCGAAGACGACGTCGCGCGCCTCGTCCGCACCGCGATCGAACGTTGCGGCCGGCTCGATGTTGCCTTCAACAATGCCGGTTTCCAGGAGCGTCGCGCGCCGCTGGAGGAGCAGGGCACTGACATCTACGACAGCGTGTTCGACACCAATGTCCGGGCGCTGTTCCTGTGCCTGCGCCACCAGCTGCCGGCGATGCTGGCGCAGGGGCGCGGCAGCATCGTCGTCAACACCTCCGTCAGCGGCGTGCGCAATCCCAATCCGGGGTTTTCTCTTTATTCGGCCTCCAAGGCAGCCGCGATTTCGTTGACGCGCTCGGCGGCGATGGAAAACGCACCGCGCGGCATCCGCATCAACGCGATCGCACCGGGCCGCGTCGTCACCGACATGATGCTGCGCGCCGGTGTTGGAGATATCGCGACAGTGAGTGCAGGCCTGCCGCTGCGGCGGATGGGGAGCCCGGAGGAAGTCGCCGAGGCGGTGGTGTGGCTGTCGTCGGATGCGTCATCCTATGTGGTCGGGCACGTGCTCGCGGCGGATGGGGGATTTCTGGCGTCGTGATGTCGTAGCCCGGATGGAGCGCAGCGTAATCCGGGAATCGCGCTTGCGGAAAGACCGCCCCGGATTGCGCTTCGCTCCATCCGGGCTACGGCACCGTCAATGCTTCTGCCCGTACAACACCGGCACGGCCGAATCCACGACCACCTCGACGAGGCTGGTGCCCTCAAACGCCAGCCCGCGCTTCAGCGCTTCGCCTAGCTCCGCGGTCTTGCTCACCCGCACCGCGTGGCAGCCCATGCCTTCGGCCAGCCGGACGAAATCGATCCCCGGCAGCTCCAGTCCCGGCACGTTGCGCACTTGCATCACCTGGCTGAACGAGCGCATCGCGCCGTAGCCTGAATTGTTGATGACGACGATGGTGAGCGGTAGTTTTCGTTGCGCGGCGGTCCATAGCGCCTGGATCGAATACATCGCCGAGCCGTCGCCGATCAGGCACACGGTGCGCTGCTTCGGCTTGCCGAGCGCCATGCCGACGGCCGCGGGCAGGCTATAGCCGAGGCCGCCGCTCGACATCGTGTAAAAACTGTCCTGGCCGCGCATCGGCAGGAATTTTTGCATCGCCGGCCGGTGCGACGGCACTTCCTCGACCAGCGAGGCGCCATCCGGCATGGCCTGCGACAGCGAATGCAGCAGGAATTCGACCGGGAGCGGATCGGAGGCCTGCGGTGCCGGCGGCAGCGTGCGGCCCTTCGGCGTAGCGCGCTTGCTCTCGGGCAACATGTCGAGCAGCGTGCTCAGTGCGGGCTTCATCGTCGCGATGATGCTGGTGCCCACGGGTGTCACCGCGGCCGCATCGGGATCATCGGTGATCTGGAAAATCGTCGCGCCGCCATCGAAGATTGCGGCATGGCCTTCGACATGGAAGGTAAATACCGGCGCGCCGATGACGACGACGACATCGTGCTCGCGCAGCGCGTCGGACAGCTGCGCGGGCGACGCGTGCAAAAAGCCCGCGAATTGCGGATGACGTTCCGGGAACGAGCAGCGCGCCGAGAACGGACTGACCCAGACGCTCGCCTTGGCTTTCTCGGCGACGCGCACCATCAGGTCCACCGCGCCGGCACGATCGACGCCGGGGCCGACGATGAGGGCAGGGTGCTTGGCGGAGCCGAGCGCCGCGACCAGTGCCTTCATCGCTTCCGGCTCAGGCCCGATCTCGCGGCTGACGATCCGTGCCTCGATCGGCGCGGTCGCATGCGCCCAGTCGTCGATCGGGATCGACACGAAGGTCGGCCCGCATGGCGGCTGCATCGCGGTGTAATAGGCCCGCGCGATCGCGGCCGGGACGTCCTCGGGCCGCGCCGGCTCGACGCTGTACTTGACGTAGGGCCGCGGAAATTCCGAGGCGCGCTCGGCATAGAGGAAGGCCTGCAGCGGCAGGATCGAACGGGCCTGCTGTCCTGCGGTGATGACGAGTGGGGTCTGGTTGCGGTGCGCGGTGTAGATGTTGCCGAGCGCATTGCCGACGCCGGCCGCTGAATGCAGATTGACGAAACCGGCATTGCGCGTCGCCTGTGCGTAGCCGTCGGCCATGCCGACCGCGCTCGCTTCCTGCAGCGCCAGCACGTAGTCGATGTCGTCGGGCCAGTCGCTCAGGAACGGCAGCTCGGTCGAGCCGGGATTGCCGAAGACCTTCTTGATGCCGAAGGAGCGCAGCAGGTCGAGGGTCGCCTGCTTGACGGTGACGGACTTGCTGCCGGTCTTGCCGTTTTTGGACATTGGTTTCCGTCCCCTGTTGTTTGTCGGCGCCGCCAACCCCACCCGTCATTGCGAGGAGCCCTTGCGACGAAGCAATCCAGACTATCTCCGCGGAGGGATTCTGGATTGCCTCGCTGCGCTCGCACTGACGGGGAGGGTGCGGTAGCTCACCACACCGCCGTGCCCTTCATCGTCGGCTGCCCTTCCGCATTCGCGGTCCACAGCTCCAGGCCCGCCTCGGTCTCGTTGGCATTGATGGAGAACTCCGTGCCCTCGAACAGCGGCTGCACGCCGCGATAGGTAAATTTCTTCGGCGCCTTGCCGCCGCGCAGCTTCGCCGCCATCTCGATGATCAGCGCCGCCTGCAACGGGCCGTGGAAGATCAGGCCCGGATAGCCCTCAACCTTGGTGACGTAGTCGCGGTCGTAATGGATCCGATGGCCGTTGAAGGTCAGCGCAGAGTAACGGAACAGCAGCACAGGATCGGAGACATGGGTCTCGCGGTGCTGTGCCTTGGGCGGCGGAGGCGGGGCCTTGGTTGGCGCCGGTGCGCTGCTCGTGACGTCGCGATAGACGATGTCCTGCCGCTCCCGGATGGCGATGCCGCGCGGTGATGTAACGGTATGCTCGACCGAGACGAAGCACAGCGTGCCGGTCGATCCGGTCTTCACTTGCACGTCCGCAATGCGCGAGGTCCGCGTCGATTCATCGCCGACGCGCAGGGGCTGGATAAACTCGATCTCGCCGCCGGCCCACATCCGGCGCGGCAACGGCACCGGCGGCAGGAAGCCGCCGCGGGTCGGGTGGCCGTCGGGCCCTAACATCGACATCGGAAACACCGGCTGCGCCAGGCACCAGTGCACCGTGAACGGCGCGGCGTCGCCCTTTTTGGGCTCGCCCACGTCCTGGAACAGCGTCGCGCGCAGGCCCATGACGAGCTGCGCGGTGACGATGTCGGTGGCCTCCGTGCTGCGGCCGATCCATTGCCGCAGGTGATCGATGTCGAGCTTCTCGGTCATGACGCCTCGCTCTGTTACGTCTTGGGTCGTTCGCCAATGGCGGGCACCGCGCCGTAAGCGCGCGTCTCGCCGACAATGATCGGCGCCGGCGCGGGATAGCTGACACGGCCGTTCGGCGTATCCACCTCGATACGGCGCAGATGCGGATGGTTGGTGAGGTCGGCCATGGTGTTGACCTCGGCAAAGGCGATGTCCGCGTCCGACAGCCGCTTGAGCAGCTCATCGCGCGTCATCTTGCCGAAGGCGTCGGCCACCGTCGTGTCGGTGAAGTCGCGGTTGCGCACGCGCTCGACCATGTTGGCGACGCGGGGATCAGCGGGCAGATCGGGCTGGTCAATCACCTTCACGCACAGCGTCTTCCACTCGCGCTCGCTCTGGATCGAGATCAGGATGTCCTTGCCGTCCTTCGAGGTGAACACGCCGTAAGGCGCGATCGAGGGATGGCGCAGGCCCATGCGCTTGGGCGGATTGCCGGCTTCGGAGTTGAGCAGCGGCACGGTGCACCAGTCCGCCATCACGTCGAACATGGAGATGCGGATGTCCGCGCCTTTGCCGGTGCGGCCGCGCCCGATCAGCGCTTCCAGAATCGCGGCATGCGCGGTGGCGCCGGTCGCAACGTCCACGATCGACATGCCGACGCGCGAGGCGCCATCAGGGTTGCCGGTGATCGAGGCAAGCCCGCTCTCGGCCTGGATCAGCAGGTCGTAGGCCTTGCGGTGCGCATAGGGGCCCTCGTCGCCATAGCCGGTGATGGTGCAGGAGATCAGCTTCGGATAGTCCTGCAGCAGCCGTTCGCGCGAAAAGCCGAGCTTGTCCATCGAGCCGGGCTTGAGGTTCTGAATGAGCACGTCGGCGCTCGCGATCAGCTTCTCCAGCTCGGCGCAGCCTTCCTTGGTGGCGAGGTCGACCACCGCCGATTGCTTGCCGCGGTTGAGCCACACAAAATAGCTGCTCTGGCCCTTGGCCGCTGCGTCATAGCCGCGGGCGAAATCGCCCTCGGGCCGCTCGATCTTGATCACCTCCGCGCCCGCATCCGCCAGCCGCGAGGAGCAGAACGGCGCCGCCACCGCCTGCTCGACCGCAATCACCCTGATCCCGTCCAGTGCTCCCATGGCCGGGCCTCAGTACGAGCGGGGCATGCCGAGCACGTGCTCGGCGACAAAGGACAGCACGAGATTGGTCGAGATCGGCGCCACCTGATAGAGCCGCGTCTCGCGGAATTTACGCTCGACGTCGTATTCCTCGGCAAACCCAAAACCGCCATGGGTCTGGATGCAGGCATTCGCCGCCTCCCAGGACGCATCCGCCGCCAGCATTTTTGCCATGTTGGCCTCGGCGCCGCAGTCGAGCCCGGCTTCGTATTTGCGCGTGGCTTCCTTCACCATCAACTCGGCCGCGCGCATCGACGCGTAGGCCTTGGCGATCGGGAACTGGATGCCCTGGTTCTGGCCGATCGGCCGCCCGAAAACGCTGCGCTCCTTGGCGTAGTTCGTCGCCTTGGCGATGAACCATTTGGCGTCGCCGACGCATTCGGCGGCGATCAAAATGCGCTCGGCATTCATGCCGGAGAGGATGTAGCGAAAGCCCTTGCCTTCCTCGCCGATCAGGTTTTCCGCCGGCACCTTCATGTCGGTAAAGAACACTTCGGTGGTGGCATGGTTCATCATGGTGCGGATCGGGCGGATCTCGAGGCCCTTGTTCTTGGCCTCGCGCATGTCGACGATGAAGACCGAAAGGCCGTCGGTGCGCTTCTTGGCCTGCTCCTTCGGCGTGGTGCGCGCCAGCAGCACCATCAGGTCGGAATGTTCGGCGCGGCTGGTCCAGATCTTCTGGCCGTTGACGATGTAGCTGTCGTTGCCTTCCTTGCGCGCGAAGGTCTTCAGCGAGGAGGTGTCGGTGCCGCTGGTCGGCTCGGTGACGCCGAACGCCTGCAAGCGCAATTCGCCGCTGGCGATCTTAGGCAGGTATTTGGCCTTCTGCTCGTCATTGCCGTGCCGCAGCACGGTGCCCATCGTGTACATCTGGGCATGACAGCCGCCGCCGTTGCAGCCGGCGCGCTGGATCTCTTCGAGGATCGCGGCCGCCGCGGACAGCTTCAGGCCCGCGCCGCCATATTCCTCGGGGATCAGCACCGACAGATAGCCGGCTTGCGTCAGCGCGTCGACGAAGGCTTTTGGATAGGCCATCTCGCGATCGAGCTTGCGCCAATATTCGCCGGGAAACTGCGCGCACAGCTTTGCGACGGCGTCGCGGATGTCGGCGTGATCTTCGGTGTGGTGGTCTTCACTCATGGCGTTTCCAGTTCATAGCGGCTGTTAAGATAACGCCGGCCAATCCTCCGGCGTTGTGAAAACAACGCCAGCCCCCTATGCTCATTTGTTATAGCGTATGAAGTAGCCTTCCAGGATTGGCAAGCATGGATTTCCGGCAGCTCAGGACCTTCAGTTGCGTGGCGGAGCTCGGCAGTCTGAGCAAGGCCTCCGACACGTTGCGCGTGGCGCAGCCGGCGCTCTCCAGGCAGATCAAGCTTCTGGAGCACGAGCTGCGCGTCGAGCTGTTCACGCGCAACGGCCGCGGCATGGTGCTGACCGAGGCCGGCCGGCTTCTGCTCGCACGGACGTCGGGCATCGTGCGGCAGATCGACCAGATCCGCGATGATATCCAGTCCGCAAAAGGGCCGCCGTCCGGCCAGGTCGTGCTCGGCCTGGTTCCCACCGTCAGCTGCGTGCTGTCGGCGCGCTTTGCGCGGCGCTGCGTCGAAAAATATCCGGGCATCTCGCTGCGCATCGTCGAGAGCTACAGCGGGCATATCGTCGAATGGCTGCATCGCGGCGAGATGGATCTTGCCATCCTCTATGGCCGCTCCGCCGATCTGCATCTCAACGTGCAGAGCCTCGGTCGCGACAACATCGTCGCGGTCGGCCCGCGCGGCTGCGGCCTCGCGCGCAAGAAGAACGTCGACATCGGCTGGCTGCTGCGGCAGCGGCTGGTGCTGCCCAGTCACTCCCACGGCCTCCGTGCGCTGATCGAGCACGCCGCGGCCCAGCGCAAGATCAAGCTCAACGTCCAGCTCGAGGCGGATTCGTTCCGCGTGTTGACGAGCCTGGTCGAGGAAGGCCTCGGCTTCGCGCTGCTGCCGCCCTCGTCGGTCCATGGCGAGGTCGCGGACGGGCGGTTGGAAACCGCTGTGGTCTCGAAGCCGATGACACGCGAGCTCATTTTCGCCTCTCCGATCGACCGCCCGGCTTCGACGGCCTCACTCGCCGTCACCGCACTTTTGCGCGACGAGGTCGCCGCCTGCCGCAAGGAAGGCGTGTGGGACATCAAGTTGAGTTGACCCTTTTTTCGCCTCTCCCCGCTTGCGGGGAGAGGCCGGAATTTGCGCAGCAAATTCCGGGTGAGGGGGAGTCTCCGCGAGTCCAACTGTCACCGTCCCCGTGGAGACTCCCCCTCACCCCAACCCTCTCCCCGCAAGCGGGGCGAGGGGGCACGGCGAGCGCGTGGTGAATGCTTAGGACAGAAGGCCGCGAGCGACCCATCGCATGTTGTGCGAGCTGTCATGCCGGAATTTTATAGCTGGGCCAGGGGCGCTGCGAGCGTGACCCACACCTGCATCCACAATTCTCGTCATTGCGAGCGCAGCGAAGCAATCCAGGAATCTTTCCGCGGTGACAGTCTGGATTGCTTCGTCGCAAGGGCTCCTCGCAATGACGGAGGATAGAGTTCAGGCCGGAATCCTCACCGGCAGCGACTCATACCCCTTGATGAAGCTCGAATAGATCCGCTTGGGCTCGCCGACCACCTCGATGCGGTCGAACCGCTTCAGCATCTCCTCCCAGACGATCTTGAGCTGGAGCTCGGCGAGGCGCATGCCGACGCAGCGGTGGATGCCGAAGCCGAAGGAGAGGTGGGTGCGCGGGCGCGGCCGGTCGATGATGAAATCGTTCGGCTTCTCGAACATCTCCTCGTCGCGGTTGCCGGAGACGTACCACATCACGACGCGGTCGCCCTTCTTGATATGCTTGCCGCCGACCTCGGTATCCTGGAGCGCGGTGCGGCGCATATGCGCCAGTGGCGTCTGCCAGCGGATCACCTCGGGCACCATGGAATCGATCAGCTCCGGGTTGGTGCGCAGCTTGTCGAACTGGTCCGGGTTCTCGCTCAGCGCCAGCACCGAGCCGGACATGGTGTTGCGCGTGGTGTCGTTGCCGCCGACGATGAGCAGGATGATGTTGCCCATGAGGTTGTCGGGGTCCATGAAGCGCGTCGCGTCGTTATGGGCCATCAGCGACAAGAGATCATTGCGCGGGGCGGAGTTGACGCGCTCGTTCCACAGCTTGGACATGTAGGCGTAGCATTCGTCCATCTCGCGGCGGCGCTCTTCGGCCGACGCGACGATGCCGCTTTTGGGCAGCGCGGTCGCGACATCGGACCAGCGCGTCAGCTTGCGACGCTCGTCCCAGGGGAAGTCGAACAGCGTCGCCAGCATCTGCGTCGTGAGCTCGATCGAGACGCGCTCGACGAAATTGAAGGTCTCGTTGCGCGGCAGATTGTCGAGCACGGTCTGCGAGCGCTGGCGGATCAGCTTTGCCAGCTCGTCCAGATGGGTCGGCGTGAACATCGGCGAGACCGTCTTGCGCTGCGCCGAATGCTGCGGCTGGTCCATCGCGATGAAGCTCGGCCAGTCATAGCCCTGCGGCACGTCACGGATGCCGATGCCGCCAAGCGTCGAGTCCGACGAGAAGATGCCGTGACTGGTGTCGACATGCATGATGTCGTTGTATTTCACCACCGACCAGTACGGCTCGATCGGCGCATTGGTGCAGTAATGCACCGGCTCTTCCTTGCGCAGCCGCTCGAACCACGGCCACAGCGTGTCGTCCTGGAACAGCCGGGGCGCGCCGGGGTGGAACTGCACCAGCGGCGTCGCATAGGCCTCCTCGCGCGCCCTGCGCATGCGTTCGGCCTTGTCCACTTTCACCGGCGCTTGGATGTTCATGGTCGTGGCTCCAGTTGGCTCTTTCTTCGCCTCTCCCCGCTTGCGGGGAGAGGCCGGAATTCGGGCGAAGCTTGAATTCCGGGTGAGGGGGACTCTCCGCGAGTCCAATTCTCTCCGTCCCCGTGGAGACTCCCCCTCACCCCAACCCTCTCCCCGCAAGCGGGGAGAGGGGGAGTTCTTGTCTCACGCCGCAATCTTCACGGGCAAGGTTTCAAGTCCCTTGACGAAACTCGAATACACCCGCTTGGGTTCACCGACCACGTCGATATGGTCGAAACGCCTGAGGATCTCTTCCCAGATAATCTTGAGCTGGAGTTCGGCAAGCCGCAAGCCGACGCAGCGGTGGATGCCGAAACCAAACGAGAGATGCGTGCGCGGGCGGGCGCGGTCAATGATGAAATCGTAGGGCTTTTCGATTGCCTCCTCGTCGCGGTTGCCCGAGACGTACCACATCACGACCTTGTCACCTTTCTTGATCTGCTTGCCGCGGAACTCGAAGTCGGCGAGTGCGGTGCGGCGCATATGCGCCAGCGGCGTCTGCCAGCGGATCACTTCCGGCACGAAGCTGTCGAGCAGGGCCGGGTTCTCGCGCAGCTTGCGATACTGATCCGGATGCTGGCTCAGCGCGTAGATCGAGCCGGACATCGTATTGCGGGTGGTGTCGTTGCCGCCGACGATCAAAAGGATGAGATTGCCGAGGAAATTCTTCGCATCCATGTCGCGGGTCGCGGCCCCATGCGCCATCATCGAGAGCAGGTCGCTCTTCGGCGGCTGCTCGATGCGCTCCTTCCACAGCCGTGCGAAATAGCCCGCGCATTCCGTCAGCTCCGCCTGCCGTTCGTCTTCGGTCGCGACGAGCCCGTCGGGCCCGGGAATGGTGGTGGCGATGTCCGACCACCGCGTCAGCTTGCGGCGGTCCTCCCAGGGAAAGTCGAACAGCACCGCGAGCATCTGCGTGGTGAGCTCGATCGAGACGCGGTCGACCCAGTCGAACACCTCGCCGCGAGGGAGATTGTCCAGGCACTCGGCCGAGCGCTGGCGGATGTTGAGCGCGAGATTGTCCAGATGCGTCGGCGTGAACATCGGCGCCACGGTCTTGCGCTGCGCGGCATGGCGCGGCGGGTCCATCGAGATGAAGCTCTCGCGGCGCAAATCCGGATCGATGTCGCGGATGGTGATGCCGCCGAGCGCCGAGGCTGAGGAGAACACCGCATGGTTGGTTTCGATCTCCATGATGTCGTTGTAGCGCGTCACCGACCAGTACGGTCCGAACATCGAGTCCTTGCAATAGTGCACGGGATCTTCCCGGCGCAGGCGATCGAAATAGGGCCAGAACGTATCGGTCCTGAACAATTCAGGATCGCCCGGATCGAACTGCTCCAGCGGCAATGACGACGCGCGCTCGCGCAATGCGTCGAGTTTTGCCGCGCTCTCGATGGTCCCATGCATGACCGCTCTCCCTGACATGAACCGCGCGCCTTTTTATGAATTCTGCGCTGCGGTATTTGATTTGCAATTACAACCCGTTGTCCGCGCCGGAGCAAGGGAGAGTTTTGCCACATCCAACCTTTGAGCGTAGCCCGGATGGAGCGAAGCGTAATCCGGGATTCGGGCCGCCACGACGACTGTTCCGGATTGCGCTGCGCTCCATCCGCGCTACGAAGCGTGACCCGCCGCACGCCGCTCGACCTGAAATCATGCCAGAAATCGACCGAAATCGAGGTAAATCGAACCCGCCGATCTTGGGGATCGACCAACCTCTGATTTATAGTTTGATAGGATCAGGTCAGCATCCCGAGGTTGCCGCCGTGAACGACATGCAATGGGCCCCCATCGGCTCCGAACCCTTACCGCCGCCGCTGCCGCCGACCCGGGTCGATTTCACCGGCAACCGCTCATTGTTCCGCAAAATGGTCACCAAGGGTGCCATGCTGGAGCTGGTCACTTTCGGCTTCTACCGGTTCTGGCTGGTCACCGACATCCGCCGTCATTTGTGGTCGAACACCGCGGTCGACGGCGATGCTGCCGAATACACCGGACGGGCCAAGGAGCTTCTGGTCGGCTTCCTGTTCGCGCTCGCGATCCTGGTGCCGATCTATCTGGCCTATTTCCTCGTCGGCATCGAGTTCGAGCGCTGGCAGGGCTTTGCCTCGACGCCGCTGTTGATCAGCTTCTACGCCTTCGGCCAGTTCGCGATCTTTCGCGCGCGGCGCTATCGGCTGACCCGTACGGTCTGGCGAGGCGTGCGCTTCTGGATGGACGGCTCGGGCTGGGCCTATGCGTTCCGCGCGATGGCATGGGGCCTGCTGGTTTTCCTCACGCTCGGCCTGGCGCTGCCGTGGCGCGAGGCTTCGCTCGAACGCTACAAGATGCAGCATAGCCACTACGGCGATTTGCGCGGCGATTTCGAAGGCGACGGCTGGACGTTCTTCAAGCGCGCCTGGTGGCTGTGGCTGCTCAGCCCGATCGCGGTCATAATTTTCCCGCTTGCCCCGTTTGTCTATGCCGAGTTCAAGGCACGCGAATGGCGCTGGTGGCTCGATGGCATCCGCATCGGCAGCGTGAGCGTGTCCTCGGAGTTGCCGCATAACGCACTCTACGGCCTCTACTGGAAAGTGATCGGCTGGTGGATGCTGCTGAGCGTCCTGTTCGGGCTTTACATCGGCGGCGCGACCTGGCTGGTCAATGCGGCCGGCATGGCGCCTGGTGGCCCCGATGCAATCATGCGGAGCATTCCGCTTCTTGCGCTGATGGTGATCGGCTATCTTGCCCTGGCGCTTGCACTGAACGTCGTCATGCGCATGTATCTCCAGCACGATATCTGGGTGAAGGTGCTCGAGACGCTTCAGGTGCACGACATCGGCGCAGCGGCGGATGTGCAGGGGCGCGGCGATCTCGCCAGCGCGCTTGGCGAAGGCTTTGCCGATGGGCTCGATGTCGCAGGGTTCTAGGTCGTGACTGACATATCTGCCGAGGCGCCGGCGCAGTCCGCCAAGCCGACAATCTTCTTCGACGGCGTGTCGAGCCGCAGGCGGCAGGTCACGCTGACGCCCGCTGATGCGCTCGAGATCGTCGAAGAGGGCGGAACGCCTGTTCGCTGGGCCTATGACGATATCCGCCGCGCCGACAGTCCGGTCGGTGTCCTGCGTCTTTCCTCGACCTCTGCGCCGCCATTAGCGCGGCTCGAGATCCGCGACGTTGCGCTGGCCGCCGAGGTGGCCGCCCGCTGCGCCCGTCTCGACGAGCACCAGACCACTGGGCGTGGTGTCGCAAAAATCGTCGGCTGGTCCGTGGCCGCTGCGGTCTCCATCGTCTGCGTCGTGCTGTTCGGCGTGCCGCTCGCCGCTGATCGTCTGGCGCCGCTGGTGCCGAAACCGATCGAGCGGCGCATCGGCGATGCGTCCGAGGTCCAGGTGAAGACCATCTTCGGCCGCGCCTCCTGCAATGATCCGGCCGGTCAGGCGGCCTTTTCCAAGCTGGTCAACCGCCTGCGCGACGCCGCCGGCCTCGACGACGATGCCATGACGGCGGGCGTTCTGCCGAGCGCGATTCCGAATGCGTTCGCGCTGCCGGGTGGCAAGGTCTATGTGCTGAACGCCCTGATCGACAAGGCCGAAAGCCCCGACGAGCTCGCCGGCATCCTCGCCCACGAGCTCGGCCATCTCAAGCATCACGACAACATGCGCGGCCTGATCTACAACGGCGGCACCTCGTTCCTGATCGGCCTGTTGTTCGGCGACGTCACCGGCTCGTCCGCCGTGATCTTCGCCTCGCGCAGCGTGGTGGAAGCCTCCTATTCGCGCGAGGCCGAGACCGCCGCCGATACGTTTGCCATCGACGTCATGCACGCACTCGGCCGCTCGCCGAAGCCCGCGGCCGAGCTGATGTTCCGCATCACCGGCAAGGAAGGCGGCTCCGGCTTCACCATCCTCGCCAGCCATCCGCTGACGGAAGATCGCCTCGCCCGCATGACCAAGGAAGATCGCCCCGCCAGCGGCCCGCCGCTGCTGACGGACACGGAATGGCAGGCGCTGAAGGGGATTTGCGGCAGCGGGAAGGTGTGAGCGGGATCAGTTTTGAGTCGTAGCTATTGGCCGCGGGCTCGGTCCAGCCTCTCCCGCTTGCGGGAGAGGTCGGCGCGTCCCGGGCGATGCGAAGCATCGTCCCGCGCGCCGGGTGAGGGTTCTCTCTTCTAGGGGATTGTCCCGTTGCGGAGACACCCTCTCCCCAACCCTCTCCCGCAAGCGGGAGAGGGAGCGCACCGTCTTCGTTGCAGCATCGCGCTCTGAATTACCTCGTCCCGTAAGCGCGATCGCCGGCGTCGCCGAGGCCCGGGAGGATAAAGCCGTTCTCGTCGAGACCTTCGTCCACCGCGGCGGTCCAGATCGGTACGTCCGGATGCAAACCGCGCAGCCGCTCAAGACCTTCCGGCGCCGCGATCAGGCAGGCGAGACGAATGTCCTTGGCGCCGCGCTCCTTCAGCCGGTCAATGGCGGCCACGGCGGTATTGGCGGTCGCGACGACAGGCGTCACCACGATGGCGAGACGTTCGCTCAGATCGGACGGCGATTTGAAGAAATACTCCACCGCGGCAAAACTCTCGGGCTCGCGATAGAGCCCGATATGGGCGACGCGCGCGGTCGGCACCAGGTCCATCATGCCGTCGACGAAGGTGGTGCCGGCGCGCAGCATCGGCACGAACACAAGCTTCTTGCCGGCGATTTTTGCCGAGTGCATCGTCGCCAGCGGCGTCTCGATCACGGTATCGGCGAGCGGCAGGTCGCGCGTCACCTCGTAGCAGAGCAGCATGCCGATCTCCTTGATCAGCTCGCGGAACGACTTTGTCGAGATCGACTTGTCGCGGACCAGCGTCAGCTTGTGCTGCACCAGCGGATGATCGACGATCGTGACGCCTTCCATGATCGGATGCCTTTCTTCCTTCTCCCCTTGTGGGAGAAGGTGGCGCGAAGCGCCGGATGAGGGGTCTGCTTCCACGAACTCCAATGAGAGATGTGTCTGCGGAGACAACCCCTCACCCGCCTCGCTTCGCGAGGCACCCTCTCCCACAAGGGGAGAGGGTTTAGAAAACCGTGCCGTCGCTGATCACCTTGAGCGGCGGCGAACCATCGGGGCGGCGCGCAAAGGCGATGGCGCGGCCCGCGGCCCAGGTCCCGCCTTCCAGAATGCTGGCGAGCGGCAATGTCTCGGGCGTGCGGCCCAGCTTTGCGCGAACCAGTCCGGCAAGACGGTCCAGTAGCGCCACGGTGAGGGCGCGCCATTCCACGACGAGCAAAGAGTCCACCGCGTGAGCCCGCTCGGCGTCAGCAGCGTCGCGCAAGCGCAGCACCTCGTGATCGACGAACAGACCACCATTGCGGTATTCGGCGAGCCCGGTCAGGCCGTCAATGTCGGTGACCGTGAAGCCGGCGCGCTGGAGCGGCTCGATCAGCGAATAGCTCAGCCATTGCGACAGCTTGTGCAGGGGCACGAGGCCCGCGGTCGCGTCATTGGCCTTGATCGCCGGGTGGCGCCAGCAATCGCCGAGCGGAACGCCTGATAGCTCCAGCCGTGAGGGCCAGATCGGTCCGAGCTGGTTCAGCACCTCCGACAGGATGACGGGCGCGCTGATCGCGCCGCCCACAGCCTGCGCGGCAAGACGATCGAACAGACCGCCCGGCCGCGGCGTATCGCGGGTGCCGAATACCTCCGCGCGATCCTTCATCAGCCGGCCGAGCCGTTGCAGCAGATCCGTGCGGCCTTCGAGACCGAGCAGCGGATTGCTGTCCGTCACTTGAAACGCCGATGTGAGCGCAGCGAGCGGCAGCTTTGCGAGCACGTCCGCATCGACCCTGAAGGGCGCGCGTGGATCGCCGGAGAAGAGCCCGCTGGCGAACATGTCGAGGCTCGCGATCGCAAGCCCCTCGGATCGGCCGATTGCTTCCCCCGTTACAGCATCACGGTATCGCCACGCCGCCCCCGCGCCGGCATCGAGCAGCACGCTGACGATGGCGAGGTCGAACTCCGCCCGCGCCCGCGCGGCGCGATCCGGCCACGAGGCAGCATCCGCCAGCCGCGCCCAGCGGTCGACGCCGCCGAGCACAAAATGCCGCCACCGCGCGTGGAACGGCACCTCCAGCGTCGGATAGGCCTTTCGCGTCACCGCAAGCACGGCCTCCGCAACGCCGTCCATGCGGTCGAGATCGATGGTGAAATGGGTGAGCCCGCCGGCAAGGCCGATCTCGAGCATTTTTGCGGCACGCGCGCGAACCGCTCCTGCGCTGAGCAGGGAGCGGGCCTGTTGTTCCAAAACCTCAGCCATCGCGCGATCAGTATTTTTCCAGCGAGCGCCCGACCACGCCGTTCACGTCCTTTTCGGGCGCGATGTCGGTCGTGTAATAGCCCGCGGCCTTCTTCGCGGCCATTTCGACGTCGGCATCGGCCGGAATCAGTTCCGGCGGGATCGGCACGCGCTCGACGATGTCGATGCCCTGAGATGTCAGCGCGTCGTATTTCATGTCGCTCATCGACAGGAAGCGGTCGATGCGCTTCAGCCCGAGCCAGTGGATCGTGTCAGGCATCAATTGCTGGAAGCGCGCATCCTGGACGCCGGCGACGCATTCGGTGCGTTCGAAATAGGCGGCGGCCGCATCGCCACCGTCTTGGCGCTTGCGTGCGTTGTAAACCAGGAATTTGGTGACCTCGCCGAGCGCGCGGCCTTCCTTGCGGTTGTAGACGACGAGCCCGAGCCCGCCCTCCTGCGCGCCGCGCGCGGATTCCTCGATGCCATGGATCAAATAGGGACGGCAGGTGCAGATGTCGGAGCCGAACACGTCGGAGCCGTTGCACTCGTCATGCACGCGGCAGGTGATCTTGGTGCGATGATCAGGAAGTTTTGTCACGTCGCCGAACATGTACACCGTGGTGCCGCCGATCGGCGGCAGGAACACCTTCAGGTCCGGCCGGGTCACCAGCTCGGGGAACATGCCGGCGGTCTGCTCGAACAGCGTACGGCGCAGCTCGGTCTCGCCGGTCGCAAAGCGCGTCGCAAGGCCCGGCAGATACCAGACCGGATCGATCGCGATCTTCACCACCGAGACGCTGCCATTGGCGTGCACGACCTCGCCGTCGGCGCGCAGCCGCTTGGCTGCCAGTGCTTCGCGAATTTCAGGCAGGTCCAGCCGCGCCCGCGTGATCGCGATGCTCGGGCGGATGTCGACGCCTTCGGCGATGTCCTTGCCGAAGTTCTCCGCGACCAGATGTCCCCAGGGATCGAGCGCGACGATCTTTGCGGGATCGCGCCATTGCTCGAACGGCCCGATGGTCGCCGCCGGAAAGGTGTTGGTGAGATCGGGCCGGCGGATCGGATCGAGCGCGCCGGCGGAGACGGCGAGCGCGCGGTACATCGCATAGGAGCCGCCATGGCTGCCGATCACGTTGCGATCCCCGGCGCGCGACACCGTGCCGATGATCGGCCCGCGGGCGCGCGCGTCGGCTGCGCCCCAATGGATCGGGAAGGCGGCCTTCCGGCCCGGCTCCGGATGGGAGGTCAGGCGGATGTGATCGGTACGGTTCGCGCGGCTCATGTCCAGGCTCCCAAAAAGCCAATGGCCCGCCGCTCGGACGGGCCTGGCTCACTTGCGTTACCGGTGCCGAACACCGGCGACGCAAGCTCAATCAAACATATTGTAGCGGCGGACGGCGACAGACAAGTTAATCGTGCTGCGCCAGGCGGGCGATTATGGCCAAATTCCCGTCATCGCCGGGCTGGCCAGCTCGCCCGCATGCCGCGCCTTCGCCCCGGCCGAACCTTGCTGTTCGATCAGCGCGATACGTCTAAGGGTTTGAAATAGTTTCATTTTTAATTTTTTCAAGAGGGCGGCGCGCCGGTTGCGCCGCCGCGGTGCCGTGGGCTGGACCAGACCTGCATAATCAGACAAATCGTAGAGATCGCCTTTGCCCCGGAGCCCGCCATGTCCGCCGCCAGCTACATCGATCCCCGCAACGGAAAGCTCTATCCGCTGGACCCGCCGCGCTGGTGCTCGGACGAGCGCACGCCGCTTCTGGTGAGGCCGGGGGCAGGGATCTCGCGCGATGACATCGACAGTCGCACGCGTTCGCTCTGGCGCTACCGGGCGGCGCTGCCGGTCGAGATCACAAAGCCGATCACGCTCGGCGAAGGCTGTACGCCACTCGTGCAGCAGGACTGGGGCGACCTGCGCCCGCTCTTCAAGCTCGAATGGTTCAATCCCACGGGGAGCTTCAAGGACCGCGGCTCCGCGGTGATGCTGTCCTTCCTGCGGCAGATCGGCGTGGACGCCATTCTGGAAGACAGCTCCGGCAATGGCGGCTCGTCCATGGCGGGCTTGGGTGCCGCCGGCGGCATGCGCGTGAAGATTCTTGCGCCGGCCTCGACCTCGCCCGCCAAGATCGCGCAGGTTCGTGCTTACGGCGCGACGGTGCAACTCGTCGAAGGCCCGCGTGAAGAGTCGGAGGCCGAGGCGATCCGCCAGTCGAGCCAGACCTTTTACGCCAGCCACAATTGGCAGCCGTTCTTCCTCGAAGGCACCAAGTCGCTCGCCTATGAAATCTGGGAAGATCTCGGCTTTCGCGCGCCCGATAACGTCATCGTCCCCGTCGGCGCCGGCAGCAGCCTTTTGGGCTGTGCCTTTGGCTTTCGCGAGTTGTTGAAATCAGGCCAGATCGCAAAGCTGCCGCGCCTGTTCGCGGCACAGCCACAAAACTGCTCGCCGATCGATGCGAGCTTCAAGGCGGGCGTTGATACGCCTGTTGCGCGCGAGGTGAGCAAGACCATCGCCGAAGGCACCGCGATCAAGAATCCCCTGCGCCTGCGCGAGATCATCGCCGCTCTGCGCGAGAGCGGCGGCGGCACCGTTGCACTCACCGAGGACGAGATCATCGCCGCGCTGCGCCGCCTTGCACGCCAGGGACTGTTCGCCGAACCAACCAGCGCCAGCGCGGCTGCGGCGCTGGAGAAGCTGTCCGCTACCGGTGCCATCAAGGCAAGCGAGACCACGGTCGCCGTCCTCACCGGCACCGGCCTGAAGGCCGCAACCACCGTCGCCGATCTCGTGCAATAGGGCGCTGCGTTTTCCTCCCTCATTGCGAGCGGAGCGAAGCAATCCAGGGTCTTGCCGCGGAGGGATTCTGGATTGCTTCGCTCCGCTCGCAATGACGACCGGACTCACTCCTTCAGATCATTCACCCGCTTTACCCACGTCCTGACATCCGCGAGCACTTGCGGCAGCATCGCCTTGACCTCGGCCACGGTCATGCCGGGCTTGATGCGGGGATCGTAGAGCAGATTGAGGATGTACTGGTCGTAGACGTCGAAATAGCCCATCGAGACGTTGTCGTTGAACATGGTCCAGGGCACGCTGGTGGTGTCGTTGATCGGCCCGAGCGATTGCAGCAGCTCCTCATAGGCGCAGTCGAGGAAGGTGAAGTCGCCGTTGTCCACGGTGAGGATGACGTCGGAATGCTCGATCTCGAAATTGTCGTTCTTGCGGAAGCCGGACAGGCATTGCGGATCGAGCGAGGTGCGGATCTCGCGCGCCTTCTCCGCGCCGTAGAAGCTGGAGATGGTGCGAAACAGATCGCGGTCGCGCACCAGCTTTACCCGCACGTTTGCGGCTTCGCTGGTGTCGATCATGGCGATGTCGAGATGCTGCACGCGCTTGCCGATGTCGGCCACGACCTTGGCGAGCTGCGCCTTGCGGTCGGCGCGGTCGCTCTCGGCGAACACGCGCACCGGCCCGTCGAACTTGCGGATGCGGTCGACGCGGCCGGCGAGATGGTACTCGGCGCCGAAGGCCGTCTTCAGAAAGCCCTCGATGATCTCGCCGTCGGTGAAGCTTTTTTTCTCGATGCGCTGGCGCGCGGCGATCGCGGGCACTTCGCCCGCAACAGCCATGGTAGCGGTGTCAGGCGCGACTATGAGCGTTGCGAGCGCCAGAAGGGCGATGCGAAGGCAAAGCGAGGGCGGATTCAATGCACTCATCGTCACCCGACGCTGCCGTATTCGCGCCGCGCGCACAAGACCGCATATTCACGCGCCCTGCGGGTTCCCGCCTGCGCTCAGGCGCCTCTGCGCAGGCACTAGTTGTTCAGCACCACCACTGTCGTGCCGACCCCGACGCGGCCGTAGAGGTCGCTGACGTCGTCATTGGTCATGCGGAAGCAGCCCGAGGACACCGCCTGGCCGATCGTCTCCGGCTCGTTGGAGCCGTGGATGCGGTAGAGCGTCGAGCCCAGATACATCGCGCGGGCGCCGAGCGGGTTCTCGATGCCGCCCTTCATGTGACGCGGCAAATCGGGCCGGCGGGCCAGCATCTGCGACGGCGGCGTCCAGTCCGGCCATTCCTTCTTGGCGGTGATCTTGTGCACCCCGCCCCAGCGGAAGCCGTCGCGGCCGACGCCGATGCCGTAGCGCAGCGCCTGGCCGTTCTGGAGCACCAGATAGAGGCGGCGCTCGGTGGTGTTCACCACGATCGTGCCGGGGGCGTAGTTGCCGGAATAGTTGACGGTGGTGCGGGGGATCGGGCTGGAGCCGCCGCGGAAGAAGTTCGGGCCGCCGCCCATGATGTCACGCGAGTCGAACTCTTCGGCGAACACGCCGCCGGCGGTGGCCGTCAGCAGTGCGATGGCGGCAATCGGCGCGGCAAAAAACCGGATCATTGTTTCCCCCAGCAAAAAATCGATTCAACGAACGTCAGAGGCCATATTTGCGGGCGTTTCGCAAGCCACGGCCGCGTGAGGGAGCTCATCGTTAATGAATGCCGTTACCAAATCGGCAACTCCGCCAAATTGCTGGAAACCGTTAGCCAAGCCGGCGTGTCGCTGCGCGGGGCAGGGCAGCGATGCCGCCTATTGCTTTGACGAGACGAGCGAACAATGATTGATCGAATGGATCGCTGGACATAACCGGTTGCGGGAGCAAAAAGAATGAACGGTGCGGAAAGCCTGGTGCGGACGATGGTCAAGGGTGGGGTGGATGTCTGCTTCACCAACCCAGGCACCTCCGAGATGCATTTTGTCGCAGCGCTCGATCGCGTGCCGGGCATGCGCTGTGTGCTCGGCCTGTTCGAGGGCGTGGTGACGGGAGCAGCCGACGGCTATTACCGCATGAAGGGTACGCCGGCCTCGACCCTGCTGCATCTCGGCCCCGGACTCGCCAACGGTCTTGCCAATCTGCACAACGCCAAGAAGGCGAATTCCGGCATCGTCAACATCGTCGGCCAGCATGCCGTCTACCACATCGACTACAACGCACCGCTGACCTCCGACATCGAGGGCCTGGCACGGCCGATGTCGTCCTGGGTCCGGACCTCGCCGAACTCCAAATCGGTTGCCGCTGACGGCGCCGCGGCGATCGCCGCCGCCAAGAGCGCGCCGGGGCAGATCGCGACCCTGATCCTGCCCGCCGACACCGCCTGGAACGAGGCCGACGGCATCGCCGAGGTGCCGGCCGATCAGCAGCGCGCCAGCTATTCGCCGCAGGCGGTCGAGCAGGCCGCAAAAATCCTGCACGGTGACGGCGAGGGCACGCTGCTGCTGATGACCGGCAGCGCGCTCTCCGAGCAGGGGCTGGCGCTGGCCGAGCGCATCGCCAGCAAGACCGGCTGCACCGTGATGGGGCCGACCTTCCGCCCGAAGATGGCGCGCGGCCGCGGCCGCTATTCGATCGACCGCATCCACTATGTGATCGACCAGGCGCTGCCGATGCTGGCGAAGTTCCGCCATATCGTGCTGGTCGAGTCCGATGATCCCGTGGCGTTCTTCGCCTATCCGAACAAGCCGAGCATCCTCAAGCCCGAGGGCTGCGACGTGCATCGCATGACCGCCTGGGGCGAGAATTCGGTCGCAGCCCTCGAAGCGCTTGCCGGCGCCGTGAAGGCCAGCGCCAAGGACGTCAAGCCACAAGCCTTGCAGGAATTGGTCAAGCCGACCGGCGCGCTGACCCATGCCTCGATCGCTCAGGCGATCGCCTACGCGATCCCCGAGAATGCGATCATGGTCGACGAATCCCTCACCACTGGCCGCGCCTTCTTCCCGCCCACGGCAGCCGCCGCCCCGCACGACTGGCTCCAGAATATGGGCGGCTCGATCGGCTTCTCGACGCCGCTGTCGATCGGCGCCGCGATCGCCTGTCCGGACCGCAAGGTGATCTGCATGGTCGGCGACGGCAGCGCGATGTACACGATCCAGTCGCTGTGGACGCAGGCTAGAGAAAACCTCAACATCGTCACCATCGTGTTCGCCAACCGCATCTACCAGATCCTGCGCGGCGAGTTCGACAATGTCGGCGCCGGCGAGCCCGGCCAGCGCGCCAACGACATGCTCCGGCTTGACCGTCCGACGCTCGATTTCGTCGCGCTGGCCAAGGGCATGGGCGTGCCCGGCCGCGCCGTCACCAATGCGGACGAGTTCAACAAGGCGCTGGCCGAAGCCGTCGCCGAGCCGGGACCGCGGCTGATCGAAGTCCAGATGTAGGGTCTGGTCGTTCGCGCCGCGAATTCCGGCTCCCTTGTAGCCCGGATGGAGCCAACGGGTCGGCGCAAAGCGCCGCCCGATGACAGGCTCCGCGTAATCCGGGACATCGTGCATGTTGCGAGAACCCCGGATTGCGCTACGCTCCATCCGGGCTACTTGCGATTGAGCCCGGAGGCACGATGCAGACCGAGCTGAACAAGGTGATCGCGGCGCTCCGGGACTTCTACGCCCACGAAGGTTTCTTGTTCGAGAAGGACATCGGCGAGCGCGCGGTGACGCATCGCTTCGCCGTCTATCTGGAGCGGCAGTTCTCGGGCTGGGCGGTCGACTGCAATTACGACCGGCTCGGCGAGCGTACGCTGCATCTGCCGCACGGCACCATCATCTCGACCGACGATCATCTGGGCAAGTCGATCTATCCCGATGTCGTCGTGCATCAGCGCGAGATCCCGAACAACCTGCTCAGCGTCGAGATTCGCAATGCGAGCAACCACACGCCGGTGGAGCACGACCAGCACAAGCTGAAGGCGATGACCGATCCGCATGTCTGGTTCGCTTACTGGATCGGCGTGCTGCTGGTGCTGGACAAGCAGCATGTGACGATGTCGGAGGTCTATGTCAGCGGCAGCGTCGATGAGCCGCTGTCGCGCTGGTTCGCGACGCGGCTGGAGCAACTCGGTCTCGGCGCCGCGCGTTAGGGCGAGGCGGAAGCGTCCGGTCCCGGCGCTCCGGCCTTGATTGGCCTGCACAGGCCCCCTGGTCGTTTTTTCTCGCAATCGCGCATCGGACAGAAGCAATCCTCTTGCGACCAGCGCGCATTTGCAACGCGGTTCCATTGCCGCGAGCTCAGCCGAATAGCATTTATCGAGTGCTCTTCGGTGGCAGGTTTCCAAGCAACGTTCTGGCGAAAGGACGTTCGGGCCGCTTGCCGAACTTCAATGAGGATTCCTGCCGTGCGCTTCGTCCGATCTCTTCGCTTCCTCGCCGCGTCCGTTTTGGCCGCATCGGTGCTCATGAGTGCGAGCGGCGCGAGCGCCGGCGTTTGGCCGAACCGTACGATCAAGCTGATTGTGCCGTTTCCTCCCGGGGGCGCTGCTGATACCGTCGCGCGCGTCTACGCCGACAAGCTGAGCGAAGCGCTCAAGCAGCCTGTCGTGATCGAGAACAAGGCGGGCGCAGGTACCGCAATTGCTGCAGAAGCCGTCGCTGCCGCGGAGCCCGATGGCTACACCTTGTCCCTCGCTCCCGCCGGCCAGCTCACCATCCTGCCGCATATCAATAAGGAGATCAGGTACGATCCCTTCAGGAGCTTCGTGCCGGTGTCGAACCTGGCTACGGTCGCCTACGTGCTCGCAGCCAGCCCGGACACGCCAGTCTCGAACGCCAGGGACCTCATCGCTGCGGCGAACAGCGATCCCGGCAAATTCACCTACTCTTCCTGCGGTCCCGGAACGCTGTGCCATCTCAGTGGTGAACTCTTCCAGCGCCAAACCGGCACGAAGCTTCTGCATGTGCCGTTCAAGGGCAGCGCCCCGGCGGTCAACGCCTTGCTGGGCAACGTCGTGAATCTGTCGTTCGACACCCTCACCGTGCTCGCGCCACAGATCCGCGACGGCAAGATCAAGGGCCTTCTCGTCACCAGCCGCGAGCGCTCATCACAGCTACCTGACGTTCCCACCGCAGCCGAAGCCGGCGTGTCGGACTTCGTCGTCGATTCCTGGTTTGGCCTGGTCGCGCCCGCAGGGACCCCGGCTGAAATCATCCAGCGCTTGAATGCCGAAGTCGTGCGCATCGGAGCGCTATCAGATGTTCGAGCCCGCTTGGAGGCTCAGGGACTCCTCGTCACCACCTCAACGCCCGAGGGATTCGCCGACACCATCAAGGCCGACTACGGCCGCTGGGGCAAGGTGATCAAAGATTCGCGCGTAGAGGTTTTTTGAAGACCGATCGTGGGAGGGCTTGAGCAAGCGCCTCCTCCTTCGAGACGACCGCGGAGCCTGTCATCGGGCCGCGCTTTTCCCGGCGAGGGCGAGGTCTGCCAAAAGGCCGCTCGCACGACACGAGCGGCCCTTGCGTCATCGTCCGCGGCAGGCTCAGTGCAGCGGATCGCCCTGGCCGAGTGCGTAGGCCACGAGATCCTTCAGCGCGAAGCTGGAGCCGGTCACTGGCGTCCATTGCGGATCGAGTGACAGCACCGAGGAATGGTCACCGAACATCATGCCGAGGAAGACTTCGGCGACGATGCGGCCGCCGACGGGGCCGAGCTGCGGCGTCTTGACGGTCGCGGGTCCGCCGGTGGCGGGGATCGGGACGTCGGCCGCGAACTGCCGCGCCTCGGCCAGGATGTAGGCCCACAGCGGACAATTGCCGGCGAACACGCCATTCGCGATCGTCGCGATCTTGGTTTGCGGATCGCCCGCGCCGGGCTCGTCGACCGCTTTGCCGATGATGATCTCGTCGTCGGTCAGCGGCGTTAAATTCATCGCCCTGGCGACGGCCTGGCCCGAGGGCAGGCCGAGCCGCCAGCCGCGCTCGAGATTACGCAGCGCCAGCGACGCTGGATTGGACGCGACCTCCGGCGGCAGCTTGCGCAGCGGGTCCACCAGCGAGCTATCGATGCGATAGGCGAACTGCAGCCGCCGTTTGTTGTCGGGATTGGTGTCGTCGTCCTCGACGCCATAGGGGCGCGTGTCCAGATCGATGAAGCGGCCCCAGTCCATGGCGCGCCCCGGACCCATGGCACGGAAGCCGGTCAGCGCGTTCTTGTCGGGATTGTGGGGGTCGGGGAAGATCTGCAACAGCATGTTGGCCGCATCGTTCAGCCGGTAGCCGGGGCGGATCATGGAGTGCCCGAGCCGGTAGGCCGCGACCGAGAACTCGACCGGCATGAACGGATAGGTCTTCCAGTGGTAGTAGGCGAGCTTGCTGCGGTCGTAGCTGCCGTCAGTCTTCAACGTGTTCAGCACGTCCGCGTTGACGATGCGCGGCAGGAAGTCGTTCAGCGCGACGTATTGATAGTGGAAGCGGACGCGCTGCTGCACCTCTTCGAACGACAGGCTGTCATTGTCGTCGACCATGCGATTGTGAAAGCGCAGCATCAAGGCCTGGAACTGCGAGACGATGCTGTTCTCGTCGTTGCGGGGATCTCCGATCAGTGCGCGGCCCTTGAAGCGCGGCAGGTCGCTGGCGTCGGCGACGCCCGCGCCGGTCAGCTTCTCGCCGAGGCGGAATTTGTTGCCGTCATACATGTAAGGCTGGTCGTTCGGACCGCGGCCGTAGACATTGTCCAGATCGAACGACGGTGTGCGGAAGTCGACGAGCCCGTCGGGATCCTGTTGCTTGGTCAGCGAGCTCACCGGATCGAACGTGATGTCGTGGTCGATGAACTGGCCGAAATAGGTGTAGAGCGCCGGGATTCCGCTCTCCTCTGCGTCCGGTCCATCTTTCGGCCCGTCGAAGTCGGCGACCATCTTGTCGGCGAGCGCAGAAAGGTTAGCGACGTTGTCGGAATCCTTCGCGCCGAATTTTGCCGACGCAAGCTTGCGGAACATGCGGCCGAAGCGGCCCTGGGACAGCGGCGAACGCGTGACGTTCAATCCGCGCGGCGTAACGGCGTGTCGACTGCTCATTGAAATCACCTCCAGGAAAAATGGACGGAAAGTTACGACGGGCAACAACTAAAGCTAAAGTTGTTCGCAATAGAATATGCAGGCGACGCTAGATCAGGCGGTTGGGCGCCACAAGCGACCTACTTCACACATTGCGCGACATCGATGTTGTTCCGGGAGGGAGCGTTGCGGGCAAGCTGCGGCGGAGCTTTGCAAATTTTTCCCGATGGGATGACGGATAACATTCTCGTCATCGACGGGTGCAAACGGCTTCGTGCCGTTCAATTCGCCCGACTGTCGGCGAAGCGACAAACTTTCACGTAAGGAGCCTTCACGTAAAATGTGCGGCTTGAGAAGTATCGCGGCGCGCGGCGTGCGCGCGCCGCGACGTCGTCAGTCGTAGCGCTGCTGCGAGAAGGCATAGCGCGGATTGATACCGCAATAGGCGGACGTGCCCGAGGCGGTGGCCTGGCATTGCTGATAGCTCGCGAACTGGCAGTTGCCGGGATAGCCCCAGACGCGGCCTTGCAGGCAATATCTGTCGTTTGCGGCGTGGGCCTGGGCAGTCGGGAACGTCGCGGCGGTCAAGGCGGCGAATGATGCGAGAGTGAGGATGGTGCGACGCATTTCGGTCTCCTTCGAGGACGTCTGAATGAGGGAACACCAGCTCAGTCTGCGTGTTCCGGGACTTGGCCGACACTTTGTCGTGCTCGTCTTGGTGTCCGTACTGGGCACTGCGTTCGACATGCGCTTATGATGAAGCAGGCTGCGGCGAGCTATGTGATCTCGACCACAGTTGGCGACCGGGTTCGAGCCTATCGTGCGCAAACTTGCACGCGCCGATCCCGCGAGCCTACGCTTCGTCTCATTCGGATCAGGCCATTTTGGAGGTTTTGATGCAAAGGTCATTTTTGCTGGCTGCGACAGCAGCGCTGGCGCTTATCATGCAAACACCGCTCGCGCAGGCGCAGAGCGCACCAGCCGCCGGCGCAACCACTGCCCCCGCCGCGACAACCACTGCCCCCGCGGCGACAACCACCGCGCCGGCTGCGACGACCGCGCCGAGCGCGGCCCCCGACACCTCCGCTCCGTCATCCGATGCCAAGAAGAGCGCGTCGAAAAAGCCGGCGAAGAAAAAGATGACACGGCAGCAGGAGATCGATCATTCGGTCGACAGCGGCACCGTCCCCGCGCGCTACCGCAGTTCGGTGCCCAAGCAGTACCAGCAATATATTCCGTTCGAGAAGCAGTGACGGCTCGCACGGCGGCGTGACGAGGCGTCGCGCCGCCGTGCTGTCGAACTGGCCCTCTCCGAACGGAATCGGGCGATACATCCCTTGTGGCGGTCTATGTGCGCGGTGCTAGAGTAGGCCGAAGCCCGGGGGGAGTAATGAGTGACGACGTGAAGGATGCTGGCCTTGTGGCCATGATCAGCAGCATCCTGGGAGGCAACAAGCGCGCTGCGGACAGTATTGCTCCGCCGCCTCTGGCGGAAGTTCCGCCAACAGCGCCGTCGAGCGGATTTGAGGCGGTTGCGGCCGTCCCAGAAGCCATCCCGATCAAGCGCGAGGATGCGCCCGGCACGGCGCCGGCGGCTGTGCCGGCCGAGCCGCCCGCGAAAATCGCCACGACACCGGACGGCAAACGGCTATTGCCGGCGGAGGCGATTGCCGACCTCGTGCTCGGCGAGTTGCGCAAGCTGGAGGACTTTCCGGCGACCGGTGCCTCCGTAACGGTCTACGGTTACAGGCACTGGAATGCGATGATCACCTTCGCGCCGTTCTCGACCAGCTTCCACAACGCAACGCGGTTCCGCCAGGCCATGCCGGACCTCGTCTTCAAGCTCCGCCGTTTCGTCGAACTTGAGATATAGTCTGGCTCAATCACCGGCGGCGAGAACGCGCGCCGGTAGCCAGGACAGTTCGACAGGATCTTTGAATTGAGCGTCGCCTTTACCAAGGAAGAAAGCGCCGAGACCGCATCCGAGACGCTGCTGCCGGATCGCCCGATCTCGCCCCATCCGAACCTCGTGACGGAAGCGGGTCTGCAGGCGTTGCAGAGACAGCTTCAAGAGGCACGCGAAGCCTATGACGCCGCACAACGCATCGACGACGTCAACGAGAAGCGTCGGCAGTCGGCGGTGCCCCTGCGTGACGCCCGCTATCTGACCGACCGGCTGCGCACCGCGCAGGTGATTGCCGATCCGTCCTCGACCGACACGGTCGCCTTCGGCAGCACGGTGACCTTCAGCCGCGCCGATGGCCGCGTCCAAACCTATCGCATCGTCGGCGAGGACGAAGCGGATCCGAAGGCGGGATCGATCTCGTTCGTCGCGCCGGTCGCGAGGTCGCTGATGGGGAAGGCGGTCGGCGATGTCGTGGGAGCGGGGGCGCAGGAGATCGAGATTTTGTCGATCGGGTAGCCGGAGATCTGCGGAGGGTGATCAATTCGCCAGCGTGCAGTTCATAAGTCTGACCTGCCGATCGATGGTGGCCACAAGCAGCGCTGCAAACGATCGGGCGAGGGTATGCAGACCGGAAGGCGCCGAGCGGGCCCGTCGACGATGTGCGATTATTTACCCGGGTGAAATAAAATCAGCGCAGATATCGACGCCATCGGAGATGGCACAAGCCGCGCGCCCGGTTCAGAAACTATTGGAAGAGGATTTTCTCTAAACCATTGAAATCGCTAGGTAACATTGATTTTGCGCGGGATGGTGACGGTGATCTTGCGCATGATTCTCATGGTGAGCTCCTCGTTCTAGATTTTGTACTTCGAACCAGATTTGGGGTCAACTTGGCGACCATTCAATAATGACTGCGACCCCAGGAAGGGTCCAGCCGGGCAGGTTTGCGGAGCAGGAGTCTTTGTGGAACTTCTCGATCCGCACCGCCCGACTCCCTTTCTCGTATAGCTCGGCAGATGCTACCGGCGGCTTAACTATCCAGTTTTTGAGGCCCTCAAGGGCGAAATTCGACAGCACGCCCTTGGTCGGATGACGCAGCGCCATGGCATAGCAGCGATCCTCGGCGGAGATCAGCGAGCGTTCATAGATCGAGACGTGGGTTCGGATCTGTGAGATTTCGCACTCTACCCTCGCTTCGTACCGCAACCAGATACCGTCATATTCGGCTGTGATGCCGTCGGCCTCCTGCTTGAACTTTCCATTGGCCGGCATGGTTGCGAGCTTGTTGGTCTGCCACCAACTCTTGAAATCGACGACGTTGCGGCTTCCGAAACTGACCTTGAAGTCCATCCGCTCCAAAGCGGCCAGCACGTCGCCTGCTTTCACCTGTGCCGATCCTTCGAGCTGAAACGGCAGCTTTCCGGTCTTCGAGGGGCAGACCAGAGTGTAGTTGCGCGTCTCCTGCCACTCGAAGTGCTCCGCGATATCGCATGCGCGGATCGTCACGGACGAGGTGAAGTTCTCCCAGGTCTGCGAATGCGCGGACGCCCAATGGTCGAGCATGTCGTCAAGTGAGAAATTGACGAAGCTGTCGGCCTCCAGATTGTGCTCGCCGTAACAGCTCACCAGCGCGGATTGAGCGATCGAGCGCATTTGCGGTCGGTCCCCTTTGCCACTCTCTACCCAGGACTTCACGGATTCAAAGCTCATTTCCCGCAAGCCGAGACTGAAACTATCCCAACTGCTCTTGAAGATATTTCCGGTCTCGACGAATCCGTGATTGAGATCGCCCCGGACATCCTGCAACGCCTTTTGGGCTTCGCCCTGCAGATTGTGAACCCAGACGTATTCGAGAACATCCGAAACAACGATGTACACGAGGCCGGCGATCGCGACGATGTAGGCGATCTTGTCGAAGCTCCCCACCGCCTTGTCGATGAGGTCCTTCCACCAGACCTTGTTGGGGTCCGCAGCGAAGGGCTGCGACAGCGTGCTGTAGAGAAGCCAGAAGATCAGAGCGAAAATGAAATACGCTCGCGCCCGCCAGGCCGCGGCAAACGGCTTTACGACGCCTGCGCCAATCCCCATTGCGCCCCTCAATTTGCCGACAGTAATCACTAAATATGCTCCATCTGACACCGCCCGCACTGGTTGAGTCAATGCAGAATCCAACCTTGTCCGCAGCGATGGTCGCGCTGTCTTTGTAAGCAGCTTGGGCCGGGCATCCCCGCCGACAAATGCCGAGAGGGGAACGTGGTCGTTCAGGGAGCGCTGGGGCGGATGCAGGATGGGCGGTGGGGCATATACGGGGTTGCGCCTTGGCCTGCGCCCTGCGAAGGGGACACTCTCTGCGCCATTTGCCCTGAGGCCGGTGACATGACGTGGACCCAGATGCGGCCTAACCATCTGGTGACGTGCCCTCAGTCCGGATGATAGCATCATGCCACTGTTCATCCCGGGTCTTGTGTTGATATCGATGGTCTCCACTGTGCCCGCGCAACAAAGCCCGATGGTTGGATGAGACAGTTTCTGTCGGGAGCCTTGCCGTTCTACGCGCTGGCCGTACTGGCCGTGTGCATGTACCTCGTCCTGTACAAGACGAACCTTTTCGACTTGAACGCCATCGTCCAGGGCGCGACCGGTTCACCATGGTTTCCGGTCTTCATGTTCGTCTGCGTGCTGCTGGAGTCGGTCTTTCCGTATTTTGGCTATTTTCCCGGAACCGCCCTCATCCTGATGTCCGTGGCGCTCAATCCGAAGCCCGCAGATGTCTCCGTGTTCATCGTGGCGTGGCTGGCCATCATCGCGGGCGCGGTCTTGAGTTACGGACAGGCTCGTTTTTTCCGACCGTTGTTGCAGCGGGTCGCCTCAAAAGCGGCACTGAACCGGTGCGAGTCCCTGCTCGACGCCTACGGTCCTTACGCGCGCGTCGCCCTGTTCGTTCATCCCAACGCCTGCGCGATGTATTTCACCGCGCTCGGACTGCTCGGCCGGAGCCTGTCGCGCGAGCTCGCCTATCTCAGTGTGGGCGCAGCGGCCTCCGTGGGCATCCTGTTCGTCGTCGTGACCAGACTGGTGTCGTCCGTCGGGGCCACCGACGACGGCGAATTGCAGCTGCTGCTGGCGGCTGCGCTGGTCGCGATCGGGACACTGGTCGGGCTGTATGCGGCCTTGCGGCCGGCGCGGGCCGCTTGAGGTTCGAGGTGGCGTGCGAAGGTCGCCGGGCTCAGACGGTGGTGTGAGCCTTTCCTTGACGATACCATCATGCTCCTGTTTGCCCGACGGAGCAAGTTAATTTCGGAAAATTCGTAACCCATTGATCCGACTGAAATCGGCTACTGTGCATGGGGTTGTTTTCGACTTTTTTGATGGAGCCAAGCAAGACGCCCCAGTCCGACTACGCTCTTCGAGCTATGCCGGACACGCTTCGCCATCATTGGGCGTGGCTGCGCCACGCGAAGCCTTTTGGCGAAGCGTGGTGGGCGCACAAGGGATCGAACCTTGGACCTCTCCCGTGTGAACCACAATCCGTAGGCCCGAGCCAACCAAATCCGGCCATAGTTGAGATGTAAAAAATCCTTTAAATGAAGTGGGTTGCTCCCTTATGAGACCATAAGAGCCCATAGGTGACCTTACTACATTTTGTATGCCCCCGTTGTGCCCGCCGTGGATTTTCCCTTGGGGCACAAAAACGGGGGAGGTCTGAGACCCGGTTCTGTTCGAGGACTGACCGCCGTACTTGCGGGGCACCGGGCACAGAGAGAGGGAAGGATTCATGACGGAGCCGGCCAACCAGCTGACACTCACCGATGCGGTGATCCGCAACGCAACGCTGCCGCCAGGGAAGGCGCAGCATTATCTCCACGACGACAAGCTGCCCGGCCTCGCTTTGCGCATGCGCGCCACCGGCGGCCGGACCTGGGTCTACCTCTTCACCAAGCCGGGGGTGAGGGGGACCCAGCGCAAGACCCTCGGCGCGTGGCCCAAATATAATGAGAAGGCCGCGCGCAAGGCCGCCACCATCGCCGCAGGCGACGTCGTCAAGGGCTTGGACCCGAACGATGCGAAGCGCGAGGCGAGGCGGCAACAGGCAGCCGAAAAGCAACGCACCACGCTCGCGACGCTCATTGTTGAAGATGGTCCCTACCAGACGTCCTTGACCGAACGTCAAGTCGTCAACTGGAAGCCAGCAGTGTCGGCGCTGCGGCGCGGGCTCAAGGATCACGCCGAGAGCGGCGTGGGGGACCTGACGCGACGGCAGATCATGGCTGCGGTCGACAAGATTGCAAAGACCGGCAAGCGCGGCGCAGCCAAGGACTTGCGCAAGCACGTGCATACCTTCCTCGAATGGTGCGTCGGCGAAGGTTACGTCGAGCACAACGTGCTCTCCGGCTATCGCGCGCCCAAGGAAACCCGCGCCCAAAGGGTCGGACGCCGAACGAAGGGCCGCGCGCTGACCGATGAGGAAATCATCAAGGTCTGGGATGCATCCGGCAAGCTCGGCGCTTTCGGTCTCCTGGCACGCATGTGCCTGCTCGGTGGCCCGCGCCGCAGCGAGCCTACCATGATCGAGTGGCGAAAGCACATCATGGACGACCGCATCACCTTCGATGCGGCGTGGACCAAGATGGGGCTGCACCACGATATGCCGCGCACTCACCTAGTTGACGAGGTGCTCACGGCCGCGAAACATTTCCAGCGGGCAACCTCCGACTATGTCTTCCCGTCACCAAAGACTGGCGGCCAGATGTCCGGCTTCACCAAGATGGTCAACCGCCTGGTCAAGGAAGCAGGCGTCGCCAAGTTCACCATGCATGACTTAAGGCGCAGCTTGCGCACCATCATGTCACGCTGTGGCTACGATAACGAAATCCAGCGATTGTGTGTTGGACAAAAGCCCAGCGGAATCGATCAGGTCTACAATCACGACGAACAGTGGATCATCCGCAAGATGGCATTCGAAGCGGCCCACGACTACATTGCAGAGTTGGTCGGCGCGAAACGGGTCGGCAAAATCGTGCGCCTACAGCGGACGAATCCGCTTGACCCGATCAAGGCCGAGCTCCTCGGCCGGCTCCGTGAGCATTATGCGGCTGAGGCGTCCTAGTGGTCTTATCGTACATGGCCAGATAGTCGCGCACCGCATCGACACGATAGAGGGGGCGACCATCGACGTAACGCCATTTCAGCGGGTGGTTCGGATCGCGCCGCCATTGCTCCAGCGCGCCAGGCGTGCGCCGGATGACCGCGGCCGTCTCTAATGCCGTCAAATTGGAGCTACCGGGCAGAGCATCGACGTCGAACGTCGCGGGCGGCGGCATGCCACGGTTTTTGCGTGGCCGCTTCGTAGCGTGCAGCTTCTTGCCACCATCTGGCGCCCCTGATGCCTCGATCGGAGTCTTCCCGCCCATGCCTGCGTCCGAACCGTGACCCGCTGAGGCAATAGAAGCGCAGGCTTCTCCAGGAACAAAGAGGTCTAGAGCTTAAGCATAGCTGCCGGGTAGCTGTGGCGTGCAAAAAGGACGAATTGCATCCATTTGCCGAGAGGGATGGGGCTTGTAAGGGCGTCGCGGGGCCGATCGGTACCTAAATGTCAGAGAGACCTCGCATTAGGGAAGAGCTGCGCACAATCGATTATTGGAGCACCTGACTCTTAATCAGCGGGTCCCAGGTTCGAGCCCTGGTGCGCCCACCATTTAAATCAAGACCTTAGCGAGAGAAACCGTTTGAGAGCGCCGAACTAAAACGGTTTTTCAAACGGTGTTTTTGACAGCCGGTCGGCGAGCCCACTCTCGGCATTGTGATCTGCTCTACTCGTCGCGGCAGAGGCCAAGGCGACTAGAAAACCGCCTGACAGAATCGCTTCCTCAACTTTGGAGTGGGTCAGAGCCGCCCGACGTAGCCGGCATTTTCCCACTTCTGTTCAATGTCATCGCGACGCATTGGGGCAGCTGCACCACGCTGCCGTCGAAATAGTGCTTGAAGTCGACGTGAGCCCCCGTGTTGTCCGGACGATAAGCCACCATGCGGTCGTACAGGAGAACCGATCCTGCCTCGAAGCGCCGATAGCCTTCGTCACCGTCGGATCGGCGACCAGCTAGCTCACCGTGTCGGCCGGCTCGTTGAAGAATGTCCGGATGACTGGTTCCGCCATGCCGAAGCGTCCGATGCACCGGCTGGTCTTGACATATATATTAGATATATCTAAATTAGGTATCACTAAATCAAGGAGTGGCCAATGGCCTCCCGAGCCTTCGATCTAGGGAGTTTCGAAAAGCAGGCGGTTGAAGTCGCAGGCATTCTGCGCGTGCTCGCCAACGAGCGGCGGCTGATGATCCTGTGCAAGCTCGTCGAATGCGGCGAGGGCAACGCGGGTGCGCTCGCGGAAGCCGTGGGTTTGTCGCAATCGGCCCTCTCGCAGCACCTCGCAAAGATGCGCGAAGAGGGCCTTGTGACATTCCGGCGCGACAGCCAGACGCTCTGGTACCGCATCGCCGATCCGCGCATCGAGCAGCTCTTTGCCACGCTGCACAGGCTCTTTTGCAGGCCCGTCAAGGCGAAGAACTAATTCAGGAAAGTAGAGGAGTTCATCATGTCACTGTCCACAATCAAGCCAGCCGAGGCGCGCCGCCTGCTTGACGGCGGAGCCCTCCTGATCGACATCCGCGAAGTCGATGAGCACGCCCGCGAGAAAATCCCCGGCGCGCGGCACCTGCCGCTGTCGAAACTCGACGACGCCGACCTTGCCGTGCACCAGGGCAAGCCGGTCATCTTTCACTGCAAAAGCGGCGCGCGCACTCGGGCCAACGCGCAACGGCTCGTGGCGAAGCTCGGCGAAGCCTGCCAGGGCTTCATCGTTGAAGGCGGGCTCGACGCTTGGCGCAAGGCGGGCCTACTGGTCGTGAGCGACCGGCGCCAACCACTCGAGCTTCAGCGCCAGGTGCAGATTGGAGCCGGCGGTCTCGCTGTGGTGGGTACGCTGCTTGGCCTTCTGGTCTCGCCGTGGTTCTTCGCCGTGCCTGCCTTCGTCGGCACCGGGCTGATCACGGCCGGTGTCACCGGCTTTTGCGGCTTGGCTCGCATTCTGATGCGGGCGCCTTGGAACCGCGCCATCTACGGCTCATCTGCGCCGGTCGAGTGACGCTGCTTTGAAATGAGGGGGCGCTTCCGCGACGCTATCTGTGACCCTAGCCGCGCCCGGCATCGCCTCTGGCTCGTCGCCCGGCTTTTCGCTGGGCTGTTGGCGGCGGCTCGATCTTGGCCGTGCCGCTGCTCGTCTGGGGGCGCTACGTCGATGCCCCGAATAATCGTCGGACGGCCGGCAGCCATTCGCCGGTCATCGTGAACTCGAGCCCAAGCCGGGCGCCGCAAGCGATGGCCAGCATTGTCATGGGCGCCGACACCGCAAGCGTGGAGAAGGCAGTCAGGCCCTGACCGACGGTGCATCCCATCGACATGATGCCGCCGATGCCCATCAGCAGTGCGCCAATCATGTGACGTTTCAGTTCGCGTGCATCGTCGCAGGCTTCCCAGCGGAAGCCGCGCGCAAGCATTGCGGCTGCAAACGAGCCGGCGACGACGCCTGCTACGGAGCCTATGCTGAAATTCGCGCGCGCGCCGGAGAATGTCGCGACATAGAGGATGCTGTCGCCGAGCGGGGCGACGAAACTCAGCGAGCTCACGCGAGTGGGATCGAAGGCGTCATCCGTCAGCCACCCTGTCGCGAACCAGCCGAATGCGATCGCTCCGCCAACGGCGAGCCCCGAGGCGAACAGCCGCGGCGAGCGGATCAGCTTGCCGTCCGCGAGTGCCCAGAAGGCGAGCGCGATGGCGACGGAAGCGACCAAAAAGGCGTGCGTGGGGGGGCCGGAGCCGAGCAGTGACGTCAGGGTCTGATTGGTGCCCTCGGGCAGTCGCAGCGAGAGTGGCTCGATCAACAACACGCGCAACATCCCGGTCACGCCGCGCATGGTTGCCAGCGCCGAAATGCCGAGCACGAGAAAAACCACGACGGCGCGCAGGTCACCGCCGCCCACACGCACCAATGTGCCGAAGCCGCAGGTGCCGACCAGCGCCATACCGACGCCGAACATCAGCCCGCCGATGATCGCGCCACCGAAACCGATTGACGACGTCAGGTAGATCGACCGCGATAGATCGACGACGCCGAATGCGACCAGCGCCTGCGTCGCAGCCAGTGCGACGGCAGCGGCCAGGGCAAAAGACTTCAACCTGCGAAGATCGGATCCGAAATATGCATCTTCAAGCATGGCAAGCGTGCAGAAACGGCCCGCCCGGCCGGCGACGCCGAGCACGGCGCCAGCGGCAAGCCCGCACACGAATGCTATGGTTGAAGGGCTCAGCATTCCTCCCTGACTTCTTTGCTCTGTTTGTCAGGCAGTCTGCGCCAGGAGGGTGCGAAAATCCAGCGCGGAGAACTACCGGCGTCGGCGGCGCACCGGTTCGCAAAAGACATCGTAAACGGCGGTGAGAATCTTGCGGACATCCTCGTTGGCGAGACTGTAGTAGATCGTTTTGCCATCGCGGCGGGTCGTCACCAGCCGATCGAGCCTTAGCCGCGCAAGCTGCTGCGAGACCGTCGACTGCCGTTCACCCAGAAACTGCTCCAGCTCGGTTACGGACTTTTCGCCCTCGGCGAGGATGCAAAGCAGCAGCAATCGCGATTCGTGCGACAACGCTTTCAGCATGTCGCTCGCCTCTCGCGCCTTCTCGATCATCTGCTCGAGTTCGGCGGAACTCTCGATCTCCTTCAACTTTGGCAGCGGCATTGCGTCACAATCCTCAAAAACATCGGTTGGTCACGGCCGACCGGGCGCGCATCCCGGATTGGTCAGAATCCGGTCCAGCAGGCCGAAGAAGAAGGCCTCCCCCGGATAGCCGCGAATACGTCCGATCTCGCGACCCTCTTTTAACACGACGAAGGTCGGCGTGAAGGCGCCAGGATCGACGCCGGCGAGATCAACGGGCAGGGGGGCACCGCGATCAACGCGGCGCAACGGCGCCGCCTGCCCCTCCTCGGTCCTGGCGTAGATCGGCGCAATTTCGGCGTCAAAGCGCGCGCACCAGACGCAGCCGGCTCGCTCGAACATGATGAGCTCCTCGGCCTGCAAATCTGCCGTCGCCAGCACCGTGAAGGCGGCAACGGTTGCGAGCAATTGTGTGATCCGGCTCATCCTGGGCTGACAATCTCTGGACTTCTTCGCTCCTTTATATCATTAAATTCGCATATGTTCCAGGGATGAGGCGCCATGACTTTGGACGTCACGCTCGGCGCGGCCTTTGTCGCCGGCCTTTTATCATTTCTATCGCCTTGTATCCTGCCGCTGGTGCCGCCCTTTCTTTGTTACATGGCCGGCCTGTCGATCACGGTCCTGTCGGCCGACGATCGGCCGGATCTGCGGCCGCGGATCATGGCCTCGGCGCTGGCCTTTGTGGCGGGCTTTTCCCTGGTCTTTGTCGTGCTCGGCTCGACCGCATCGATGGCTGGCCGCTTCATCTCTGTTCATCTGTCGATGCTCGGTACGATCGCAGGTATCTTGATCATCATCATGGGCTTGCATTTTCTTGGCCTGTTCCGAATTCCGCTGCTCTATCGCAGCGCAACGATACAGGTCGAACGCCGGCCGGCAGGTCTGGCAGGGGCCTTCGTGATGGGGCTCGCCTTTGCGTTTGGCTGGACACCCTGCGCAGGTCCTATTCTGGCCGCGGTGCTGTTGATGGCGGGGGCCGAGGATACGGCGGGCAGGGGGGCGCTGCTGTTGTTGGCCTATTCGGCCGGGACCGGGATTCCGTTTCTGACTGCGGCTGCCTTCACCGGTCGCTTCGTGGCGATGCTTGGCCGCGCGCGTCGGTATTTGGGCGCAGTCGAAAAAGCCATGGGCGCCTTTCTGGTTGCGACCGGATTGATGTTCCTGACCGGGCTTATGCCTGCGATCTCGGAATGGTTGCTGGAGCGCTTTCCCGGTTTGACCAGCATCGGCTGACCTAGCCGAAGCGGAAATCCAGCAACTGCCCGTAGGATTGCAATTCGATCAGGTAGCGATGCACGAGCGGACCATCGCCGGCCATGGCGGCACCGGCGATCTCGCCGGCACTGGCGATGGCGCCGTCGATCAACCGGCGGAATTCGGGTTGCTCGGAAATCTCCGCGCTTGCCCAATCGTTGCAGCGCTGCAGGCGATCGCGAAAAGCGCTTGCGCCGGCAACCGTGTCCCCGGCCCGCGCGGTCGCAGGCTGCTCACCGAAGCGAGTTGCCGCAACGCGCAGCTTCTCCATCGCCGGCGCGATCTCAAAGACGCAATCGCCGAGATCGTAGAGTCCGGAATTGCGCCTGAGGTCATGGAACGACTGGCGGAGCGCGAGCAACTCGCGACCGGCTGCGGCATTGTCCCCGCTGCCGAGCTTATCACGCGCCGCCATAAGCCGTTCGCCGCCTTTGGCAAGGAATCCTGCCAACGCGGCCGGTTGGTACGATGGCGCGGATACGCCGGCGGCTCCGTCCTTAAGTTGCTTCCACGCGGCCGCCGCCTCGGCGGTCTCGACCTGCGCCAGCGCGATATTGTCGGTGCGCGTATAGCTCGCGGCGGCGCGCAGATTGGCCATGATTGGTTGGATCGCCGAGGCAAAGTCCTTCGGCTTGCTGTCCTCAGCGCCAATTCCGAAACCGCTCGAGGCAAGCCATGCCAGCAGGACGATGATGCAGCGCAAGATGAGAAATCCTTGTCACATTCGCGTATTCGAATATCATAATGAAAATGACCTATGCGCAAGATGTCCCAGGACACGAATTTCTGATGTCGCTCAGCAGGCCGACACGGCGCAGTTTTTTCGCATGGACATCCGGTGCGGTTCTGGCTGCGGGCTGCGGCGAGGCGAGGGCCGAACCGGCGCCGGGGGATGACGGCCTCTATCACGAGCCGTGGTTCCTGGAGAGCTTCCTCGATCTGCGTGAGGATCTCGAGGGCGCTGCCGCAAACGGCAAGCGCCTCGCCGTCATGTGGGAGCTGCGCGGCTGCCCTTACTGCCGCGAGACCCATCTGGTGAACTTTGCCGATACGGCGATCACGACCTACATCCGCGACAACTTCGAGGTGTTGCAGCTCAACCTGATCGGCTCCCGCAAAGTTACCGATTTCGACCGCCAGGAACTGTCCGAGAAGGATCTCGCCCAGAAATACGGGATCAGGTTCACCCCGACGTTCCAGTTCTTCCCCCCAACGTCCAGCGGCATCGAGGCGAAGGCGGCGATGGCGCGCGAGGTCGCCCGGGCGCCGGGATATCTCAAGCCACCGCATTTTCTGGCGATGTTTCGCTTCGTGCGGGAGCGCGCGTACGAGCGCGGCTCGTTCCGGGATTTTCTTACCACAAACGGCTAGCCGACGGCGCGCGCGAATTCGACTTGACGTCGTCGGTTATATGAACATATCATCATAAATGAATTTGATGGATCGTGAGTCCATCGCAATCAAGGCGGGCGTCACCTCGCCATCAAGGGTAGGGAACATGCGGCGCTCGCTTGCGGCTGCGTTTGCACTGTGTGTGTCGGCCGGCGGCGCTGTCGCTCAGGAGCCGATCAAGCTTGACGTCATCCAGGACTCGCTGCCGAATTCTTTGACCGGCGCACCCGGCAGTCCTGAAGCTGGGAAAAAGGTGTTCCTCACGCGCACGCTTGGCAACTGCCTGGCTTGCCATCAGGTCACCAGCCTGAAGTCCGAAGAATTTCACGGCGAATTCGGTCCGTCGCTCGACGGTGTCGCCGGCCGCTACACTGAGGCGCAATTGCGCCTCATCGTCGCCGATCCCAAGCGCATCTTCACCGATACGGTCATGCCCGCGTTCTTCAAGAACGACGGATTGAGCCGGGTGCGCCCGGAATTCGACGGCAAATCCATTCTGACGGCCGCGCAGGTCGAGGACGTTGTCGCTTTTCTCAAAATGCTGAACTGACGGCGAGGAGGATCAGGCATGACGGCAATCAACAGACGGCAGGCATTCGCGCTCGGGGGTGGCTTCGTCGCGCTGACCTTGATGCCGATGACAGCGGGCGCCGAGGTGACGAATGACGCGGCGAAGTGGATCGAGAAATTCGCGGGCGGCAAGGAGCCGGCCAAGGGCAAGATCTCACTCGATTTGCCCGAGATCGCGGAGAACGGCAACACCGTGCCGCTGTCGATCAGCGTCGACAGTCCGATGACCGCGGAGTCCTATGTCAAGGAGGTCATGATCATTGCCGACGGTAACCCGAATGCGGGGGTGGCCACGCTGTCCTTTACGCCGCTATCGGGCAAGGCAGAAGCCTCGATCCGGATCCGGCTCGCGGGCACCCAGAACGTGATTGCAATCGCGAAGATGAGCGATGGCGCGCTGTTCACGGAGCAGAAGACCGTGAAGGTGACAATCGGCGGCTGCGGCGGCTAGGGGCAAGGAGAAGAACGATGGCAGATAAACCGCGTATCAAGCTTCCGAAGGAAGCGACCAAGGGCGAGGTCATCCAGATCAAGACCTTGGTCTCGCATGTGATGGAATCGGGGCAGCGCAAGGACGCGCAGGGCAAGACCATTCCGCGCAAGATCATCAACGCGTTCGCCTGCGAGTTCAACGGCAAGCCGGTCTTTGCATGCGCGTTGGAGCCCGCGATATCGGCCAATCCCTACATCCAGTTCGATGCGAAGGTGGACGAGGCCGGAACGTTCAAGTTCTTGTGGACCGACGACGACGGCACGGTGATCACGGCTGAAGAGAAGATCGTGCTCAAGGCGTGAGGCGCGTGGAGCTTCGAGGGAGGGTACCGATGCTGCCACGCTCTATTCGGCTCGCCACAGCGGTCGTCGCTTTCGCGTCGGTCGCGGGCGCGGTCTCGGCCCAGGAGGCCGAGCGCAAGGGTATCCCGGCGCCGCCCGGACACGTCTTCAAGACCATCATCTCTGGCTACGAGTTCCGCAGCAAGGAGACGCGCGCGCTGCAGGACGACGACCTCGAAAATCCCGGCTTCCTCGCCGTGGAGCGCGCCGCCGACGTCTGGAAGAAGGTCGAAGGCAGCGAGGGCAAGTCCTGCATGAGCTGTCACGGCGAGGCCGAGACGAGCATGAAGGGCGTCGGCGCCGCCATGCCGAAATGGGACGACAAATTGAAGAAGCCGGTCAATCTCGAGCAGCGTATCAACATCTGCCGGAGCGAACACATGAAGGCTGAGCCCTGGGAATTCAAATCTCAGGAACTGACCGACATGACGACCTTCGTGCGCTACCAGTCGCACGGCATGCCGGTGACGGTGAGGACGGACGGACCGATGTCGCCATGGTTCGAACGCGGCAAGAAGATCTACTACACACGCTACGGCCAGCTCGATCTTGCGTGCGAATCCTGCCACGAGCGCAACAACGGCAAATTCATGCGGGCCGATTTGCTGAGTCAGGGCCAATCCAACGGTTTTCCCACCTACCGGCTGCGCGACCAGCGCCTGGTGCCTCTGCATGAGCGCTTCGAGGGCTGCATGTTCGACGTGCGTGCGACGCCGTTCAAGCCGCTGTCGGACGAGTTTACCGCGCTCGAGCTCTATGTGGCCTGGCGCGGCATCGGGCTGCCGGTCGAAACGCCCTCGGTGCGCAATTGAACGATGAGCCTGCAGGACCCTGACGCATGATTTCTCGCCGTGAGTTCATTCAGGTTGCTGCCGCAGCCGCCACCCTTGCAGCCGGCGCGGGCGGAAGCCTGACCCGAGCGTTTGCCCAGCAGCGCCTGACCGAGAAGGAGTTGCTGGCGTTCGAACCGCTCGGCAACGTCACGCTGGTGCATGTGACCGACATTCACGGTCAGCTCGTGCCGCTCTATTTCCGCGAGCCCTCGACCAATCTCGGTGTGGGCGGGGCGAAGGGGCTTCCTCCGCATGTCACCGGCAAGGAGTTTCTCGCCCGCTTCGGCATCGCGCCCGGCTCGTCGGCGGCATACGCGCTGACGTCGGAGAATTTCGAGGCGCTGGCGAAGACCTATGGCCGGATCGGCGGCCTTGATCGGGCCGCGACCGTGATCAAGGCGATCCGTGCCGAACGCGGCGACAAGGTCGCGCTGCTCGACGGTGGCGACACCTGGCAGGGCTCGTGGTCATCGTTGAAGACGCGCGGTCAGGACATGATCGATTGCATGGCCTTGCTCAAGCCGGATGCGATGACCGGGCATTGGGAATTCACCTACGGTACCGAGCGCGTCAAACAGGCGATCGAGAGCCTCGCTTTTCCGTTCCTCGGCCTCAATATTCGCGACACCGAATGGAACGAAGCCGCCTTCGATGCCGCGACGGTGATCGAGCGTGGAGGCGTCAAAATCGCGGTGCTGGGTCAGGCCTTTCCCTATACGCCGGTTGCCAATCCGCGCTGGATGATCCCGAACTGGTCCTTCGGCGTGCGCGAGGAGGACGTCCAGGCGCAGGTCGACAAGGCGCGCAAGGGCGGCGCGCAGCTCGTCGTGCTACTCTCGCACAACGGCTTCGATGTCGATCGTAAGCTCGCAAGCCGCGTCAAGGGCATCGACGTCATTTTGACAGGGCACACCCACGACGCGCTGCCCGAAGCTGTCAAGGTTGGCAAGACCCTGCTGATCGCGTCGGGCTCGTCGGGTAAATTTGTGTCGCGGCTCGATCTCGACGTCCGCGATGGCGAGGTCAAGGCCTACAGCTACAAGCTCATTCCGCTGTTCTCCGACGTGATCACCGCAGATGCCGAGATGGCTGCGAAGATCGCCGAGGTGCGCAAGCCGTTCGCGGCGGACCTTGCCAAGGTGCTCGGCAGGACCGAATCGCTGCTCTACCGGCGCGGCAACTTCAACGGCACGTTCGACGACCTGATCTGCCAGGCGTTGTTGCAGGAGCGCGATGCCGAGATCGCGCTGTCGCCGGGCTTCCGATGGGGCGCCAGCGTGCTGCCGGGACAGGACATCACGTTCGAGGACGTCACGAATGCGACGGCCATCACCTATCCGGCGGTCTATCGGATGGGGATGACGGGGGCGCGCCTGAAAGAGATCATCGAGGACGTCGCCGACAATCTCTTCAACGTCGATCCCTACTATCAGCAGGGCGGCGATATGGTGCGGATCGGTGGGCTTTCCTACGCAATTGATGTCGCAAGGCCGCAAGGTCAGCGCATCTCCGATATGCGGCTGGTCAAGACTGGCGCGCCGGTCGAGCCGTCCAGAGAATATCAGGTCGCTGGCTGGGCCAGCGTCAACGAGGCCACCGAAGGCCCTCCGATCTGGGAGGTCGTCGCAAATTATCTGACGCGACACAAAACGGTTCGTCTTGAACCCAACCGAGCAGTCAAAGTGACCGGAGCGTGAGATCGATGTCGAAGATCGATAGTCCAAGGCACTCCCGACGCAGCTTCCTTGCCGCCGGTGCCGGCGTTGCAGCCTCGATGCTCGCACGACCTGCCAGCGCCGGCGGAAATCCGGCCAACCAGCCGCCCAACGTGCCGGAATGGACGAGGGCGCTCGGCGAGGGAGTTGCCGTGCGTCCATACGGCAAGCCGTCCAAATTCGAAAAGGACGTCATCCGACGCGACGTCGAGTGGCTGACGGCATCGCGTGAATCGTCCGTCAGCTTCACTCCGCTGCACGAGCTCGAGGGCATCATCACGCCCAACGGCCTCTGCTTCGAGCGGCATCACGGCGGCATCGCCGAGGTCGATCCCGCCGACCACCGTCTGATGATCCATGGGCTGGTGGAACGTCCGCTGATCCTGACGCTCGACGAGTTGAAGCGTTATCCACGCGTCAACCGCATCCACTTCATGGAATGCGCGGCGAATTCCGGCATGGAATGGCGCGGCGCCCAGCTCAATGGCTGCCAGTTCACCCATGGCATGATCCATTGCGTGCAGTACACCGGCGTCTCGCTGCGCACGCTGCTGGAGGAAGCTGGCCTCAAGAGCAACGGCAAATGGCTCTTGGTCGAAGGCGCGGATGCCGCTGCGATGGATCGCAGCCTGCCGATCGAGAAGGCGCTCGACGATTGCATCATCGCCTACAAAATGAATGGCGAGGCACTTTATCCCGAGCAGGGCTATCCGATGCGCCTCGTCGTACCGGGCTGGCAGGGCAATCTCTGGGTCAAGTGGCTGCGCCGCATCAAGGTCGGCGACCAGCCATGGCACACCCGGGAAGAAACGTCGAAATATACGGATCTGATGCCCAACGGCAAGGCGCGCCGCTTCACCTGGGCGATGGACGCCAAGTCGGTCATCACCAGCCCGAGCCCGCAGGCGCCGATCAAGCACGGCAAAGGCTTCACCGTCATTTCCGGCTTGGCCTGGAGCGGCAACGGCAAGGTCAAGCGCGTGGATGTCTCGCTCGACGGCGGGCGCAATTGGTGGCCTGCGCGGCTCGACGGTCCCGTCCTCAACAAGGCGCTGACGCGCTTCTATTACGAATTCGATTGGAACGGTGAGCCTCTGCTGCTGCAGTCGCGTGTGCAGGACGAGACCGGCTACGTGCAGCCGAGCAAGGCGGAGCTGCGCAAAATACGCGGCGTCAACTCCATCTATCACAACAATGGCATCCAGAGCTGGCATGTCCAGGTCAATGGTGAGGTCGAGAATGTCGAAGTCGCCTAAGTTCATTTCGGCGGCGCTACTCGTTTGTGCGATGAGCGTGCCGGCGACCGCGCAACAGAAGTCGGACGTCAAATCCGGCCCGCGCTATCAGATCGGACGTACGCCGACTGCGGAGGAGATCCGCGGCTGGGATATTGATGTGCGTCCGGACGGACAGGGGCTGCCGACAGGAAAGGGTACGGTGGCGCAGGGCGAGAAACTGTTCATGGACAATTGTTCATCCTGCCATGGCGAGTTCGGCGAAGGCAACGGCCGCTGGCCGGTGCTTGCCGGTGGCAAGGGATCGTTGACGAGCGACAACCCGGTCAAGACGGTCGGGTCCTACTGGCCCTATGCATCGACCGTGTTCGACTACGTCCGTCACGCCATGCCCTATGGCAATGCGGAGTCGCTCTCGGTCGACGAAGACTACGCGTTGGTCGCTTACGTTCTCTACTTGAACGACGTCATCACTGACCAGAACTTCGAACTGAACAACAAGAACCTTGCCACGATCAAGATGCCGAACGAGCAGGGATTCGTGATGGACGATCGTGCCACGACCGAGAAATCGTTCTGGCAGAAGGACCCCTGCATGAAGGATTGCATCGCGCCGGTGAAGATCACCGCGCGCGCCGCCGTCATCGACGTGACGCCCGAGGATACCAAGAACGGGAAGTCGCGGGGCGTGGAATGAGCCGCGGTGGGGCGAGTCGCCGCGCCCTGTTTCGCGCTCTCGCCGCCGGTTTCGTCTTGGCGAGCTGTGGCATGTCGGTCCATGCTGCCGAGCAGCACCGGCTCGCACTGCAGATCAGCGACCAAGATCCTGCGAAAATGCGGGCCGTTCTTGACATTGCTGCGAACGTCTCGCGCCACTATTCGGGACAGGGCGAGGAGGTCGAGATCGTCGTGATCGCGTTCAATGGCGGCCTCGACATGCTGCTCGAAGACCGTTCGCCGGTAAGAGAGCGCCTGGCGAACTTCCTGAGGTCGATGCCAAATGTGAGCTTCATCGCCTGCGGCAATAGTCTGGAGACGCTCGCGGCGAAGGAGGGCAGGACCCCGCCGCTGCTGGAGGGCGTCAGCGTCACCCAGGTCGGCGTTGCAGCCCTGATGGGTCTTGCGGAAAAGAACTGGACGATCGTCCGTCCTTAGGGAGATCGCCGTCGATGCGTTGGTTGGTGGGACTGGTGACCTTGCTTGCTCTCGGCTCAGCAGCCGGTGCCGCCGAGCAGGAGCTGGAATTGTCGGTCGGTGGCCGCGTAACTCTCGCGACCCTGCGCACACCGGCATTGATCAGGCCGGATACGCCGCTGGTCGTGATGACCCATGGCACACTTGCGCACAAGGACATGGAGACGATCCAGGGCCTGGCGAAGGCATTGGAGCAGCGCGGCATCGCCTCGCTCGCCCACACGCTGTCACTCGGGTTGGACCGCCGCAAGGGCATGTATGACTGTGCCGCGCGGCATGACTATGTCGCGGACGATACGGTTGCGGAAATCGGCGCCTGGGTGGCCCGCGCACAGAATATGTCAAGCCGGGTCTATGCTCTCGGCCACTCGCGGGGCGGTAACCAGCTCGCGCGCTATCTGGCACACGAACCTGCGCCAGTCTTGGCCGCGCTGCTGCTGGCGCCGGCGACGGCCGGAGGGGAGGCGGGCCAGCGGGCGTCCTATGCCCAGAGTTACGGGAAGGCGCTTGAGCCGTTCCTGGAGCAGGCCACGAAAGCCGTCGCGGTGGGGCGTGGCCGAGAGTGGATGGACGTGCCCGGCTTCGCCTATTGCCGCAACGCCGTGGTGACGGCGCGAGCCTTTGCGTCCTTCTGTGGCCCCGACCCCGGTCAGGATACCACCGCACTCGTTGCGCAATCGAAGCTGCCTGTGCTCGTGCTGGCGGCGACCAAGGATTCGGTGGTGCCCGACGTGACGGCTTCATTCGCAAAGCTTGCCGAATCGAGCAGCGGCAGGGTGCAGCTTGAGAAGATCGAGGACGCCGACCATTTCTTCCGCGACCTATTCGCGGAAGATGCGGCCGATCGCATCGCTGAGTTCATCAAACAGAGATATTGAGAAGGGGGCATCATGCGACGTCGATCCATGCTTCGTGCGAGTCTTGCTGGACTACTTGGTGCTTTTGCGTTGGGTAGGGCGGCCAAGGCGAGCGACGTCGTCGCGCGGCAGCGCGTCGTGTATCATCTGGCAGATGTCGAACGCGTCGTCTTCGTTCTGGGCAATCTCCAGAACCACGTTGATGGCGTCGGCGGACCCGGCAAGGCGGACATTAGGCTGGTCGTTCACGGACCGGCGCTACGCGCCTTTCATGCCCTCGCTGCCGAAGATCACACCGTCTCCATGATGCAGAAGCTGGTTGGGGACGGTGTCGGATTCGATGCCTGTGCCAACACCATGAAGGCGCAAGGCGTGAAGCTGGAGGATCTTACGCCGGGTTTCGTGGTAGCCGAGAGGGGGGGAGTGGTTCGGCTCGCCGAACTGCAACAGCAGGGATACGCCTATCTGCGTCCCTGAGCGCGTGAGCCGTTTCGACCCAGCGCGTTGCGTGACGAGTGGGCCTTGATTTGGCTCATATGGCGAAACCACGAAATCGGTAGATTCCCGGTTTCGAGACAGAGCTGAGGCGGCGGTGGTTACAGCAGTCATCGATCTACTGGCTGAGGACTGGCTATCGTGGCTCGGTGGTCTGCTCGTGGGCGGCTTGTTCGGCTTCTTTGCCCAGCGCAGCCGTTTTTGTTTGCGCGCCGCCGCCGTCGAATTCGTCCGCGGGCAGGGCGGGCCGCGTCTTGCGGTCTGGCTGTTGAGCTTCGCAGCGGCTCTGGTGGGCACACAGGCCCTCGTCGCTTTCGGCCGGCTCGACGTCTCCGAAGCGCGTCAGCTCGCACAGCAGGGCAGCATCTCCGGTGCCCTGGCCGGCGGGGTGATGTTCGGCTGTGGCATGATCCTGGCGCGCGGTTGCGCCAGCCGGCTTCTGGTGCTGTCGGCTAACGGCAATCTGAGGGCGCTGCTGTCCGGCCTGGTGTTTGCGGTAACAGCGCAGGCCTCCTATCGCGGCCTGCTGTCCCCCGCGCGCGAATGGTGGACCAATTTGTGGCTGGTGGATGGCGGTCCATCGCGCGACTTCATCGCTGTGTTCGGTGGCGGTACGCCCGAAAAGCTCGGATTCGGTGCGATGTGGCTGATTGCGGGTCTCGCCTTCGCCGTTCGGTGCAAGTTGTCGCGCCGCATGATCCTCTCCGCCCTCGCAGCCGGCACGGCGGTCGTTGCCGGCTGGCTCTTCACCTACCAGCTTGCGCAGGCCTCGTTCGCGCCGGTAATGCTGAAAAGTCTCACCTTCAGCGGCCCGTCAGCGGAGCTGCTGATGCTGGTGCTGAACAGCTCGCGACCGCGGCCCGATTTCGATCTCGGCATCATCCCGGGCGTTTTCCTCGGCTCGTTCATCGCTGCGGCAATGGCGCACGAACTGCGGCTCGAAGGATTCTCAGACGGTCTCGGCATGCGGCGCTATCTGTTTGGCGCGGTGCTGATGGGATTCGGCGCGATGCTGGCTGGCGGCTGCGCGGTCGGCGCCGGCGTAACCGGCGCCTCGGTGTTCGCGCTCACCGCCTGGCTCGTGCTCGGCGGGATGTGGCTCGGAGCTGGATTGACCGATCTGCTCGTCGATCGCGCGGGCGCGTCGACTGCGCATCAGGCGGCTAAATCTACTGCGACGAGCGCGTGATCCATCCGCGCGAATGCATGCCGAGGCTGCGGACGAGGTCTTGGCGTTGCCGTACCAGCCGCCGGCATGGCCGGCGCGACCATCCGCACATGACCCCTGCAGGCGCACAGCACGCCTCGATCGAATGTGTTGTTGCGAAAGTGCGGCGCGACGCTGGCACCGGACAAAAAAACGGCGGGCAAGACCGGCCAAAGAGACCGTGGTGCGGCACGGAACGAAAACATCTTTTAATATTCGAATGTAAGAATATACTGATGGCGATGTTTGGTTGGCCAAGACACATGGGTCTCATGGCGTTCCGAGTCCGATGACGCACGATTACGAGTTCGTTCGAATCCCGATGACAACTCAATGAGTCGCTCAACATAGGAGACGATAGTATGAAGCGGGTTTTGGTCGCCATCGTGTTGGCAGCCTCGTCTACGAGTGCTGCGCGTGCACAGGATGTCACCGCGGGAGCTGCCGCCTTCAGGAAATGCGCGAGCTGCCACGATGTGGGCTTGACGGCGAAGAATAAGGTTGGGCCGATCCTCAACGGCCTCGACGGCCGCAAGTCGGGATCGGTCGCCGGCTATAACTATTCGGAAGCGAATAAGAACTCCGGCATCACCTGGAACGAGGAAAGTTTTCTCGACTACATCAAGGATCCTAAGGCGAAAATACCGAACACGAAGATGACGTTTGCCGGCCTCAAGAATGAGGCGGAGGCAAAGAATCTGTGGGCCTTTCTCCAGCAGCACGACGCTGACGGTAAGACCAAGTGAGCGGGGGCGCTCTTGTCAGCGTGACGAGGCGGCATATCCCCGTATGACCCGTACGACTACGGGTGCACCCCTCTCTCGGCGGCCCGATTGCCTGGACTTCACATTGACTTAATGCCTGTTCGAATAAGGTGTCGAATTGCCTTCAGGGGGATTCGTAATGAGCCGCGTTCTGGGCTATTTCAAATTGCAAACCCGGGTTACGGCGGCCTTGGCGCTTTCCGCGACCGGTACGGCGTTGCTGGTGCTGGTCGGAGTTCTGTGGGTCATCGCCGACATTGTCGATCGGGCGGACGAGCGCGAATTGCGTTCGCATTACGATGCGCTGCAATCACAACTCGTGCAAGAAGCAAATCGCGCCGCGGCCATGAGCGCGGTCGTGGCCGCGATCCCGCAAGTAGGGGACGCGATGGCGCACGGTGACCGCGAGACGCTGAAGAGCATGTTCGTTGCCGGATTCTCCGGGCTCAAGGCCTCGTACAACGTCGAACAATTCCAGTTCCACACATCTCCGGCGACATCGTTTCTCCGGGTTCATCAGCCTGAGAAGTTCGGCGACGACCTTTCCTCCTTCCGAAGGACCGTGGTGGAGGCCAATGGCAAGAACGTCACGATCGTCGGTCTGGAAGGCGGTTTGGCCGGATTGGGCATCCGCGGTGTGGTGCCGCTGAAGTCGGCCGATCGTCATGTCGGGTCGATCGAATTTGGTCTGTCTTTCGGGCAGCAGTTCTTCGAACAGTTCAAGAAGGCCCGCGGGGTGGATATTGCGTTTCACCTAGCCAACAAAGAGAGCTTCGGTACCTTTGGCTCCACGCTCGGCGGCAAGACCTTCTTCGACGCGGCCGGCTATCGCGGGGCCGCCGACGGAAAATTTGCGATGCATAAAGGCGATCTTGCGGGCGTTCCGGTTGCGGCGCTGGTTGGTCCGATCCTGGATTTTTCAGGACAGTCAATCGGAGCGGTCGAGATCGTCATGGACAATTCCCTCTATGTCGGGCTCGTGAGGCGTGCGCAGGGCCTCGCTGTTGCCACCGCGGTGGCGGCGACGCTGATTGCGTGTATCGTTGGATGGTTGCTCGGACGAGGTATTTCCCGACCGATCCTGACCATAACGAGCGCCATGCGGCGACTCGCAGATGGACACCACGACATCGAGATTCCCAATCGCGCACGTCGCGATGAGGTCGGTCAGATGGCGCACGCGGTCGAGGTCTTCAAGAGCAACGCGATTCGGGTCGCCGGGCTCAGGGCCGAGCAGGAGCGAGCAAAGCAGGAAGCCGAGCAGGAGAGAAGGGCAACCTTCGCGCGGCTCGCCGATCGATTCGAGGCAAGTGTACAGAGTGTTGCGACGGTCGTTACCACGTCGGCGCGGGAAATGAAGCTAACGGCACAATCGATGTCGGCGACCGCAGCGCGAGCGAAGCAGCAATCGCATGCGGTGGCTTCCGCTTCGGAGGAGACTTCTGCAAGCGTCCAGACCGTCGCCGCGGCAGCCGAGGAGCTTTCCTCGTCGATCGCCGAGATTACCCGTCAAGTTAATCATTCATCCGCCATCATCGATCGAGCGGCTGATGAGCGGGAGCGCACGCGCGTTACAGTCGAAGGCCTTGCGGCGGCGGCTCAAAAGATCGGTGAGGTCATAGAACTCATTAACGGCATCGCAAGCCAGACCAACCTGCTGGCGCTGAACGCGACGATCGAAGCGGCGCGTGCCGGCGAGATGGGCAGAGGCTTCGCGGTCGTTGCAAGTGAGGTGAAGACGCTTGCCAGTCAGACCGCCAAGGCGACGGAAGAGATTGGCAGTCAGATCACCGTGATACAGAAGGAGACGGCGCTCGCGGTCGAGGCGATCCAGTCCATCTCGCGCACCATTACCGAAGTGAGCAACATCTCGACATCAATTGGCCAGGCCGTGACGGAGCAGGGTGTTGCCACCAAGGAGATTGCGCAGAGTGTCCAAGTCGCAGCCTCCGGCACAGATCAGGTGACCCGCGATATCGCGAGTGTGAGCTCGTCCGTCGCCGATGCCGGTACGTCAGCCGACGACGTCTTGACCGTGGCGGACCGGGTAGCAACGCAATCGAGCATTTTGCGCGATGAGGTTCAGCAATTCCTGACCTCCATCAGGGCGGCATGATGGCGCGCGATAGCGCAACCATGCAATGAATGCCATCGATAATGCCGTGCGTGACGATTGAAACCGCCGCGCCGGCCGCCGCCGTGATATCCGCGAGACGGTCCGGCGTGATTGCAGGGATCGCGCTGTCCTCGCGTGAGTGAAGAAGAGTTCAAGCGCTCGACGAAATCAAGAGCAGTGAAGACGCGCGGGCCTGCTTGAGGGACGATTTCTCCAGCGACGCCCCTGGTCAAGGCAGCCCAGGACATCCCGGATTGAAGATGGGTTGTGGTTCACGTCTTTTCCGAGTCGGATTCCCACGGAGCTCAATCGGTTCAGTCGACGCCGTCGACGAGCAATCGCGCAGTCGCGGACCACGCTATTCGCTGTAGGGGTCCTGAAGTTGGGGAAGCCGCTGCTCCCGAGCTTTGCCCGCGCACGACCGCTGCGATATGCGCCTCGGCGAAGGTTGATCGCGGTCAACTCGCGAACCAACGCAAACTCGCCGTCTTTGCCTCCATCAGCGGCGCATATGACTCTAGCGGAGTTGGTGACTAAGTCACATACAGGAGGTCGCCGCTACGCTAGACCCTGTTGTACCAGGCACGAAGCGCTCTTGGAGCGGGCAACATCGCTGGCTTGCCTGCCCTTGGAGGAGGCATGACGAAGCTCTGTCGTCATGTTCGCACCATCTCGCCTGCGCCCATCTCAGCATTCCTGAAGAGAGGAGTTTGCAGCCATGTCCTATCCGATTGATACGGCGATCGTCCCAAAGGTCGCGGCCTTTTTCGATCCGGACACGAGCACCATCAGCTACGTCGTGACAGATCCAGAATCGTCGTCATGCGCGGTCATCGATCCTGTGCTCGACATCGACTACGCCGCAGGCCGCATCGGCTACAAGTCGGCCAATGCCATCATCGACCATATCCGCCTGAATCAGCTCACGGTCGAGTGGCTGATCGAAACTCATGTGCACGCCGACCATCTGTCGGCCGCGCCCTATATTCAGACGAATCTGGGCGGAAGGCTCGGCATCGGTGAACACATCACCACCGTTCAAGAGACGTTCGGAAAGGTGTTCAACGAAGGTACCCAGTTCCGTCGTGACGGCAGCCAGTTCGATCGTCTCTTCAAGGACGGGGATACGTATCAGATCGGGGCGATGACCGCGTTTGTCTTGCATACCCCGGGACATACGCCGGCGTGTACGACCCACGTGATCGGCGATGCAGCCTTCGTCGGCGACACGCTGTTCATGCCGGACGGCGGAACGGCGCGCGCAGACTTTCCGGGCGGCGACGCCCGCCTTTTGTACCGCTCCATTCGCAAGCTGCTCGATACGCTCCCCGGCGAAATGCGTCTCTTCATGTGCCACGACTACGGCCCTAACGGGCGCGAGATCAGGTGGGAGACCAGTGTCGGCGAGGAGCGCGCGTGCAACATCCACGTGCGCGACGGCTTCACCGAAGAGTCGTTCGTGGCCATGCGCGAATCCCGTGACAGGACGCTCGCGATGCCGCGGCTGATCGTCCCGTCGCTTCAGGTCAACATGCGTGCCGGGCAATTGCCTGAGCCGGATGACAGCGGAAAGACGTTTCTGAAAGTGCCGGTCAATGCGCTTTGAAGCGCAGCGATGCGCGCGGGAAGTGACGGATGGAGAAAGCCATGGACGTCAAGAATGTTACGGACGAGTTGAGCGTCGCGGCGCAGATCTTGCCGCACGACGTCGCGGCCCTGAAGGCGGCCGGGTTCCGCTCCATCATCTGCAATCGTCCTGATGGTGAAGCAGCCGATCAACCGTTAGCACGGGAAATCGAAGCGTCGGCGTCCGCTAGCGGTCTGGATTTCGTTCATCTGCCGGTTGCCTCGGGCAAGATGGCGGATGAAGACGCCGTCAAGTTCGAAAAGCTCTTGAAGAGCCTGCCAAAGCCGATCCTGGCCTATTGTCGCACAGGCACGCGATCGGTGTCGTTGTGGTGCCTCGCGAGTGCGAACACGCAGCCCCTTCCCACGCTGCTCGCGGCCAGCAAGGCCGCCGGCTACGACATGTCCGGAATCGTGCGCAGAATAGCCAACGGCGGACGTACGCCGACGCATCTGCCCGACGCGAGCCACGACATCGTGATTGTCGGTGCCGGCGCCGCCGGCATCGCATGCGCCTCAAGTCTCCTGGCGCGAAAGGCCGATCTGGATATCGCTGTCATTGATCCCGCCGATATCCACTACTATCAACCGGGCTGGACGATGGTTGGCGCGGGCATCTTCGATGCGGCCGTCACGGCCCATACCATGGCGTCGGTAATACCGTCAGGGGTAACCTGGATCAAGGCGGCGGTGACCGCGTTCGAGCCCGCCGAGAACGCGGTCATCCTCGAGGGCTGCAGGGTCGTCAGGTACAGGCGGCTCGTCGTGTGCCCGGGCCTGAAACTCGATTGGCAGAAAGTCTCCGGCCTGGTCGAGACGCTCGGTCGCAATGGCGTGACCTCGAACTACCGGTTCGATCTTGCTCCCTATACCTGGCAATTGGTGCGGTCGCTGAAAACGGGGCGTGCAGTCTTCTCGCAGCCTCCGATGCCGATCAAATGCGCCGGGGCTCCCCAGAAGGCAATGTATCTGTCTGCGGATCATTGGTATCGCAACGATCGTCTGCGCGACATCGACGTCGAATTCTACAATGCCGGGGCCGTCCTGTTCGGCGTCGCAGATTACGTGCCGGCATTGATGAACTACGTGAAGAGATACGATGCCGGACTGAACTTCCATCACAACCTGCTTGCAGTCGATGGCCCAGGAAGAAAGGCCTATTTCACGAAGTCGCCGCCCGGCGAGGCGCCCAGGACGGTCGAAGTCGAGTTCGACATGCTTCACGTCACGCCGCCGCAATGCGCTCCGGATTTCATCCGCGTCAGTCCGCTCGCCGATGCCGGTGGATGGGTCGATGTCGACCATGGAACCTTGCGGCACAAGACCTTCGCCAACGTCTGGTCGCTCGGCGATGTCTGTTCGGCCCCGAACGCCAAGACGGCCGCTGCGGCGCGCAAGCAGGCGCCGATCGTGGCGGAAAACGTCTGCGTCGACATGGGAGTTCGAACCAAACAGGCGATCTATGATGGCTACGGATCCTGTCCGCTTACGGTCGAGCGGGGCAAGATCGTTCTGGCCGAGTTCGGCTATGGCGGAAAGCTGCTGCCAAGTTTCCCTTCGTTCCTGCTGAACGGCATGAAACCGACGAGGCGGGCGTGGTGGCTGAAGGAGCGAATCCTGCCGCCGATCTACTGGCATGCAATGCTCAAAGGAAAGGAGTGGATGGCCACTCCTCGCGTCCGGTAGGCGGCTCATGGTGCTCCAAGACACGCTTGCGGTCGGTTCGGGAGCGCTCGTCGGTTTCGTACTCGGGTTGATCGGCGGAGGCGGATCGATCCTTGCCGTGCCGCTGCTGGTGTACGTCGTGGGCGTGCGCTCGGCACATGTCGCGATCGGGACAAGCGCGGTCGCGGTCGCACTCAGCGCACTGTCGAGCCTCGCCGGCCACGCGCGGGCGGGCAATGTGCGGTGGCCGTGTGCGGTCGTCTTTGCAGCCTGTGGCGTGGCCGGCGCGAGCCTTGGCTCCACGATCGGGAAATCCGTCGACGGTCAGCGGCTCCTGACGCTTTTCGGCATCTTGATGATCGTGATTGCGTTGCTCATGTTCAGGAAGCCGAAGGCCACGGTGATAGAATTCGCGCCACTTTCGACGAAAAATGCCTCAAACCTTGCGCCGCGGCTAATGGCCTTTGGAACCGGCACCGGTCTGCTCGCTGGGTTCTTCGGCATCGGCGGCGGTTTCCTGGTCGTTCCTGGGCTGATGGCCGGCGCGAGAATGCCGCTTCTGGCCGCGATCGGCTCGTCTCTCGTCTCAGTGTCAGCCTTCGGATTCACCACCGCATTCAACTATGCCCTTTCCGGCTTCATCGATTGGAGACTCGTGCTCCTGTTCGTCATCGGCGGCGTGGCCGGAAGCCTGATCGGGGGCCGGATCGCCGGCCGCCTGGCGGGCCACAAGCGAACCCTCTCCCTCGTGTTTGCAACGATCGTGGCGAGCGTTGGCGTTTACGTGACGGCGCGCGGCATTCTTGGTTGAGGAGATCGTTTCCCACATGACAGCAATTGACTTGGCGCGTCTCCAATTCGCATTCGTGGTTTCGTTCCACATCATCTTTCCCGCCGTCACAATCGGCCTTGCGAGCTATCTTTCTGTTCTCGAGGCATTTTGGCTCCGCACGGGACGCAACGTCTATCTTGCGACGTTCAACTATTGGCTGAAGATATTCGCGACCGTGTTCGGAATGGGCGTCGTCTCCGGCATCGTCATGAGCTATCAGTTTGGCACGAACTGGAGCGTCTTCTCGGACAAGACCGGGCCCGTGCTGGGCCCGCTGATGGGCTACGAGGTGCTCTCGGCGTTCTTTCTCGAGGCCGGCTTCCTCGGCGTCATGTTGTTTGGTCTCAATCGCGTGGGGCCCCGTCTGCACTTCTTCGCAACGCTCATGGTCGCGATCGGCACGCTGTTCTCGGCGTTTTGGATCCTGTCGGCGAATAGTTGGATGCAGACGCCGGCCGGCTTCATCGTCAACGCGAATGGTCAGTTCGTTCCGGACAATTGGTGGAAGGTCATTTTCAATCCGTCATTTCCCTATCGCCTGGTTCATATGGTCCTGGCCGCCTATCTCACGACGGCCTTCGTCGTGGGCGGTGTCGGCGCGTTTCATCTGCTGCGGAACGACAAGAACCGCCCCGCCAGGCTGATGTTCTCGATGGCCATGTGGGTGGCCGCGATCGTGACGCCATTGCAGATCGTCGCCGGCGACCTGCACGGGTTGAACACGCTCGAGCACCAGCCGGCCAAGATCGCCGCGATGGAGGGGCACTATGAGACGCGCTCCGGCGCGCCCCTGTTGCTGTTCGGCTGGCCGGACAACGAACTCGGCCTGACCCGCAATGCAATCGAGCTTCCTAATCTTGGAAGCCTGATTCTGACGCACGATTGGAACGGCACGATCCTGGGCTTGAAGCACTGGCCCAAGTCGGAATGGCCAAATGCACCGCTGATCTTCTGGAGCTTTCGCGTGATGGTCGGGCTCGGCTTGGCGATGCTGGGAGTGGGGCTCTGGAGTCTGATGGCGCGCTGGCGAACGGGTCTTTCCAGGGCGCGGTGGCTGCAACGTGCGGCGGTGGCAATGGCTCCCTCGGGATTTGTCGCCGTTCTCGCAGGCTGGATCACCACCGAGGCCGGACGGCAGCCCTACACGGTCTATCGGCTCCTAAGGACCACCGACAGCGCGTCGCCAATCGCGTCCTCAGCAGTCGGCGCTTCCCTAATCGCCTTCGTGGTCGTCTATTTCGCGGTGTTCGGGGCCGGAGTGTTCTATGTGCTCCGCCAAATGCACCTGCCGCCCGAGGATCGGGAAATGGCCCCGAGCCCCGCGGAACCGATCCATGCGGCCGGATTGATGCCCGGCGCGGCGCAATCGCTGGCCGAGGCAGCCTCAACGGGGAAGGGACGCCAATGACGCTCGACTTCCCGCTGATTTGGGGATTTCTGATCGCGTTCGCGATTCTCGCCTACGTCATTCTTGATGGGTTCGATCTCGGCGTCGGCATCCTTTTTCTGACGTTCGCGAGAGGCCGCGAGCGTGACGTCGTGATGAACTCCGTCGCGCCAGTCTGGGACGGTAACGAGACATGGCTTGTGCTGGGCGGAGGAGGACTATTCGCGGCGTTTCCGCTGGCCTATGCGCTTATTCTGCCGGCCTTGTATGCGCCCGTTCTGGCCATGCTGCTGGGTCTCGTGCTTCGCGGTGTCGCCTTCGAATTTCGCTGGAAGGCCGGACGAGGCAGAGTCCTTTGGGATTTTGCGTTCGCTGGCGGATCGCTGCTCGCAAGCTTCGCGCAGGGCATCATGCTCGGATCTCTGATCCAGGGAATTCGGGTCGCAAACCGCGAATACGCCGGAGGCTGGTCCGACTGGCTGTCGCCGTTCAGCCTGACGACCGGATTGGCCCTGAGCACCGGATATGCTCTGCTCGGTGCTTGCTGGCTTATCATGAAGACGGAAGGGCATGTTCAACGCAGAGCCTACGGCCTGTCATGGGTGCTGGCCCTCGCACTGCTGTTCTGCGTCGCGACCGTCTCATTGTGGACGCCGTTCATCAATCCGGCCTACCTCAGCCGGTGGATGAGCTTTCCCGCGCTGCTCTATGTGATCCCGGTGCCGATTCTGACGCTCGTCGTTGGCGGCGGTCTCCTTCTTGCCGTTCATGACCGGCGCGAGACGCAACCCTTCGTGCTTGCGCTGGTGCTGTTCGCTCTCTGCTACGCCGGTCTGGGCATCAGCATCTATCCAGCCATTGTGCCGCCCGATGTTACTCTTTGGCAGGCGGCGGCGCCGGAGAAGAGCCTTGCTTTCCTCCTTGTCGGTGCCGTCGTTCTTTTGCCGATCATCCTCGTCTATACGAGCTATTCGTATTGGGTATTCCGCGGAAAGACAGACGCGGAAGGCTATCATTGATGGCTGGCCGCCCGCTTCATGAGCGATTGCTTTGGTTCGTGATGTTGTGGGCGAGCGGTGTCCTCTGTGTCGTTGCTGTGGGACTTCTTGTCCATAGGATGATTCCGACCTGAGAGCAGGCGAGCAGCGATCCAATGTCGAGGGAGAACCCTTGGCACCTGGAAGGAGCCTGTCATGACGGCAATTGGGGCTCGTAGCGCGCATCCACAGTGTGTTTGCTGGAGCCTTCGGCAGATGGTCGATTCCATCAACCTTGTGATCACGATGACTTTGCCGGAGGTAAACGCCGGCGCCGAACGCCACCTGTCATTGGCCCTGCTGCGCGCGGCTTCGGCGCAGCGTTTCGGTCGGCGTCGTCGCAGAAATATCTCGAGCTCCCGGGCCCGGCCAGCAAACCCGTTGCTGGTTGGCTTGAGCCAGTGCCCCCGCAATTCGAACTGGCGACTCAAGCGTGCGGTCCGCCTATCGAGCTAGCGGCCCGCATTCTCTCCCGTCAACGTCTTGAGGAAGGCGACGAGAGCCGCCTTCTCCTCATTGTTGAGGCCGAGCGGCCGGACAATCTTGCTGCGTCCATCGAAGGCAATTCCGCCGGCATCGTAGAAATCGACGACTTCCTCGAGTGAAACGAGCGATCCGTCATGCATATAGGGATACGTGACTGCAACATCGCGCAGGCTCGGCGTCTTGTAGGCCCACTTGTCGTCGGTGTTTAGCGTCACCTCGAACCGCCCAAGGTCACTCTGCGGCCGGGCGCCAACGGACGCGATGTCGGCACGCTTGACTTTCGTGATCACGCCTGGCGCGAGCTCGACTTCGAGCATGCTCGAACCCCCGAGGTGGGTGGCGCGAAAGCCGATACCGGTTGCGTGGAACTCGAAATCCGTAAACAGCGCGAAGCGCTCGCCGATGGTATGGCAAAGGCCGCAGCGCGCCTTGCCAACGAAGAGGTCATAACCATGCCTTTCGACTGCCGTCAGCGCAGCGTCGTCGTTGCCGAATTTCCATCGGTCGAAGCGCGAATTGCCGGACAGGAGGGTGCGCTGGTACGCGGCGAGAACCTCACCCACCGACTGCATGTCGGCGCCGCGGTCTCCAAACGCCTCCTTGAACAAGGACGCGTAGTCGTCAAGCTCCAGGATGCGCTTGATTGCGTATCCAACCGACGGATTGGCCATCTCGGCAGGAGAGAGCAGGGGCGACCACGCCTGCGCCGGAAGATCGGGCTCTCGGCCGTCATGAAAGAGCTCCTTCTGATAGACCACGTTCAACAGACTCGGGGCATTGCGCCGAAGGCTCTGGCCCTGAAATCCGACCGCGGTGGCCGATTGCGTCGAGGCGAAGGCTTGCGCCGGAATGTGGCACATGGCGCAGGAAAGCGTGCTGTTGAACGACAGGCGCCGGTCAAAGAACAATTTCCGGCCAAGCGCCACCTTGAGCCTGTCGAGATGCTGAAGAGCCGGGGCCTGTGGAAGCCCCAGCGGCACTGCGATCTCCCAGCCGGCCCGGTCAAGACGGCCGCCATTGGCGGGCAAGAGCAATTGCGCGGCCGCGACAACGATCGGCGTGGCCCATACAAGGGCGAGAAAGCGGTTGCTCATGATCGCTGTCGCATATGGCGCATCTCAGCTCTTGCCGCGGTCCTCTTCAAGCAACAGAGTGCGGATATCGTTCAGGGTCACCTCGGGATCGATATAGCCCGTCGTGTAGATCTCGCGCACCCACCCCTTGGGGTCGATCAGATAGATCTTCAGCATGTGCAGGATATCGCCGGTGCGCTGGCCCGTCTCATCGACCTCATGCGCGATGGTAAGGCCCATGCCGGCCAAAATGGGGTTGAGGAAGCGCTCCGACCAGGTGGTCAGGAAAAACCACGGGGAGCGCGGCGTGCTCATGGCCTTATAGAAGGCAAGCAGCTCCGGCGTGTCTACCGACGGATCCAGACTCAGGAAGACCAGGCGTACGCGCCCGCGCAGGACAGGGTTCTTTTCAATTTCCTGATGGATCGCCTCGAAGGCGGACCAGGCCGCTGGGCAGCCCTGCGGATCGCGGCATGTACCGTAGAAGAACGAAAACAGCGTGACAGAGCCGGTCGTATAGAAGGAAAGTCGACGCGGCCTCCAGACGCTGTCTTCGATCACCCAGCCGGATGGCACCTCGGAAATGCGCTCAAGCCGGTAAGTTCCAGGCGCAGGAAAAAGAGCGGCCGTTGCGCCCTGTCCCGCCTCCGCCGCGCAGAGAAGAGCTGCGAGCATGAGGACGAGGGCGCAACCGGCCGCATGGCGGCACCGCGGCAAGGTCAAACGCATTTGGCCACCAATTTCGCTGGTGTTCGACTAGTCGAGCGCCGCCGCACTGGTCTTGCCCGAGAACTTCATATGATGCGCGCGGCCAAGCTTCAGTTCGTGGAAGTCGACGGTAAAGCGGTGAATAAGCTCACTTCCGTCCCAATCATACGCCTTGAGGAACTGTTCGTTATCAGGGCCCTTCTTGTCCCAGTTCGCTAGCAGCGAGGTCGTGAAGTAGACGCGCCTGCCGTCGTAACTCTGGGACACCATGTTGACCTGATTGCCGATCTTCTTGCTGTAGATCTCCTTTGGCGCGGTGGGGTTCGTCAGATCGAAGAGACGCGCCGTGCCATCCATGAAGGTATTGACCCAGAGACGCTTGGCGTCGGCGGAGATCGAGATGTCGACCGGCAGCGGCACCTTTGCGGGATCGCCTATCGTTGCCACGTCCTTCGCCTGCCACTCTCCCTTGTCGTTCTGACTGATGAGCCACAGCTTCGATGTGAGCGCCGTTGCGGTGATGGCCCAGTTGTCTTGCGGCTTGAGCGACCATCGGATCTCGAGCGGCGCGCCGGGCACCTCGAAGATCGTCTTGGGCCGCATGGCCTTGAGGTCCCACATGACCATGGTCTTGCCGAAGTTCTTCATAGCTGCCTGGTCGCTCACCAGGGTGCCGAGATCCATCATGTAGTTGGTCCAGCCGGTGAAGCTCGACGTCAGCAGGGCGTTCTTCGCCGGGTTGATGCCGATGTCATAGCCGTATCCGTCGCCGCCATCCGTGGTCGGCATTGGATAGGTGGCGACATACTCGCCGTCGTTGGAATAGGTGACGAGCGCCGTCACGCCATCATGCGTCTTGGCGTTCGACAACGCTTGGATCAGCATGCGCCCCGGTGTCGCATAGAATGTGTGAGGCCCGACAAAGCCGGTCCTGGCTACGAAATCCGAGACCGTCTTGATCAGCTTGGGCTTGGCCGGGTCGATAAGGTCGAAGATGAAGATCTTATTGTCATCAAGTCGTCCGGCCCAGAGATAGCGGCGATCATCCGTCAGCCCCATGTGATGGGCCTCGCCGCGCCCGCCGACACTCACCGCATGGATGACCTTGCCATATGTCGGCGACGTCGAGTCGACGCTGATGGTAACGAGCTTGTCCGATTCGTCGCCCATGCCGATCTCGCCCAGGGTCCAGACATGCAGATACTGTTCCTGGCCACGAACAAGCGCTGAGATAAACGGCGAATTGCAGGTCTCGTCGGCGCGCACGGCCGCCGCGCCAGTCGCTAACAAGAGGGCAAGTGCGCAGCCCCCCAACATCAAAGCGTTTCTCATTTGGTTTCCTCCGATTTTTTGTCGACTAGGGTTTTGCAGAGTGGCGTCTTGAATGCGCCGTTTGGGCTCTGCACCGTGACTGCGTTTGCGGGCGCCGACCCCACCTTGGATGGCAACAATCTCCAACTGTCGGTCATGTGATCCGATGGCTCATCCGGGCGGCCACGGATCGCGGCTCACGTCGTCCCGAATACCGTCGCGGGCACGGCTCAGATCGTGAAGCGAAGAACTGCGATCACACCAACGCTGCCCCAGACAAGCGTATTCAGAAACATCCGCAGGATCTGGCGGTTGTCGCTATGCTCGTTGAGGCCGACCGCATCGCAGATGAGGTTGCCGGGCAGCAGGAACAGCCACGTCATGCCGAGCCTCCCGACCTTGCCGCGTATTGGAAGCACTCCGCCCGCCGTGGCGGGAAGGCATGACGGCGTCGCGCAGCACAGCAAGTTGCGCCGGTGATCGCTCCGATCGGTCTTTCGATCTCGTGGACGTACCGGGCCATTTGCATCCTCCGAAACGAGGCGAACATCCTACGTCGCACAGAGCCGCGCGTATGTAACTTAGTCACCAAACCTCGAGGTGACGCGAGGCCAGCCTGTGCGTCGCTCTCAAGGCTGGTGGGCGAGGCGCAAGAGGGCGGCGCGATTTGCGACATCGATGGTGCCGCGGGATGTCTTGATCCAGCCGCGCCGCTGGAATTCGTTGATCTGACGGCTTATCACCTCGCGCGCGCTGCCAAGTTCGTTGGCAAGCTCTTGATGGGTTGCCGACACCTGACCGTTTGCCGATCCCAGCTCGATGAGCTTCTGTGCCAACCGCACGTCGATGCGAGAGAACGCCAGTTCTTCAATGACGCGAAACAGGTGAGAGATGCGGTGATTGAACCCGCTGAACACGAACTCGCGAAATTCACGGGACGTCGCAATCGTTTCATCGAAGACAGAGCGAGAGACCAAGAGAGCGCGAAGTTTTGTCTCGGCGATGCCCTCCGCCTGATGCTCCTCGTAGTCCATCAGAAAAGCAGTTGTGAGTGCGCAGCTTTCACCAGCCACGACCCGATAGAGCACGATCTCGCGGCCCTTCTCGGAGGTTTGCTGGACACGCAGAACGCCATCCAGCAACAGCACAAAATACTCCGGCGGCTGACCAGGACCGAAGATGCGGCTGCCTGCGGAAAATTCGACGGTCAGGCTCGAACTGAGCAGGCGTGAGGTCACCCTCGTTGGCAATTGGCGCAATCCCGGAAGACAAGCCAACGGATCGTGGGCAACCGACACGCCCCGCCGATCGCGACCAAGTGTTGTTACCATATTACCGTAACTGCCAGCGCTGGTCGTCATTCCGCCCTCGCTTTTCACTTTCATATATTATATAATGATGGACTGTAATATATTTCTTTGTATATTGATAGGGCGGGAGGCGCTGTCGGACGAACTTTCCCAGCAAAGCATCATCACGGTCGCGGGAGCGAGCTGCGCGTCCGGAATATTGGAGCGGGGTTCCAGCAGGGAGCGGCATGCGGGCAATCGGGAACCGGACCACGCGCCGTCGGAGCTAAGTTGAAGCCAATGAACCGGCTGGGCGCGACGCCGCCCGGCCCCAACCAACAAGACAGGGAATTGAAATGACCGAGGACGCGGGCCCGAGTTTTAGCAACGGCATCTACGCCGCCGTCATCATCGGCAGCGTTGCTCCGGAGTTTACTGCGCGGACAACGCTCGGGCAGCGGGCGCTTTCAGATTATCGCGGCAGATGGCTGGTGCTGTTCTCACACCCCGCCGACTTCACGCCTGTCTGCACGAGCGAATTCGTATCCTTCAGCAAGTGCTACGCCGAATTTCAGGATCTGCATTGTGACCTGCTGGCCCTGTCCGTCGATAGTCTTTCATCTCATGTGGCCTGGGTGCGCTCGATCAAGGATCGGTTTGGTGTAACCGTGCCATTTCCAATCGCGGAGGATCCGTCAATGGCGGTGGCTCGCGCGTATGGCATGCTGCTTCCGGGCGCGCAGGATAGCTCCACGGTGCGCGCAACCTTTGTTATCGACCCCAGCGGGGTCGTGCGGGCGATCAGCTGGTATCCGATGAACGTTGGTCGGTCGGTGGCCGAGATCCTCAGACTGGTGGAGGCGCTTCAAATCTCGGACTCGGATGCAGTGCTGACGCCGGAAGGTTGGACGCGCGGCGAGCCCGTGCTCGACGCTGCACCATTGAATGTCGAAGATGCGATCACGCATCAGCCGAGCCAAGACGCGCCTGACTGGTACTTTCGCCTCCGGGGCGGAGCCGCTCGACCATGAGCTGCGGTCGTCTTCGCCTGGCCGTACGACAATGGAGCAGACGTGCCGACTAAAGCCATTTCCGACAAGGTTGAACTCGCTGTCGAGCTCCTCAAGAGTTTGGCCAACACGCATCGCCTGCGGATTGTATACGCTTTGCTGGACGGCGAGCGCTCCGTTGGCGAGCTTGAGCAGAGGCTGGGCATCCGCCAACCGTCGCTGTCGCAGCAGTTGGGCGAGCTCCGTGAAGCAGGATTGATTTCGGCGCGACGGGCGGCAAAGCTGGTGTTCTACCGACTGGCGGATGAGCGCGCCGTCGCGCTCATTGCCGCTGTTCGTACCATCCTCGAAACCAATGCGAGGCCGAATCTGGTGGCTCCGATCCGCGCTCCGCTCAGCGCAACGAACGCGGCGGCCCAATTCGCCAAGGTTGTTCCGGCCAGGCCGCGATGAATTGCGTGGCCGCGCAACTCAGGGCCCGGCATGGAGATGGCCCCGCTTCACCCAGTATGTGGTTCCGCCGACCGATCGCAGGATGCGTTGGAATCCGCATGGATTCCTGATCCACGTCCCTGGACCATAACTGCCGTGCTCGTCGTGGAGGTCTCCGGCCAATACCAGGATTTCCTTACCCCCCGGCAATCGGCCTCTGGCTGCACGGCACCGGCCGTCAGCCGCTCCAGCGCGACGCTTTCCGCACCGGCAATGTCATGCAGCTTCAATCTGCGAAAGCCGGCGCATTCGCTTGGCGACCATGCGGCCTTCGTCGTCTCGGTGACGGTCCGGTCTTTCTCACTTGGCGACATCTGCCTGAGTTTCACAAAGATGGTGCAGCCAGGCGCAGTGCGCGGCGCGTGCCGGCTGAGTGGTGGGTTGCGGACATAGGTTCCGGTCGGATAGTCGCCATGCTCGTCGGAGAATACGCCGTTTAGCACCAGATACTCCTCGCCGAGCGTATGATCATGCGCCGGAAATGAACTCGACGGAGCATAGCGGACGAGCGAGGTCGCCTGCGCAACCTCTCCGCCAATGCGATCGAGCATGCGTCGTTCGACGCCAGCTTGTGGCGAGGCAATCCACGGCATTTCATCGGTCAACAGGACGACGCGCCGCGAGAAATCTGCATTGATAATTTCGCTTTGCATTGCGGCCTCCTGCAGCTTCCCTTGGAATGGCGCGGCACCGTATTCGGGCGAGGCGAATGAGAGGCGCCGGCACCTCCCATCGATAAATTTCACCGAAAGCCTTGTTCAGCGCCGCTGCGGTCCCGGCCCAACTCGTCAAACGCGCGCAGCAGCCGAGCAACGCTGCCGGCGAGCAATCGGATGGGAGATTTTCGAGCCAAGCCGGCTCGGGAGCATGCCCCGAGCCGGCTTCGCCGCTAGTCTGCGTCGTAGATCCGGATTTCGGGGTTTGCCTTCAGCAAAGGCTTCAACGCCGTAACCACGTCCTTGTTGAACAGATCGCTCTTCAGATAGGCTTGGGCGTCTTCGCCGCTCTTGAACTCATGGAGCACCTGGACATCATCGTCGCGAACGAGAAGACGCTTCGCAACGGCCCCACGGATGTTGGCCAGAAACGGCCCCTTGTATTTGGTGTAGACCCCGGCTGCCGCCGCGCGATCCTGGTTGTCGATCTTGAGCGTGATTTCGAGATAGGCTTCTTTGGCGAGTGCCATGCTGGTCGTCCCTTCGATTGCGAGAGCGGCTGTTGCCGCGATCAGTGCCGTACGTATCGTTCTCCGCATTCCCCTGCACTCCTGCGTCTGGTTGGTTGAGCGTTGAGCGTCCAACAAACGGAACACTCTGACCTCCGGCTCAAAGCTAAGCCCCAAGTCGCAAATAGATAAATTCTATTTATCTATCTGATTAATTCAGGTAGCCTATTTCCGAAACCAATCAGGACTCCAGCGCTGTGAACCTTCAGCAGCTGCGTTATGCGCGAGCCCTTGCCGATTGCGGAACCTTCGTCGATGCCGCTCACCATTGCGCCGTCACTCAGCCAACCCTTTCCAACGGCATCGCGCTGCTCGAGGACGAGCTTGGCGAGCGCCTTTTCGAAAGGACGACGCGAAGCGTTCGCCTGACCGAGTTTGGACAGCTCATTCTGCCCAGCATTATCGACGTGTTGACTGCGCAGGAAGCGCTTGTTGCCAAGGCGCGCAACCTCACCCGGCCGCAACGGAGCCTGATGCGAATTGGCGTCTCGCCAATCCTCGGCGTCAAGCTGATCGATCTGATTATCGAACCGTTTCGGCGTTCGAATGCCGAAGTTGATGTGGTCTTCCGGGAGATGAATCTCGCCGAAATGATCAAACTGCTCGATCAAGGACAGCTCGAAATAGTCTTCGGTCCGGTTGATCTCGAAACCTCGGCGCGCGCAGAATGGAATATGTCGCTGCTCTATCAGGAGCCGCTTCTTTTCGTGCCATCCAGTGCGACTAGAAACGACTTGGCTCGCCAATCAATTGTGACTCTCAAGAGCCTGTGCGACGAGACTTTCGTGATGGTGCCCGATACGTGCGGCCTGGCGCGTGCGACGAGAGCGATCTTTCGGCGGCATCGCTACGAGCTGAAGGAGTATCCGGGCGAAGCGATGAGTTATGCGGTCCTGCAGGAATGGGCCCAGCTCGGCATTGGCGCTGCGATTCTTCCGCGTTCAAAGGTTGCTGACGCCGGCCCGCAGATCACCGGCAAGGATGGCGCCTTGCTCACGATCGCCTACCATGCCATCTGGCGAAAACAGGCGATTCAACGCAAAGAGATTGCCAAGCTGGTTGCATATCTGCAAGACACGGCTCCTTCGATCATCGCAGGCCTCGACGGGGTCTTCAGCACTTCCGGGGCCGAGGCCGGCAAGCCATTTCGGAAGCGAATTCGCTCGCGCGAGCTGGACCGGCCGTGAGGTCGCCACCCCGCTCGATGCCAGGGCCGGCGTTGACATTCCGAGATTCTCGCCTCGGATGGTCGTGCAAGAGCAGTGGAGCGGCACAGCTTTCATTCGCGCGCCTCCGATCACGTGTTTGCGGAGGACGAGGCGCGAGATGCGGCAGCGGCCGGACCGGAATATCCACTATTGCGCGCTTCCCTCGTCCAGGACCGATTCACCGATGTTGACGGAAGCAGCGGCTGCCGCAGGCTTTCCTTCCCAAGTGCAGCCTGCCTTCATGGCGACCGGCCGCTCCCCTCGCCACGATCAATCGAGCGCCGTTCAATTCCCTGCCGGTTGACCGAGCGCCTCGGCGCGGGCCTCGTCGCGTTCACTTACGCTGAGGCATGCCCGCCGGAACGATCGTATGAACGATCGACTAATCCAAGGCTTCGTAGTCATGCAGGCCAATCGTTGCGTAGAGCTCCGCTCGCGTCTGCATCCGCTCGACGATCCTGTGCGTTCCGCCATCGCGCGCAATCGCAGCGTAGAGCTCTGCAGGGCCTTGTTTGCCACGCGTAGCGTGGAGACCGGCCAGATCACCATCGCATGGCCCATCGCCTCGCATAAAGCGCAGAGCAATGTCAGCAGCATATCCATGTCCTCCTGATCCGCATCTGCGTGATTGGTGTAGCAGACTTTTCGTCCTTGCCGCTCATGCCTCCGCCCCGAACCATGATCGGTCTGGGGCAATCAGATATCGTAGACGTCTCCAGCAAGATAGAAATCAAGAGCGCGGGTATGGCTGCTAGGTAGCTGCGGCGTACAAATGGGACGGATCGTAGGCGCTTAGTATCCTTGCAACGACAATCGATATGTTGTCGCGTCCGCCATTTGAGAGCGCTAATCCGAGCTCCGACGCGATAGACGACCTGCGTCAGGCATCGAGGCGCGTTCCTTTCGAGTTAAAAAGTGAGTTTGCGAACGGCTGAGGCTGAAGCTGTGGTTTAGCGGCGGCTTCTCAGGTCTCCAAAAAACGGTGTCAGCGCCAAGGAGAGGCCGGTCGGAAGATCGTCAGTATGGTCGACCGCGATGATGGCTCAACCGGCCAGCGCCGGCAGCGCCCGCCGCCTAGCGTATCAGACGTGTGCAAATTGTCAGGCGTTGACCTTGGCGGGGCGCCTGGTGGTCACGCCATCCTGTGCCATGGCGGATATGGCGTTGGCGAGGAATGGAATGAGAAGTTGATGGGGAGATTCACGTACCGTGCTACCCAGTCGCTGTGCGCGGCCGTTTTGCGCGTGTGCTTGTTGACGCGCGCCGACGGCAAAAAGATAGGCCCATACGGCCTTCTCGCGACTTAACGTTGGCAAGACGCGTCGAAACGCATCAATCATATCGTGCGCGATCGGATCGTGAAACTCGCGCACAATGCGCCTGCAGCGCTCGTCAGCGGCGAGAGTGACCTCCGCCACCATCTGAAGATAGTACGAGCTCTGGCCTTTTTTCTGAAAGAATTGCGGAAGGGGAGTTGCAAAAATATCGAGTACATCCTCGATGGTCGGCTTGGCCTTATCGCGAAACAGATCCACGAGCTTTTCGCGGCGATACTTCGTGCTCACTTCGGTGCGACGGCTAAAAACGGCTCGATACAATCCTTCCTTAGTCTTGAAATGATAGTGGATCAGGGATTGTGCGACTTTCGCCCTCTCGCTGATGAGTCGCATGCTCGCGCCTTCGTAACCGAAGGTACCAAAAACCTGCTCGGCCGCATCCAAAATACCTTCGTTCGTCGACACCCGTGACCTCCTTCAACGCGCCGGCAGTTCAACGGCCCTGATTCGGCGCGCGCACGTCCGCGCGCCTCGACCATTCTACTTGCGTCGACGGCGGCGCGCCAGACCGGGAGGGCGCGATTCGAGAATGCGCGAGCTGAAATGAGGGGCCGGTCGCCCACCCTCGACCACGCCTCGCACCATCGCCTCTCGACCTTTGGGCGTCAAAGGCGCATTCTTGTGGACGTTCATCTGGTCTCTCCTTGGAACACTGAAGCTTCGCAACCTCAGTTTCCTCGGTTCAGACCAGATGGACAACCTCCTGAGAGACCAAAGCTAACCCACCCTCCTAAGCTACGAAGCAGCCCGCTTCCTCTTCGCATTCAGCGCGGACGCCACGCGGCTCACCGGCGGCTTGCCGAGCACGCCGCTCATCTCGTTTGTCGCCGCCAGCAGCCGGTCCATGTCGACGCCGGTCCAGATGCCCATGCCCTAGAGCATGTAGACCACATCCTCGGTCGCGACATTGCCGGTCGCGCCCGGCGCGTAGGGACAGCCACCGAGCCCGCCGGCGGCAGCATCGATGACGCGGACGCCCTCCTCCAGGCCGGCATAGAGATTGGCGAGCGCCTGGCCGTGCGTGTCATGGAAATGCATCGCGAGCTTGACCGGGGGAATGTTGGCAGCAACCGCGCGCAGCATCTCTTTCGCCTTATCAGGCGTGCCGACGCCGATGGTGTCACCGAGCGAGATCTCGTAGCAACCGAGCTCCCACAGCGTGCTGGCAAGATCGGCGATGGCCTTCGGCTTGATCTCGCCGTCGAACGGGCAGCCGAGCACGCAGGAGATATAGCCGCGCACCTTCACGCCGTCGGCCCAGGCGCGCGCCAGCACAGGCTCGAAGCGCTCGATAGACTCCGCGACCGTGCAGTTGATGTTGGCCCGCGAAAAGCCCTCGGAGGCCGCAGCGAACACGGAGACGACTTTTGCACCCGCGGCGCGCGCGGCGTCGTAGCCCTTCGCGTTTGGCACCAGCGCGTGAAACTCGGCGCCGGTCACATGGGTCACGCCGCGCAGCACGGCATCCGAGCTTGCCATCTGCGGGATCGCCTTGGGCGAGACGAAGGCTCCGACCTCCACCGTATCGAGGCCGGCTGCGACCAGCGCCTCGATGAACGCGATGCGGGCCTCGACGCTGACGGGGGTCTTCTCGTTGTGGAGGCCGTCGCGCGGCCCCATTTCGATGATGCGGACCGGATCGCTCATGTCACTCACCGGAAGCCTCGACCACGGCGAGTTCGACGCCCTCCTGCACGATGTCGCCGACCTTGCACTTGAAGGATGTCAAGACGCCGGCACAGGGCGCGCACAGCGTCTGCTCCATCTTCATGACTTCCAGGGTGAAGATCGGCGCGCCCTTCTCGAGCTTGGCGCCCCCCTCGGCCAGAACGGCGACGACGGTGCCGGGCAATGGCGCTGCGATCTTGTCCGCGCCAGTCTGCTCCTCGGTCTCGCCGATAGACTGGACGTGGACAAGCGTTGAGCCCGCCCATCCAGATCCAAAACGTTCGCTCAACGGCCGAAGAAGAGCATTTTGCGAGCCTCCTCGGCTGTGGCTAGGTCGCCACCTAGCTTCTGGACGATCCACTTCGCCTTGTCGACGAGTTCCCCGTTGCCGATGGTTTTCTTACCGCGCTCGACGAACGAAGTGTCTTCCATTCCAATCCGGACGTGCCCTCCCAAGATAAAGGATTGCGCAAGCATCGGGTATGCTCGGCGACCAACGCCGAACCCCGTCCAGACAATATCTCTCGGCAGACGAGCCTTTGCGAAGCTCATGGTCTCCGTATCTGCAGCGAAGCCGTACTGAACTCCGAGCACCAGAGATGCCATAGCTGGCAGCCGCAGCGTTCCGGCGCCGATCAGTGCGTGAGCCAATTCGATGTCCGAGGAGTTAAACAACTCGAGCTCGGGCATCGCTCCGCTGTCGTAAATGACCTCAGCCATTGTCTTGATGTTTTCCGGCGTGTTGATCACAACTTCGCTGCCGAAAAGCATGGTGTTTAGATCGAGCGTGGCAATGTCCGGACGCAAGGCGGCGATGTGCTCCACTCGACGCAGAGGGGGCATAGCGCTTGTACGCGGTCCAGGCACACCCGGGTTTTCCTCGCTCGGATGGTATCGCCCGCCTGGCCCAGCCGTGAGATTGATAATCACAGCCGAGTTTCTTGCCCTAATTCGCTCGACGACCTCCTGATAATGGGCGAGTTCGACCGAGGGGCGGCCGTCTGGATGACGAACATGAATGTGGACGATCGCCGCTCCGGCCGCCGCCGCCTCCAGTGATGAATCGGCAATGTCCTGTGGCGAGACCGGCAGCGCGGAGTTCTGTTCAGGCGTTGCGAGACTGCCCGTGACCGCGCATGTAAGAATTGTCGGCATAACTCGGCTTCTCCCTTCTCTGGCTAGTCGCAGACCCCAACTCCTAGTCTTCCCTCATTCGGGCGAGCCCCTCGAGCGCGAAGCCAAAGGCCAGTTGGCGATGCATCTCCTCTCGGGTCGCTTGCGACAGCAACATTCTCGAAAAGCGACGAACGAGCGGTGGTTGCTTGAGTAGCGTGCGCGCCCACTCCCATGCCCGCGGCAGCAATTGATCGCGGGGGAGGATTTCATTCACAAGACCGCAATCCTTTGCGTCCTGTGCATTCAGCACTTGCCCGGTCATCAGGAAGTAACGCGCGCGATTTGATCCCATCAGCATCGGGAATACGACATGCATTCCGTCGCCTGGCACCATTCCGCCCTGGAAATGCGCCGAGTCTTGAATGGTCGCATCTTCAGAGGCCAGAACAATGTCCGCCAGCAACGGCACTTCCGCGTGACGCGTTGCGTATCCGTTTATCGCGCTGATGATTGGCACCTCGATGTTCAGAAGGTTCATAATCAAATTCTTGCCTTCCTTCTGCATCGGGTCCCATGCTGACGCCTTCAATGCCCGACGAGACGGATCTCCGCCGAACGGAACGGTCGGGCCGATAAAACCGTCGCCGGTACCCGTCATGATGATGATCTCGTTCTCAGGATCGCGCCCTATCTCGAGAAAGACCCCCTCTAGATCGTGATGGGCTCCCAGGAGCGACCATTGCATTGGTCCACCATCTGTATGGAACTGAATTTCGAGGATGCCGCCCTCGCGGCGCATCTTCACTGTCCCGTATTTATCGAAGTATTCCTCGAACTTCCGCATGCCACTGCTCCTCGTTCCGGCGCATCGCCGCCTGACTGATCGATCAGTTCAAGCAAGACTTTGAACGGGATGTCAAGGACGATGTCCTCTTGACACTGATTGATCGATCAGTCAGACGGCTGGTGTCGACTTTTCCGGTCTTCAGAACTGCACAAGGCGCTTTGAGTCCCAACGGGCGGGAAATCTTCCCTAGAAGCTCGAGAGCAGATGAAGGGGTCGATCCGTGGAAAGAGCTTATGGCTGATGATTTCATTCTCGAAACCCGCGGACTCACCAAGCAATTCGCGGGCTTTTTCGCGGTACGTGAGGTCTCGCTCAAGGTACGTCGTGGCACCATTCACGCGTTGATCGGTCCGAATGGTGCGGGAAAGACGACGTGCTTCAATCTTCTGACCAAATTCCTGAAACCGTCCACCGGTACTATCCTGTATAAGGGCCAAGATATTACCGCGATGGCGCCCGCCGATGTCGCGCGCTTGGGCCTTGTGCGGTCGTTCCAGATTTCGGCGGTGTTTCCTCATTTGACCGGCCTGGAGAACGTGCGCGTCGCCCTTCAACGTCATCGCGGATCATCATTCGATTTCTGGCGCTCCAAGCACGTGCTCAGTTGCCACGATGGACGCGCACTTGAACTGCTTAGCGACGTCGGTTTGAGCGAATTCGCCAATACGCCCGCGGTCGAGATGCCCTACGGGCGCAGGCGCGCGCTGGAGATTGCAACGACGCTCGCACTCGACCCGGAAATGATGCTGCTGGACGAGCCGATGGCCGGCATGGGCCACGAGGACATCGATAAGATCGCCGCACTCATCAAGCGCATCTCGGCGAAATACACCATCCTGATGGTCGAGCATAATTTGAGCGTCGTCGCCAATATCTCCGACATCATCACCGTTTTGACGCGCGGCCAGATGCTCGCGCAAGGCAACTACGGCGATCTCTCCAAGGACGAGCGCGTCAAGGAAGCCTACTTGGGAGCCGGTCATGCTTGATGCTGCGATCGCCGAGGCGCAGGCCACAAAGGCGGGATCGACCGGCGACAAGATCCTCCGGGTTCGCAACCTGGAAGCCTGGTATGGCTAGTCCCACATTCTCCATGGGATCAATTTCGAAGTGAACGCGGGCGAGGTCGTGACCCTGCTCGGACGCAACAGCGCCGGCAAGACCACTACGCTGAAGTCGATCATGGGCATCATTGCCAAGCGCAGCGGTTCGATCCAATTTAACAATCAGGATGTTATCCGCGCGACCGCTGACAAGATCGCGCGCCTGGGCTTAGCCTTTTGTCCAGAGGAACGAGGCGTCTTCGCAAGCCTCGATGTGCGCGAAAACCTCCTGCTGCCGCCGGTCGTGCGGCAGGGTGGCTTGCCGCTCGGACAGATCTTCGAGCTGTTCCCGAACCTGAAGGAACGTCTCAGCAGCCAAGGCACGAAACTCTCCGGTGGCGAGCAGCAGATGCTCGCGATCGCACGCATTCTGCGCACCGGCGCGAGATTCTTGATGCTGGACGAGCCAACAGAAGGATTGGCGCCGGTCATCATCCAGCAGATCGGCCGCACCATCGCGCGGCTGAAGAGGGAAGGGTTCACTATCCTTTTGGGCGAGCAGAACTTCCGTTTCGCCTCCACCGTCGCGGATCGTCACTATATCGTCGAACACGGCAAGATCATCGACGGTTTTTCCAACTCAGAGCTCGCCACCGTCATGGACAAGCTACACAAGTATCTCGGTGTCTAATCCGCTCGCGTCGAAAATACCGCGATTGAGTCCCATCATTGTTCCGAACCGGTTTTAGGATGCATTCCCAGCATGCAGGCTCTTTTCGCACAGCTACTGGTGGGACTGATCAACGGCTCGTTCTACGCGCTGCTCAGCCTCGGGCTTGCCGTGATCTTCGGCATGCTCAACATCATCAACTTCGCCCACGGTGCACTCTACATGATGGGCGCGTTCTGCACCTATTTCCTGCTGAATCTCGTCGGTCTGAACTACTGGTGGGCGCTGTTGATCGCGCCGATCCTGGTCGGCATTTTCGGCATGATCCTGGAGCGGACCATGCTGCAATGGCTGACCGGGCTCGATCACCTTTACGGACTGCTGCTGACCTTCGGCATCGCGCTGATCGTGCAGGGCGTGTTCCAGAACTATTTCGGTTCCTCCGGCATGCCCTACGCCATTCCGGATCAGCTGAAGGGCGGCATCAATCTCGGCTTCATGTTCCTGCCGATCTATCGCGCCTGGGTCGTCATCTTCTCGCTGGTCATCTGTATCGCGACCTGGTTCCTGATCGAGAAGACGCGGCTCGGCGCTTACCTGCGCGCCGCGACTGAAAACCCGACGCTGGTGCGCGCCTTTGGCGTCAACGTGCCGCGCATGATCACGCTGACTTACGGTCTCGGCGTCGGCCTGGCCGCGCTTGCCGGCGTGCTCTCGGCACCGATCAACCAGGTGCGGCCGCTGATGGGCGCCGACCTCATCATCGTCGTGTTCGCCGTGGTGGTGATCGGCGGCATGGGATCGATCATGGGCTCGATCATCACCGGCTTTGCGCTCGGTGTGATCGAGGGCATGACCAAATATTTCTACCCCGAGGCCTCCAACACCGTCGTGTTCGTGCTGATGGTGCTGGTGCTCTTGGTGAAGCCAACGGGATTGACGGGAAGGGCCGCCTGATATGACAGCCTTGACGGACGACACGCTGCCGGTGCCCCCGCGCGCTATTCGCGACGAGATGATCGTGTTCGTGGTGATGGCACTGCTGCTGGCCGCAGTGCCATTCAGCGGCATCTACCCGTTCTTCGTGATGCAGGCGCTTTGCTTCGCGTTGCTCGCCTGTGCCTTCAACCTTCTGATCGGCTATGGCGGCCTGTTGTCGTTCGGACATGCGATGTTCCTCGGCACCGCCGGCTATTGCAGCGCGCATGCGTTGAAAGTGTGGGCGCTGCCGCCCGAGCTCGGCATCCTCGTCGGCGTCGCCGGCGCCTTCGTCCTCTCGCTCATCACCGGCTATATCTCGATCCGCCGCCAGGGCATCTATTTCTCGATGATCACGCTGGCGCTGTCGCAGCTGCTCTACTTCATCTACCTCCAGGCGCCGTTCACCCATGGTGAGGACGGCATCCAGGGCATTCCGCAAGGGCACATGTTCGGCGTGTTCGATCTCTCGAAGCCGACCGTGCTCTATTACGTCGTGCTGGTCAACTTCCTCGCCGGCTTCCTGCTGCTCTACCGCATCATCAATTCGCCGTTCGGCGAGGTCTTGAAGGCGATCCGCGAGAACGAGCCGCGCGCGATCTCGCTGGGTTACCGGACCGACCAGTACAAGTTCCTGGCTTTCGTCCTCTCGGGCACGCTGGCCGGTTTTGCCGGATCGCTGAAGGTGTTCGTGGCGCAGAATGCCTCGCTCACCGACGTGCATTGGTCGATGTCGGGCGAGGTCGTGCTGATGACGCTGGTCGGCGGCCTCGGCACCATCTTCGGTCCCGTGGTCGGCGCCTTCGCGATCATCGCCATGCAGCAATATCTCGCGGGCTTCGGCCAGTGGGTGACGGTGATCCAGGGCTCGATCTTCGTGATCTGCGTGTTGACGTTCCGGCGTGGCGTGGTCGGTGAGATCGCAAATCGACTGCGAATAAGCCTATGACGCCCTGGGCGCAATTGCTGGCATTCACGCTCTATGCGCCGGAGCATTGAGGCATGCGCCGCGCGCAATTGACACTGATCGATCAGTCGATCAAAACTACGCAGGGCGTGAAACGCGGTTGAACGGGAGGAGATGAAATGGCCAAGCGGTTTATCGACATTTCAATCGCAATTGAGAATGATGCGCACTCGGATCCTTCAGGCTATGAGTTCAACATCGAGTATGTTGACCACAAGGCGACAGTTCCCGTTCTGACGAAGCGGTACGAAGGGCTTGAGCCGTCCATGCTTCCCCATGGTGAGGGTTGGGCGATCGAGAAAGTTCGCCTGTCGACGCACAACGGTACCCATGTTGACGCGCCGTGGCATTACGCATCCGTGATGGAGGATGGCAGTCGGACGGCCACGATCGACGAACTCCCTCTTGAATGGTTCTTTGGCGATGGAGTGAAGCTCGACTTGAGACATCTCGAAGATGGTTCGATAGCGACGGCCGCTGATATTGAGAAAGAGCTGGATCGCATCGGTTATGCGCTCAAGCCTGGCGATATCGTTCTTGTCAACACGGCTGCAGGCGCGCGCTATGGTCAGAAAGACTATGCGACGCGCGGATTCGGTATGGGCCGCGAGGCGACGCTCTTCTTGACTTCGCACGGCATTCGCGTGGCGGGTACGGATGCCTGGTCATGGGACGTGCCTCGGAAGTACGCGGTCGAGCGCTACGCGCAGGACCGCGACGCGTCGAAGATCCTCGAAGGCCACCGAGCTGGTACAAAGGTCGCGTTCTGCCATATGGAAAAGCTCCATAACTTGGAAAGCCTACCAAGCCATGGCTTTCAGGTCTCCTGTTTCCCAGTAAAAATCCGCGCGGCGTCGGCCGGATGGACCAGGGCGGTCGCCATTGTCGACGAGGCATCCGCGTGAGTTAACAATCAACGTACAGAGGGCGGTCGGAAATAAGAGAAACTCGCGGGGGAGCTGACTCCAAACATGAGATTACTCTCGCTTCGGCAAATGCTGGCGCGCGATTAGCGCGATCGCCCCGTGCGCGTTCCTGTTGGCCAGCCCCGAATATGCAAGTGCGAACTAGCGATCTCATGCGTTCTGATTTTGTTGCAGCTCAAATCGGAATGCCCGTGTTTGCTTCGAACCTAACATCGGCATTTGGAGGGTCTCCGTGGAATTCGATCTGTCCCCTGAACAAGAAACGGTACGCGACGCAATTGCCAAAGTCTGTGAACAATTCGACGACGACTACTGGCTAAAGCGAGACAAGGATGGGCGCTTTCCCAACGAACTTCATAAATCCCTGGCGCAAGGCGGATGGCTAGGTATCTGCATGCCCGAGGAATACGGCGGAGCCGGCCTCGGGATCACAGAAGCGGCTATCATGATGCAGGCCATCTCGGAATCCGGCGCGGGGATGACGGGTGCGTCTGCGGTTCATATGAATATCTTTGGCCTAAACCCGGTTGTCGTGTTTGGCACAGACGAACAGAAGCGTAGGACGTTGCCGCCGCTAATCGCTGGACAGGAGCGCGCCTGCTTTGCGATTACGGAGCCCAATACCGGGCTGGACACGACGCAGCTCAAGACCCGTGCGGAACGGCGTGGAGACCGATACATCGTAAACGGCCAAAAGGTCTGGATATCGACCGCTCAGGTCGCTCACAAAATGCTTCTTTTGGCCCGCACGACACCCATCGAGAACGTTAGCCGTAAGACGGAGGGTCTTAGCCTGTTCTATACAAATCTCGATCGCAGGCGCGTCGAGGTTCGCGAGATCGAAAAGATGGGAAGAAAAGCTGTCGATTCAAATCAGGTTTTCTTCGACAATCTTGAAGTGCCTGAGGACGACCGCATCGGTGAAGAAGGCAAGGGGTTCGAGTATATTCTGCACGGCCTCAACCCCGAGCGCATTCTCATCGCTTCGGAAGCTGTGGGCCTGGGTCTCGCAGCGCTGGGCCGTGCCACGCAATACGCCAAAGAACGTGTTGTGTTTGGTCGCCCAATCGGGGCGAACCAAGGCATTCAGCACCCATTGGCGGTGAACTGGATGGAACTGCAAGCCGCTCGGCTCATGATCATGAATGCGGCAACGCGGTACGACCGTGGCAAGCCGTGCGGTGCGGAAGCGAACGCTGCAAAGTTTCTTGCCGCCGAGGCCGGCTTAAAGGCTTGTCAGCAGGCGGTTATGACGCACGGAGGCTTTGGCTATGCCAAAGAGTATCACGTCGAGCGATACCTACGCGAAGTCATGATTCCTCGAATCGCGCCTGTCAGCCCGCAACTAATCATGTGTTTCATCGCCGAGAAGGTGCTCGGGCTTCCGAAGTCCTACTGAGAAGCTCTGCCCCGGGCTCCAAGGGCGGGACAGAAGTTGCGAGCAGAACTGTTGCTCTCTACCCTTCGGCGATTCCTCTCCCGCGTCATTGCATCTTAAGAAGTCGTCGAGCGTTCCCGTTGTAGATCTTATCCTTATCCTCCGCGCATAGCGCGACCCGCTCCATCCAATCCACGCCCACCTTGTTCGACGCAAAAGGCCAGTCGACCGAAAACATTATTCGGTCGATGCCTATTTCTTGTATGCAACAAAGCAATGCGGGATCGGAGAAAAAGCCGCTCGTCGTAACGTAGAAATGATCACTGAAGTAACGACGAAACTGTTTCATCGGACTTTCGCGTGAAAGCGTTTCGTCTATCCGGTTGATCAGGAAGGGAATCGTTTCACCTAGATGGCCGAGGATGATTTTCAGTCCAGGATAGGCGTCAAGCGCCCCGCTTAGGACGAGACGAATTGCCTGTGTACCGGTTTCGATGGTGTAACCCCACGCTGCGCGCGCAAACGTCGGGTGAGACTGCGCGTAGCTACCAAAATAAGCTTCGAGTACCGCGGGATGCGGATCGGCTGGATGCAAATAGAGCGGCACATCAAGCGCCGCCGCGGTCTCGAGGAGTGGCCAGAACTGCTTATCGTCAATAAAGCGGCCATCCGACAGCCCGTGGATCATTGCGCCTTTAAAGCCGAGGCTCTTGACCGCCCGCTCGAGCTCTCGTGCGGCTTTTTCGGGTACGGTAGTCGGGACCGATGCAAAGGCCGCGAAACGGGAGGCTTGCGTATCCACGATCGCGGCCAATCTATCGTTCACGCGCTCAGCGAGCTCCAACGCGACCGTCGCGGGAGCCCGCTGAAGTCCGGCAGGGGCATGTGAAAGGACCTGGATGTCGATGCCTGCCTCGTCCATCTCCTGCACGCGAACCGACGCAAGATCTTTGAGCTTTTGCAGCAGCGGAGACTTTGGAAACCCGAACAAGTCGGCAATCTCACTATCCACGTAGTGCTCTTCGAGCGCAATTATCGTCCGGCCATTTTTGGTCATGGTGATCCGCCACGCTTAGTGGGTTACAGATGTAACCGATCGACTGTCGGAATTCAGTGTAGCGCGAAACGCGCCTCCCGAACTTGACACTGATCGATCAGTCAGTCAAGAATTGGGTGCACGCCGCGCGCGGCAGGTGGTGCGCCCTGTGCCAGCTTCGACTCTATCATTCGCTTAGGCTGGGTAATGCTGACAAGAAATCCGGCCGATCAGCCATGAAAGACCGCCGAAGGGGACCGTGAATGGATATCAAGATTCGAGAGAATGCTGGTCATTCGATTCGCGCTGGCATCGGCGAGCCTTTGCGACGAACGGAAGATTTTCGTCTGATCACCGGCGCGGGCTTGTACGGAGATGATCAGGCTGTTGCAGGGCAGTTGTACGCCTTTATGGTTCGTTCGCCGCATGCGCACGCCAAGATCATAAGCATCGACACCGAAGCTGCCAAGAGCGCCGAGGGAGTCGTCGAGATACTCACCCATGCCGACTATGCCTCTTCAGGATTCAATCCGTTCCCAGTCGCGCCCAAGGCGAGAACGCCGCCTGACATAGATCTTAAAAACACTAACGGTCGGCCGGTCTATGTCCCGCCATTCTTTCCGTTGGCCGCCGATCGGGTGCGCTATGTCGGAGAGGGTGTTGTATGGATAGTGGCGACATCGATCAATGCCGCGAAGTCGGCAGCGGAGTTGATCGATATCGAATATGAAGCGCTGCGCGCTGTGACAGATGGGCGAGCCGCGGCAGAACCGGACGCCGAAATTCTCTGGCCTCACATGTCCAGCAACGTCGTTCTGGATGCCGAGGTCGGTTTTTCTGGAGCGGTGGCGGAAGCATTCTCGCGTTCAGCCCACGTCGTCCGGCTCGAGGCTTTCGTTCCTCGCGTTACGGGCGTTCCGATGGAGCCGCGCAACGCGCTGGCGACCTTTGAGCGCCGAACCGGAAAGGTCACTCTTCACGCCGGAGGCGGAAGCGTTCATCGGTCAAAAGATGCTCTCATGCACATGCTCCGCCTGACCGAGGACCAAGTCCGTGTACTGGCGCGTGACGTCGGCGGTAACTTTGGTACGAGGAATTACCCCTATCCCGAGTTTATCCTTGCTGCGTGGTCTGCGCGGCGACTCGATCGTCCGGTGAAGTGGACGTGCGAGAGGAGCGAATCCTTCGTCAGTGATCATGCAGGACGTGACCTCGCCGTATCGGCCGAGCTCGCGCTCGACAAGGAAGGAAGCTTTCTGGCGCTGCGGTCGTCCAACCTAAGTAATGTTGGCGCATATCCGTTGTCGTTCGTGCCCCTGACGAAAGGCACAGAGTTGATGTCGAGCCTTTATCACATTCCTGTCACGTACGCTCGGGCTCGCGCCGTTTGCACCAATTCGTCGCCGACCGTGCCCTACCGGAGCGCCGGCCGCCCTGAAGTCATGTTCGTAATGGAGCGTTTGATCGACTTGGCAGCACGGCAGTGCGGCTTCGACAGGATCGCCATCAGACGAAAGAACCTTATTCCGTCATCGGCGATGCCCTACACGAATCCGTACGGCATGACATATGACAGTGGCGATTATCCGAAAGTATTTGACCAAGCTCTAAGCATAGCGGATCTAGACGGTTTCACTTCGCGAAGAAAGCATTCGCGGTCGCTTGGACGGAGACGCGGACTTGGGTTCGGATGTTATATCGAATCAGCGAGCGGATTTCCGCAAGAGCGCGCAGTAATAACTGTGAATCCGGATGATCGCGTCTCCGTAGCCATCGGTACGCTGTCGGCTGGCCAGGGGCATGCCACGAGCTTCGCTCAGGTGGTGACGGAGATGCTGGGGGTCTCGCATGACGCGGTGAACGTTGTTACCGGAGACACGGATGTCGTCAAAATCGGTGGCGGATCCCATTCCGGCCGCTCGATGCGACACGCCGCGACGCTCATTTCGCAGGGCTCCAAGGAAATCATCGAAAAGGCGAAGCACGTCGCGGCGATGATGCTTCAAGTCAACTCGGAAAGGGTGGTGTTCGAAGCCGGTCAGTTCAAAACACCTGGTTCTGCCCACTCCCTGCATCTGTTCGAGATCGCGCGAGCCATGGCTGAAAATGCAGAGCTTCCCGCGGATCTCAGGGGAATTCTGACGGCGACGGCTGACGTCACTTCCCTGATTGGATCGTTTCCTTATGGAGCGCATGCCTGCGAAGTCGAGATCGATATCGAAACAGGAGTAGTCGCGTTGGCGCGCTACATAGCCGTTGATGATGTCGGTCGCGCCGTCAATCCAATGATTCTCCACGGCCAGGCGCATGGCGGTATCGCGCAAGGCGTCGGCGAAGCCTTGATGGAAGTCTGCGCATATGACGGTTCCGGTCAGTTGATGACCGGCTCCTTCATGGACTACGCGATGCCGCGTGCAAGCGATTTGCCGAGTCTTGAGACTGCGATCAGCGAAGTGCCTTCAACGACACACCCTCTTGGCCTGAGGGGAGGAGGTGAGGGCGGCGCTACGCCGACGCTCGGTGTAATAGCAAACGCTGTCGTCGATGCGCTGAAGGAATTCGGTGTCGAGCATATTGAACTTCCCATAACGTCTGAAAAAATCTGGTCCGTAATCAGCTCTGCGTCCAACGCGCCAAGGTCTCTTTGATATGAACAAGGTCTATCCCGACGCGAAGTCGGCCCTCGACGGTTTTCTGAAACACAACATGATGATCATGTCGGGAGGTTTCGGCCTCTGCGGCATCGCCGAGGAGCTGTCGGACGCGATCCGCGAGTCCGGCGTCAAGGGCCTGACGGTGGTCTCCAACAATGCCGGCGTCGACGGTATCGGCCTCAGCCGCCTGCTGGAAACCCGTCAGATCAAGAAGATGATCTCGTCCTATGTCGGCGAGAACAAGCTGTTCGCCCAGCAATTCCTCGCCGGCGAGCTGGAACTCGAATTCAATCCGCAGGGCACGCTGGCCGAGCGCATCCGCGCCGGCGGCGCCGGCATTCCGGGCTTTTACACCAAGACCGGCGTCGGCACGCTGATCGCCGAAGGCAAGGAAGTGAAGGAATTCGACGGCGAGAAGTATCTGATGGAGCGCGGCCTGTTCGCCGACCTCGCCATCGTCCATGCCTGGAAGGGCGACACCGCCGGCAACCTGATCTACCGCAAGACCGCGCGCAACTTTAACCCGATGATGGCGACCGCCGCCAAGATCACGGTGGCCGAGGTCGAGCACCTGGTTCCGGCCGGCGAACTCAATCCCGACCACATCCACACGCCCGGCATTTTCGTGAAGCGCATTGTCGAGGTCGGCACGGCCAAGAAGCGCATCGAATTCCGCAACACCCGCCCGCGTACCGCGGCCTAAGATCAGGAGAGTCACATGGCCTGGACCCGTGAACAGATGGCTGCGCGCGCCGCGATGGAACTGCGTGACGGCTACTACGTCAATCTCGGCATCGGCATCCCGACGCTGGTCTCGAACTACATCCCCGACGGCGTCGATGTCAGCCTCCAGAGCGAGAACGGCATGCTCGGCATGGGCCCGTTCCCCTATGAGGGCGAGGAAGATGCCGACCTCATCAATGCCGGCAAGCAGACCGTGAGCGAGCTGCCCTCGACCTCGTATTTCTCGAGCGCGGATTCCTTCGGCATGATCCGCGGCGGCCACATGGACCTGTCGATCCTCGGCGCCATGCAGGTGGCCCAGAACGGCGATCTCGCCAACTGGATGATCCCCGGCAAGATGGTCAAGGGCATGGGCGGCGCGATGGATCTCGTCGCCGGCGTCAAGCGCGTCGTCGTGGTGATGGAGCACTCGGCCAAGGACGGCTCCAAGCTCCTGAAGAAGTGCAATTTGCCGCTGACCGGCGAGCGCGTGGTCGACATGGTCGTCACTGATTTGGCCGTCTTCACCATCGACAAGCACGGCGACGGAGGCATGGCCTTGATTGAGCTCGCCGACGGCGTCTCCCTCGACGAGGTCAAGGCCAAGACCGAAGCCGAATTCCGTGTCGCGCTGAAAAATACTTAGGGCATGACCTCATTGATTGTTCATGTATCAGCCACTGCCTCACCCGAGGAGCTCAATACGGCGTGAACGCCCGCGCGTCCGACTACCTAACGTTGGCCTGGAGCCAACTGCCGACGCGGCTCGCGATCTCTTCGTTGCCGTGCTCAATAATAAAAACATGGCCGTGTCCTGGCATTCCCCAGTCTCGGCCAAGAAGTGTGTGATCTACTGCTATTACGCGTGCCGTTTCTACGCTCAAGACATTCGGAACGGTCCGGTCGTTTTCCGCCGCCAAAAACAGAACAGGAAATCGCTTCCAGACATCAAGACGCCCCCGGTCAATCTTGAGTTCGTCGTTCGCAGCAACGGCGGCGTTTCGAATGCGCGGACTCATGGGTAAAAGCGAATTGAAGTAAGCCTCGAACGAGTCCTTTGGAAAGTGTTCACTGTTGGCGAAAATCGCTCGGGCGGCGTCTCGCGATATGGGCACGAGCTTATCGAGTGGAACAGGAGGTATGGGTGGCGAGATATTCTCAACCGAAACCGGAGCCAGTGCGACCATCGCCCGTACCAGCTCGGGTCTCTTTTCTGCGAGCTTGAACAAAATTCCAGCGCCAATGCTGTGGCCCATTAAAATCGCCGGCCCCGTTTTATCCAACAGAGCGATCAGCGCCTCCTCGACGTCGCCCGATCCAACATTGGGGGATTCGGCCCAATACCCAGACCGCCCGATCCCCGGCAAATCGACGACGTAGACGGTCCACCCATCCTGGTTGAACTGTTGCGCCCAACCAGGCCGGCCTTCCGGTGACGAGGTCCAGGCTACGCCGGTATGGCGGCCACCATGGACCATAATGAGGGGGGCTGGCCTTTCCGTCTTACCTGCGGCCGGGGTCCAGCGCTGAACGTACATCTGATAGGGCGGCGCGTTGACGTAGAAATCGGAAACGATCGCTTGCGCGAGAACGGGGCTCGCAGCACTTGATATGGCAATCAACATGCTCAACCCCTGCAAGAGTGATAAGCCTCTTCCAATGATTGATCGATGGCCAGAGTGCGTGGCGCGCCTCGCCGGCCGAACAAGACGCGTGAACGTGTTGCCACATTGAAACGACATCCGACTTCCTCCCAATGGAACGCACAACGCGCTCCGTTCATTATCTTGCCACTTCTGTAGATAAAAAATTATTGACTGACTGACCGATCAGTGTCAATTGTTGCCGATAAGACGGGGCGCGAAATGGTCAGATTTCTGCCGATCGATAAAGACAAGCTCGACGCGGAACAGTCGGTCGTCTATTCGCGCATACTCGCAGGCCCACGGGGAAGGGTGACCGGTCCCTTCACAGTGTTGCTCCATAACGCGAATCTTGCCGCACGTGTTGAGGCGCTGGGCCTGCACATCCGGTATGAAAGCGGTATCCCAGATTCGTTGCGCGAGCTGGCGATCTGCACGGTCGCAGCACATTGGCAAGCGTCGTATGAGTGGCACGTCCATGCTCCGCTGGCCGTCGCGAAAGGTGTTGCTGAAGAGGCCTTGAATGCAATTAGCGAAAGGCGTCGTCCCCCATTTCGAGACAGTGAACAATCGGCAGTCTATGACTACGTCAGAACACTGCTAGGCGACGGTCGCGTTGCGGATGAAATCTACCAGCGGACTAGCGAAACCTTGGGTCCGAAAGGGGTGATCGATTTGACCGCTCTAGTCGGGTACTACACTTTGCTCGCTTTCACGCTGAACGCCTTTGAGGTGGCCTTGCCGGGTGGGGCTGTTGTGCCCTGGGAAGATGGCAACAAAGCCGCCTCCCGCTGAGCGCCAGGAACAGAGGGCAATGTCCCAGGAATTGGGCCAGAGCGTCACTCCGACGCAAGGCAATGTGTGATTTCACAGCCCGGCCGGATGCACCTCTTGAAAGCCGTTCGACCGCGCCGACGTGACCTAATCCATTTCAGGGAGATTACCCCGGTGCCGTCTCGCGATACGATCCTGGATGCAGCTGAACAAGTGTTTGGCACGCGGGGATACAACGGTTCGAGCATGCGTCTGATCAGTGAACAGGCAAAGGTCGCGCAATCGCTCCTGCATTATCACTTTAAGACAAAGGAACTCCTTTACGCGGCGGTCTTCAGTCGACGTTCTGCAGTCAGCACCCGCTACCGAAGGGAGAGGATCGCAGAGCTATTTGGAAAGAAGTCGGATGTCACGCTGAAGGAAATACTGGAGATTTTCGCGACGCCTCTCCCCCAGTTCTTTCGCAAGAACAGCAATAGCGCATACTATCTCAAAATGGTCGCCGAGGTGACGCTCGCGACGGACGAGCGCTCCAGGCGGATAGTTCGCGAATTCCATGATCCGATAGGGCACGATATGATCGACGCGTTTCGACGCGTTCTTCCGGACATCACGCAGGAAACTGCCGTATGGGCCTACCTTTTCGCCGTCGGTGCTCGTCAGCAGGCACATGCCCCGAATGGCCGGGCCGAAAGATTGGGGAGTACCGTCCGCGAGTCGCCTCACGTCTTGCTCATCCCATTTCTCGCCGAAGGAATATCGGCGATGTCAAAAGGTCTCGGCGAAACAACGCCAGCCAGTAAGGCGAAACGCGCAACAGATGCCAATCCACCTATCGCTTCCCGCTGACGAAGCGTAAGCTTCGTGCAGATCATTTTGTCTCGAGGCCAAGACGGCGAATGAAGTCGCCATTCAGCTCGTAAGCGGCAACAGCGTTGGTGCGGAACTGCTCGCCCGGGATGTAGGTCGTGAGCCCGCCGATTGCACTGACGCTGCGCTGCACCGTCTCACTCTTCACTGCCTTCTCGCAAGCTGACTCCAGTCGGGTCCGAACAGGAAGTGGCAGCCCCTTCGGAGCATAAATTCCCTGGAGATTGGGGGACATCGGTTGCGAACTGCCGGCCTCCTTCGCGGTTGGTACGTCCGGGTAATTTGGATGCCGCCGGTCTGCAAACACAACGAGCGGCCGAACTGCTTGTCCGCGAATCGAAGCAAGGGCGATCGAGCCCAAGTCGACCTCGGCTCTGAGAAGATTGGGAAGCATCTGAGAGTCTCCGCGGAACGGTATGGGCTGAAGCTCGATGTGAACACCGAGAGCAAAGCTCTCGGCCGCAAGATGAGGGAACGAGCCCGTACCTGCATGCCCGAAAGTTAGCTTGCCGGGCGAGGCCTTTGCTGCGGCGATAAGATCACTGATGTTCTTGATCGGCGAGCTATCAGGTACTGCAAGCGCATATACGTTCTCGAAGTAAGCGCAGATGAAATCGAAGGAGCGGACATCGAAGCGCACGCCGCTTACGACGAATGGACCGATCGTTATGGGAGTTACGGGACCAGCTCCGAGAGTGTAGCCGTCCGCCGCGGCTCCGCTGAGAGCATTGAATCCGATCGTTCCCACTGCGCCGTCGCGGTTGAGGACAACCACGGTCTGACCCAGTTCTTCCGACATTCCCTTCGCAACCGTCCTGGCGACAAGGTCGCCGCCGCCGCCGGCGGCCCAGGGCATGATCATATCGATGTTGCGCGCCGGCCATTCTTGAGCTTGCGCAGAGGTGAAAACGGCGCACAGGCTCATCACAACCAGAAAGGCGGTTTTCAAGACACGTTCCTCCACCAACGAAGACCCCTCAAAGGCCTTTTTCTGCACGCCAACGAAGTTCAATGGTGCATCCATCGGCAAGTCGCTCGTCGCTCTAGGCGAATCGCGTTCAAATGCCCTGATCGGATTCACAATCTTTCAGACAGCTTGACACTGATCGATCAGTCAGTCAACAAGGCCGTCTCAAGACGGAAAGTCTGACCGCAGCGAAAATCCAGCATGCGGCACATTGTCATCGAGGAGGGAAAACATGGTGAAACGACGCGGCTGCCAGCCGATCGGGCTGATTTCAGTGGCATTTGTCCTTCTTTGCGCATCAGCATCCGCTCAGGAGCGGACCGCTAAGATTGGCGTGATGAATGATATGTCGGGTCTTTACTCGGACATCGGCGGTGCGAACGCTGTAGCCGCTGTCAAACTGGCCATTGAAGACTCTGGTCTCACTGCAAAGGGCTGGAGCATCGAAGTCTTGAGCGGGGATCATCAGAATAAGCCGGACATAGGAATGAATATCGGCCGACAATGGATCGACAATCAAAAGGTTGATGCAATTGCGGACACCCCAAATTCTGGCGTGGCACTCGCCATCAGCGGCCTCGCCAGAGAGAGAAACATTGTGCACATCGTCTCGGGCGCCGGGACGACGGATTTAACAGGCAAAGCGTGCACTCCCAATACGGTTGCTTTCACCTACGACACCTACATGCTGGCCAATGGCACTGGCAAAGCTCTCACCAAGCTCGGCTTCGATACGTGGTTCTTTCTGACCGCGGACTATGCTTTCGGCCATGCTTTGGAGCGCGATGCGGCAATTGCCATCAAAGCAAATGGCGGAAAAGTGCTTGGCTCCGTCAAGCACCCACTCAATACGCCGGACTTCTCATCGTTTCTGCTGCAAGCACAGGCTTCGCAGGCCAAAGTGATCGGCCTCAATAATGCGGGCGGTGACACTACCAACGCGATCAAACAAGCTATCGAGTTTGGCATCGAGGCGGGAGGCCAGAAAATTGCGCCTGGTGTTCTCTTCATCAACGACGTGCATTCGCTTGGTCTCAAGGCGGCGCAGGGCTTGGTGTTCACGGCATCGTTTTATTGGGACATGAATGAAAAGACGCGCGAATGGTCCAAACGATTCGAGAAGGTATCAGCGAAGGGGACAATGCCCGCGATGACCTCGGCAGGTGTGTATGCAGGCGTACTGCACTACCTTAGAGCGTTGGAAGCCATGGGCGAGAACCCGCACGATGGCGCTAAGGTCGTCGCTAAGATGAAGGAGATCCCGGCCGACGATCCCTTATTCGGTAAGGGACCGCTTCGTATCGATGGTCGCCGCATGATCCCGGCTTACTTGTTTGAAGTAAAAAAGCCGGAAGAGTCTAAGTATCCGTGGGACTATTATAAGCTACTTGCCACGATCGATCCCGAAGACGCGGCCAAACCGCTCGAATTGAGTGAGTGCCCTCTCGTAAAGAAGTAGCGCATGAGATGCGGCTGATGGCGCGGTCGCATCTGCCTTATCTCTCATACATTCCAGGCCGAACAACCAAGGAGGTTTGATCGTGGGCATGACTATGACCGGTGAGGTCTCACTTGCGGCACCGCGCGAGGCCGTGTGGACCAAATTGAATGATCCTCAAGTGCTTAAGGCTTGCATCCCCGGGTGTGAGGATCTGGAAAGAACCGAAGACAACGGCTTTCGCGCCATCGCCAAAATGAAAGTCGGGCCAGTTTCCGCTAGATTCAAGGGCCGAGTGACGCTCACAGACCTCGATCCGCCAAATGGCTACAAGATAACCGGCGAGGGCGAAGGTGGTGTTGCCGGTTTTGCAAAGGGCTCGGCGAGGGTGAGATTAGCGGAGGCCGATGGCAATACCCTATTGCATTATAGCGTAGAGGCCCAGATCGGCGGAAAACTGGCTCAGCTTGGACAGCGATTGATCAGCGGCTCGGCTAAAAAACTAGCCGACGAGTTTTTTGCAAATTTCGCGCAGGCGGTGCGATGTTAGCGCGCACTGTCATACGAAATCTGCTGATCATAATTCGTCAGATCCGTGGAACGTCGCGAGAAGCATGCATCCGCCCAAGCAAGAGGGCGCGGCCCAACGTTTCATTTGTTGGTTTCGTCTCTTGGTAATCGTAAGCCGAACGGCAGGCGTGTGACGCGCGCGATTTCGTCATCCGCTTATGGGCGATTCCAATAAGGCTCATGCTGGCGAGGTCGACGGCACGCCCAGCACAACCGCCCCGATCACGAAGGACAATTGTATGCCTCCTTACGACGGCAAGGCGGCGACTTGGCGCTTTCCCAGGACGCATAGCTCAGGGCATCGATGTCATTGTTTCCGGCCATTCCCACGTGCTGAAGATCAACAAAGTCGACAGCTTGCTTTACGTGAATCCCGGCAGCGCCGGACGTCGGCGCTTCAAACTGCCGATCACCCTTGCGAGCCTTGAAGTCAGGCCCGACGGACTGAAACCGATCATCCACGATCTTGAGGTCAGATAGGCCGCGCTGCGGCACGTCCAGTCAGGCGAAGCTTTCAGCCCCATCTTGGCGCTGGGCTAATCCGCATCCATTGGCAGCGTCAGATGGGCAGATCGAGCTGAGGTTCGATACCGTCGTCCCCCTGCGTTTGCAGCAAGGACAGGGACACGCCCAGCAGGCGCACCGATTTCGGGAAAGGCATCTCGGTATGCAGCAGGGCGATCACCAAGTTCTCCAAGTCGTCCCGGCTCGATACGACTGTTGGAACCGACCGGATCCGCGTGATGATCTCGAAATCGAAGAACTTGATCTTGAGCGTCACGGTCCGTCCTCGGTTTCCGATGCTCTCACAGTAGCGCCAGACCTTGTCGATCGGCGGCCGGAGCTCGGCGGCCATGGCGTCGAAAGTCATGAGATCGGCCGAGAACGTATTGTCCGCGCCGATGGACTTGCGAATACGATTGGCGCGGAGGGGACGGTGGTCGACGCCGCGCGAGATCCAGTAGTAATAGGCGCCGGACTTGCCGAAGTTGGCGTTCATGAATTCGAGCGTCTGGTTGCGAACGTCCATTCCGGTGAAGATGCCGAGGCCGTTCATCTTCGCGCTCGTCGACGGACCATGCCGTGGAATTTGCCGACCGGCAGCGACTCCGCCCATCTCGGGAGAGATGACGTACCGGTCGTTCGGCTTCCTGTGATCCGAAGCGAGCTTCGACAGAAACTTGTTGTAGCTGATGCCGGCCGAAGCGTTCAGACCCGTCTCGGCCTTGATCTTCTCGCGGATCCGACGTGCCACGTCGCGGGCGAGGGGTATGCCCTGCAGGTTTTCGGTGACGTCAAGATAAGCCTTGTCCAGCGACAGCGGTGCGATGATCGGCGTGTACTCCGAGAAGATGTCGCGGATTTGTCGGCTGATCGCTTTGTAGACCTCGAAGCGCGGTTTCACGAAGATCAGGTCCGGACATTGCCTCTTGGCGGTGACGGACGCCATCGCGGAGCGGACTCCGAACTTGCGAGCCTCGTAGCTTCCGCTGCTACCACACCGCGTTCCGCTGCGCCGCCGACCGCGACCGGCTTGCCTAGAAGAGCCGGATTGTCCCGCTGCGTGACCGACGCGTAGAAGGCGTCCATGTCGATGTGGATGATCTTGCGGATAGAAAAGCCGGCGCCGGGTCGGCTGTGGGCCGGTGGGAACCTTGTCAGAGGTCACTTCAAAGCTGTGCGCAGTTGGTGAATGTAACGGCTTAATGCGAAGTAGCCGCCCGAACGCGTCTTAACATGATGACTGCCACGCTCCCTAGGAGAGCACCTGAGGCTAAGACCAAACGAATAGTGATGGGCTCTGATAGGAGAACGGCCCCGCCAAATGCGGCGAGCGCCGGTACCAGAAGCTGTACGGCGGAGGCGTGCGTGATGGGGAGTTTTCGCAAAGCGGCGTACCAGATCGCATAGCCTAGCCCGGACGCTATTGCTCCAGATGCAACGGCGAGCAAAAGGCCTTCAGTCGTAACGGAGAAGTCCTTTAGAAAAACTGCGTTGACGATGAGCGCCAGCGGTACGCAACCGATAAAGCTCACGGCATTTGAATCGATTGGATCGACCATACTCCTGCCCGAGAGAGAGAAGAGGCCCCAAGCTGTCCCCGACGAAATCATATAAATGGCGCCCATCGGCTCGGGCGCCGACATTCCGGGTGAGACAAGATATGCGAGCCCAAAGATAGCAACGCCAAAAGCGACCCAAGACGTCGTTGGAAGTCGCTCGCCTTGCCATAGAGCAAATCCGATCATGGTGATCTGAACAGAGCCGAACAGGACGAGCGCTCCGACGCCGGTGCTTATCCGAGTATAAGCAAGCGAGAAAAAAATGATATATGCGAATAGTGAGACAACCGATGAGATGCAACGGGTATTGAGGCGCGGTATTCGCCGCTGACTAAGAACGGTCAGCACCGTCAACGTTACTGCTGCCGCTGTAATGCGAACTGTCGCAAAGCTTGAAGCGTCAATGAGGTGGGGCGCAAGTGCCAAGCGGCACAAGATCGAGTTCGCCGCGAAGCAGAAGAGCGCAACTACTGTCAATGACGCTGTTGCAGGGTCGAACACGGTAGCGACCCCTCGCTAAGCGAGATGTTCAGGAAACGTGAACAGCATTGGATGAACCTCAGGAGGCGCGGTCGAGGCGGTTGCGCATTGCGCTTTCAGCTGCAATCGCATATCCGGCATCAGCATGTCTTATGATTCCGATAGCGGTGTCGTTGTCCATGACTCGAGAGAGTCGCGCCGAAGCATCTTCGGTGCCCGTCGCGATCGTTGTGACTCCGGCGGATTGTCCCCAGTTGCCAAGGCCATGTACGGCAACGAGATCCGCGCCCGATGCACAGTTGAGCAACGCATTCAGCAATGGCCAATCGGAAATGGCGTCTGATCCGTCGGCCATATTCTCGGTTTCCCGATGCGGCAAGGATGCCGAACCGGAATCCAAATGATCGCGCGTAAAAGCAACAGGGGCTCTCAAGGCTCCACGGTTGACCAACTCGTTTACGGCCAAGGCGAGCCGCTTGCGTTCGCCATGCCCCAGCCAGCCGATGCGTGCGGGTAAACCCGTGAATTGGACATGGTCGCGAGCAGTCCTGATCCAACCGCAAAGCCGATGATCTGCCGGGAAAAGGTCGAGCGCCAGATCGTCGATGAGACGAATGTCGGAAGGATCGCCTGAAGCCGCAACCCAACGAAACGGACCAATGCCTTCGCAAAATAGCGGCCTTATGTAGAGTTCAATAAAAGAGCCGAACTGGAAGGCGTCTGATACACCAGCTTCAAGTGCATGCTTGCGGAGATTATTTCCGTACTCGAACACAATGGCGCCCCGATCTCTAAGCGCGATCATGGCTTTGACGTGCTTGGCGATTGTCAGCAGCGACCTCTGTTTAAGGTCGTGCGGGGCAGTTTCGCGGAGCGACTGGGTTTCGGCGACGCTTAGACCCTCGGGCACATATCCGCGCACCGGATCGCAGATCGTCTGATCGGTGACGATGTCGGGCGTTATACCTCGGGCGATCAAGTCCGCGAGTACGGTTGCAACGTTTCCGACCAGCCCAATGGAGATACCCTGCCGTGAACCCCGCGCCAGATTTGCCCATTCCAGCGCCTCGTCAAGGCTGTACGAGATGCGTTCACAATAGCCCGTCGCAACGCGACGATTGATCCGTTCAGGATCAGCCTCGACCGCGATAATGGTGGCCCCTGCGAGCTTGCCCGCCAGAGGCTGCGCGCCACTCATGCCGCCGCATCCTCCCGTCACGATCAGTCGGCCTGCCAGGCTTCCGTCAAAATGACGCCGCGCGACCGCGCTGAACGTCTCAAAGGTACCTTGGAGAATTCCCTGGCTTCCAATGTACTGCCAGGCAGCCGCCGTCATTCCCGGCATAACCGTCAGGCCCTTAGCCTCCAGAGCGCGAAAATCATCGTCGCCGGCCCAAGCCCCAACCACGTTTCCGTTCGCCATGAGGACGAGAGGCGTCGTCCCCTGCGACGGAAACACACCGGCCGGTTTGCCCGATTGCATAACCAGAGTCTGGTCTTCCTCAAGCCGCATAAGGGCGGCGACCGCTCTGTCGAAACTCTCCCAATCGCGCGCTGCTTTTGCCCACGACATGTAAATAACGAGGTCCGCCGGGTTTTCGGCATTCTCAAGATTATTCTCAAGGAGGCGCAGGATGGTCTCCTGCCGCCAGCCTTTGCATCGCAGCTCAGTGCCGCGCATCGCAGTTATAGGCATGCGTCTGTTCGAGCCCATCGGCCACCTGTCCGTCACGTTTGAGTGTTGTTTACGTTCAAAGCAATGTTCTGGTCGGCATCGACGCGGCAAACCGTCTGGTACAGGGCAGCGCACCCAGCCTCCAACTGACCTTGATCGGTCCATTCCTCCGGACAGTGGCTCTTGCCGTCGCGGCTGGGCACGAAGATCATGGCGACCGGAGCGATACGTGCGAGAAACGCTGCGTCATGTCCGGCCCCGCTTGCCATCGTTCGGGTCGAAAGACCGAGATCCGTAGCTAAATCCGCGATATGGCCGCGCAGGCGTTTGTCGCACGCCGCAGGCCTGGATTCCGATAATTTGACAAACTGCTCACGCCTGACATTGGCAGCAACGGCAGCTTCTTGGCTGGTGCGATCGATGGCTTTGACAAAGTCTGCCAACGGACCTGGTTCTTCGCACCTGGCCTCGATGACCAGGCGTGCACGTGAAGGCACAACGTTCGCCGCATTCGGCTCACACTGGATGACGCCCGTCGTTGCAATGAAGTAAGGGCTTCCTGTCCGCTTTTCGGCTTCGCTCCGAACCGCCGTGATCGTTGCAGCGGCAGCGACCAGAGCATCTCGCCGCAGGCCGACCGGAGTGGTGCCAGCATGGTCGGCGCTTCCCGAAAAAATCACCTCTACTCTGACGATACCCACGATCGAGGTGATAATCCCCAGGTCGGTATGGGTGGCTTCAAGCACTTTCCCCTGCTCAATGTGAAGTTCGAGAAAAGCCCTGATGTCCCGGCGGTGGGGAGAGCTGAGCCTGCGGGGGTCGCCACCCATCCGCAGAATGGCATCACCAAGAGCTTCGCCGTCAGGCTCTTTGAGAGCCAGCATGGATGGTTGCAGTTGCCGGACCATCGCACGACTTCCAACGCAAGAAACACCGTATTCGCTTGGCTCCTCACTGAGAAAATCCACCAGTTCGATAGAGCTGCGTGGCTGCACGCCGTGTTCGCGAAGCATGCGGACAACCTCGAGGCCGGTAAGAACCCCGGCAATTCCGTCGAACCGACCGCCCGAGGGAACGGTATCGCTATGCGACCCGATAAGAATGGTACCAGCGCCTGGGTTCGTCCCCTCAAGGCGTCCGATCAAGTTGCCGCCCTCGTCGATGTGTGTTGAAAGGCCCGCCGCTTCGAAACGTCGGACAAGCCACGCGCGCCCTTCGAGAAACCGTGGCGTGAAGCATCGCCGTGTGTAGGGCTTGTCTGGGTCCGTCAATGCGGCCAGAGCCATCACGTCGCTCCAGAGGCGCTCACTGTCGACGCGAATATTCGTAGAAGCACTCACGAGCAGTTCACCACGGTTCGGTAAGAACGAGCCTGCTTCAAAGGGATCCCAAACCCGCGATGCGTCGCCGCGTGGTCCGCTGAAGCGGTCTCGTGATCAGGGTTCATTGCAGATAGGCAAGAAGCTCTGCTCCAAGCGCCTTCTCGACTTTCGGAAACACCGCGGGATCAAGCGCGCCCTTGCCGACAGGCAGGTTGGACCGATGCGCGCTTATGATCGCGACTTCTCGGCCGACGGACATCCTCGAAATTGCGATGGGGTCGCCCGTATGCAAGTCCAGCGAGCCAACATGGTCCGGGAATGTCGCAACTCTTTGCCCGTCGCGATCCGCGAACATGAACTCGTTGTACACGCCCAGTGTCACATCGCTCGCACCCTGGCGAACCACCACGCGTCCGACATCGAAGCCGGCGCTATAGCTGACGTCATTTGAGACAACTTTACCTGCGGCCAGAAGCTCGCCTTTGACGAAGTCGACGGTCTTCTGGACGCGACCAGCTCCCTTTGCGGACAGCATGGCATGACCAAGCTCGATCTGAAACGTAATCGCGCCTGCAGCGCCATTGGCGCGCACGAACGATGCGGTCATCGGCCCGCGCGCCGCCGCGATGAGGCCCCCGTTCAGTATCGAGGCCTGTCGCATCAGGCCGGAGGTCGAAAGGATGTCACCTTTCGCGACGACGCTAATGGGACTGCCCTTCGGCTGGCCGCCACTTGAACAAACCTGAATGATTGGGATATCAGGACGAGACGCAAGGCCCAGGCCGCCCATCTCGACGGTTGGGTGACCGCGCCCGTTTGCTGCGGCATCCACGTAAGGAATTCCCAGGGTTGCCGCCACAAGCCAGGCGTTGATACCCGGCACGTGGCCACAGATGACCCCGGCGGGCTTGCTGCCGATTTCGGCAGCCAGTCGATTTGCGGCTTCGGCGTAATCACGCAAAGCCAGTCTTGGTTCGGCGTATCCGGGAGCTCCCACCGAGGTCGACGTGATGATGATCGCGTCATCCGCGAGCTCATCGAGCGAGATCAGTTCGACCTCCGCCAGGCCGAGCGCGAGCTGGCCAGCAAGGTCATGGCGTTCAAGCATGCTATCGACACCGCTGCCGCCCGCTGACAGAAAAAGTCCGGAGATCAAGGCCGGTTGGAGGTCGGTCTCGGTTAGCTTTCGCTTCATCGTTATTCTCCGAAAGGGATTGGCTATTGTGGGCCTGCGGGGCGCATATCAGGCGTGGTGCGCATCAGAAACGCCAAGATATGTATCGAAAATGCTGGAATCGTTTTTGAGTGCGGCGGGCGAACCGCGATACACGGTCTTGCCCGATGCAAGGACGCAAACATCGTCCGCGACGTCGAGCGCGCGCCCCGTGTTTTGCTCAACGAGCAGAACGGTAATGCCTTTCGCGCGAAGCTTGAGAAGCGCGTCGAGACATATCTCGACATTCTTCGGCATAAGACCCAGGGATAACTCATCGACCATGAGCAGTTTGGGGTGAGCCATCAGGGCGCGTCCAATCGCCAGCATTTGCTGTTCGCCGCCCGACATCAGACCGGATTGTTGGTTGCGCCGTTCCGCAAGTCGCGGAAAAAGTTCGAACACCTCATCCATCGTCTGCCTTTCGAGCGACGTCGGATAGGAATAGCCGCCGACAACAAGATTCTCGCGAACAGTCAGATCGCGAAAGAGCAATCGGCCCTCAGGAACGACTGTGATGCCGAGGCGCGCGCGCTTGACAGCTGGCAGCCGTACGAGGTCTTCGCCCTTCCAGGTTATCTGGCCTGCCTGAACGGTGACGTGACCCATGATCGCCATGATCAGGGAGGTCTTGCCGGCGCCGTTCGGGCCGAGAAGTGCCGTCAGCTTTCCTTCTTCCATTTTCAGGGAAAAGCCCTCGACGGCGCGAATTCGGCCGTATCCGCACGAGACGTCCGACAGCTCAAGCATGCTCGTCCCTTGTTTCCCCGATATAGGCGTCTCTCACTTCCGGCAGATTGATGACCACCTCGCTCGGTCCCTCAGCGAGGATGCTTCCTCGGTTGAGAACCGCGAGGCGGCTCGAAATCCGCAGGATCTCGGCGAGGTTGTGCTCGACCAGGACGACGGTGAGCCCGCCCTTGTTGAGTTCGACGATGGTGGCGGCCAAGGCCGAAGCTTCGCGTTGGTTGAGGCCAGCCAAGGGCTCGTCGAGAAAAATAATCTCAGGATCCAGCGCCAGAGCGCGCGCAACCTCGAGACGCTTCAATTGTCCAAGCGGCAGCTCGGTGGGATTGCGATCGCGTACGTCGGCAAGACCGAGCCGATCAAGTATCGCCAGGGCAATCTTGAGCTCGTGCTCTCTGCGGAACTCAAACAGGGAGCTCAAAGCTGAAGCGGTGCGTCGCTTGCCCGCCGCGAGCGCGACATTCTCAATCACGCTTAATCGCGCGAACGGGCGAACGATCTGGTGCGTGCGCACCAAGCCCGCGCGTACCCGCTGATCGGTCGGGAGACCGGTGATATCGAGGCCCCGCAGCCGTATGCGACCTCGCTGGGGACGCAGGACGCCTGTGAGCAGATTGATGAATGTAGTTTTGCCGGCGCCGTTGGGACCGATCAGTCCAAGCAGTTCGCCCTTTTCGACCGAAAGGCTCGCTCCGTCCACAGCGTTAATGCCACCGAACGCTATCCCGAGGTCGCTTGCTTGCAACAGGCTCATGAGCGGGCACCGCGCAAGCGAAACAGTGATGTGGCAAGGCCGGACAATCCACTCGGACCGTACATCATAACGACAATCAGAAGCGCTCCGTAGAGAAGAAGCCGATAATCGCCCGCGAACCGGAAGACTTCCGGGAACAGCGTCAGAAGAATGGCCCCACAGATGACCCCAAAGGTGGATCCGATGCCGCCGACAACAACCATGCAGAGTGCAAGCACCGAGACACCAAATCCAAACGTATCTGGCACAATGAAGCGGACAAAATTCGTGTATAGGCCGCCGGCAAGCCCGGCCAGGGCGGTCCCGATCCCGAAGGCGACCAGCTTGTACCGTCCGACATTGATGCCGATCGCGCGCGCCGCATCGTCGTCCGAAGCAACGGCCTGAAACGCGAAGCCGGTCCAATTGCGGCCAAGATAAAAGCTGAGGCCAGCCGTCAAAGCCGCTGCCGTGAGAACAAGGATCGCGTCGCCGGTCTCCCCGAATCCCGATGCGGGGATGCCCGAAAGCCCAAGTTCTCCGCCCACAATCGACAGCTTGCGCACAACACCAAGAAAGAGGAAGCCGACCGCCATCGTTGTGATGGCCAGAAAGTCGTCTTTTACGCGCAGCGAGGCAAGGCCGACGGCCACGCCGACCGCGCCCGCAATGATCGCGCTCAACAGCAACGCGAAAAGGAGCGGAACACCCGCGAGCAGAAGCAGCGCCGTGGCGTACGCGCCAATCCCGTAGAAGGCTGCATGGCCAAGACTCACCTGGCCGCAGAAGCCGGTAATGATGTTGAGACTCAAAGCGAGGATGATGTTGATGCCCGCGATTGTCACCAATCCTACGATGTAGCTGCTCATGCGCCGCCCCTTACGCCAAGGCCCTGCGGCCGGATCATGAGAATGACGATCAATACGATTGCAGCGATCGCATCTCGGTCCAGATAGTCGCCGACTGCGACGGTGCCGAATGATTCCGCGACGCCCAGCAACAGGCTCGCGATGAGCGCGCCTCGTGTGCTTCCGAGCCCACCAAGCACGATGATGGCCAGAGCCTTGTAGCTCACCACGGCGCCAAAGGATGGCTCGACGAAATTGTTCAGCAACGCGACCAGCACGCCGGCGATGCCCGCGATCGCTGAGCCAATTGCGAAATTCGTGTAGCGCACCGTGAGGACGTTCACGCCGAAACTTGTGGCCATCCGCGGATTTGCTTCGGTGGCACGCCAGGCGATGCCGATCCGGGTTCGTTCAAGAAAGATATACAAGAGCCCCAGGAGAACGGCCGTCGTGAGGACGAGCGCTATCTGCGTCTCATTGAGGGCGATGCCGAAGATATTCTTTGTAGCGAGCGAGTACGGGTTGTAGCGAAAAGGGATACCGTTTTCACCAAATGCAATGCGGAAACCGTCTTCCATGATCAGGAGCACACCCAGCGACGCGATAAGTGCGACGAAGGGCGGATGTTTCAGAAGAGGCTGATAGATCAGCCTGTAGATCAGAATACCGGCAAGCACGCTCAGCAGAATGGCAGCCGGAAACGCAAGCCAGAGGGAGCCCGTGGCATTGGCGATAACGATTCCAATGAATGCACCCAACGTAAATATCGCAGCGTGCGCAATGTGTAGAATTCGGAGAAGCCCGTAGACCATCGTAAGACCCATGGCCATGAGGGCATACATGCATCCATTGATGAGGCCGGTCACAAGGAGGTCGATATAGTACAAGTCAGATCCTCGAGATCGTTGGCGTAAGGCGGGGTGCCGGCGGCGGATGTATGCGTGATGGGGAACGGAGGAGCCGCTCTTTGGAAAGCCCCTCCGTTCAGTTCATCGCTAGTTGAATGCGCCTTCGCTGATGTCGGAGAAGTAGGCAAACTTGCCGTCCTTGATGACGATCACGGGCATCGACATCACGATTTCGCGCTGGCCATCGAAATTGCTGAGCTTGCCATGCATCGCCGGGAAATCCTTGGTCGCTGCAAGGGCGTCGCGTACTTTCGCCGGGTCGATGCTGCCGGCGCGCTTGATCGCTTCGGCGGCGAGGGTGATCGCCGTGTAGACTGATGCGGCCGTGCTTTCGGCGTCGTCCCCATGACGAGATTTCAACTCCGCCATGAATGACTTAAAGGACGCCGACGGGTTGTCACGGTTGAGGGCGTTGACGATGTAGATGCCTTCCGCCGCGGGCCCTGCAATATCGATGAACGTTTGCGAGTCGAACGCCTGGGCGGCGACCATTGGCACCGTCACGCCGGCGGCGCGTAGCTGCGCGACCAGAGGGCCGCCGGTGAAGGCGTAGCCCGTGAGATACAGCGCATCGGGATTGTCACGTTTCACGCCGGCGACGATGGATCCAAACTGACGATCCTTCGGGGAATAGGTGTACTCGTTCAGGATTTCGAGGCCGAGCTTGGAGGCTGCGGGCTTGAAGCCCGCAAGAAGCGAGACCCCGAAGTCGTTGTTGATGCTGACAACCGATATGCGCTTGGCTTTCAGCTTGTCGGCGAGGAATGATGCGGCCGCCCTTCCTTGCGGAGGCGCCAGCTGGAACGTACGAAATACGTAGTCACCAGCCTTCGTCACATCGGGATGCACCGCATAGGCGGCGATATACGGAATGTGAGTTTCCTGGAAAACAGTGGCCGCAGCACGCGTCGGCTCGGAATAGCTTCCCGAAATGGCGAACTGCGTATGATCTTCGCCGATCATCTTCTTTGCGAGAACGACGGCCTGGGAGCCCTGCGCCTGATCGTCGTAAACCTTCAGCGCAATCTTTTCGCCCAGTACGCCACCCGCCTTGTTGAGGTCGTCCACGGCGATCTCGGCCGCAATGCGGGCGGACTTGCCGTCCGCTGCAGCAAAACCCGTCAGCGGTGCGAGCAGGCCAAAATTGATCTCATCGGCCGCTGCGGGCCACGCTCCCGAGGAGCTCACCAACGTCACCAGCGCAGCACTGCATGCATAGAGAAGCTTCATTGCTTCGATTCCCTCTGTGGCCAAATGTTAGACAGTTGAAGTCAGCTAACGGAATCGCTAAGGCATGAGCCCCGGCAGAGGGATTCGCGGTAATATAGTGAGTTCACCGCCCCGCTAAATCAGACCCCGTCCTGCAACACATGTCGCGGGGAACAGAGTGTCTTAGCGATGTCACATGTTAAAATATCATTGAGTGACGCGAGGCATAAATTTTGCTGAAGCCGCTAGATCAGACCGCGCATTGACACATTGGCCTCGTTGACCCGCTTCATCAGCAGCTCCAGGAAGCGATTCGCATTCTCGGAGGGCGTAGAGCCCGCACGCCGGATCAGCGACAGGCAGCGATTGATCTCGGGCTCGATGATACTATTGACCTGAATTTTGTTGGCCTTTGCCCGTTTATGGATTGCGCTGATTGGAAGGATTGTGGCCCAATCGTCGGAATCCACCAAGTTTAGCGTCATGGCCATCGAGTCCACCTCGAAAAGTGGTGCCAAGCTGAGCCCCGCCTCATTAAAGGCGCGGTCAATGAGGCCTCGCAATCCGTGCCGTACCGACGGCAATATGAGCCTCAAATGCCGGATATCTGCCGCTTTCACGGGCCCCGGCGGAAGCACGCCCAGGCGCGGATTTGTTATGACGACCATGGAATCACGCGCGAGGGGGGTGACAATCAGTCCGGATTGTCTTGCTTCCGTGTCCACAATGGCAAAGTCGAGGAGCGCCTGAACGGTCCATCGACGCAAGCTTTCATTGAATCCTTCCGTAAGCCGCAGGTTGCAGCTGTTTGAAAGCTGCATCCAGTCGGAAATTGTTCCAGACACAGTTTGAGCAAGAAGGCTCTCGTCATCGAGCACGGGCAGCACACCAAATCGTATCGGTGGCAGTTCCCTGAGCCCGATCTCACGAATCTGAAGACGTGCTTCCGCGAGGTCGGACAGAACAGGCTCGCACAATCGTCGCAGCGCTATTGCGCGCTTGGTTGGCGCAACGCCATGAGCGGTACGAACGAATAACGCATGTCCGATGGAGCGCTCGAGTTTTTTCAACGTGTTGCTGAGAGCAGGCTGCGACACGCCGAGATCGGCCGCCGCCCGGCTAATATTTCCCCGATCATAGGCGATATCGAACGTCCGCAACTCGCGGAGCGATAAGGGATCATCCCCGTCACCGCTCGCGGACCCGGTTCGCCTTTCGGATCGCGGCAGACGTTCCGGCGCCGTATGAGACTGCGTCCGTACCCAGTCGAGGGCGGCGCGCAATTCGTCATTGAATAATTCTGCGATGGCGCCGATCAAAAGTCGGTCCGCATTGCCGACCCGCTTGATCCGCCACACCATGCCGCCGGTTTGGCAACCAACATAGGAGAGTTGGAAACGCTGCTGGAAGGCAAAGCCGGGAATGCAACTCAGCGGCATGATCACGGCCGTAGCCGGATTGGAAAACTGCATTTCCAGCTGGTCTATGGCCACGTCCTCGGCGGCAAGGGAGATGCCGGCAGACTTCGCGAATTCGTCGCCAAGCGCTGCGATTGACGGTGGGAACTTGGGCATCACGAAACGCAACTGCCCTGCCAACGTGCCCAGCTCGGATACCGAAACTTTTCCCGAATTTAATGCACTTTCGCCGCGCCGCGAAATGAGACCCCAATCGTCGCGAACCTCAAGCGGGTCGAACATATCCCGGCTATCCCGCGCCTCTGCGACAGCGCCGACCTCGTCGTTTGTCGACACCGGGCCGCCGAGAAAGTCGATCAATCTGAGCTTAACGTGCGGATGTCTCTTTCCCAACGCATACGCAACGGTCTGCAGTGTGCCGGCCAGCAAACTCCCGCGTGGGGCAACAGGCGCGGCCAATGCAATTCTTACGGCGTCCTCATCCAGCGATGAGCGGATATATCGCGAGATGAACTCGACTTCGGCTATGACGTCGCGCGCCAGCCGATAGAGGTGCTCGCCTGCGGGCGTCGGCAGGACGCCGGAATGTGTTCGCTTGCACAAGCCGGCGCCAAGCTCATGTTCCAACTTGCTAATTTGCATGCTGACATTGGATTGAACCGTCCCAAGTTGCTCGCCGGCAGACGCGAGATTTCCGTAATCACACACTTTCAGAAAGTAGGAGAGCTGCCGGATTTCCATTGGGTCTCCCAGAATCCGAGCGCCTTCTTGAGCGCGGCAGGGCGGAGTTCAATGATAGTTATGCCATCCATCGCAAGCAAGTATTGGTGCGGCCGCTCCCCGACCGCGATGATCACGCATCGATCTATCGCTCGGCGGAGATTTAAGTGGCGCGCAATATTAAGGCTCAACGCGGAAACGAATTGCGTTGCCGGGGATGGCGGCAGGAGACCATTCTGCGCATGCTCGAGAATAATCTCGAGAATGCGGAGATTCCGGAAGCTCTCATCGTCTATACGGGCGCCCGAGCGACGCGAGATTGGGAGTCCTACGACCGGATCGTGGGCTCTTTGAAGTCGCTGGCCGACGACGAAACTCTGATCATCCAATCAGGCAAACCGATCTTCCGTCACCGTACGCACGAACGCGCGCCCCGCGTGGTGATGGCAAACGGCAACGTTCTCGGCCGTTGGGCGGATGACCGCAACTATTATGAATTGCAGCGCAAAGGACTGACATTCTATCCGGGAATGACGGCCGCCGCTTGGCAATATATCGGGAGCCAAGGGATCATCCAGGGCACGTACCAGTCTTTCATGGGCGCCGGTGAGCAGAATTTCGGCGGAGACCTGGCCGGTCGTGTCATCTTGACCGCGGGATGTGGCGGCATGGGAGGCGCACAGCCGCTTGCCGGCAAACTGGCGGGGGCAGCCATCCTTTGCGTTGACCCGAACGCTCAGAATATCCGTCGGCGCGTGGATATCGGTTATTGCGATCGAATGACCGAAAGCGTGGATGAGGCCATCCGGCTGATCGAAGAAGCGCGACGTTCCAAGGCCGCTCTTTCGGTGGGCTTGGTCGGAAATGCCGCCGATATCCATCCTCTTCTCCTAGCGCGCGGCTTTCAGCCGGACATCGTTACCGACCAGGTCAACACCGATCCGTACCGGGGATACATCCCGAGTGGCATGACCCCGGATGAAGCCTTCCAGGCCATGCAGACGGATCCCGAAGGGACGGCCAAGCGCGGTCAGGAATCGCTCGTGAAGCAAGTCGAGGCGATGCTGGAATTCAAGCGTCGCGGAGCGATCGTATTTGAGTACGGCAATGACTTACGCGAGCGGGCTGCCAACGCCGGGCTCACGGAGGCGTTGGAAATGGGGAGCTTCATCACGCTCTTCATTCGGCCGCTCTTTTGCGAGGGCAAGGGCCCGTTCCGGTGGTTGGCTGCCACAGGCAATAGCAAAGACATCGCGTATGTCGACGAACTGGTGCGGCGAACATTTCCCGAGAACAAAGCCATCAGCCGCTGGATCTCGCTCGCGCAGAAATACATGCCCACGGAAGGGTTGCCTGCGCGCATCGGCTGGCTCGGCTACGGCGAGCGCAGCAAACTCGCGCGATTGGTGAATGCGGCGGTCGCCAACGGTGAGCTGTCCGGTCCTATCGCGTTCACGCGCGATCATCTCGATTCCGGTTCGGTCGCATATCCGCTGCGCGAGACCGAACACATGCCGGACGGCAGCGATTTTATCTCCGACTGGCCTATTCTTAACGCGCTGCTCGCGTGTTCAGGCGGAGCGGATCTCGTCGCCGTTCATTCGCACGGCAATCGCTGGCAAAGCGCCGGGCAAACGGTCGTCGCCGATGGCAGCAAGCTCGCCGAAGCCCGCATCACCGCGGTGATGGACGGCGACACGGCAATGGGTATCGTTCGTCACGCGGAGGCCGGTGTCGAGAGAGCGCGGGAAGCGCGTACCGGTCACGGACTGAAGCCCTAGGGGAGGTCGTCCCGATGAATGCTCCTGTAGGCCAAGAGATTGGACGACGTCTCACCCGCGACGATGTTGAGGCTGCGGTTCTCGGCGGTCTGCTTTTGTCGGCTGGCGGTAGCGGCGGTTCTGGCATCGCGCGCAATCGGTTTATCGGCGAAATGGCGCTCGCCTATAGCGGTGTGAGGCTCGTGCAAGCCGAAGAGCTCTCTGCGAAGGACCTCGCCATTGTCACGAGCGGCATCGGAGCGCCCGCTTCGTCGAAGCCGCGCACCGAGCCGCGTCACGCGGTCGAAAGTGCGCGCCTCCTGATCGATGACACCAAGTGCCCGGTGGCGGCCGTCATGCCCGCTCACGTTCCCGGCATGAATGCCTGGCTCGTTGCTTCTGCGCTCGGAATCGGCCTTCTCGACGCGGCGACGAATGGGCGTGGGCATCCGACGCCGAAGTTAGGGGCTATGGGGCTCGCCTCAAGTCCCGATGTCGCGATCACGCAGGCCGCCGTTGGGGGAGGTCAGGGAAAGCCGTCTCTCTCGCTGGTCGCGCGCGGCAATCTTTCAGCAACGTCGGAGATCATGCGCAACGCCGCGGTGTCCAATGGCGGTCTCATCCTGGCGAGCCGCGGGCCTTTCGCGGTCGATTGGATACGCCAACGAGGTGCGGCGGGAGCGCTCAGCTTTCAGATCGATCTGGGCCGCATGATCGTTGACGCGGCGTCCTCGTCGAGGTCCGTGCTCGATGCCATCGCGGATTTTCTGAAGGGTGAGATTTTGGCCGTTGGACGTGTCACGACAAACAACGTCGCCTTTGACGGCGCTTTCGACGTTGGCCATATCGACATCGTCGCAGGACGCATCGTTCGTCTCGGCGTGTGCAACGAGTACATGTACGCCGATGGCGTCGATGGTCGCGCGTATACGTTTCCCGACCTCATCGCGACTGTTGACCCCAAGACCGGTATCGCGCTCGAAGTTTCCGAGCTGAAAGAGGGCGTTGATGTTGCCGTCGTCGCAGCTCGAAAGGAAGCGTTTCCGCTGGGATCGGGGGTTTTGGACCCCGCAGCCTATGACGAGATCGAACAGGCCATGAATGTCGATCTCAAGAGCTACGCGCTTCACGAGACGCCAACTGCAACTTCCAAAGCGAGGGTTTGAAAATGATCACACTTTACGACAGCAGGCTTTCCGGAAATGCCTGGAAGGTAAGAATTCTCCTCGGCAATCTGGGAATTCCCCTCAAGCGCGTTACGTTCGCGCTGCCCGAAGGCAAGACCTATTTGCCGGAGTTTCTCGCCAAGAACCCGCAGGGCAAAATCCCCGTGGTCGAGCTCGATAATGGGGAGACCCTTTTCGAGTCGAATGCCATCCTGATGTATTTCGCCACCGGCACCCCGTTCTTGCCGGAGGACAAGCTTTCCAGGGCGCGCGTTGCGCAGTGGATGTTCTTTGAGCAAGCTGAGGTGATGCTGAACCTGGCGCATCCCCGCTTCTTCATCGGCATCAAGAAGGCGAAGGAAGCCAACATCGAACTCATCAAGCAACGCTGGGAAGCCGGTTACAAATCGCTCCAGATCATGGACGACCATCTGGCCAAGACAAAGTTCTTCGTCGACGGCAAGTATTCGATCGCGGACATCGCTCTCTATCCTTATGCGAGCGTGGCTCACGAGGGCGAGTTCGACATGAAGCGCTTCCCCAACGTCCTGGCATGGTTCGAGCGCATTCGCGAGCAGCCGGGATACAAGCCGCTGTTTGAAGACTGATCCCACGATCACGGAGCCCGCATCTCGCATCACGCTTCATGTCGAACATGATGCGCTGCAGCTCGTACGAATATGAGGCCAGTCATGTCCGGCAGAGATCTCCCGTTGAGGGAAACGCTCACAGCCACTCATTGGGGCACCTACTATGTCAGCGAAGCCGGCGGCCGTATCCAAAAGGTGCGGCCGTGGGAGAAGGATTCCGATCCTTCTCCTATCGGCCAATCTTTCGTCGGCGCGGTGGACGGCCAGCTCCGCGTGGGCCGCCCGTCCATCCGGCGCGGCTGGCTGGAGGGGCGTGGCTTGTCCCCCCGAGGGCGCCGTGGCGCAGACTCGTTCGTCCATGTTTCCTGGAACGAGGCGCTCAACCTCGTCGCTTCGGAGCTCAAGCGGGTCATTTCAACGTACGGCAACAGCTCGATCTTCGGCGGATCATATGGCTGGGCGAGCGCCGGTCGCTTTCACCACGCCCAAAGCCAGATACACCGCTTTCTCGGTCTCATCGGCGGCTATACCAATTCGGCGCTGACCTATTCATCGGCAGCCGGAGAGGTTATTCTCCCCCATATCATTGGGAGTATGGACGGCCTCGTCGGTCAACATTCGACGTGGGATGGCATTGCCGAAGAAGGAAGACTGGTCGTCGCGTTCGGCGGGCTGCCACGACGCAACGCACAGGTGCAGGCCGGAGGGCTCGGCCAGCACGAAGCGTTCGACGCCATCAAGCGAGCCTCCGCGCGTGGCGTTCGGTTCGTTACTTTGTCGCCCACGAGGGAGGATTGTCCCGAAGCAGCTGGTTGCGAATGGGTACCATTACGGCCGGGAACCGATGTTGCGGTCATGCTCGGCATGGCTCACGTGTTGATTTCTGAGAATTTGCACGATTCCGAATTCCTCCAGACCCATTGCGTTGGCTTCGATGCGGTCCGCGATTACGTACTCGGACATACAGACGGCGTGGCAAAGACGCCCAGCTGGGCAGGCTCTCTCTCCGGTCTCGATCCCGAGCGCATTGCATCGCTGGCAAGGGCAATGGCCGCCGCGCGCACCATGATTATGGTGAACTGGGCCATCCAGCGTGCAGACTACGGAGAGCAACCTTACTGGATGGCCGTGACGTTGGCGGCGCTGCTCGGCCAGATCGGACTGAAGGGTGGAGGTTTTGGCTTCGGTTACTCCTGCACCAACGGTGCGGGACGTCCGGATATGGGCTTTCGCTGGCCGTCCCTTCCGCAGGGACAAAATCCAGTCACGACATTCATCCCAGTGGCGCGCATCACCGATATGCTGCTCAATCCAGGGCAACCATTCGAGTTTAACGGCCAATCACTGACCTATCCCGATATCCGCTTGATCTATTGGGCTGGCGGCAATCCCTTTCATCACCATCAGGATCTGAATCGTCTGGTCGAGGCCTGGCAACGTCCCGACACGATCATCGTGAACGAGCCATACTGGACCGCCGCCGCAAAACACGCGGACATCGTGCTGCCGGTTACCACCACGCTCGAACGCAACGATCTGGCGTTTGCCAACCGGGAAAACTTGATCGTTGCCATGAAGCAGGTCATCGCGCCCGTGGGCGAGGCTCGCGATGATTTCGCAATCTTCTCTGGCCTGGCGACGCGCCTTGGAAACGAACAGTCCTTTACGCAGGGACGCACGGCTTTCGCGTGGATCGAAGCCATGTATGCCGAGGCAAAGGACAATGCCGCAGCTCGCGCTATCGAGCTCCCTCCCTTCGCGGAGTTCTGGGAGACAGGCTATGCTGAGGTCAAACGGGCGATCAACTCACACACACTTCTGGAAGCCTTCCGCGAGTATCCCGAATACCAGCCTTTGCGAACGCCCTCCGGCCGGATCGAACTGTTCTCCGAGAAAATCGCGTCCTTTGGCTACGATGACTGCCCGGGACATGCGGCTTGGTTCGAACCAAAGGAATGGCTCGGCAGCTCGATGGCCGATCACTATCCGTTACACCTTTTGTCGCCGCAGCCGGCCGACAAGCTTCACAGCCAATATGATCACGGCTCGGTGAGCCGGAACGGCAAAATTGGAGGGCGAGCTCCGTTGAGGATCCATCCCAGTGACGCTGCCGAGAGAGGACTGAAGAGCGGCGACGTCGCGAAGGTCTTTAACGAACGCGGGGCCTGTCTTGCCGGTGTCGTCCTGACCGACGCCTTGCTGCCACGCGTTGTCCAGCTGCCTACGGGAGCTTGGTTTGATCCTTCGGACCCGAATGTCCCTGCATCAATCGAAAAGCACGGCAATCCCAACGTTCTCACGCCGGATCGCGGGACCTCGCGCTTAGCTCAGGGGCCGAGCTGCAATTCGACGCTCGTACAAGTGGTGCGATTCGATCGAGCGCCGCCAGAAATAACGGCATTTCAACCGCCGGCGATGTCGCCAAATCTCCTCGAAAACGGAACAATCCCATGAGTGATTTCGATCTGGTTGTAACCGGGCGTGTGGTCTTGGCAGACCGCGTCCTTGATAAGGGTTACGTGGCTATCCGGGGAGGGGTGGTTGAGCGCGTTGGATCCGGCGCGGCGCCATCAGCGACCGAGCGGCAAGACTTCGGTAATGCCTACGTCATGCCCGGCGCTATCGACGCCCAGGTGCATTCGAAGTCGCAGCTCAACCAAGAAGACTTCGTCTGGTCAACTCGAGCCGCAGCGGCCGGTGGCGTCACTACGGTCGTCGATATGCCATACGATGCCGGTTTCCTTGTCTGCACGGGCGACCGGGTGCGCCAAAAGATCGCGGAAGCCGGGGCGCAAGCGCGAGTCGATTATGCGCTCTATGGAACGATTGCGCCAGAAGACGGCGCGAAGCATATCGCGGCAATGGTGGAGGCGGGCGCATGCGCCTTTAAGTTCTCCACGTTTAACACGGATTCAAAGCGTTTCCCGCGTATCGCGCCGCAGGTCCTTTACGAATGCTTTGTCGAAATCGGCAAGCATGGGCTCGCCGCGGGCGTGCACAACGAAAATGACGAGATGGTGCGAGCCGCGATCGCGGCTGTCGAGGCGTCCGGCATCACAGACTACCGCGCCCATGGCTTGTCGCGCCCCCCTGTGACGGAAACCCTCGCGATGGCGGAGGTCTATGAGCTTGGTGCACAGGCCGCTTGTTCCGCCCATGTTGTGCATTGCTCCGTCGGGCGTGGGTACGACCTCTGCGAGAGTTACCGCCGACAAGGGGTCGACGCGACTGTCGAAGCCTGCATCCACTATCTGACGCTTGACGAGGAAAACGATGTCGCCCGGCTTGTCGGCAAGGCAAAGATCAATCCGCCAATCCGGCCGCGCGCCGAAGTCGAGGCGCTCTGGCGACACCTGGCCGGTGGCAACATTACCGTCGTTTCGACCGATCATGTGTCGTGGTCGGAAGATCGCAAGAACGATCCCAACATGCTGAAGAACTCCTCCGGCGCGCCGGGGCTCGAAGTTCTGTACGCCCTGCTTATGAAGGGATTGACTGAGCGAAATCTTGACGTCAGTCACGCCGCCAGGCTGCTCGCGGCCAACCCCGCCCGCCTCTTCCGCATCGGCCATCGTAAGGGAGCGATCGGACTCGGCCGGGACGCGGACCTCGTGGTCATGGCGCACGATCCTCGTCGCTATGATCCTTCCGCTTCAGGCCATAATTATGTGACCTGGAGCCCTTACGAAGGAATGGAGCTGCCTTATCGCCCGGTCGCGACATATTTGCGCGGGCGGGCCATTTTCGACGGCAAGACCGTGAAGTCCGAGGCCGGCGAAGGCCGCTTCGTCAGGCCGAGCCCAGCGTCGCCACATCCTATTCCTATGTAGATCATCAAGATTCACGAATTGAATTTCGTAGCGGGGGTAAAGTTGGAAGACGAAGTGTCTGCCAGGTCGAATAGCGTCACAGAGCCGCATTCGGCTCTCAGTCCGCGGATTATCCTTACGACGCGTTTGCGAGCTACGCGGACGACCCTGACGTCGAATTCGTCCGTGCGGTGAGGGACATGTTGGCGGGATTCGATCAGCGCCCCGAACTACCGCCTGAGTACGCCCGCAAGATCCAACTCTGCATGTCAATCGGCTTGCAAATTTTGCATGCCGAATGACAGTTTCAGTCTAGGCACGCATATCCCGCTGCAAACTAAGAGACATGCAAAAGGTTCGGTGACGAGCAAATACATCCATACGCTTGACACCGCGCTCATCATGGCCGCGGACACGATCTCGGGCTACATTCAGGGCCTCCTTGACGGCATTGAGTTCAAGCAGACCGCCTACGCATTGGACCGCGATTCACGAAACGCCGCCCCGGCCCGTTTCCTTAAGAGGGCCTCAGGTTGTGAGCAAGAGGTGGCCGAGGAGGAGCGCCGTTTAGCAGCATAATCCAGAGACGCAATGCGAGGTCATGAACGGCCGGTTCTGGCGCAAAGCTGCCGTTCACGGGCTTGTCTGTTCCTGGGTGGATTGTGTTGCAAAGCTCCCTTTGAGCGAATCGCGAACCATGGTTCCGTTGGTGGAGACGGCATCGGCGGGAGCGGCGCATGATGAGGCGGCGGCAAGAAGGACAGGGACAGTTTTTTATATTTGTTTGATCTCGACAAGGTTGTTCCGCCCGATCATCTGGTGTAGCAGATCAACGGTTTGCTCGATCTAAGCTGGGTGCACAAGGAGTTGGCGCCTTATTACTTGTACACAGGTCAGCCTTCGATTGACCTGGTGCTGATGATCCGGATGCTGATCATTGGCTACGTGCTTGCGCTCCGCTCGGAGCGCCGGCTATGCGCTGACGTTCAGGTCAACCTTGCCTACAGGTGTTCTGCAAGCTCGGCATTAAGGACAGGATCCCCGATCATTCTATATTCTGCCGTGCGCGGCACGAACGTTTCCGGGAGAGCGACGCTCTGCGTCGGGTCTTCGAGGGTGTAGTGACAATGTGCATTGCGATCGGGCTGGTTGGGGGCGAAGCGTTCCCGATCGATGCGAGCCTGATCAAGGCGGATGTAGACAAGAAGAAGCGGATGCCTGGCGACCAGCCGATTGCGTGGCCGAAGGCAGAGGAGGGATCCCATGCAGTTCGCGAGCGCCTCGCCGCGCTAGATATCGCCCGCGGCGATGAGGACGGTTTTGGAGATGCTGGCGGTGCAGGTAAAGGCGCGATCGAAAGTCTCGCTTACCGATCCGCAAGTGACGCGGGTTGCGAGGCCAGGCCTGGCCCATTCTTTGCCTGGCTCCATCAAACCGGATTGTCCCTCTTCTTCAACTCGACAAGAATCTGGCGAACGGGCTTGTCACCGTTATTGGTCGCGCGGTGCGTTCTGCGATCCTCTGCTGCCTCATCGACATAGATAAACGTGACGTCGCCATCCCGTCTTTCCCGCTGATCGATCGAGTCGCGATGCGGATAGTCGATGCGCAGCCGATTGTTGTCCGTGACATCGACGAACAACCAATCCCGCTTGTGAGTATGCAACTTCGTAGACTGGCCAGGCTGCAGTGCAAAGTCCCAGACGCGGACGGATTCATTCTCGAAGAGGAGCTTCGTCCCAACCCATTCGTCGTCAGCAACGGATATGTTTTTATTATCCATGTTTTATCTCCTCGTTGGTGACGCTTGTATCGCCGGAGTTTGGTGGTTCTGGTGCCATATCACGTCCGATCGGCGCATTCTGCTAAACTGCAAAACACTACCCTGGTGAGGACATTTCCGAGTTCAATCGTATCCTGAACCGCCAGTAGTGATCATGAAAAGGTATCGAACGGTTATTGCGCGTATCAGTACCTTGCGAACACTTCCAGAAAGCGCACGCGGCCTTTGCATTTAAGACATTCGGAATGCCAAGCATGCCCAGCCCGTGCAAAAACCCAGGGAAGGTAGCAATATCCTTGTGCGAATCGCTTACGCATTACGTCAGGTGACGGCCACGACCTACGAATGGCCTCAAGCTCACACTAGCGTGGAGCCGCGGCAGCCAGACCGTCGCGGAACGGGAGGAGCATGTCGTAAGCCATTTGGTGAAACGGCGTTGGCACCGACAGCAACCGGCCGAGGCGCGCCACCTCGCCGCTCAAGCCCTCTAGTTCGAGTTTCCGGCCGGCATCCAGGTCCACGCGCATCGACGCGATGGCGTTGAACGGGAACGTTTTCAGGTACGCAAGCGTGGTCTCCGCCGCTTTGGCGGGAATGTTGGCCCCGGCAACGCGCCCGACGTCGATCACTTCGCTGATGGCTTGCTTGACATACTTCAGGATTCCGTCGTCGTGATACACGACGCCTGCCGGGAGCCGCGTGAGGCAGTTGATCGCGCTCCCCGTCGCAACGCCGATGAATTTTGCCAGAGTACAGACTGGATGTCTGTGGCATGCGAGGCATCGACCCCAACGCTCGACCAGGTCTCCAGCAGCCCTTTTACGACATCTGGTATGTCAGCGTCAGGATTGCCGAGAACAATGCGCTCGATACCACCATAAGCCACCGAAGCCGCGCCGGAGAGCTTGGCGACGGGATAAACCGACCCCACTGCAAGTTGCTCCGCGGGTACGAAACGTTGGAGCGTTTCCATGGCGTTCACGCCGTTTGGAATACCCACCAAAGCACCACCAGGCTTGAGCGCCGGGAGCGCGCTTTTCGCGGCCGCTTCGAGGTCATATAGCTTGACGGAGAGGATGACCACGTCGACTGGGCCGGCCAAACGGGGATCGGCAGCGACCTTCAATGTGGGAACACTGAACGACAACCTACCTTGGACGGACAGCGCGGACTTGTCGAGCTCCGCCACACGAGCGCCCCGTGCTATATAAATGACGTCGGCCCCGCCCTTTTGGAGCCACCCGCCGTATAAGAGGCCGATTGCACCGGCACCCATGACCGCGACACGCATGCTGTTCATCTCCAAAATAATGAGCCGGAACCCTGCGTCGGGACGCCACGCAGTTGGATTTAGGGCGGATGCCCAAAAGTGGCGTGTTCTTTGCTTTGATTGAAGGTAATCTTGCGCCCGGGGCCACCGCAAGTTTGCATCCGTTCGCCGTGTTCGTAACTACGGTACTAAAACTTGGATCGTTCGTTGATGCGTTCAATGGCTTCGACGTCTATCGAGTTTGGCTCGCCGAGCCGGACTGTCGGCTTGGCCGACGCGCACCAGCTTGGCGTCGGTAGCGCGGTTGGCACACCCTCCATCGATCAAATCAGGGAGCAACTCAAATCGATCGTCGATGCCCCACCCTTCGCAAACCAGAACAAGATACGGCGGTTCCTGAGCTACATCGTCGAGCAAACGCTTGCGGGAAACGAACGTAAGCTCAAGCAATACAGCATCGCGACCGAGGCGCTCGGACGCGAGGCTTCTTTCGACCCCGAGCTCGACCCAATTGTCCGGTTGGAAGCGGGAAAGATGCGCAAAGCCCTCGAGGTTTATTATCTCAGCGAAGGAGCGTCCGATCAGGTGCGGATCCTTGTCGGATGATAGCCCACAGCCTGTTCGAGCAACTGACCGTCGAGCTTGCGCGCTATAACGACTTTTCCGTAGCCCTGCCCGAGGGCGCCGAGGCTACGATGCAATTCGGGACTAGCCCTTATGCGCTAGCCAACGAATACGACGCACGATTTGTGGTGACGAGCGGGGCCTCGCAAACCGGCAATATATACGTCCTCTGAAAGAACGACTCGATTATCCTATTGAAATGCCTGAACGCAGATTTTTGAAAACGACTCGTTTTGGACGATAAGAACGACTCAATAGGCTGATTTCCATTTCTGGAACGACTCGATCGCTCAAATCATTGCAATCAATGAGAAATTTGGTTTGCGCTTTCCTTCGTGCCGCCGTTGGAAATGGTCCTATCGCATGTCGGTTAGGCGCGCGGCCCGCGCGCCGAGGACTATGCCGCCTTCGTACTTTGCCTGCCGAAAACCGCACTTCTCGACGGCGCCCGTGCGGCGGGGTTCGGCCGCGACGCGATTCTGTTCGATCTTGCCGAAGGCATTAACGTGAGATCTTTCAGCAGGCGTTGAGCGAAGAACGTCGCGCCTATTACGTCTCCTCTCTGGGACCCATCACCGATCGGAATTTTCGCCAGTAACCAAGTGCGCTGCCGGCTTTTGGCCAGATGGTCCGCGGACTGCTGGCGGAGGAAGAGCGCAATTTCGCGCGAATTCCCAACTTAGCTCAACTCGATATTCCCGTGCAGATCATCTGGGGCGACCGGGATCCTTATCTTCGAACGAGCTACGCTCGGCATCTACGGGATAAGTTCAAGACGACGGAATTGCACGTCGTCAACGCCGGACATTGGGTGCAGCTCGGTGCGGCGCCAGCCGTCGCTGGCATCAATCTCTGACAGCAAGATGTGATTACCATGCCTAACAGCATTGAAGTGAGTGGACCGTCATGAGGTCAATTCTAATCACTGGGGCGGGCACGGGCTTGGGTCGAGGCGCCGCAATTGGCCTGGCACGCCTGATCGGGTTGTGAGAGTGAGAGGAGTCTCCGACGGACCCCTGACTAGCTGCAAATCCGATGGCGTAACGCGACGACGCCGCTTCTGTAGGCCTTGGTTTCAAGCAGATGAAGGCGGACATCGCAATTCAGCCCGTCGAAGAAGCCGATGCCTTTGCCAATCAGGACCGGCAAGATCGAGTAGCGGATTTCGTCGGCAATGGCCGATCGCACGCAATCGCCGGCCAGCTTTCCTCCGCCTGACACCCAGATCTCGCGGTAGCGCGGCCGTAGATGGGTCTCGAAAAACGTCTCAAGGTCACCGCTGTGAAAACTGACCGTCGATCGCTTACGGGAAAGATCGCGGCTGGTCAGCACGAAGACGGGCTTCTCGCCATAGGCCCAGCCGAGGCCTTTTTCCTCGAAACCAAGCGCGGTCAGATAGGTCCGCGATCCCATGACATAGCAGTCGATAGCGTCGAGGAAGGCGCGGATTTCGTCAGGACCGAGCTCTTCGCCGCCCGCGAACTCATCCTTCGTCTCCATCCAGTCGACGATGCCATCTTCTCGCGCGATGAAGCTGTCCAGGCTCGCCGCCATATGAATCGTCACCCGGCTTTCGTGCGTCGTCATCGATCATTCCTTCGGCAACAGCGAGGCCAAGGCGCCTGCCAGGGCCAACCGACAATCCTTGTTCCAAGGCGGCGCGAAGCGCTTCGCTGCGTCGGCTTCGGCGTCGATGAAGCGCGGTGATCGCGACACCTCGTCAATCTGCCGCGTCTCGAACCAGCTAATGCCCCAGCCTCGCGCCTGCGCGGCTCCGGCCAGCTCTTCGCGGAACATAACGCCATCCGCGCGCGCATTCGCCCAAGGGTTTTCGATGCGCTCCGCCACGGTCGCCGGCAATGTCGGTATGGCGCGCAGGGCGATGTAGCCGATCGTACAGCCCAGCCGCTGTCCCAGGGCGTCCAACACCTGCGCCGAATGCAGCCTTGCCGATAAGCGCACCGTTTCCACCATTGCGACCGCATCGGCAAGCGCGAGGCGTCGGCTCTCGTCGTGGTGCGGGAGCCCCGGCAAACCATCATCCTTGAGATCTACTCTGCACCGGTCGAGTACCAGGCCTGACGAGTCGATCGTCACCAGCATGGCCCAGCCGGCATGGTCCGACACTCCGACGCTGGCATGGTTCGCGCTCATCTCAACACTCTCAGAGGAAACAGGTAAAACATAAATAAACAATCATTTATAAATCGATGGCGAGAACGAAGCTACGGTCCGACGAGTCCCTTCTGACGCCGCCATGCCGGCGCTGTTCAGCAAGGGGCCTCGCGAGTTCACCTTGCCGACGTTGCGAAGGCCGTGGGGCTATCGCTGGCCACGCTTGTCCAGCGCTTTGGGAGCAAACAGGGGATCGTCCTCGCGGCGCTGGAGTTGACCAACCGCCGCAACTTCGCCGCGCTCGATCTTCTGCCGCCCGACACGGGGGCGGAAGCCGTGATCCGGATCTTCGTCGATCGCACGCCCGGCCTTCAGTATGAAAATTTGCTGAGCGATCAGCTGCTTTGGCTGCGGGAAAGTATGGCGGATTCGAACATGAACGCGTTGACCCGCGACAATTTCGAGAAATTCCGGCGCGCAGTTGCCGATCGCATGCCGCCACTTTCCAATCCCACCGCCGACGCCGTGCTGCTGGTGGAGGCACACTGGCACGGTTCCATGACCCAAATACTATCATCGAACTTGCACAGCGCAGCGAGCGGAATCCCGGGAGCAAGACCCTGCTTGGCGCGGCCGATCTGCTACGCCCTGATATCCCGTGGGTGGCAATCAGAGCGCTCCTCTCAAGGGGAGAAGTCGCAGTCGAGATGTCGCATGAGAAATCCAGCGATTGGCGTCGCAATATCCGAGTGACGGATCTGAGTAAGTTCTTGCAGCGTGCTTCTGGGTTAGCGCGGACCAGCCGCTGTCGGCGCAATAGCTGGAAGCTCGTCTCGACAAGCGTCCTTATCAGACCTCGGTATCTCGATTAACGACACGCAGGCCGCATCGCCAACCCGGATCATGCGCTGCGTGGCCATGAGGTTTGCGTGGTTTTAAGGCCCCTTCGCGCTGGCTCGTTAAACCTCGTCAGGATCAAGCTCCATCCAGGTCACGGTGTTTCCATTCAGTGCCTCGGCAATGGCGAAATTCACCATCGGCTGGTCGGCAGATACCCCGTGCCAATGGCGTATGTTCGGCGGGATCCAGACGACATCGCCAGGACCGACCTCCTCTCGCGGGCCGCCTTCCTTTTGCACCCAGCTCCGGCCATGGGCGGCTTCGTTCGACCGTGGTGTTGCACGCGTCAACAGCCGTTTGGCGGCCGGCGTTCCGGAGCCCACCGAAGCAGGGAGCAGGCTCCGCTCGACTACGCGCTCCCTGCGCTCGATGCCGAGCCAAAGGGGAGCCGAAGCACCGAATTTGGTCCAACGAGGCGTATCAACTCGGCGCTGCTGGTGACGCCCATCTTCTTCATCACATTCGCCCGATGGACGTCGACGGTCTTTGGGCAGATGTCGAGCGCCACGGCGATCTCCTTGCTGGTCCGCCCATCCAGCAGGCCATGGAGAACTTCCTGTTCCCGGCCGGATAGCTGTTCGATCAGCCGACGGATTTTAAGGTCGACTACGCGCCTGGCGTGGCGCTCTCCGGCAAGGCGCATGGCACGCTGGACCGAAGCCAGGAACTTGTCGGGATTGAACGGCTTTTGGATGAAGTCGATCGCACCCGCCTGTATGGCGTTGACCGCCGCGGGAATATCACCATGAGCGGTAAGAAAGATCAGCGGAAAATCGTGCCCTACTTCCGATATCCGATTTTGCAATTCCAGACCGCTCATCTCCGGCATTCGAAGGTCGACGACGGCACAGGCCGCGCCGTCAAATCTGCCGAGGGCCTCGAGAAATGCCGAGGCTGACGAGAAGGCGCGGGATCGAATCTTCACCGAGTCCAGAAGCCAAGCGAGGGCATCGGTCACGTCCTTCTCGTCGTCGACGAGAAAAACCTCCACGCTGGTCGAGTTGGAGCCGATCATGGATCGCACCACGCTGGAAGTGTAAAGCGAAAGGTCGCGCTTGCGCCGCGATGCGAGGCATAGCGCAACGAGCCACCATGCGATTCGACAATCGTGCGACTGATCATCAGACCCATACCGAGCCCGGAGGGTTTAGTGGTGACATAGGGATCGCAAAGCCGCGCGATAAGGCCCTCGGGAACGCCCGGGCCGTTGTCGGAGACGTCAACGTTGAGCATTTGACGGGATCGGCCTGCAAGGCTCGGTTCGCCAGCCCTGCATTCCGGCCTCTGGCTCGTCGGGCCCAATCCTCAGTGGCCGGCAGCATAGCGGCGACCGGTCCGTATCGCTGTCCCACGAATGCAATATGGCGTGCCTAATAGTCAAGTAGACTTGACTATTTTAGATTCAGGGCGGAAAAGTAGTGAGACAACTTTCAAACGATCCAGCAGGAGAGCGGCATGGATGACGATTGGTTCAAGCGGTATGAGAAGCTGAGGTTGAGCCGGCCTCATCCGAACGTTCTCAAGATCGAGATGAACCGTCCGGAGCGTTTGAATGCGACCGACGAGCAGATGCACCTCGAGCTGGTCAAGATCTGGCGTGACGCCGACGAGGATCCTGCCGTTAACGCGATCATACTCACCGGCGTCGGAAAGGCCTTTTCCGCCGGCGGCGACTTCGAGATGCTGAAGGGTAATATCAACGAGTTCGATCAGAGGGCCGCGCGCTGGAAGCAATCGAAGGACCTCGTCTACAATATGATCAATTGTTCAAAGCCCATCATCAGTGCGATCCGGGGACCGGCCGTGGGGGCAGGGCTCACCTGCGGCATGCTCGCCGACATTCCTATCGCCACCAAAACCGCAAAGATTGTCGACGGTCACGCGCGACTGGGCGTCGCAGCCGGAGACCACGCGGCTATCATCTGGCCGCTTCTCTGCGGCATGGCGAAATCAAAGTATTATCTGCTGCTCTGCGAGGCGATGTCAGGCGAAGAAGCCGAGCGTATCGGGCTCGTTGCCCTCGCTGTGGAAGACGCAGACCTAGAAACCAAGTCCCTTGAAATTGCGGTCAAGCTGGCCGAAGGCGCGCAGACTGCCATTCGCTGGACCAAATACGCGCTCAACAACTGGCTCAGAATGGCGGGTCCCACCTTTGATACGTCTCTCGCGCTCGAATTCATGGGGTTCGGCGGCTCGGAGGTAAAAGAGGGTCTCGCCGGCCATCTGGAGAAGCGACCTCCCAATTTCAGTCGCCAATCACCGATCTGACCCCCGCGAGCTTTGGGTAGGCCTTCTTGATGATTTTGAACAAAGAGTTCGTCTCCAACAGTCAAGGATTGGTTGCGGCAGTCAAAGAGAAACGCCTCTGGGATCGGCACGGCAAGATGGCAGCGTTCGGCGCGCGGAGCGACGGCGGGGTGAACCGGCAGGCCCTTTCGCGTGAAGACGGCCTGGCGCGTTTGTTACTCAAGGGCTGGGCCGAAGAAGCGGGCTATACCTGCTTTGTAGATGCCATCGGAAATTTCTTCGTTCGACGGGAAGGACTCGATCCAAGCCTGTCTCCGATCTTGACGGGGAGCCATCTCGACAGTCAGCCGGCCGGTGGAAGGTTTGACGGTGCGTCGGGCGTGCTGGCGGGTCTCGAGGCATTGCAGGCCATGGATGCCGTCGGTATCAGAACCAGGCGCGCGATTGAGGTCGTATCCTGGACAAACGAGGAGGGATCGCGTTTCGCTCCGGGTGTCATGGGCTCAGCAGTTTTCGCAGGCCAGTCCAGCCTGGCAGATGTTCTGCCCTTGAAAGACCCGAAGGGCGTCGTGCTTGAGGACGCCCTTGCTGACGTGATGAGCATGATGGAAACGGTAGAACGCCGACAAATCGGCTTTCCCGTCGCCGCATATCTCGAATTGCATATCGAGCAAGGGCCAATTCTGGAGAGTTCCGGAACGACCATCGGCGTCGTTACGGGTATCCAGGGAACGAAGTGGTTTGAGATCGAAGTTGCGGGCGCCGAAGCCCATGCAGGGACGACCCGGTCCCGGATGCGGAAAGATGCACTGAAGGCTACGGTGTCAATCATAGCCGCGATCGAGGATCAACTCGCCGACGACGCAGACATTTTGCGATTCACCATCGGCCGTCTGTCGGTCGAACCGAATTCACCTAATACGGTTCCCTCGCGTGTTGTTTTCTCGGTCGACTTACGCCACCCTGATGCGGCGACGCTAAAATCCGCGAGTGAAGCCATACGGGCGGTCTGCCGCGGGTTCTCGGGATCATGCAGCATTTCTCTGCGTGAGACTGTCAATATGGATCCGATCAGCTTCGATACCGGCCTTGTCGATCTTCTTGACAGGGCAGCCGGAGCGCTCGGGCTCCCGAGCAGGCGACTGATTTCGGGCGCCTTTCATGATGCGAAGTCGATGCATGCGGTCAGTCCCAACGCGATGGTCTTCATTCCCTGCGCAGGAGGCGTCAGTCACAGCCCAAACGAAAGCGCGACCGCCGCCGACATTGCCGCGGGCACCAGAGTCTTGGCTTTGACGCTGGCAACATTGGCCAATCAGCCAAATGATCACTTTAAAGAGTGATGATGGAGCATTCGGGGAGGACGGTGTGAACATCGGCAACGAGCAGGATCTGTTGATTCACGACGCGCGCATCTACACGATGGACCCGCGTGATGCGATTGCGGAAGCGGTACTGATCAGCAAAGGCAGAATAGCCGCGATTGGGTCGAAGAATGATGTCGAGCAGGTTACCCCGCGAACCAGCCGCCGGCTGAATGCGCAGGGCGCCTCGATTGTGCCCGGTCTGTTGGACACCCATCCGCATTTGCTGCATTACGGGTCTTTGGAAGAGCCGCTGATCAAAATCTGGGACTGCCGAAACCACGAAGAGATCATTGCGAAGATAGCTGATCGGGCACGGCGCGAGCCTGAAGCCGAATGGCTGCAGGCGACTCCCGTCGGAGAGCCCCATTTCTTTCACCGCCGCTCGTATAAGGACCTCACGGAAGGGCTGTTGCCTGGCCGTCTGGCATTGGACAAGGCCAGCAGCAAGCATCCGATCGTCATTCAGGCGTGGGGACCGGTGCGGCCGAGCTGTATGTCGTTCAATTCGCTTGCGCTGCGCGAACTGGGAATCACGCGCGAGTCACCGGACAGAATCGGGAATGTCTGGATTGAAAAGGATGCTGACGGCGAGCCGACCGGCCGCGTTACGGGTTCCATCAACAACTACTATTGCTACGACGATTACGGGCAGCAGCTCTGGCGCGGAATTCCATTCCTGAAGAATGAATTTCTTGTTCCGGGGACGCAGACCGCCATCGGGCAGTTCCACCAGCAGGGTGTGACTGGGGTCTACGAAAACCACATGATGGACAAGGTTCTGATCGATGCCTACCGAAAGCTTCGCAAGGACGGCCTGCTTGAGATGAGGGTTCTCGCCTCGCAAGAGGCCGAGGCGTATGGAATGCCCTGGAGCAAGCCCAGGGAAATGCCAGACTTCATCCGGAGGCTCGAGAACGCCGCTGCCTCGATCGAGCTGGACGATCCGCTGTTCCGCTTTAATGGCGTCAGCCTGATGTGGGATGGGTATTGCTATGGCGGAGCCCAAATGATGCGGGCACCGTACTTGAATGTGTATGGCTGCGTCACTCACGGTCAGCGTCACATTACGCCGGAGAAGGCCGAATACGTCATGCGGTTTGCGGCCGAACGCCAACTCAGGCTGAACATTCTATCGATGGGCACGCAATCGCATGACGAGATACTCGAAATGGTTGAGGGCGTTGCCCGCGAATACGACGTCGCTTCGCTCAACTGGGTTCTTGTCCATGCTACGACGATTGAGGCCGACCAGATCAGGCGCTTCAAGAAGCTGAATTTCTGTCACACGACGTCGATGACATTCTGCTGGGGCGAAGGCGAACTCATGCGGAGGTCGATGGGATCGAAGGTTTTGCCGGATATCATCCCGCTGAGAAGGTTTCTCGATGCCAAGATGCCGGTGGGCGGCGGCAGTGACTGGGGACCCAAGAACGCCTGGGAGCAAATCCAGCTATCGCTGACTCACGAGTTCGGAGAATCCGGTTACCGGAATGTCGGCCCAAGTCAGAGCATCTCCCGAATTGAAGCCATCGCGATGATGACCAGGGATGCGGCCCGGGTAATGCGCTGGGACGACATCGGATATCTTGCCCCGGATATGCAGGCCGATCTCGCCATCATCGATCAGGATCCGGTCAATTGCGCGGTCGACGACCTGAAGAAAACTCACGTTTTGCAAACGCTGTTTGGCGGGAAGGCGGTTCATGATACCGGGGCGCTGACCGCGAAATAAGATGCCGGATACTCAGAAGGTTGCAGGCGTATTTACCCAAAGAACCTTCGTCATGATTTTCCCGATGTTTCGATATCCGTGCGGCAGATTTGACCGGAAAAAGAAACTGGTCCCTTCTTTGCAAATATACCAGGTCCCGTCGACCTGCAGCTCCAACTGCCCCTGCAGGACGTAGCCGATCTCTTCGCCCTCATGGGTGTAGACGCCGTCGGTGTGGCCACCGGGCTCGACGCAGTGAACATTGGCTTCGAGAAGAGACGTTCGAGATGCCGCGATAAGCCTCTCGAGCAGTATTCCCGGGCCTTGGCCGAAAGGCCCGGTGCGGATGACGGGCCTGTTGTCGGCATGTACGAGCTGCACCGGCCCCTCGGGCTCCAGAGGCCCGGTAAAAAGCTGGGGAATATTGATACCGAGCGCTCCGACGATCCTGTGCAGCATTGCAAGAGATGGCCGGACCTTATCGTTCTCGACTTTCGATAAAAAACTTTCGGAGCAGTCAAGTGTCGCGGCCAACTCACGAAGCCTCAACCCTTTGACTAGGCGCGCATGCTTGAGCCGCAAGCCGATTTCCATATCGACGACTTCATCCCCGCCTGAGCGAGATGGGGCCGCCGCCTTTCGCCGCGGCGCAGATGCGGCCATCCGTTTCTTTGGCGGGCGCGCTTTGGGATTCGGCTTCATTTCGAAATCAGGGCCTTTGCTGCGATCGTTGACGGAGGCCAGAATATCATCAAGAAACGCCTCCGGATCAAGCATTAACTGATTGGAAAGTCGACTTGACAATAAGTCATGTATCATTTCATTGTGTCCGCAGTGGTGGATGAGCGCGGCAGCCCGCTTTGTTCGGAGTGTGTGTTCGGTCTGGAGCTTGAAACGATGCTGATACCGGATTTCCTCTGGAACAACGAACAGCGGCGCGAAGACAAACTAGCGCTGGTTTGCGGGCCCCGCCGGCAGACCTATGGTCAGCTCGCTTCACGCGTGCGGCGGATGGCGAGTGCCTTGGGTGGACTCGGAATCCGTCCGAAGGAGCACGTGGCCGTCCTCTCCTCGAATTCGGCAGAACACGTCGAGATCGTATTTGCTATTGCCTCGATCGGGGCGACTTGGGTCCCATTGAACACACGCCTCTCGGCAGCGGAGCTTTCATTCATCATCGAGAATTCCGCGGCGGTAGCGGTTGTCTACAGTACCGACCTGCTGCCGACCGTCGAGCAGATCGACCGCAAGGTCGGAGATGTCCGCTGCTGGATATCCATCGGGGATAAGCCTGCCATCGGGCATGATTACGAATGGCTGATGCAGGAGGGATCGGACACGCCCAGCAGGGCACAGGTCTCGCCCGACGACCTCTTCACCGTGATGTACACGAGCGGTACGACGGGTCGTCCGAAGGGTGTGATGCTTCCGCACCGCAGCTTTTTCCTAGGCACGATTTACAGCTCGTTGGCGCTGAAAGCGCTCGAAACGGACGTCAAGCTGCAGGCCGTTCCGCAATTCCATGCGGGCGGACAGATCTATCAGCTCACCTATTTTGCAACCGGGTCTACAATAGTGATCCTGCCGCGTTGGGATGCCGACAACGTCTTCGATCTCATCGAGCGCGAGCAGGTGACGATCGGAAGCTTCGTTCCTTCCATGTTGATGATGCTGCTCGAAGAGCCACGCATCCGACGGACCGACTTCAGCAAGTTGCAGCGTATCGTCTACGGCGCTGCGCCTATCCCGGAGGACCGACTCTCGCTTGCGATGGAGCTGACGGGGGCAGGCTTCCAGCAGACCTATGGCCAGACCGAATCCGGGGTGCTGGTTAGCGTGCTGGACGAGGCCGATCACAGGCTCGGTTTGCAGTCTGACAGGGCGCTGCTTCGTTCTTGCGGCCGGCAGATGGTGGGCTATGAGCTCCGTGTCGTCGACGACGACGCGCAGCCGTGTGCCGACGGTCAGGTCGGCGAGATCGCCATCAAATCCGAAAGCTTGATGACCGGCTACTGGAAGCGGCCGGATGCGACGGCGAAATCCTTGAAGGACGGATGGCTTTATACCGGAGATCTCGCATACCGCGCTCCCAGCGGGCATTTTTTCATCGTCGACAGAAAAACCGACATGATTATCTCCGGCGGCGAGAACGTCTATCCGATCGAGGTCGAGAACGTGATTTCGGGTCATCCCGATGTCCTGGACGTGGCGGTGATTGGCGTGCCGGATTCGCGCTGGGGCGAGGCGGTGAAAGCGGTTGTCGTGGCGCGCGTCGGCTCATCTCCCGCGCCTGAAGCGATTATTGAATTTTGCCGAGGCAAGCTTGGAGGGTTCAAAATTCCGAAGAGCGTCGATTTCGCCGAAATCATTCCGCGAAACGCCTCCGGCAAGATCACGAAGAACCCAATCAGGGAAAAGTATTGGGAAGGGCGCACACGCAAGGTCTAACCGCGGCCACTTCGGATCAATTAGTTTTTCAAACGACAGAAAACGGGGGCGGGAAATGGGGAACTTCAGGATCTCACATTCTGGGTGGGTGGCGATCGCGCTTTCGGCGATGCTTTCGGCCGTGAGCGCGTCTCAAGCGCAGGTCAAGATCGGTGTTACCTTGTCGACCACCGGTCCCGCAGCTTCGCTGGGAATTCCGGAGAAGAACACGCTTCAGCTCGTTGCGGCGACGCCGGACGCCAAAAACTTCGAATTCATTTTCCTGGATGATGCATCGGACACGACGGCAGCGCGGCGCAACGTTGAAAAACTGACTACGGAAAGCAATGTCGACGCAATCATCGGATCCTCGACCAGCCCGAACTCGCTCGCAATGCTCGAGGTTGCCAGCAAGGCCGGTACACCGATGATCAGCGTCGCGGCGGCGAGCCGCATCATCGCGCCCATGGACGCCGATCGGAAGTGGATATTCAAGACGGCATTCGGCAGCCTGTATATGGCCGACGTGGCCGTGAAGCACATGAAGAAGACGGGTGTGAAAACCCTGGCGTTCATAGGCTATAACGACGCGTACGGCGAGGATTGGTGGAACGCGGTCAAGGAATCCAGTGCCAAGGACGGCGTCGAGATTGTTGCCAACGAGCGCTACAATCCGACCGACACTTCGGTCGCAGCGCAAATACTAAAGATCGTCGCCGCCAAACCCGATGCGATCCTGATCGGTGCGTCTGGCACACCCGCGGTGCTTCCGCAGGCTGCCTTGCTGGACCGCGGCTACAAGGGCAAGGTCTATCAGAACCAAGGCGTTATCAATGCGGACTACCTGAGGCTCGGCGGCAAGACCGTGGAAGGTACGTTCCTTCCTTCGAGCCCCGCGATGGTTGCCAAGGATCTGCCGGAATCAAGCCCGGCCAAGGTCCCGGCGGTCACTTACGCCAAGCTTTACGAGGACAAGTACGGTCCCGGTACGTTGTCCGGTCTCGGTGCGAACGCTTACGACGCCTGGCTCGTCATTCAAAATGCCGCGGCGGCTGCGGAAAAGTCTGCAAAGCCCGGCACTGCTGAATTCAGGAGAGCGCTTCGCGATGCGATCGAAAGCGCCAAGGATGTCAAAGCAACCGGTGGTCTGATCAATATGACCGGCGACGATCACTTCGGCTTCAGCATGGATGCGCCGGTCGTCATCACTGTCAAGGACGGCAATTGGGCCTTGGCAAAGTAGTTCCTCCCAGGCCTGGCCTTCCACGTTGGTGAAGATGCGGGAGGCAATTTCTTTCTTGACCTGGATCGCAATTTATCGGTCGCCGGAGTGTTTTCTTTCGTTATGAGAAGTTTCCAAAGATGACATCTGAGATATTTGTGCTGCTGGGCCAGGACGGACTAACGAACGGCGCGATTTACGCGCTCTTGGCATTGTCGCTGGTGCTGGTTTACTCGGTGACGCGCATCGTTTTTGTACCCCAGGGCGAATTTGTCACCTATGGCGCAATGACACTGGCAAGCATTCAGTTCGGCGGCGTTCCGGGAACGCTGTGGATTCTCTGTGGCCTGAGTACGGTGGTCGCAGCCCTTGAATGCATTTCGATGCTTCGCCTCCGGCGGCTGTCCGGATTACCGAGAACGTTGGCTGTTTATCTGATGGCGCCCGGGGCCCTCGCTGCCCTCTGCTGGCTGGCGCCGCTGAAAACCTTTCCACTTCCAATACAGGCGCTTCTGACGGTCGCGATCGTGGTTCCGATTGGGCCCTTGATCTACCGCTTGTTCTTTCAACCCTTAGCAGGCGCCTCGATTCTCGTCCTTCTGATCGCCGCCGTTGCGGTTCACCTTGCCATGGTCGGGCTGGGGCTACTGGCATTCGGGGCCGAAGGTGTGCGTACGGCTTCATTTGCGAGCGGCCGGCTCGAAATCGGCTGGCTGGACATGTCTGCCCAGGCGCTCTGGGTCATTGCGGCCAGCATTGCGCTGATCATCCTGCTTTATCTATTCTTCGAGCACTCGATGCTGGGTAAGGCACTCAGGGCGACGGCCGCCAATCGGGTAGGGGCGCGGATCGTCGGTATCAGGACAAGACTGTCAGGAACAATATGCCTGGCGCTTGCCGCCTCGATAGGCACGCTGTCGGGAATCCTCGTCTCGCCGATCTCGACGGTCTACTACAACTCTGGTTTGCTGATCGCGCTCAAGGGTTTCGTGGGCGCAATCGTGGGCGGCCTGATGAGTTACCCCTTGGCCGCCGCCGGCGCGCTTTTTGTCGGCTTGCTTGAAGCTTACGCATCCTTTGCGGCAAGCGCATTCAAGGAGGTGATCGTCTTCACCGTAATCATTCCCGTTCTACTGTGGAGGTCGATGGCGACCGTGCACCTCGAAGAGGCGGATGAGGAATGAAAAATCCACGAATCCTTATCTGTGTTGCGGTTGCGGCCCTGGTGCTGGTGCCGTTCGTGCTGCCAAAATTCTACGTCATCCAGTTCAACTACATTGGACTGTCGAGCATTGTCGTTCTCGGTCTCGTCCTGATCACGGGAATTGCCGGGCTTACGTCCTTCGGCCAGGCCGCGTTCGTCGGCCTCGGCGCATACACGACGGCATATCTGACAACGGCGTTCTCGGTCTCACCTTGGATTGGGCTGTTGGCCGGATTGATCGTAGCTGCCGCCGCTGCCTTCGCCATTGGCTTGGTCACGCTGAGACTTTCGGGGCACTATCTTCCCTTGAGCACGATCGCGTGGAGCATCAGCCTGTTTTATCTCTTCGGAAATATCGAGGGGCTCGGCGGGCATACGGGCATCAGCGGAATTCCGGCGGTCTCCCTTGTGGGATTCAATTTTGAATCAGCAGCGTCTTTCTATTTTCTTATTTGGGCCGTCGTCCTTTTGCTCATCCTGTTTTTGAAGAATTTGCTCGATTCCCGGCAGGGCCGGGCGGTGCGCGCGCTCAAGGGAGCGGCCACGATGGCAGAGAGCTTCGGCGTCGATACCAGCCACCTCAAGACCGTCATCTTCGTTTACTCGGCGGTTTTTGCCGCCATCGCCGGCTGGCTCTACGCCCATCTGCTGCGCTTCGTAAACCCGACACCTTTCGGGCTGGAGGCCGGAATCGAATACCTGTTCATGGCTGTCATCGGAGGCGCGAACTTCGTTTGGGGTGCGATCGTTGGTGCGAGCTTCCTCACGCTTCTCAAGCAATGGCTCCAAGATATCCTTCCACAAATTCTCGGCCGGTCCGGCAATTTTGAAACCATCATCTTCGGCGTGTTTGTCGCAACCTTGCTGCAGTTTACACGGACGGGAATTGCCGGATTTTTTGCGAGGTGGTTCCCTGCAGCGCGAAAGACCGCGGATTTGACCGGCTGCAAGAAGCTGGATCGGCGAGAAAGAGCCAAGCCGGGCGAAACGATCATGGAGGTCGCTTCGATTACGAAGAAGTTCGGCGGGCTGCTTGCCGTCAATGGCCCATCGTTCTGCGTCCGGGCGGGTGAAATCGTCGGGCTGATCGGTCCCAACGGCGCCGGCAAGAGCACGATGTTCAACGTGATTACCGGCGTACTGTCTCCCTCGAGCGGTCAGGTCCGTTTTCGAGGGCAGCGGATCGATACACTTGCGTCGCGAAAGATCTCCCGTTTGGGACTGGCGCGAACATTCCAGCACGTCCAGCTCGTGAAGAAGATGAGCGTTCTGGAGAACGTCATGATAGGCGCCCACCTTCGGGGGAGCAGCAATGTCCTGAAGTCCTCCTTGCGACTCAATCGCGCGGAAGAGGCGAGTTTCTATCATGAGGCCATGAACCAGCTAGAGCGGGTAGGGTTGAGCGACGTCGCGTTTCAGGCGGCCGGTAACGTCTCGCTCGGACAGCAGCGCATCATAGAGATTGCCCGCGCCTTGTGTGCCGATCCGACGCTGCTTCTCCTCGACGAGCCGGCGGCGGGTTTGCGCTACAAGGAAAAGATCGCACTGGCCGGGCTGCTGGACAGGCTGCGTGACGAAGGAATGAGCATCCTGCTTGTCGAGCACGACATGGATTTTGTCATGGGACTTGTCGATCGCCTGGTCGTGATGGATTTTGGCCAGAAAATTGCTGAGGGTATGCCGAAGGATATACAAACGAACCCGAAGGTTCTTGAAGCCTATCTTGGGGGCGTCGAATGAGCACACTTCTTGAGATCGAAAAACTTTCGGTTTCGTATGGGCTGGTAGAGGCCCTTCATCGTCCGAGCTTTATCGTTGGCGAAAGACAAATCGTGACGGTGATTGGCCCAAACGGAGCGGGTAAATCGACCTTGCTGAACGCCATCGCGGCACTGCAACCAAGTGAAGGCCGGATCAAGTTCCTTGGGAGGCCGATCGAGGATCTAGAAGCCGAGGAGCGCGTCGAGCGGGGGATCTGCCTGGTTCCGGAAAAGCGAGAGTTGTTCCCTTCGATGACCGTGCTGGACAACCTCGTCCTGGGGGCGTTCCTTCCGTCCCGACGGGGCGAGAATGTCGGCAAGGCTCTGGAGCAGGTCTACCTGAAATTCCCGCGTCTGCGCGAGCGGAAGACACAGCTTGCTGCGACATTGTCAGGCGGCGAACAGCAGATGTTGGCGCTCGGACGCGCGCTGATGTCACGGCCGAAGCTGCTGCTGCTGGACGAGCCAAGCCTCGGGCTGGCTCCTCGCATCGTCGGGGAAATATTTGAGATCATCGCAGCGTTGAAGGCGGCTGGTGTCTCTATTTTGCTCGTAGAGCAAAATGCGCGCGTGGCGTTGAGCATCGCGGATTATGGATATGTTCTTGAGACCGGCGATCTCGTTCTCGAAGGGCCGGCCACGGAACTTGCCGGCAATCCTCGAATTCAGGAGACGTATCTGGGCCGCAGCTATGGTGAGCGCGATCAATCCAAACGTGAAGCTTCAAGTGACCGCCGAACCCACGGAGTATTGCCATGAAGCAAAAAATCGGCAGCAGGCCGTTCCCGAAGACTATGGGCGTGGTTTGTCAGGCAGGCAAAGGAACTGTTGCCGTACGTTCCAATGCATTGATTTGATCAGGGGCTGTGATCTACGACGATGGTTGCTGCTGGAACTGCTTTCGCCATCCATAACGTGTCATGCCCTGTGACTTATAAATCGAGAGTACCATGGGCACGAGCAGCACCAACAGACCGCCGGCGGCGTGGACCACGAGTTGAATTCCCGCTTCGCGAAGATTGGCTTGCGGCAAAGCCGTCTCTCCAGCCAAGCGGGCTGCGTAATTGATCAAATCCATTTTCAGCAGCAGGACTATGGTGGCGAAGACGGTGAACAGCAGTTTGACCAGAACCCAATAGTGCCGAAACAAGCCCCATGCGGTACCCAACGCCTGGATGAGACCGGTCAGCAGGGAAGCAAACGCCAGCGGAACGACGACGAAACGGGCGATCGATGGCATCGCCAGATAGGCCGCGCGCACCATTTGTTCATCCTGGTCAGTCACACCGGTGACGGCGAGGGCCAGGAATGCGGCGATCGCACCGAGCAAGCCAACCGAGGAAGTGACGTGCAAGGTAAGTGCGAATTGGCGCAGGCGAGGGCTCATGATCAGCCGCCACCCTCTTGCGCGGCGCTGTGACCAAGGCCGCCGATGATGGACGGCATGTGGTGGCGAAATCCGCTGCCCCCGTGAATCAGGACCACAAGCAGCAGGGCCACGCCGGCGATCGCAATTGCGGACACTTTCAGCCAACGTGGCGCGCCGGGATAGGACGGCTGACCAGCCATTTGGGTTTCCTTCCGTCCGCCATTTTGAAGGCGGACATGATATGCGATAAGAGACATAACGTTCGGAATCAGGTCAACGAACAACCCAATTCGAATGTCCGTTATCGAACAATTTGCTCGATCTGACCGGGAATAATGCGGAGATGGCAAAGAAGCCGATTGACCGCCGCGTCGCTCGGACGAGGACGACGCTGCAACAGGCTCATATTTCTTTGATCCTAGAAAAGGGCTACGACGCCATCACTGTCGACGACATCTGCAACGCAGCGAACGTCGGTCGATCAACGTTCTATGCCCACTACACTAGCAAGGACGATTTACGACGTAGCGGCCTCGATCACCTACGCAAGGAACTCGTCGATCGGCAGAAGGAAACTCTGGCGAAATCGGGAAATATCAGGGATCGAAGCTTGAGCTTCAGTCTGGCCATGTTCGAACATGCCCGCGATCATATTGATCTTTACAGGGCTTTAGTTGGCGGCCGCGGCGGGGCGATCGCTCTCGGTACTATTCGCCAGATACTCTTCGATCTGATACGCAATGAGCTTGCGGCAACTGTTGACGAGAAGTCCGAGGACATTATTCCGCGCGAACTGGTCGTCCAATATGTCGTTGGTTCCTTCATGGCTGTGATGACTTGGTGGCTCGATGGTGGCGCAAAGCTGTCGCCCCAGCGGATTGACGTGATGTTTCGGCGCTTGGCGACCGAGGGCATCATGCTATCGTATGCCTGAAGGCGACTTCGCTTTTTCTAAAAACTCATGGTAGATCAATGTATTAATGGCCTTAAAGGTGATCGTCAGAGGCACCAATCACAGCTTAAATGTCTACGATAAGTGAATGTCGGTATCGGTGGTGGCGTCTCCGGGATTTGAACCCGTGACATTTTTGGTCCAATCGCAAATCCCGCCGCGCGCAACTTTTCATACGACATGGCGACCGAAACTACGATCGGAGCATTACGGGCCAAGGCACCGGCGAAGTGCAGCGTTACTTTGCTTATAACTTTGATCGGCTTTCCAGTCGCTTGTTCGATGCTAACGGGGTCGCTGCGGTGAGTAGGTGACCTGATATTCCGGCGCGAAATGTTTCTGTTCAATGTTGAGCCTGATGAGAGCTCAATTCGCTGAATGCGAGGTTGTGGAGTCCGAACCCTGCCAATCTGTCGATCGCAGTCACAGCCATGGGCTCGTCGTCTTCATCCTAGCCGATCGTGCGTCTTGGCACGTCCTTCTTCCTGCCTGTTGTCGTCTGCTCTTGGTTCGTTAAAAAATGGGGTAAGGCGCCCTGAATTCTGCAAATGGAACCTGAGTTTTTTGCCAAGCAGCTTGGCTGTCGATGCCTTCGAAGTGCAACCTCATGCAAACCAGCAGACGATCGCGAAGTTCCGCTTGACAGCGTTATTAAAATAATCATTATAAAATAATCGTTTTAATACGTGAGGTAACACATGGTTCGAACGAGATCCTACAACGAGGTCGAGGTGCTTACCGGCGCGATGCATGCATTTCGGAGAAAGGGCTATTCCGGCGTCTCCATCCCGGAACTCGAGGTCGCGACAGGCCTGAGCGCTGGTAGCATCTACAACAGCTTCGGTGACAAGAACGGAATCTTTATCGCGGCGTTCTCGCACTACCTGAAGGGAGTGCTCGAAAGGCGCGTCGCCGAGTATGCGAAGCCCGCTGCCGGATTGTCCGGTCTGCGCAAGTTGTTTCTTTCCCTGCTGCGCGAGCCCAACGGCGAAACGTTCGGGTGCCTTATTACCAACTCCGCGATCGAGTTCGGCACCGACGGCAACGCCGCAGCCAACGCCGTCCTCAGGGGCTTCGAGATTTTGGAACGGGCTTTCGTCGAACGACTGGAGGCCGCGAAAGCGTCCCAGAAGCTCGGGAACAGCCTGGATCCGAAGGTCGCGGCGATAAGACTGCTCGCCCTGTATCAGGGCGTGCTGGTCCTGGTTCGCGGCGGTTATGATCTGAAGATGGTCAGGCGCGCGATCGATCTCGAATTCGACGGTCTGGAGGGAGGCTTCCGTGACGCCTGAGTCTTTGTGGGATCGCTACGCGAGCATCTGGTCGTCCGAGCCGTCCGTCCGCGCGAGCGAACTGGGGGCCTGTCTCGCCGACGCGTGCAGCTATTGCGACGCTAACGGTTTGATCGAAGGTCGCGACGCGCTGTCGGCGTACATGGGCGGATTTCAGCAGAACGTGAAGGGCGGGAAATTCGAGATCCTCTCGGTCATCCACCATCACGACCGAATGCTCGCCGAGTGGAGGCTGTTGGGCCCGGACGGTGTCGTGCTGCAGACCGGAAGAAGCTTCGCGATAGTGGCTGGCGACGGACGGCTACGGAGCATCACGGGATTCTTCGATCCCGCGAAAGAGGCCAGCGCGGGATGAGCGGAAGCACGTCCAAGGCGATCGCCGAAGAGGTTGCGCACGAACTGCAGAACCTGGGCCCCATCAGCGTAACGAGACTCTTCGCCGGCTCGGGACTGAGCCTCGAGGGGATCCAGTTCGGATTCGTCACGAAGGGCGTCCGCTACCTGCGGATGGACGAGGCGAGTCGCGGTAGATGCGCGGCGCTCGGTTGTCAGCCCTTCTCCTACGTAACGCGGGCGCGGCGAATCACTATCGAGAGCCACCATCAGGCGCCGGTGGAAGCCATGGACGAGCCAACGGTGCTCCGCGAATGGGTTACACAAGCGCATGTGGAGGCCGGCCAAGGCGCAAGCCGCGGTCGCCACGCTATGCGCCCAAAAGTTCAAGAAGGACCAGACGTCATGAAGCAGATTCAATTTTCGACTACCGGAACACCGGAGGAGGTCGTCCAATACGCCGATACGCAGACGCCGTCCGGGCCACGTTCCGACGAAGTGCTTGTCAAGGTTCTGGCGTTTCCGATCAACCCGGCGGATCTGCTGACGATGCAGGGCATCTATCCCAGATTAGACGCGAGCACGCAGGCCATCGGCAACGAAGCGGTCGGCGAGATTATCGCGATCGGCAAGGACGTGGAGGATTTAGAGCCCGGCAACCGGGTGATCCTTCTCTCGCTCAACAATTGGCGCGAGTACCGGCTGGTCAAGGCGCCCGAAGTGGTCAGGGTGTCACCGGACGGCGATTTGATGCAGCAATCGGGACTCAAGGTGAACCCGGCGACCGCGAGCATGCTGCTCGGCGATTTCGTAGAACTCCAGACTGGCGACTGGATTGTCCAGAATGCCGCAAACTCCAGCGTCGGCCGGGCCGCTATTCAACTAGCCCGTCTTTCGGGTATCAAGACCGTGAATGTCGTTCGGCGGTCCGACGTGATCGATGAGCTGAAGGCTCTGGGCGGCGACGTGGTCCTGCTGGACGGCGAAGATTTAGCCGAATGCATCGGAGCCGCCACGAAAAAGGCGCCAATCCGGTTGGGAATCGACAGCGTTGGGGGACAAGCGACGAACCGTATCGCTTCGTGTCTCGAGCCAGGGGCGACGCTTGTGATCTACGGCGCAATGAGCGGCGAACTCGCCGCGATAGCTCCCGGCACGATCGTGTTCAAGGACTTGCGGGTCCGCGGATTCTGGTTGTCCAAACGTCTTCAAAGCGCGCCGCGCGACGTGATTGACACTCTCTATCGCGGCTTGGACGAACTTTCCGTTAGCGGCCGGCTGGTAGCGAAGATCGATTCCGTCTTTCGAGCCGACGATATCAAGGGCGCGGTCGTAAGGGCCTCGCAAGCCGGTATCGATGGCAAAGTCATCGTGACGTTCAACTGACACGGCGCGAGGTCTCATGAACGACGTGGAGGTCGGCTCGGTTCGGGCAAATGGCGTTATTTTTCACTATCTCGCCACGGGTCGCGGTCCATTGCTCCTGTGTCTCCACGGGTTTCCGGATCACGCTTACTCCTTCCATCATCAACTGAACTACTTTTCCGCATTGGGTTATCGGGTCGTCGCCCCATTCATGCGCGGATATACCCCGACTGAGACACCCAAGGACGCCACGTTCTACACGGCCGACCTCGCGCACGACGTCGTCGAATTGGTACGATCACTCGGCGCAAAACGCGCGACCCTGCTTGGCCACGATTGGGGCGCGCACGCCGCCTACGCTGCAGCCGTACTGGCGCCCGATCTGTTCGACCGCATCGTGACGTTAGCAGTACCATATGGATCAGGATTCCGGTCGGCGTTAGTCGCGTCGGCGGAACAGCAAAGGCGCTCTTGGTACATATTCTTTTTCCAGATGCCCTTCGCCGAAGCAGCCGTTGCGCACGACAACTTCGATTTGATCGAACGCCTTTGGAACGACTGGTCGCCGGGTTGGGCGTTACCTCCGGACGAGATGTCGAAGATCCGCACGACGTTCGCCTCGCCGGGCGTGATCGATGCTGCGCTCGCCTACTACCGTAGCGCGCTCGGGGCGGCATCGGTGCCCAACAAGAACGCGGAGCTCCAGCGTCGTATAGGGGCAGAAGCGATCCGCGTGCCGTGTCTCTACCTTCACGGTGACCGAGACGGGTGCATCGGGTATTCGGCGGCCGCAAGCATGGCCGAGTTGTTTACGAACGGTCTTGATCGTCGGCTTGTGACTGGCGTTGGGCATTTCCTGCACCTGGAAAAGCCGAACGAGGTGAACGAGATGATCGCCGCATACCTCAAGGATACCCCCCGACATGGGTGACCTGGCGCCGAGAACAAACAAGGCCATTGTACTAGCCACAAGGTCCTCCGACCGGCCTCTCGGGGACCAGCTCCGTTTGGAGAGTCGTACATTTGCGCCGAAACCGGATGAGGTGCCTGAGGCGGCGCTAGCGTTCTCGTCAAAGTTCTGGATCGGCGCTTGGTCAGCTATTGGTTCACGCTCGGCCTCGACGTCCTTCTCGAGTTCGATGCGTCGAACGTGGACTCACGGCGATCGCGCGACCTTCAGTTAGTCGGTCGCCTTGCGTGGCACATCTCCTTGGCGACGAATAGCCGATTCAAGCGTGTTCGACAGAAGGCAGGCGATGGTCATAGGCCCGACGCCGCCTGGTACTGGCGTGATGGCCGACGCGACGGAAACTGCATCTTGATAATCGACGTCCCCGACCAGACCACCTGCTTTCCCGTCTTCAGACTGGGGAAGTCGATTGATCCCGACATCAAGCACGATGGCGCCCGGCTTAATCCAGTCTTGTTTGATCATTCGGGGAACACCCACGGCCGCAACCAAGATGTCTGCGCCGCGACAGACCGAACTTAGATCTGCCGTCTTCGAGTGAGCCAACGTCACCGTACAATTTCGTGCGAGAAGCATCTGAGCGATCGGCTTGCCAACGATATTGGAACGCCCGACGATCACCGCTGATAAGCCGGTAAGGTCTTGTCGAACGCTGTCGAGCAGATACATGCATCCAACAGGCGTGCAGGGTGCGAATCCGGCGAGTCCGAGGGACAGCCGACCTACATTGACGGGATGAAAGCCGTCCACGTCCTTGTCGGGATCGATCGCACCCATGACGCGATGGGTGTCTATGCTCTTGGGAAGCGGCAATTGGACCAGGATCCCATCTACCGCGGTATCGGCGTTAAGTTGCGACACGAGCGCCAAAAGCTCGCTCTCAGGCGTGTCCGAGCTGAGTTTGTGTTCAAAAGAACGCATGCCGACTTCCACGCACATCGTGGCCTTCGATCGGACGTAGACCGCGCTGGCCGGATCATCCCCTACCAGAACCACGGCGAGGCCCGGAGGCCGCATGCCCTTGCGGGCGTGAGCGACTATCTCCCTGGCCAGCCTCATGCGGAGCTCGGCCGCAATCTTCCGTCCATCGATTACGATAGCGGTCATCTCTCAATCCCTGAATACAACTGTCTTGTGGCCGTTCACGATGATGCGTCCGGCTAGATGCCAGGTTATTGCCCTAGCGAGAACGCGCTGCTCGATATCCCTGCCTTTTCGAGTCAAGTTTTCGGGTGAATCCTGATGGCTGATTCGTTCCACGTCCTGCTCGATGATGGGGCCCTCGTCCAGATCCGCGGTCACATAATGTGCAGTGGCGCCGATTAGCTTGACACCGCGTGCATGCGCCTGGTGGTACGGTTTCGCGCCCTTGAAGCCTGGAAGGAACGAATGATGGATGTTGATGCAACGGCCTGACAGCTTGGCCGCGAACCCGTCCGAGAGGATCTGCATATATCGCGCAAGCACGACGAGATCGGCTTCTGCCGTGCGGATCAATTCCCATATCTGTGCCTCCTGCTCCATCTTTGTCGCTTTGGTGACCGGAAGATAGTGAAAGGGGACGCCGTCGAAATCGAGATGCGCGTAGGTTTCTCGGGGATGATTGGAGATGATGCCGACGAGATCCATCATGATTTCTCCGGTCCGCCATCTGTAGAGGACGTCGGACAAGCAGTGGTCCAACTTGGAGGTAAGCAAGACGACCCGTTGCCGGCGTTCCGTGCCCCGGATGTTGAACTTCATGCCGAACCTTTCGGCTACGTCTCTGAAGCTTTCGGCCAGGATTTCTGCGGAGCCTTCGCCAGACATTGCGAACCGGACGCGCATGAAAAACAGCGCAGTGTCAGGATCATTGTACTGATGAGCCTCCGTGATATTGCAGCCGGTTTCCAGAAGCTTGGCTGAAACTCCGGCGACGATTCCCGGCCGATCGGCGCAGGATAGTGACAGTATGGCTTCGTTCAGCATCCAAGTTGGTTTCCTGTTGGATCTTCGGGGCGGTTCTTAGTCGGGGCGTCGATGGACGGCCAGGCCGTGGACGGCAGCGGAAGTCTCGAGCCAATGACAAAAACTGCCAACCATGCTCCGTGTAACGGCGATGTCGAAGGTGGGAGCGTCGTCGACCTTCCATAAACTCACGCCTACATGAGCGATGTTAGTCGCGGCCGCACGCCCGACCGAGAATGCCTCGGGCGAGAGGTCGATTTGGACCCCTTTCTCCAGCGTCGAAAGCAACGCGGGCCCGGAAAGCCGAAGAACGCCGAACGCATGTGACTGGTCTACGACGGAGGCCAAGCTTGCCAATTCAACTCGAAGGCGTTCAAAAAAATCACTTGTGGCGCCCTCGAAAACGGCAAGCCATTTGCCGCTTCCCGTTCCAACGAAGGATACACGGTCGAATCTGCATCTCACGGGAGCGTCGGCCAATTCTATGCCGAAACTGAGTTTGACCTTTTGTATGAGGTCGTGGGCTTTTCCTCGACGGGTCATGACGGTTGCCATGCCGAGCCCCAAGCGTTCGATAGCAGCAACGCCGTCGCCGGAACCTGCAGGACGCAGACCGTCGAAGGCGCGCGAAATTGCGAGTTCATACACGGAGGCGTCTCCCTTCCGGATCTACGAAAAGCGGTGACACCACTTCGACTGCGATCTCCTCGGATCGTATTGGGTCGTATGCGAGTACGCGTTCGCCCAGCCGGTCCGGTCCGCGGACCAGTAGGCCGAGGCCGATCCAATGGTCCAGAGAGGGACTGAATGCGGTTGAGGTCATGTACCCTTGGTCATTCAGAGGGGATTTTGCAGCTCCCATCGCGAAGAAATGAGCGCCATTTCTCAGTCTGCGGTGGCGATCGACCGGCTTGAACCCGATAAGGGTCGGCCGGTCGAGATCAATGAGGGCTGGCCGTTGCGACATCGTCCGGCCGATATAGTCCTTGTCGGCAGACATCATCCGTCCCATGCCGAGATCACGGGCGACGGTGTGGCCGTTCAGCTCGGCGCCCGCAGCGTGTCCCTTTTCGATACGCATGACCGACAATGCTTCAGTGCCGTACGGACAGACACCGAGCTTGGAGCCGAGCTCCATCAACCTCACGATCAATGAACCACCGAAACCCGACGGCACGGCGATCTCGTATGCGAGTTCTCCGGAAAACGAAATTCGAAACAAGCGCGTCGGGACCGGTCCTAGTTGAAACTCTGCGCAGGAAAGATAAGGAAAGGCATTGTTCGAAAGGTCGGCCTTGTCCCCGAACAGCTTCTGCAGAAGCTCGCGCGAGCGCGGTCCGGCCACGGAATACTGCGCCCATTGCTCGGTGACCGAGACCATCTGAACGTCGAGATCCGGCCAAAGGACCTGATGGCAGAACTCCAGGTGCTGCATCACCTTGCCGGCATTGGCGGTGGTCGTCGACATCACATATTCATCGGCGGAAAGCCGTGCTGCGGTGCCGTCGTCCATCACGAAGCCGTCCTCACGCAGCATCACGCCGTAGCGGACTTTTCCCACGCCAAGGGTCGAAAATTTATTGATGTAGACCCGATCGAGTAAGCTGCCGACGTCCGGTCCCATCAAGGCGATCTTGCCGAGGGTCGATACGTCGCAGATGCCCACCGATGAACGGGTCGCGTTCACTTCGCGGGTGACGCTTTGCAGCCAGTCGGCGTCACCTGATTGATTGAACCATTGGGCGCGAAGCCACTGGCCGACTTCGACGAACGTGGCTCCCGACGATGCGGCCCATTGGTGTCCTGACGTCAGCCGGATTGGCTTGAAATTCTTGCCGCTATGCGGACCGGCAAACGCTCCGATCGCCACCGGAACCTGGGGCGGCCTGGCGCGAGTGGTCCCGACACTAGAAATCTTCTGCCCGGTCAGTTCAGCCATCAAAGCGAGACCGGTTATATTCGATGTCTTGCCTTGATCTGTCGCCATCCCGAGCGTCGTGTACCGTTTGAGGTGTTCGACTGACCGAAATCCCTCGCGCTCGGCGATCGCGATATCATCGGCGGTGACGTCATTCTGAAAATCGACGAATGCCTTGCCAGTTCCTTCGGTGACCCGCCAAAGCGCTTCCACGTTGCCGCAATCAAAGCCAGCACTGGGCAGCTTTGACTGCTCCGAGACCCAACCGGAGCGAAGCGCCGTGTCGCGACCTGCCGTTTGTCCGTCGGAAATTGCTTCCGAAAGGATCCAGTTGCCCGCAGCGGCTCCTGCGGCTGTCATGCCCTTTGGAAGGCCGCCTGGTACAAAGGCGACCTTTTCTTCCGACCAGACGGGTTTCGCTCCGAGATGGTTGGTGAGGCCGATGTTCGGATTCCAACCGCCTGAAATAGCAAGTGCGTCCGCAGGTACTTCCATCCGCCGGCCGTTGGCGTGAACCACAACGATCGACTCCAGGGCCTGCTTTCCGATGGCGCGCACCACGCGACTGCCGACATGGATCGGAACGTCCCGAACTAGCGATCGGACCCGGTCGGAAACTTCGGATCGCGCGTCGATAACGCATTCAACCGAAATGCCGGCACGCCTGAAATCGGATGCAGTCCGCCATCCGTCGTCGCAGGTAGTGAAAATTGCAACGTTGGTGCCCGGTATCGCAGCGAACCGGTTGAGGTAGGAGCGCATGGCGGACGCCAGCATGACCCCCGGAACATCGTTGCCGGCAAACGGAATAGGGCGTTCGATCGCGCCGGTGGCGAGGATACTTTCGTCGGCGACGATGCTCCACATCCGTTGCCGCGGCGTAAAGGCGGGAGGCACCGGAAGATGATCCGCCACCCGCTCGATGGCGCCGAATTCGCCGTCGTACATGCCAAATATTGCCGTCCTCCGCATGATCCGGACATTTGGCATAGCAGTGAGCTCGGCCTCGACCGCCGCCTTCCATTGAAGGCCGGGCATGTCGTCGATCAGGTGGGTTTCGGACAGGAGCCGGCCGCCAAGAGCAAAATCCTCGTCGGCCAAAATCACCTTCGCGCCCGCGCGGCCCGCCGTTAGTGCGGCAGTCAGGCCGGCTGGACCGCCGCCGATCACCAGGAGGTCGCAGAACGCGTAGGCCTTCTCGTATCGGTCCGGGTCCGCGGCGCCGCTGAGGCGACCGAGGCCCGCTGATTTGCGAATGAGCGGCTCGTAGACTTTTTCCCAGAAAGCCGCGGGCCACATGAAAGTCTTGTAGTAGAAGCCGGCGCCTATGATCGGACCGGCCAACTGGTTGATTGCATGAATGTCGAAGCCAAGCGTCGGCCAGCGATTCTGGCTCCGCGCTTCCAGCCCGTCATACAACTCGGCAGTCGTAGCCTTGGTGTTCGGTTCGCATCTTGCGCCGGAGCGGAGTTTGACCAGGGCATTTGGCTCTTCCGGACCGGCGCTAAGGATGCCGCGCGGACGATGATACTTGAAAGAGCGTCCTACCAAGGTCACGCCGTTAGCGACCAATGCAGAGGCAAGCGTGTCACCGGCAAAGCCGTGCATAGATCTACCATCGAACGAGAATTTCAAAGGCTTGGACCGGTCGATATGCCCACCTGTCGAAAGGCGCCTGTGGCCGCTCATCGGAATGCTTCCGGGCGCGCGAACTGGACCGAGGCAATTTCGTGGTTGCGAGTGTCGCGTTCGACGATGATCCAGGAGCGGCAACCGGCTCCGTGATACCAGTGCTCTTGATGCAGCCCTGCCGGATTGTCTCGGAGATATACGTAGTCGAACATTGGACCATCGATGTCATTGCCGCCATCTGCAGGCCGTTTCATCTTGGCGTCGCCTAGATAGCTGAACTCCCCCGAGTCCCGCGATCCGCAGTAAGGACATTTGATGCGCATGCTGCCTCAGTGAAGGTTCGGTTGGGCACCCTGGCCCTTTTCGTCGAGGACGCGGCCCGAGCGAAACCGGCCAAGACCCAGTTCCGCTGCAGCGGGATGCGGCGAGTCGGTCGCTATGAGGTGCGCGAAGGCGAAGCCGGACCCCGGCGTCGCCTTGAATCCGCCGTAGCACCAACCGGCATTCAGATAGAGTCCTTCGGTGGGCATGCGATCGATGATGGGCGATCCGTCCATCGACATGTCCATAAGACCGCCCCAGCTGCGCAGCACGCGCGCGCGCCCGATAGCGGGCATCAGCGCCATGCCGCCTTCGCAGACGTCCTCCACGACTGGCAGGTTGCCCCGCTGGGCGTATGAATTGTATCCGTCGATGTCGCCGCCAAACACCAAGCCGCCTTTGTCCGACTGGCTGAGGTAGAAATGACCTGCACCGAAGGTGATCACGCCGGGTATGACCGGCTTAAGCCCTTCGGAAACGAATGCCTGAAGGACGTGGCTTTCGATCGGCAGCCGCAGGCCGGCCAACGCCGCTACGCGCGAAGTATTGCCCGCCACAACGATTGCGACCTTCTTCGCCCTGATCGCGCCACGGGTGGTGCCAACCCCCGTCACACGTCCGCCCGACGACGAAATGCCGGTCACTTCGCAGTTCTGGATGATGTCGACGCCACGCTCGCTCGCCGCGCGGGCATAGCCCCACGCGACGGCGTCGTGGCGCACGGTTCCGCCCCTCCGTTGAAGAAGGCCGCCCTGGATTGGAAAGCGCGCCGCATCGTAGTTCAAGAACGGATACAGCTTTCGGACGCCGTCCTGATCGAGGAGTTCCGCGTCTATCCCATGGATGCGCATTGCATTGCCGCGTCGCGCGTAACCATCGCGCTGGCCGTCGGAATGGAAGAGGTTCAGTACGCCGCGCTGACTGACCATGGCATTGTAGTTGATGTCCTGTTCCAGCCCCTCCCACAGGCTCATTGACAGCTCGTAAAGCGGGATGTTTCCAGACAGCAGGTAGTTCGAGCGGATTATCGTGGTGTTGCGGCCGACGTTGCCGCCGCCGATCCAGGCCCTCTCGAGCACGGCAATGTTTGCGCGACGGTGATGTTTTGCGAGGTAATACGCGGTCGCCAGTCCGTGGCCGCCGCCGCCGATTATGACGATATCATATTCGGCCTTCGGTGACGCGTCGCGCCATTGCGGCCTTTTGCCGGTACCGCCGGAGAGGGCATCCTTGAGTAGCGATAGGATCGAATAACGCATTGGAGTGTGTCGCTCCTGGACGGAGACGGACTATCGCAACAACCAATGTTGGGTTATACGCCAGAAGCGACACTCATCGTTCCAAGAACGACAAACGCAGAAAATGTCTCGTCCGCATCGCTTCGGCCTTCTCCTCATAGACGATTTCGCGCTGATGTCGTTCGCATCCGCAGTCGAACCGCTGCGGGCTGCAAACGTACTCGCGGGTAGGACGCTATATGAGTGGTTGCTGGTCTCGGTGAAAGGAAACAAGGTGCTGTCTTCCGGCAGGCTTTCCTCGTCTTCGGACTGCACGATCCAGGATAGTCCTCGTTTTGACTCGGTACTTATCTTCGCAGGCGGCAATCCGGCCTCCTTTAGCGAACCGAAGACCCTCGCATGGCTGCGCCGGTTGGCGCGATCGGGTTGTGCGGTAGGCGGCGTTTCCGGCGGTCCCTTCATTCTTGCCAGGGCGGGACTCCTGGACGGATTCAGATGCACGATCCACTGGGAGCATCTGCCGGCATTCACTGAAGCGTTTCCCGACATCGCAGCGACAGGAGCGCTATTCGAGATCGATCGGAACCGGCTAACCTGCGGTGGCGGCGTAGCGGCGCTGGACATGATGCATGAAATCATTCGCCGGGATCACGGGGAGACGCTGGCCGCACGGGTCAGTGACTGGTACTTGCAGACGGCCGTCCGTGTTGGCGATAGCACGCAACGCATTGCCTTACGGCACCGGCTTGGAACCAGTAATCGGGCCGTAATTTCGGCAGTAGGCATGATGGAGAGGCAGCTTGCCAAGCCGCTACCAAGGGACGTTCTTGCAAATGCAGTGAAAGTATCGGTACGACAGCTTGAGCGGCTATTCGTGGGTCACGTCGGCATGACCATCAGTCAACAATATATGTCCTTGCGCCTAACGAGGGCGCGGACACTTTTGCGTCAAACTACTCTGCCGCTGACGCAGATAGGTGCCGAATGCGGCTTTTCGAACTCGAGCCACTTCGCCAAATCTTATCGGACGAAGTTTGGCGTCTCTCCTTCGAAGGATCGGGCGTCAGGCGGAGCCGGGAAGAAACGACAAAGGCTTAGGCGATAGGATGTACGCGATTTAGATGGCGGGACAGGAAGCGGTTACGCATGAAGGACGATATCGAAGAAATCCTGACGGGTTCGAATGCGCCTAGAACCGGCAAGAGGAGCCTCGAACGCGCAATTGGCGTTCAAGTGCGAGAATTGCGGCGCAGCGCCGATCTGTCGATAGCAGATCTTGCGGCGTCGGCGGACATGTCGCCAGGCATGCTTTCGAAGATAGAAAACGGTCAAATCTCGGCTTCGCTGTCCTCCCTCGAAGCGCTCTCGACCGCGCTTGCCGTGCCGATCACGACGCTCTTTGCGGCCCACGAAGACCGACGCGATTGCTCGTTTGTCAGGGCCGGGCAAGGAGTTCAGATCGAGCGTCGCGGCACTAAGGCGGGGCACGTCTATAATCTGCTTGGGCACAGCCTCCGCGGAGAGGTTGTACTGGAGCCTTACCTGATCACCTTGAGAGAGGACGCGGTACCGTACACCGGCTTTCAGCACGACGGTGTCGAGCTGATTTACATGCTCAGCGGCGAAGTAACCTATCGCCACGCAGATCAAGATTATCATCTGAAGCCAGGCGACGCGTTGATGTTCGACTCGGGCGCACTGCATGGCCCCGAACGCCTGATTTCCCTTCCGGCGACCTATCTCTCGATCATCGTTTACCCACGCACCGGGCGCTGAGATATACAAAAGTTACTTTTCTAGTTGACACAGTCAATTTAGTCATATTACCTGACAGGATACAAGGTTTCCTGTGAGGAATTATGTGTGGAATTGCGGGTCTTTACCTGAAGAATGCCAAATTCGAGCCGCAGCTCGGTGCGCTGCTTTCGCAGATGCTTGCCGTCCTCACGGACCGTGGCCCTGACAGCACTGGCTTCGCGATCTACGGAGGCGGTTCAGCCAAGGATCTGAAGGTGACGGTCCGGGCGGACGACTGCGGTAAACTCAGAAATGCAGTGGCTGCCATCCAAGAGAAATTTGGCGCCCTTCGGCATGTCTACCGGTCCAATCACGCGGTTCTCTCGGTTTCGCCTGAGACGGTTCCGGCCCTGCAATCCTTCGTTGCTGAACGGGACGACGCAGTCGAAGTGGTCGGCTACGGCTCACGCATGGAAATCTACAAAGAGGTTGGGCTCCCAACCAAGGTATCCGAACGTTTCGATTTGGCGGGAATGGCCGGCACGCATGGCGTAGGTCATACGCGAATGGCGACCGAGTCTGCAGTCACCACGCGCGGAGCCCACCCGTTCTCGACCGGACGCGACCAGTGCCTCGTTCACAATGGCTCGCTTTCGAACCACAATGCCCTTCGGCGCGAGCTGAAGCGGAACGGGATTAAATTCGCGACGGAAAACGACACGGAAGTTGCCGCCGGCTACCTCTCTTGGTGCATGCATGAGGGAGCAACGCTGAAACAAGCGCTTGAGCGGGGGCTCAAGGACCTCGATGGCTTCTACACTTTCGTGGTGGGGACCGAAACGGGCTTTGCCGTGCTGCGCGATCCTATCGCATGCAAGCCCGCCGTGATGGCTGAAACCGGCGACTATGTGGCATTTGGCTCAGAGTATCGCGCGCTCGCTGCACTGCCGGGCATCGAAACAGCGAGAGTGTTCGAGCCGGAGCCGGCTAAAGTTTATGTCTGGGAACGCTGAGCATGCCGACGTACGATCTTTCGACGTCCGCGCTCCGCGACTTCAATGCGAAGCTTCACGCATTGCCGCGAGATACCAATGAGACGCACTGGGCAGTTTCGAACCCCGGCGGAAAGCATTCCGTCGCCTGCGGTCTGGATAAGCCTATCACGGTCCAGATCGCCGGGCACGTCGGCTACTACTGCGCCGGTATGAATGATCTCGCGACCGTCATCGTGGAGGGCAATGCAGGCGTTGGCGTCGCCGAAAACATGATGTCCGGAACCGTTCACGTAAAAGGTGATGCAAGCCAAGCTGCAGGCGCGACGGGACGAGGCGGTTTGCTCGTGATCGACGGAAACGCTTCGGCCCGCTGCGGCATTTCCATGAAGGGCATAGACATCGTCGTCAAAGGCTCGATCGGGCCGATGAGCGCTTTCATGGCACAGGCGGGAAATCTCGTGGTCCTGGGGGACGCCGGCGAGGCCTTGGGAGATTCGATCTACGAAGCCCGGCTGTTCGTGCGTGGAAAAGTCGTCAGTCTCGGAACCGATTGCATCGAGAAAGAGATGGGAGCGGACGATCGGGCGATCCTCTCCGGTGTGCTGGCCAAGGCGGATCTCGCCCTGTCGGTCGAGGATTTCAAGCTCTTCGGCTCCGCCCGGCGTCTCTATCATTTTCATGTCGATAACGTCGACTCCTACTGATCGGCCATTCATGAGCAAACCAGATAGCCAGCCCCGTCACGGAACGTTGCCCCGCTTTTCAGCCACGTTCGATCCACATTCGATCGCTGAGATCCAGCGCGCCGCATCGACCGGAATCTACGACATCCGAGGAGGAGGCGCGAAACGCAAGCTGCCGCATTTCGACGACCTTCTCTTTCTCGGGGCCTCGATATCCAGATATCCGCTGGAAGGCTATCGCGAGCGGTGCGGGACGAATGTCGTGCTCGGTGCTCGCTTTGCAAAGAAGCCGATCGAATTGAAGATCCCGGTAACCATCGCCGGTATGAGCTTCGGCGCACTCTCGGGGCGGGCAAAGGAAGCGCTCGGCCGAGGTGCTTCCGCTGTTGGCACCTCCACCACGACCGGAGACGGTGGAATGACTCCTGAGGAGAGGACCCATTCGTCCACGCTCGTGTATCAGTATCTGCCGTCACGCTACGGGATGAATCCGGAGGATCTACGCAAGGCCGACGCTATCGAGATCGTCATCGGGCAGGGTGCCAAGCCGGGCGGAGGCGGAATGCTTCTCGGCCAGAAGATCTCTCCTCGCGTTGCGAAGATGCGCAATTTGCCGGAGGGGATCGATCAGCGGTCGGCCTGTCGGCACCCTGACTGGACTGGTCCGGACGATCTTGAGATCAAGATAGAGGAACTGCGGGAAATAACGGATTGGGAGAAGCCCATCTACGTCAAGGTGGGCGCGAGCCGTCCGTACTACGACACTGCACTTGCGATAAAGTCCGGTGCAGACGTTGTCGTTCTGGATGGGATGCAGGGCGGTACGGCTGCGACCCAGGAGGTTTTCATCGAGAATGTGGGGTTGCCCATCCTTGCGGCCATCAGGCCGGCGGTTCAGGCGCTCCAGGATCTCGGTATGCACCGCAAAGTGCAGCTCATAGTATCCGGAGGCATTCGCACCGGGGCTGATGTCGCTAAGGCGCTTGCACTTGGTGCCGATGCGGTCGCGATCGGTACCGCCGCGCTAATCGCACTCGGGGACAACGATCCGCGGTTTGAGGCCGAGTACCGCAAACTCGGAACAACCGCGGGCGCCTATGACGATTGGCATGAAGGCCGCGATCCCGCCGGGATCACAACACAGGATCCCGTGCTGGCTGCGCGGCTCGATCCCGTGATCGCAGGGCGTCGCCTTTCCAACTATCTCTCGGTTCTGACGCTCGAGTGCCAGACCATAGCCCGGGCCTGTGGCAAGAGCCATGTCCACAATCTGGAGCCGGAGGACCTCGTTGCGCTGACCGTCGAGGCGGCGGCGATGGCTGGGGTGCCACTCGCCGGCACGAACTGGATACCTGGCACGTCGGGCTATTGAATTCCAATTGTGGGCGCGTAGGTGAGGAAAAAATGTTGGATCTGACGGCGATTGCCAAGGAACGCGGTATTAAGAACTTTCTAATCGCGTACACCGATCTGTTCGGAACGCTGCGGGCCAAGCTCGTGCCCTCTGCTGCAATAGCCCAAATGGTAAAGGCGGGCGCCGGGTTTGCTGGCTTTGCAACATGGATGGACATGTCGCCGGCTGATCCCGACGTGCTGGCGAAGCCAGACCCCACGAGCCTGATCCAGCTCCCCTGGAAGCCTGAGGTAGGTTGGCTGGCTGCTGACCTGTGGATGAACGGCAAGCCCGTCGAGCAGGCGCCCCGGAATACGTTGAAACGCCTGATCGCAAGAGCTGCAGCGAAAGGAATACAGCTCAAGAGCGGCGTTGAATGCGAATTCTTCCTTGTCACCCCTGACGGACGCGAAGTCGGGGACGGCGCAGATCGACAAATCAAGCCGTGCTATGATCAGTCGGCGCTAATGCGCCGTTACGACGTGATCAGTGAAATCAGCGAGTGCATGCTGACGCTCGGCTGGAAGCCTTATCAAAGTGATCACGAGGACGCCAACGGACAGTTCGAGATGAACTGGGATTTTGACGACGCGTTGATCACGGCAGACCGGCACGCCTTCTTCAAGTACATGGCCAAGTCGATTGCCGAGAAACACGGTCTTCGGGCGACCTTCATGCCGAAGCCCTTCGCGCACCTCACGGGCAACGGCTGTCACGTCCATGTGTCCCTGTGGGATGGAAAGCGGAATCTCGTCGAGGATGACGCCGGCGAACTGGGTGTGTCCGCGCTGGGTTACAATTTTATTGGCGGCATCATCAATTCCGCCGATGCGATGGCCGCAATTCTGAATCCGACCGTGAATTCCTACAAGCGCATCAATGCGCCCCGCACCATTTCGGGCGCGACATGGTCGCCCAACTCGGTCACGTATACCGGGAACAACCGCACCCACATGATCCGTATTCCCGAGTCTGGTAGGTTCGAGCTTCGGTTGCCTGACGGTGCCGCCAATCCCTACGCGATGCAGGCAGCAATCCTCGCGGCAGGGTTGGACGGCATCGAGGCAAGGCGCGACCCCGGCAAGCGCCTCGACATCAACATGTATACTGATGGGCACACCGTCAGCGACGTTAAGCGGCTTCCACTCAATCTGCTTGATGCGATTAGAGCTTTGGAACAGTCCGAGGTCATGGCTGAAGGCCTTGGTGAGTTTGTGCCGGCATACCTTAAGCTGAAGAAGATTGAGTGGAACGACTACGCCAGGCATCTTACTGAGTGGGAACGCGACACGACGATGGATTGCTAGTCATCTATCGGCCAGCGATGCCTGAAGCTTCGGTTGGCACCATATCACACCATCGTTAGCTACCCTTCTGTTCCAATACTGCGACCCTCGCGGCTTGCGTCAAGTCGCGCGGGGGTTTTCTGCGCTGTGGAAAATGTCGCGCCGTATTTCCTAAGTCGGGTCGGGAGGGCGCCGACGTCCTTGACTCATCAAACGTTCGGCGAATCTAACAGAACCCAACGAAATATCGCTTGCCCACACAAGGGTGGCCTCCGCGAGTGGAGTTAGACGCACAATCAGGTGAAGAATGCTGTTTCACCCGATCATCCTAATTCCGGTCCACGCCAGAAGGGCAATGAAAAGCGACGATGCGGCGCCAAGTGCCAGTGGCCTCATTCCCCTCTGCCGAAGTGCGCGAAGGTCTGTACACATGCCGAGTGCAGCCACAGCAGCAGCCAGCATGATTGGCGTAGCGCTTGCAGAAACTTGGACTACCCATCTCGGTATTATTCCCGTGCTCCCCACCGCGACCAAGAGCAGGAAGCCGAAGGCGAACCAAGGTGTTGGCGCTCTCACGGTCAGGCCGCCCCTTTGGGCAGCGGAATGTCGAGCCCACCAGCCGAGCCCAATCACGGCCGGCGCAAGCAACACGACGCGGGCAAGCTTCGAGACCGTGCCGGCTTCTGCTGCCGCAGGACCGGCCGAAGCGGCTGCGCCAACCGCCTGGATTACTTCATGTACCGACAAGCCGGCCCATAGCCCGAATGCGCGTGGTTCTAGATTGAGAGTCGGGGCCAGCAATGGAAATACAATCATGGAAATGGTACCGAACAACGTGACGGCTGCCAGTGAATAGGACACGTCCTCGTCCGTGCCATCAATAACCTGGTTTGCGGCAACGACCGCACTCGCCCCGCATATCGCCGTTCCAGACGCGATCAAAGCGGCAAGCCTGGGTTCGACGCCCAGCCAATGACCCGCGACCAAGGTCGCGCCCATTGTCAAGAAGACTACGGCTACCGCGAGAACGAGCGCGGCGGGCCCGATCGAACCAAGCTGACCGAGCGTAACCTGAAGGCCTAGCAGAACGATCGCGGCGCGCAGAACGGGTCGAACGGTAAATGCAATGCCGGGCTTAAGAACCTGGTGTTCTCCCATCGAGACGCGCACCGCCAAGCCGAGCGCGAGAGCGACAACTACCGGGTTCAAGGCGTCCAACCCCGACAGGTCCCGGATTTGGCGAGCGAGAAGTGCAATCGCCGTTGCGATAGCAAAGCCAGGTATCAGGCGCCTGACGCGTCCGATTCGGTTAGGCGCTTCCTGAATGTGTACGTCTTGCATGCTCGCCCCTGTCTGTGGGGCTTGACATACACTAGAAAAGTAAATTTAGTAAAGTAGCTTTTGTAAATAGCGAGGACATTATGGATCAGTACGCTCAGCGGCAAATGCACCTCTGCGGACTCTTAATTGCCGGCCCCGTGGTTCACAGCCATGCATTGTGGCGGAATCCACGGAGTGAACCGGGCTTCCTCTCGATGAAATACTATGCCGACATCGCTCGAACGTTGGAGCGAGGGAAGTTCGACCTGCTGTTCTTTGCAGATCGCCTCGGAATCGCGGATCGGTTCGGCGCTGGCCTTGAGCTGGGTATCCGTTTTGGAGATCAGGATGCGACGAGGATGGACCCCATTCCCTTGATGGGGGCCTTAGCGGCGGTCACGGACCGAATCGGACTCGGCGCAACCCGTTCGACGACATACGACATGCCTTATCATGTCGCTCGCGCCTTCAGGACGATCGACCACATTTCGGCAGGGCGGGCCGCATGGAATGTCGTCACATCAATGAACGATGGCGAGGCGATGAACTTCGGCATGGACGCTCATATGCCCCACGACAAGCGGTATGACCGTGCGGACGAATTCATGGAGGTAACGACTAAACTCTGGGACAGCTGGGAGGAGGGCGCCCTGGTTCTCGACAAGGTCGGCGGAATCTACGCGGATCCCAGCAAGGTCCACTACGTCAACCATGTAGGTGAATATTTCAAGTCCAGGGGACCTCTCAATATCCCCTCAAGTCCCCAGGGCAGACCCGTCATCATCCAAGCTGGGTCATCCGGTCGCGGCAAGATTTTTGCAGCAAAATGGGCGGACGTCATCTTCAATGTCTCGCCTAACGTGGCGGTGATGAAGCGGTTTACTTCCGATATCCGAGAAGAGCTTCAGTCAATCGGACGTTCGCCGCATTGCTGCAAAGTCCTCACGGCCGTCATGCCCTTCGTAGCCGAGACATCATCGGAAGCGTCCGAGAAGAAGGAGCAACACAATAGCCTCGTGCACCCGATGGTAGGTCTCTCCACGTTATCGGGTCATGCGAACGTTGACTTGTCGGACTACGAGCTCGATGCGCCCGTTCAGAAGATCGAGAGTACTGGTAGCAAAGGTAACATCGCGGCAGTTACCCAAATGGCCAAAGACAAGAGCCTGACACTCAAGGATATCGGGCGCATTTACGGACAAAGCGTAATGGTTCCTCAAATTTGCGGATCGGCGTCGCAGGTGACCGAAGAACTTACGGAGATGTTTCGCGAAAGTGGCGCAGACGGCTTCGTCATATCTCCCGCCTTCCTTCCGGATACTTTTAATGATTTCGTCGATTTGGTGGTGCCGGCGCTTCAGACGAGAGGACTTTTTCGTCGCGAATACAGTGGAAGCACGTTGCGGGAGCATATCAACGACGATGCCGCACTGTCGAGGTCAGTCGCCTAGGCCCGCGAAATAGAGCGATGGAGAGGGGACAGATGTCGAAGAACGTTGAAGCAGCAGCGGCGATTCCAAACGAAGAGTTCAAGCGGGCGATGCGGAAATTCGCAGCGAGCGTGAACGTGATCACGACCTTGGACGGTGATAAGAAAAACGGAATGACCGCGACCGCAGTGTGCAGCGTTTCTGCGGATCCTCCATCTCTTCTAATCATCATCAACAAGGATAATCGATCGCACCCTATCATTCAGAGAACGAAGGCATTCACGGTGAATATTCTTGCGGCAGGCCAGGAACGTCTCGCTGCCCACTTTGCGTCGCGGCCCATGGAGCCGTTCGACAACGTGCCGCATGTTCTGGGGAGCAATGGGTGCCCCTCAATCGAGGGTGCCGAAGCCCATCTCGAATGCGTCGTTTCCAATCAGTTCGACTCCGGAAGTCACACGATCTTCATCGGCAAAATCGTTGCAACAAGCCTGACGGAGGGGGCCCCATTACTCTATCACGACGGCAACTATCGAAGCCTTGAGAGCAGTCGGGCTGCGTAGACGATACTGAACGCCCACGGGGCTTGCTCCGATCGCGGTTCGTTTAGCGGCAAATGCATCAAATCAATGCGTCGCTGCCCCAAAAATCGAGCAGCAGTTACGTTGACCAAAAATATAGAACCTGCTTTCATAAAGCAACTTTTGTAAAGGCGGAAATTCGATGAGGCTCATCCAGGGATCTCGGGCGACAACGATGAAGGCGATCGCCGGCGGGCCGTCGGAGCCGGACCTCGGTGCAGCCGAGAAGCTTGTTGATTTGAGCGGAGTAGCGAAATTCTTCGGCCAAGGAGAAACAGGCCAGCTCGCAGTCGACAATATCGACTTCTCTGTGAAGAGGGGCGAGTTTCTTTCGATAATCGGACCCTCCGGTTGCGGAAAGACCACCATTCTCCAGATGATCGCAGGATTCGTCGAACCTACCAGAGGCATCGTGTCTTACAAGGGTACGCCCGTTACGGGGCCGCATCCCGAGCGAATGGTCGTATTTCAGGAATATGGCCTTTTCCCTTGGATGACTGTTCGGGACAATATCGCGTTCGGGCTGGAGGCACGGGGCCTGCCGCGACAGCAGAGAGAAAGTATCGCCGCCAAGTATATCGAGCTAGTGCAACTTAATGGCTTTGAGAAGAGGTATCCGCACGAAATCTCCGGCGGAATGAAGCAGAGGGTCGGAATAGCAAGAGCTTTGGCTCTAGGGCCAGAAATTGTCCTCATGGACGAGCCGTTCGGCGCTCTCGATAGCTTAACCCGGGATGTCCTCCAGGAAGAGATACTCAGGATTCGCGACGTAACCGGTCAAACGTTCGTTCTGATCACACACAATATCGACGAAGCCGTGCTTCTGAGCGATGTCGTGCTGGTGATGTCGTTTCGCCCCGGCCGGGTCAAGGAGATCGTGAAGATAGAGTTGCCTCGCCCGCGCACATTCGAGATGCGTCACAGTAGCGAGCAATTCGCGCACTATCGGGAACGACTTGCAACCACTCTTCGCGATGAAGCAAAGCAAGCCATTCGGAGTCAACCGTGAGCGACAATCTTGCAATCGACGACATAGGCAAGCAATCGACCTCTCAAGGTGCACTGCTTCGGAGCGTCGGATGGCTTGCTTCGAATTCTGATAGAATTCTGGTGTTTGGTGGCCTCTTGCTCGCTTGGGAGGCTGCCGTTAGGTTCGGGCTTGCAAGCGGACAGCTAACGCCGCCGCCGAGCGCGATCATACGCGCGCTTCGGGAGATGGCCGTATCCGGGCAGCTCTGGGGTGACCTTGCGGCCAGTCTCCTGCGAGTGACCGTCGGCTTCACTCTTGCTTCCGTCGTCGGTATCCTCTTGGGGATCATTTGCTCTCAATGGAGAATGGCGTCGCGCATAGTTGTGCCGGCCGTCGAGCTTCTCCGACCGATCTCTGTTATTGCGTGGATACCGCTGGCGATATTGTGGTTTGGATTGGGGGACAAACCCGCCTGGTTCTTGATTTTCCTCGGTTCATTCTTCCCGATCTTTACCAACACGTATCTCGGAGCGCAGTCGCTCGAACCGGTTTTCCGAAACGTCGCTAGATGTGTAGGCGCGAGTCGATTGCTCTTCGTCAGACGCGTTTTGCTCCCATCGCTGGTGCCGTACATCGTTGCCGGGATGCGGGTCGGACTAGGGGTCGGTTGGATGTGTGTTATCGCAGCCGAACTGATCGCAGCCCAGTCTGGCCTTGGCTACATGATTCAGATTGCGCGTACCTTGCTCGATACTGAGCGCGTAATCGCCGGGATGGTAGTCATCGGCATTGCTGGCTTCTCCATGAATGCGGTGATGATGATGGCGGAGCGGCGATACATGCGTTGGAAGCCCCGGTAAATCCCCCTTGGACCCACCCACATCAAAAGGAGCTTGCGATGAGACGTCGAGATTTCCTCAAGTCTGCGGCAACTGCGGGCATGCTATCGGGCTTCGCTCCGCTCCGCGCGATCGCGCAGGGTGAAGGAGTGATGAATATGAAGATAGGCTACCACTATTGGTCCCCTGGAGCGCTGCCCTTCGAAGTCCTCAAGAATACGAACATTCTCGACATCATGAATGTGAAGGCGGAGTTTCCCGTATTCTCGACGGGAGGTCCGCTTGCAGAAGCGGCAGTAGGCGGATCGTCAGATACCCTCGTAGGCGGCGATGTAACCGTTCTGCGCGGTACGTCACGCCGCAAGGGTTCCAAGGTCATTATGCGCGCCAACGATTGGCGATGGGCAATCGTCGCGCAGCCCGACCTGTCGGCTAAGTCGCTTGCAGATCTCAAGGGCAGAAAGCTGGGAGGATCCTTCGTTGGTGGCTCATACATTGGCGCACTGAAGAGTATCGAAGCGGCGGGGCTCAATCCAAACAAGGATGTATCACTCGTCAATCTGGATCTGCCCGAGGCGGTGGCGGCTCTCCAGCAGAAGATAATCGATGCCGCCGTCATTTGGGATCCCGCCCTCGAACGCATCCTCGCGCAGGGTGTCGGAAAGGTGCTGTACATGTCGACGCCGGCACAGGCACTTGGATGGCAGGCAGTCACCGACAGGTTCCTTGATCGCAATGGCGAAGAGGGAGCCGTACGGTACTGCAAGGCATGGATCGCAGCGACGTGGTGGGCCTCGAACAATTCGGAAAAGGCCGTCCAGTGGCTTGCCCAAGCGTCACGCGTCGATGCTTCAATCATCAAGGCTACGCAGAGCGCGGATCGTTACCTCCGTGCGCCAGTCACGAACGTGAAAACGCTGGATTTCCGGCTCGACCAGTCCGACGTCAAGTACGCACAGCTAATTATCGACTTTCTGTACGATCAGAAGCTCGCCGGAGATCGGTTGGACGTGGCGCCTCTCGTTGAGATGTCATACATGGAGAAGGCCATGCGGGACGTGCAGGCCGGCAATCATCCTTCGCTCATCGATATCAAGACAAAGGCCTGACCTAGGGGGAGGCCTGAGCTATGGCCAGGAACGCGTCTCTTTGGCGCGTTCCTGTTGCAGACAAGCGTTCCATGGGTCTGCCCCAGGGAGCCTTACGGTCATTGCCTGCCTATCGTGTTCCGGGTCATCTATTCGAGTACCGGGGCCCGGAGATCTTAGAATTTACCGAACTAAATCATCGATAAAATGCAAAACGTGCTTGGCATCGAGTTGTGCGCGATGTTAGTCCTGGAGCATGCCTACAAACATGCTGCGCGGGACCACAGTGGCCAAGAAGACATCGCCCAATTTAGGAAAATCAGATAGCGCCGCCGCTAGGAAAGTAAAGAGGCCGGCCGCGGAGAAGCTCTTGACGAATGTACCACTATCAAACTTGAAGCAAGAGCGAACGGTTAACATCCGGCAGCTTCTAATTCGAAGCCATCGAGCGCTAATCAAGAGGATTGCTGATCGTCTGAACAGTAAGGGATTCACCGACATACGGCCTATGCACCTGGCTCTTTTTTCCAACCTCGACTTCGAAGGGACCCGTATAAGCGATCTCTCTGACCGCGCCGGGATGACCATCCAGGGCATGGGCCAAATCATAACGGAGATGGAGCAGCAAGGTTACGTCACGCGCACGAATGACAAGCATGACGGACGGGTGCGTATCGTGAAATTCACCAAGCTGGGTTGGAAGATGATGCTCGACAGCATCGAAAATCTTAGGAACATAGAAGCGGAATACGAGAAGCTGCTGCATCCAGGGGCAATGGATCAATTGAAAATTGCCCTGCAAACCATCGCAGACAGCGAGTAATGACCCGGCTATTTCGCACGCGGGCCGAGCGCCTCGATAATCCTGATCTTCAGCGGCGAGTTTAGCGCTGACCTTACCAGCACCAACATATCCTGGGCGGTGGTGTCAGGCCGGGTAAGTCCCCGAATGGTTGCTATGGCACTCAGGTCGGCCTTTAACAGTTGTGTAAGGCGAGCGCATTCCGCCTCAATCGATGCGACCTCATCCTGGCGGTTCAGAAGTCCGATTGATACCGCCTCCTCCGCACCAACGACCCGGCCGCTAAAGAGAAGGTCTTGTGCAAGGTCTGAACCGATTCGTTCCGACAGCCGGCGCGTCCCCAAGACCAACCCGAATTGCGGACCAGGAAAACGAAAGCGCGCGGCGGAGCCACCAATCCTGAAATCGCATGCACAAACAAGGTCGGCCCCGGCCCCATATGCCGGGCCCTGCACGAAGCAGGCTGTAGCAAACGGGGCATGCCAGATATCTTGCAAAAGCAATTCGATCTTCAAAAACAGGACGGTAAGGTCTCCCTCGGTCGCGTTCGGAACCACGGACAGGTCGAAGCCGGAGCAAAACGCTGAACCGACTCCAGTGAAAACCAGCAGACGGCAGCTCTCGCGACGACTTCGCGCAACGGCCTCCGTGAGCAAGTCGACAAGCTGATGGTCGAGCGAATTAGCTCTTTCAGGTCGGGCTATCTCCAAGAAAACGGTTTCACCGCTTCTCTTGATATTCAGTGGCTGGTCCACATCAAGTCCAGAAATTCACGGACGGTTTGCGCCCGTCCCATATTGCGCAAGGTGTCGCATTTTATCATACCGACGGACCATTTCGTCTCGATCCTTTCTTGGTATTTTTGAAAGTGCGATATCCAAAGAACGGGTTTGACTTCACTCTCGTGGTTCGGGCAACTCCTGCTTGGTTGCTTCACTCCGGGTCAGCCATGACGCGATTGTGCGCTCCGCCGACCCCCGCAAGAGAGCGGAAAAGCCATGCCTAGGCCACTTGAGGGGATCACGGTCCTTGATTTGACCAGAGTGCTCTCAGGACCGTTCTGTACGCTTGTACTGGCACAACTCGGTGCACGCGTGATCAAGGTCGAGGCACCCGACGGCGATGAATCGCGAAGGTTTGGCCCGTTCGACGGCGATTCTTCCGGCTACTTTGCTTCGGTAAACCGTGGAAAGCAGTCCGTCGTTCTCGATCTGAAGAGGCCCCGAGACAAGCAGAAATTCCTCAAACTCTTGCAGACCACGGACATACTGGTCGAGAATTTTCGGCCAGGTGTCATGGACCGCCTGGGCCTCGCCTGGAAAACCCTCTCGCAAGCTAATCCCCGGCTTGTCTACGTTGCCATATCGGGCTTCGGGCAGACAGGGCCTCAGTCGAATGAACCTGCCTACGATCTCGTCATTCAGGCATTGGGTGGACTGATGAGCATTACCGGGGAACCCGGAACGCGCGGGACGAAGGCTGGCGTGCCGATCGGAGACATAGCGGCCGGCCTGTATGGAGCGGTGGCGGCGCTCGGCGGCCTGGCATACAGGGCGGCGCATGGCGAAGGATGCTTTGCGGATATCTCGATGCTCGATTGTCAGGTCGCGCTACTTGAGAACGCGATCATGCGGCGAGCCGTTACCGGCCGCGAGCCGAAGCCAGAGGGAAACAGACACCCCTCGATTGCGCCTTTTGGCGCCTTCTTGGCTGCGGACGGACCCGTCGTCATCTCCGCCGCGAACAATGAGACATTCCTGCGTCTCTGCACCGTGCTTCGCTCAAGCGCGCTACGGACAGATCAAGACTATTCAACACCGGAATTGCGTTTGGAGAACCGCGAGAACCTCACCGCGGAAATCGAAAGCCTACTGGCTGTCGCATCGGTATCAGAATGGATCAAAAGGCTGAACGCTGAGCGCGTGCCTTGCGGACGAATCAATGGAATATCGGATCTTCTCGATCACCCTCAGTTACAGGCCCGCCACATGTTTACCCCGACAACTATTGGCACTGGGACCTACCTACTGGCCGGCAATCCAATCAAGTTGTCTATTGCGGAAGAAGAACAGCTATCTCCGGCGCCTGATTTGGATCAACACGGTCCGTCGATCTTCGACCAAGATACGTGATCGCGGACTGCGGCCGTATCTTGGGAACAAAAGAACATCAATTTCACAACGTTTCGAGCTCTAGCCGGCGGCTTCATCTGGCCACGCATGACTTCCACCCTCTTGCAGTCCGGGCCAGAAATGGATGAGGTTTTCTCATTAGTGAGTCCGTGAAATAATCCTGACGCTGCGCTGCACGACAGCGAATGCTCAGGTTTTGTTGATCGACACGCCGCCATCGACCAACATTGCGCTGCCGGTGACGAAGGTCGCTGCATCGGACGCCAAGAACAATGCCGCGCGTGCCTGCTCCTCCGGTTCGGCAATCCGCTTCAGAGCGTGCATGTTGCGCACGAAAGCCTTCATTTCTTCGGTATTGGCCATCGCGTCAGCCGCGGCCGTCTGGGTCCCACCCGGTAGCAGAGCGTTCACGCGAATCCCATGCGGCCCGTACTCGACCGCAAGAGCCTTCATCAGGCCGATCTGGCCGGCCTTGCTGGCTGCGTACGTGGCGGCGCCCGGCATCGCGGCGGTGTAGCCGACGAACGAGCTGACGAAGATCAGCGATCCGGCGCCACGCGCGAGCATCGCGGGAATCTGATACTTGGCGCCAAGAAATGAGCTAGTCAGATTGGTCGCTATCGTCTCGTCCCAGGCTTCGCGGGTCACATCTGGCGTTGGCGCCATCGGGCCGATCGCCCCGGCATTGTTGACCGCGATGTCGAGCCCGCCGAAGCGCGATTTGGCTTCATCTACGAGACTACGCACGAAAGGTTCATTGCATACATCGCCTGCCAGCGCGCGAGCGATACCGCCGGCGGCCTCGATCTCCTGAACCAGGCCGTCGAGCAAATCCCGACGTCGCGCTGTGACCACGACGCGTGCTCCTTCGGCCGCAAAAAGCGTAGCGATAGCGCGCCCAATCCCCGAGCTCGCTCCGGTAATGATTGCGACCTTGCCATCCAGCGCCATTCTTGAGGTCTTCATTTGGATTCTCCCCTTATTCGCGAGCCACAATGTGTCGAGATCGCCGGGGCTATCCACCCGATATCCGATAAGACGCGATTGTTTTCAGAACAACGCGTGACGGGAAGCAGCGCTAAATTGAACGGCGTCGGCCGATCACCGCTGGTTTGAGAGGAGTTGATTTCGGCAGCAAGCTGCGAATTGACCAAGCCGATCACTGGAGATTGCTCAGTTCGCGAAGAGGCAGTCACGGAATATCCGCCTTTGGGAGAGCAGCCGGCGGAACATGTGTGAATGTGCCGGCCTCGGCAGTTCAACCCCGAACTGTTCAAAGGAAAGTCGAACGTTGAGCGGAGGCGGGCATGCTCCGACGAAATGCCGGCTTCCCGTTTGGAGCAGCCAGCCTAAAACACACTCGATTTGAGCCTAAGGGCAAAAAACGCGCCCTCAGAAATCAAGGCAAACGCGTTCGCTCGGCGAGCGCCGATTCCATTCTTCGCGTGCATTCGAAAACTTCGAAGAAGTCCTCCACAAAAACTAATTTGTTGAACCTATTTCGCACATGTAGGGTTTAAAAACAACCAAATTGACTTTACTATATTTTTGGGGGTCCTGGATGGACATGATTTCAAGGTTTGCTGCAGTCGCCCTTGTCGTTCTGTCTGGCGTATGGCCAGGGCAGGCCTGCGCGGAGAAGGCCACCAATTCCTTGAACGTAGCATGGGCGACCGAGCTCAATACGCTGGACCGCTACTTCAACGTTACGCCGGAAATCAACATCGTACAGAACCTCGTGTTCGACACGTTAATCTACCGCGATCCGGCCTCACTTCAGTTGCAGCCCCTTCTTGCCCTGTCCTGGACGTGGGCCGACCGAGTGACGCTGGATATGAAATTGAGGGAGGGGGTCGTTTTTCAGAACGGCGACGCCTTCAGTGCAGACGACGTCGTGTACACGCTGAAGTGGCTTGCCGACGAAGGCAACGTCATTCCGACACGGAACAACGTCAGTTGGCTCGCCGGAGCCGAGAAGACCGGGCCTTTGTCCGTTCGAATACATCTTAAGCGGCCGTTTCCTGCAGCTCTGGAGTATCTTTCGGGCCCCATTCCAATCTATCCGGCCGCGTACCACGCTAAGGTTGGCGTGAAGGTCTTCGGAGAGCAGCCGATCGGGACCGGGCCGTTCAAGGTTTCGGCGGTCAACCCGGGCCGCACCATTACGTTCGAACGAAATGATTCATACTGGTCAGGCTCTCCGAAGGGAAAACCTACAATTCAGCGTATCAATCAACGTACTATTCCCGACGTCAATACGCAGATCGCGGAGCTCCTCTCGGGACGAATTGACTGGATGTGGCGCGTTCCTGAGGACCAAGCAGCAAAGCTGGGGGCCGTTCCAAATCTTCAAGTGCAAACCAACGAAAGCCTTCGGCTCGGTTTCCTGCTGTTGGATGCGGCGTCGAGGACCCCGAATTCACCGTTCAAGAAGCGGGAAGTGCGTGAGGCGGTTGCAATGGCCATTGACCGTGCATCGATGGCCAAGAATCTTGCTGGCCCAGGCGCGCGGGTCCTGAACTCACTCTGCTATCCCCTCCAGTTCGGATGCACCGAGGACGGGGTTAAGCAAATCGCTTACGACGTGGAAGGTGCCAGGAAGTTGCTCACATCGGCGGGATACCCGGACGGCTTTGATATCGATCTCTATGCTTTCAGCTTTCGCTCGTACTCGGAAGCGGTCGTGACTTATCTGAGAGCGGTCGGCATACGCGCGAACCTACGCTTTATGCAGTTTCCCGCCTTACTGCAAAAATTGCAGGCTGGAGAAACCGTCTTCGTTCACATGAACTGGGGGTCCTACGGGGTTGCCGACGTCTCCGCGATCGTGAGCGAGTTCTTCAAGGGCGGACCGTCGGATTACGCTAGGAACGACGAGATACGCACTTATCTCGAACTTGCTGACTCTTCGATCGTTCCGGACGAACGGAAGCGGGCCTACCGGCTGGCGTTCGAGCTGATCGCGAAAGAAACGTACGTGGTGCCGATGTTCAGCTACGTCAATCTCTTCGCGCTTTCAAAGGACCTCGATCTTCCACCGCAAAAGGACGAGTACGCTCACCTTTACCGCGCAAGCTGGAAATGATGGCACCGGTGTCATTGTTTCCGATGATGGAGAAATATATTGGGCGCTTACCTAGTAAAGAGATTGGGCTTGGCGCTGCTCGTCGGACTTACCGTCTCAGCCATCGCGTTCTTTCTCCTGAATCTAGCGGGAGATCCGGTTCGGTCTCTGGCTGGCGAGGGCGCCTCCCAGGAAACAGTCGCAGCACTCAGGGCGAAGTATGGGTTGGATCGGCCCCTGGTTGTCCAATACCTGGCTTGGGTTACCCGCGCGGCACAGGGCGACTTCGGGGAGTCCATCTACTTCTCCACGTCCGTTGGGACCATCCTAGCCAAGAGGATTCCCATCACTGCCGCGCTCGGCTTCCTCTCCCTCTGCTTCGCGTTGGCTTTGGCAATCCCGCTCGGCCTCGTCGCGGCATTCAGGCCAAATTCAAAGTTGGACAAGGCGGCACTTTCCGTCGCCCTGTTCGGGCAGGCGATGCCCAATTTCTGGTTCTCACTCCTGCTCATCATCGTCTTCGGGCTCAAGTTGGGCGTCTTGCCGATCTCCGGGAGCGACACCCCCGCGCATTTCGTGCTGCCTGCGATCGCTCTCGGGTACTATTCCGCGCCGGCCTTCATGCGACTGATTAGAGCGGAAATGATCGATGTGCTCGATTCGGATTACATCAGGACTGCACGAGCAAAAGGGCTCTCGGAGGCGCGGGTCGTTTTGAGGCACGCGCTATCGAATGCGGTGATACCAGTCGTTTCCCTCGCGGCGGTGCAGTTCGGGTTTATGCTGGGTGGTTCGGTCGTAATTGAAACCATTTTCGCGATCGAGGGTCTCGGAGCGCTTGCGTGGGAATCGATCAGCCGAGGTGACTTTCCCGTCGTCCAGGCCACGGTATTCATCATATCGATCTTTTACGTGCTGCTCGCGCTGCTCGCCGACGTAATGAACGCTGCGATTGATCCCCGTCTGCGTCGTGCTTAAGCGGGTGGAGCGATAGGCATGCAAGCAAAATCCATGGCGGAACTTAACGTCTTCGTCGCAGAGACCCCTGCCGCCGCGTTGCGGCGACGGGTTCTCTCGCATTCAGGTCTCATGCTTGGCGTGGCCGTCGTGGGCATAGTCGTCATCCTCGCGCTTTTCGCACCGTTGCTCACCTCGCAAGACCCCTATGTCCAAAACCTGTCGGCCCGCCTTCTGAGTCCGGTTTGGCAGACAGACGGCAGTTGGGCACATCCCCTGGGTACCGACAAGTTCGGGCGGGACTACCTTGCGCGCATGATATATGGCGCCCGGATATCGCTCCTCATCGGCGTAGCGACCATGGTTATCTCCGGGACCATAGGCACGTCCATGGGGCTGTTGGCGGGCTTCTTCGGTGGAAGGATCGACGCCCTTGTCGTGTACCTCGTCACGGTCCGGCTCAGTATGCCTGTCGTCCTCGTCGCGCTGGCCGTCGTGTCGCTCGTCGGAAGCTCGCTCTTCGTCATCGTCACGGTGTTAGGGTTCCTGCTGTGGGATCGATTTGCGGTGGTTGTGCGTACGGTTACGCAAAGAACTTGCACGCAGGACTACATCGTCGCCGCGCGCGCAGTTGGCGCGTCAAACTTCCGAGTCATAGTTCAGGAGGTTTTGCCAAATGTCCTGAATCCGGTCGTCGTGGTTGCGACACTCGAAATGGCAAATGCCATTCTCCTCGAGGCGGCCCTGTCATTTCTCGGCCTTGGCGTTCAGCCGCCCCTTCCGTCCTGGGGGCTCATGATAGCGGAGGCGCGCGAGTTCATTTTTTTCAGCCCCTGGATGATCGCAGTGCCGGGCTCCGCTCTGTTCCTGTTCGTGCTCGGCATAAATTTGTTGGGCGACGGTCTCCGTGATGTCGTCGGACCGGAGACACGCAATTGACGATCGTTCTCGAAATCGCGGGACTTAGTGTATCGATCGCGAAGCCCGGTCATCTGTTGATGCCGGTGCGCGACGTGTCGTTGAGAGTCGAAGCTGGCAAGACAGTATGCATCGTCGGCGAATCCGGCTCGGGCAAATCGATGACTGCCTTCGCGGCGACAGCCCTCCTGCCGCGCGCGGCCAAGAGGGCTGCTCGTTCGATCCGCATCTGTGGAGAGGAAACCAAGGATTACGGCAAGGCCGGCATGTCGCACATCCTGGGTTCGAAGGTAGGCTTCATCTTTCAGGATCCGATGACTTCGCTGAATCCGGTGCTCACGATCGGTGAGCAGCTAACCGAGGTTTTCGTATCGCACGGGAAGGGCAGTGCGGAGGAGGCGCGAAGGCGGGCGCTCGGTCTGCTGGATCGAGTAGGAATTCCTTCGCCTGACCTGCGGTTCCGGCAGTATCCGCATCAGCTTTCGGGTGGCCTCCGCCAAAGGACCATAATCGCGATGGCGCTGATGTGCTCGCCCGCGTTGCTGCTGGCTGACGAGCCGACGACCGCTCTGGACGTGACGACGCAGGCGCAGATTCTTGCGCTGCTCAAGGAATTGCAAGACGAGATGGGGATGGCAATCGTCCTGATCACCCACGATCTGGGTGTGGTGTCTGCGACGGCAGACGAGGTGTACGTCATGTACGCGGGCCAGGTTGTCGAACACGGCCCCTTGGAACAACTCCTCCATCAAGCGGCCCATCCGTACTATGCGGAATTGCTTTCGTGCATCCCGGTGCCCGGAAAAACGGCGCGGGGAACAAGGCTGCCATTTATCCGTGGAGTTGTTCCTCTTGTCACATCGGACTTCGAGGGCTGTGCGTTTCGAGACAGATGCGACTACGCCCGGATGGCGTGCCGATCGAATTCTCTACCGCTCAATGAAATAGCCCCCGGTCACTACCTTCGCTGCCTTGTTCCAGTGGTTGAACGCAGCGCAAGCGACCGGAATTCCGGGCAGATGAACCGAAGGTGAGTATGTCTGACATAGCAATATCCGTGACGCATGTTTCCAAAAGCTTCAGCTCAGGAGGTGTTTTCTCTTCCGCGCGCCCCGTCGAGGTGCTCCGGGACCTCTCGCTTGACGTGATGCGAGGTGAGGTCCTTGGCGTCGTGGGAGAGTCAGGCTGCGGCAAGTCGACGTTGACGAAAATCATGTTGGGGCTCGAGGGAGTGACAAGCGGCCAAGTGCTTGTCCGAGGTGAACCGATGGGTGATTGCGAACGCCGCGATCTCGCGCGGTTTGTGCAGCCGGTCTTTCAGGATCCGTACTCGTCGCTCAACCCGCGGAACACTATCGCGCAGATCATAGGCAGACCTCTCGCTGTTCATGGCATTGGAACGCGGGCAGATCGCTTGCGTGAAGTCGAATCCATCATGGGAAAGGTCGGGCTTCCGAAGCGCTTTTCAAGCAGCTATCCGAGCCAGCTCTCAGGTGGGCAGAGACAGCGCGTTGCAATCGCACGTGCGCTAATTCTCCGTCCGGAAGTGGTCATCTGTGACGAGCCGACTTCCGCGCTCGATGTTTCCGTACAGTCGCAGATACTCAACTTGCTGATGGATCTGCGGGACGACTTCAATCTCACGCTTGTTTTCGTCAGCCATAATCTGGCTGTCGTCGAGCACCTGGCAACGCGGATTGCGGTGATGTACCTGGGTGAGGTGGTCGAAGTTGGAGAAACTGGCGAAGTCTTCGACAGGCCACAACACCCATACACCAAGCTGCTTTTGGGCTCCGTCCCTGCCGCCTCGGGACTGACCAGGATCTCCCGCGTCTTCGGTCAGGCAAGCATAAATCCAAAGGTGGGCCAGGATGGCTGTCGTTTCGCCCCTCGCTGCCCAGACCTAATGGCCGTGTGTACTCAGAAGCGCCCAGCTCTTCTTCCCGGCGGCATGTCCTGGGTCGCCTGCCATGTTGTACAAGAGCGGAGCAAAAATTGACGCCACTTTGCGATCTGTCAGCAACGCAACTTCGAAGGCTAATTGGCCGCAAGGCGATATCGCCGGTGGAAGTGTTCCATGCGTGCCGCGACAGGATAGCGGCGTCCAATCCGCGCGTTAACGCCATTCCTACCCTGATCCTCGACCAGGCCGAGACGGCGGCCCTGGAGGCGGAAGCACAGGTCATGCGCGGAGCGCCTCTTGGTCTGCTTCATGGATTGCCCGCAGCCGTCAAAGACCTCTCGGCAACGGCAGGTATTCGAACGACTTACGGGTCACGGGTGTTCTCGGATCATTTACCGGTCGTGGATGACGCGGTCGTTGCCGCGATCAAGGCCGCCGGTGCGGTAATCGTCGGGAAGAGCAACACTCCCGAATTCGGAGCGGGCGCGAACACGACGAACGTTCTGTTCGGACCGACACAGAACCCCTATGCGCCAGGAAGAATTGTTGGTGGTTCGAGCGGCGGCGCCGCCGCGGCGCTGGCGACCGGGATGGTTCCGGTAGCTAACGGATCGGACCGGGGGGGAAGTCTTCGAATTCCCGCTTCCTTCTGCGGGGTGGTCGGATTTCGTCCTTCGCCCGGCATGGTCTCGAACGAAGCCCGGGTGATGGGTTGGCTTCCTCTCTGCGTGGACGGACCCATGGGCCGCACGGTCGCGGATACCGCGTTGCTTTTCGAGGTCCTGCGCTCCGCATCGAGTTCGGACCCTCTCGCCCGTCTTTCGGCGCCGACGGTCAAGCGCGCTGGAGATATCTCAAGCCTCAAGGTGGCATTCAGCGAGGACCTCGGCTTTGCGCCGGTCGACCGCGTGGTGAGGGACCGGTTCAGGAAGTGCGTGTCTCTCTTCGGTCACGCCTTCGCGCGCTGCGAGGAAGTCACGCCCGATCTGGGTGAAGCGGATGAAGTCTTCGAGGTACTTCGTGCCCTCGATTTTGTCGCGAGCTACGAAGACCACTATCGTGAAAATAAAACTCTCTTGGAACGAAACGTCATCGTCAATGTAGAGCAAGGCCTCGAAATGAGTTTGGCGCAGGTCGCTCGCGCCACACGTCGACAGACGGACCTCTATCGCAGGATGGAAGCGTTCTTCTCCGAGTGCGACCTACTCATCTGCCCGACCGTTTCGGTGCTCCCGTTCCCGGTCGAACAGAATCATCCCGAGACTGTCGAAGGGACCGAGTTAAGCAGTTACTTCCACTGGTTCGCGCTTACCTACGGCTTGACGTTGACCGCGCTTCCTGTCGTTTCGCTTCCTTGTGGCATGATCAATGGAACGCCATTCGGCATTCAGATCGTGTCGAGGCTCGGCTCAGACCTCTCGCTGCTTGAATGGGCCGGACAACTCGAAGCCATGTTCGCGGCCACGCCCGAACTGTTGACGCCGCCGCCGCAACTCGTCGACCGTCCCGCTGCCGCGCTGGCCGACTAAGCAGACCGAATATCAAACGAGCAAGTGGGAGCAACGAAATGTATCAGAAGACGGTGATGTCAGGAGACATCGAAGCGATCGCCTTGGAAATTCCTGGCGTCAAGATTCGAACGCTTCACACTGACGAAGCTTCCGGAGCAACGACCGTGATGACCCATATCGAGGCGGGCGCGTCAATCCCGCAGCATTGGCACACCCATGCTGACGAGACCGTCTTCGTGGTTTCAGGAGATTTCGTCGAACAGGGCACCAGTTACGGGCCAGGGGCGTTTTTTGTCGGGAAAGCCGGGACCTCGCATGGCCCTCACGAATCTCGATCGGGTTGCACGGTGTTGACCACGTTCTCGGCTCCCCTCGATTTCCAGATGGGTGACCCGAATGACCAACAAGCATAACGGCGAGCGCCGCTCACGGCCGAGCATTGAAGTGAAGGACATAACAGAAGGGCTTCAACAGATGAAAACGCTTGTCACCGGGGTGATTGGAGCGGACACGCACATCGTCGGAAATCGGATAATGAGCATGGCACTCGAAGAAGCCGGGTTCAAGGTTGTAGCCCTTGGAGCACTCACACCGGCGCCGGATTTCATCAAGGCCGCGGTCGAGACGAAGGCGGATGCGATCCTGGTCTCCTCCCTGTACGGTCAGGGGGAGCTCGACTGCCGTGGTTTTCGTGATCTCTGTGTCGAAGGTGGGATAGGCGATGTCCTTCTGTATGTAGGTGGCAACATCGTCGTCGGAAAGCAGCCTTGGGCCGAGGTCGAGCAGCGCTTTGTCGATATGGGTTTTGACCGGGCCTTTCCCCCCGGCACTCGCCCCGACGCGATAGTCGAGATTCTCAATCGCGATTTTGAGGCGAGAGCCGAAGGCTTACGGATTGCCGCGGCGTGACTAAGGAGCGCATTGCGCTGTTGATAGATTTCGGCAGCACCTACACCAAACTGCGGGCGGTGGATTTGCAGTCGTCTAGAATCGTGGGCAGCAGCCAGGGTCCGTCCACGGTCGATACCGATGTAACAATCGGAATGAGAACTGCGATGCGTGACCTGGAGAGAGTCATGGGTAGGCTTCCCGAGTTCGAAGTGAGGCTCGCTTCTTCAAGTGCCGCGGGCGGCCTACGCATGGTCACGGTCGGGCTCATCCGTGAACTGACCGCAGAGGCTGCGCGGCAGGCCGCGCTTGGAGCCGGGGCAAAGCTGGTTGGCCACTTCCACGGAAAGCTCAATCGTTCGGATGTCGAGAGAATTCGGGGCATCGCGCCAGACATCGTTCTCCTGGCTGGGGGAACCGACGGGGGAAACGAGGAAGTAATCGCATTCAATGCGAGAGCGCTCGCAGCAGCAGATTTGCAATGCCCCGTTATTTCGGTCGGAAACAGATCAGCCGCAGATGACATTGAACAAGCGTTCCGATCGAGAGGAGGGCAGGTGGTGATAGCGGGAAATGTAATGCCCGAGTTCGGAGTGCTCGACGTGGAACCGGCGAGAGCCGCAATCCGATCCGTGTTCATGGACCGGATCGTTCACGCGAAGGGCATCGATCGCGCAGCGGCACATTTCGACGAGTTGCTGATGCCGACGCCGGCTGCCGTTCTCGATGGTGCACGACTAATTTCTGAGGGACCACCCGGTCGTGGCGGGCTCGGTGATCTGATGATCGTTGACCTCGGCGGCGCAACGACGGATATGCACTCCCTCTGCAGCGGTGCACCATCGAGCGGCGATGTGGTTGTTCTCGGCCTTCCGGAACCGTTCGCAAAACGGACCGTCGAAGGCGATCTCGGCATGAGGATTAACGCGCGAACGGTCGTCGAGACGGTTGGTGTCGACGAGTTTTCGAGAGCAACGGGGCTACCCGCGGATTCGGTTGGCGTCATGCTCGATGCAATCGAGCGGGACGTCGAAAGGCTGCCCTGTGATGAAGACGAGCGGATCATGGATCGGGAGTTGGCACGGGTAGCAGTCGAGATATCGGCGCGCAGGCACGCGGGCAGGCGCGATACGGTATACGGCCCACACGGGCCGATGTCCGTCCAAAAAGGGAAGGATCTGTCCGGCGTGTGTACGGTCATCGGGACTGGCGGTGCAATTGTCCATGCACCAGATCCGCTGAGGGTACTCCAGCCGATCCTCGCTAACGAAGCGGATCCGAATTCGCTTCGGCCGACTGCTCCCGCCTTTTTCCTTGATAGTTCGTACGCTCTTTACGCCGTTGGACTTCTTGCCCAGTACGACAGGTCAGCTGCTTTCGATCTGGCAGTCAATCATCTCACTCCAGTCGGCTAGGACGAACAATGCTCCAGACATCTTCGAACAAGGCTCGTCCGCTATCGCAGGACCAAATTCCGGTCGACGAATTCAAGAAAGAGAGAGCGGCAAATCTGGCGAGATGGGAGACGGGCGCCGGTGTGGACCTCGAAAAGGCCGTAGAGCGACATTCCGGACTACCCAAGCACAAGCAACTCGCCTCGGTAATGCGGAAGGCGGTCGCGGACGGCCGTTGCCTGACCCAGCCTCGAGGAGGGGTAGGGACCCTCGAAGAGCACTGTCAGCTTGTGCGCTCGCTATCTGAAGACGGCATGGCAGATATCGTCCCGACGACGACGGATAGCTACACCCGAAACGAGCACTGGCATCAGGCAGCCAAGGGCATCGAGGCATCGAAGATCGCCAACAGATCGATGCTCAATGGTTTTCCAATCGTCAACTATGGCGTCGATAGCTGCAGTGAAATAATTGATAGCATTGAGTGTCCCGCCATCGTGTTATCGGGGACGGCAATGCCCAGGCTGACTTCCGAAATCGCAATCGCCGCGGGTTTCACGGGCTATCTGGGGTCGGCGATCGCCTATACGGTCTCGTATACGAAGGAAGTCTCGATCGAGGAAGGAATCCGCAATTACCAATATCTCGATCGGCTGGTCGCGCTGTACGCCGAACGGGGTATCGAGCTTCACCGTCGTCAGCCGGGATTCTTGACGGGAACGACGGTCCCGCCGTCCATAGCAATCGCGGTGTGCGTGCTGGATGCGTTGCTGGCTGCTGGACAAGGTGTCCGCCATTACGGCTTGGAGCTTGGTCAGACGCTAAACCTGATCCAGGACGCTGCCTCGATCGACGCGTGTAAGGAAATCTGCCAACACTACCTGGCGGCGGCAGGCTACCATGACGTATTCACTCCGATGATTTCGCTCCACTGGATGGGTGCGTGGCCGGAGGACGAAGCCCAGGCGGCAGCCCTGGTCGTATATGGAGGCACGGTTGCCGCAGTAGCCGGCGCTTCCGTGGTCGTCACCAAGACGACGCATGAGGCAATCGGAATTCCGACCACCAAGGCCAATTCCGAAGGCCTGCGTATGACCAGGATGGCGATATATCTTGCTCAAAGCATCAGGCTGAAAGGCCAACCAGAGTACGAGCGCGAGAAGGACTTCATCAGGCGGGAAGTACAGGCGATTGTCGACAAGGCGCTGGAAATGGGAGACGGCGATGCCGCACTCGCCGCCGTGAGGGCGATCGAGGCCGGCGTGCTCGATATTCCTTGGTCCCCCAACCGCTTTGTGAAAAGCAGGGTTGTGCCGGCAAGAGACATAGATGGCTATTTGAGGATCGTTGATCCCGCGGGCATGCCCTATCCGAAGGACATCCTTGAGTTTCACAAGGAGAGGCTCACCATGCAAGCCGAGCGGACCGGCGAGAAATTTGGCGTGGATCTATCGATCAAGAGCGTCTTCGAGATGAGCGAAACGCTGCAGACGCTGATGCCGGCATTGCACATGCGGGACTGCTGAACGTCTGGCGCAGGAAACGCGTCGCGAAGCCCAATGAGGCGATCATGAACATTCGGGCACTAAGATCTATCGTTGCTATTGCGGACCACGGGAGTTTTGCCGCGGCTTCCGAGGTTGTTCACCTATCGCAGTCCGCACTCAGCACGCAGATGAAGCAAATGGAGGATTCGCTCGGCCGCGAACTCTTCGATAGGACCCGCCGCCCTCCCTCGCTCAACGCCTACGGATTGGCCATTGTCGAGAGAGCAAGAAAGATCCTCTTTCTCTATCGTCAGATGTTCGAGCTATTGGAAAAAGATGGTGAGCTCAGCGGCACCATGACGCTCGGCGTAATACCGACCTGGACCACCGGAATATTGCCTAGGGCATTGACAATTCTTAGGCAGCAACATCCGACGTTCGGTGTGCACATCGTACAGGCCCTCTCGGGTGAACTCTATATAAAACTGGAGCGGGGGGAAATTGACGCTGCGATCATCGCTGAGCCCTCCGACCATCGGGAAAATCTCGCGTGGCACAGGCTCGCCGAAGAACCATTCATGCTCGTCGCGCCCCTCAGGACCCCCGGCGAGGATTGTGCGGACATTCTCCGCAGGGAGCCCTACATTCGGTACACCCGCAGCGCGTGGGCCGGCCAGCGGATCGAAACAGCATTGATAACTCAAGGGATCGCGGTCAACGCCGTGATGGAGCTTGACACTCTCGAAGCCATCAACGCCATGGTCCGGGAAGGACTTGGTGTTTCCATCGTTCCGCGGAGAACAGGTGTCGACTTTGCGAATGATTTACGATGGCTTCCCTTCGGAGGGGCACCGATTTCCAGGCAAGTGGGGCTATTGGAGCGCATACCGAATCCAAGAGACCGGATGGTTGCCACTCTGATCGAGGTGCTTCAGCTTTCAATATCGGCGAGCGGTCATCGGTTTCTGGCGAAGCAAATTATCGCGGACGAGAAAATCGCTGCACCGGATCAGATCACTTCCTCGGATTTGTCGCTTATCTCCCCGTAACGCCGCAGCGTCGCCGGCCGCGTGCCAGCATAGATGCGCTCTATCCCTGGCGCGATCTTCTGGTTTTCGCGCTCGAAAAGACTGTTGCCGTCGAGGTCGCTCTCGACCAAAAATGGGCCAAACCGTTCGACGTCCAGCACCCAGACCGCCTGCGCGAGGCCGAGTTCCTCCATCCAGTGCACTCCTGCCACCCGTTTGATTCCACGACCAAGAAGCGCACCGGTTCCGTAACCTACCGTCGTCAAGTAGACCGCGTTGTTAGGGCAGAACTGCTCCTTGTAGACCTGCGACGTCATGCCTCCCTTGCCGATTATGATGTTGCATCCAGAAAGTTTGAACCAGCCGTCGAGCCATTTTGCGAAACGAAAGGATGCGGTCGCGGTTACCGCGCCGACATTGAACTTTCCGTTCTCATCGACCGATGCGGCCGGCGAACAATGAAAGTTTGCTGTTCCAAGTTCAGAGCGCGATGCGGGCATGCCGAAGCCGTCGGCAATTGCCCGCTGATAGACGCCTTCGCGGGCGGTGAAGACACGGCCCGTAAGATACACCACGGTCCCAATTTCAAGCTCCCGCAATTGTGCGGTCGTTGGGGGCAGTGTGATTAGCGCAGTCTTGAGTTGCGACATTTTGTCTACTCCGCTGCCGTTGCCATGGCGGGAGCCCATTCCACCGTCGAACGGCGCATATAATCCGTGAACCAGAGGGGATCCGTCCGATGCTCGATGCGTCCATCACTATGAATCCGAGCGCAGGCGCGGCGCGATGACAGGCAGAACATGTGGACGCTCATCGGCATTCCGCCCGTATGACAATAGCCAACCTCGATGTGGGCATCCACGACCATCGAAGAGCCGATGAAACCCATTGCTCCCATGCCAATGCTGTTTCCTATCGATTTCAGTTCGTCTTCGAGCGCCGCTATCTTTTCATCCGGATGCCGTGAATTCACTGTCCGCAAGCAAGAAGCTTGCTTGCCGAGGGTCATGCATGCATCCTTTGATCCTCCAAGGCCGATTCCTACGATCGCGGGTTGACAGGCAAGCCCGCGTTTTCCGAAACCGATTAGGGTGTCCAGATAGAAGCGCCTGATGCCTTCGATTCCGTCGCCGGGGAACAACATGCGGTAGTCAGATCCGAACAGCCCTCCCTTATGAACCGTGACGAGGTCTATCCAATCAGCGTCGGGATGGAATGCATAATCGATTTCTGGCGCGCCGATCCCGCAATTGTTGTTGTGATCGGTCCTCCACAACGGATGAACCCGATTTGGACGCAGGGGCACATCCTGGGTCGCCGCGGCGGTAGCGCGCCGCAACGCCGCTTCAAGCGCGACCGGACCGCCGTCGATGCAGGCCTCGTTGCCCATCTTGACATACCAGCGCGGCACACCCGTGTCTCCGCACATGGCCCGCCTGTCTTCCTTCGCGGCTTCGTAGTTTTCGAGCATCGCCTGGATAACGAAAGCGGAAAGCTGGCCGGTCTCGATGTCGGCACACCTGCGCAAGCCATCGAGATAGTCGTCCGGGATCTCGATCGCTGCCTTCGCCATGAGTTGACGGGCCGTGCTTTCAAGGCTCGCGATGCTTATCATTTAACTGGTTCCATGCTGGGAGTAGCGAGTTCCGATTGAAGCAAAGTGTGACCCGGCCGAACGCGGGTAAACCTGACGGGTTCGTCGGAAATGGATAGGCTTCCGTCGGTCGCACGGACTACAGTGTAGCGCGACGTATCGAGATCGCCCGGTTCGGGGTAGTCCGACCTGAAATGGGCACCGCGGGAGTTTTGGCGTTTTTGAGCCGCCATGATGATTGCACCGCTGGTCTCGCACAGCGAACGAAGATTCAGCCAATCGTGCCAGGTTAGGTTGAAGTTCCGAGCGTCTTGAGAGATTCCGGTCTCGAGAAGTTCAGACCCGATCTCGGCTACTTTCTGGGCGCCTCGCTTCAATCCTGACTCGTCGCGTATAACCCCCACGTCTTCCCACATTGCATCGAGAAGACGTTCTCTTAGAGCATTGATGTCTCCCGTCGGTTTCAGGAACGGATGGAGCGCTCTGGATACTTCGGCGCGTATGCAGTCCTCGTTGGGTGGCCGATAACTGTCAAGTCGCGAGACCATAGAATCGCCGGCAATTCCGCCGAATACTGTCGAGTTGGCCACGCCGTTTCCGCCGAGGCGATTTGCGCCATGCATTCCGCTCGCGTCCTCGCCGGCAACGAACAATCCCGGGAGTTCGGTGCTCGTGTCCGTCTTACAGATGACACCACCCATAAAGTAGTGGGCCGTCGGAACTACTTCGACGAGCCCGCCAGGGAGGTCGAAGCCGCAGTCACGACACCGGTCAACCATTCCCTTGAATTTTCTTGCGACCTCGGTCGGGCCCAGATGACTCATCTTGATAAAGACGCCTCCGGAAGGAGATGTGCGTCCGAACTTCATCTCTGAATATATGGATCTGCTGACAACGTCTCTGGTGGCGCGTTCGAGTTTTGGATCGTAACGCCCCATGAATCGCTCCATAGAGCCGTTCAGGAGGTGCCCGCCGGCGCCGCGCAACCCCTCTTCGAGCACGGTTCCGGTCATGCGTGTGTCGGGTCCGGCGAGCAGGCCTGTGGGATGGAATTGAACCATTTCCATATCGCGCAGTGGAAGGCCGGCCCGCAGGGCCATGGCAAGTCCGTCCATGCTCTTGTCACCGGAGGGGGTGTGATAGCGGTACATTGTAGGTCCGCCGCCGGTGGCGAGTAAGACAGCCCGCGCCTGGATGAAATGGAAATCCCCGTTAGCAATGTTCACGAGCAGGACGCCGGAAATTGATTGCCCGTTCGCTGCCGGAACCAGTGCAAGAGCTCGATGTTCTTCCAGCCGTTTTACTCCGGGCTTGGCCCAAACCTGCTCCATCAGACGGTTGATGATCTCGATTCCCGTCAGGTCGCCCTTGTGTACGGTCCGGTCAAAAGTTTGCCCGGCAAAAGCTTTGCCGTGCAGCGTGCCGTCTGCGTTCCGGTCGAAAAAGCAACCGATCTCATTCTCGAGTTCGCGAACCCTTTCCACTGCCTTTTCGACGAGGGTCCATGCAAGGTCCTGGTCCGGCAACCACTTGCCGCCCTCGATCGTGTCCATGAAATGCCGTTCGATCGAATCGCCGGGATTGAGGGCGACGTTGTAGCCACCCTGAACCATGCGGGTGCATCCGCACTTTCCGACAAGACCCTTAGTGACGACGGTGACGTCGAGGCGGGGACCTCCCGAATGGGCGTGCAGGGCCGCGAAAAGGCCGGCGCCGCCAGAGCCGAGGATGAGAATGTCAGTCTTGGATCGCTCCAACATACGGTTGCCCTAGATTGCTCCGATCAGGAAGATGAACGCCGCCACGGCTGATACAATGCCCGCTGCCCACGCTGCTGCCTTCTGCCCGTCTCGCCACGGCAGATTTTCGACCAACAGCAACCGCATCCCGCCAAGCAAATGAACGATTAGCAGGAAGACAAGTCCTCCTTCTGCGAGCTTCACTGTCGGTAAGTCAGTCCACCTAATGAATCCTTCGAGTCTCCGCTCGTCGTCGAGGGCCAAACCCAGCGCGAGGAAATGCAAAGGTAAGAAAAGCGAAAGCCCTACCCCGGAAAGCCGGTGGATCATTGCGGCTATCCAAAGCACTTCGCTCTGTCGGACGAAGAGATTCATCTCATGATTACCGCAGCAACCGCGCGCAAACCGGCAAACGTCAGCAGCACGACGATAATGACGGAAAGCCAATTTGCGGACGAAACCGAACTCCTAAGCCATTCTATGATGACTGTCCTCATTCCGATCCCGGCATGGACGGATGCCGCGACGACGAATGTGCCGTAGAAAATGGCCCAAGTGACGCTTCCCCGGGTGCGGGAGAGAATATCCTCGGCCGAGAGACCCTTTCGGGTTGCGTAAAATATTACGGCCAGGTGGACGACGATCAGCGGGGCCATCAGCATTGCTGTTGCGCGTTGAGCTAGATACAGCTTGACGCCCGTCATTTCAGGTCACCCTTGATGTACGCAACCGAAGACAAAAGCTTCAGACCAGCGATTGATGCGGTGGGATTGAGACCCTGCGGGCAGTGCTGCTGGCACGATTGATGTGAATGACAGGAGTGACAGCCGCCGGCTTCCGATACCGCGCGAATCCGCTCCTTATTACCGCTGTCGCGCACATCGTTTGCGAGCGTCCAGGCGCGATTGAGCGCGGCGGGACCCAAGAAATTTTCGATCCGGCCGACAGTGTCGCATGAGGCGTAGCAAACGCCGCAGTTTATGCATTCGATTCCGGCGTCTGCGGCCATGCGCTTTGCGGTATCAGGCGGCAAGGCTTGCACTGCGTCATCGCGGGTGAGGGTGGGTGCGAAGATGCCTTTTGCCTTCTGCCATTTTTCAAAGAATGGCCTCATATCGACGACCAAGTCCTTGATGACGGGCAGGTGCGTGAGGGGAGCTAGTGTCAGCCTTCCGGACTTTGCTACCTTCGAGACGTGCGTCCTGCACGTCCAGCGAGCGCGGCCGTTCACCGTCATGGCGCAGGAGCCGCACATTCCTACACGGCAAGCGAAGCGATAGGATAGCGATGGATCGGAGTAGCGCTGTATCCATGTAACGACGTCGAGGACCGTTTGATTGTCGCGCTGCGGCACCTTGTAGGTCTGAAAGGCGGACCCCGACTGTCCACGCTTGATTTCAACTGTCAGATCTTTGTCTGAACTGTTCATTTAAGTGCATCCACGCGCAGCCGATCGCTCGCCGGAACGCTACCAGCCGAAGTGCCGCGGCCATAACGAATTGAATTGAAGATTAGCTTCTGCTTTCCGGTGTGGATCTCATGTCGCCAGTTGCCACCTGAGCGTCGTTCGAGCTCGACAAAAGATCCTTTAGTTCCTGGAAAAAGAACCGCTCGGCACCCTCTCGGTAGGTTTGACATGCGTCACCGCAGGCCGAGTTGCGGTCCGCTGCGGCGCTTACGGCTGGTCACCGCTCCCGAGATGGTCAACACGCAGAATGGGCAGGCAGAGAATCCCATTAGTTCCTTTTTACTGCATATCTTCTTCAATTATTTCAAGTTTTCCGGATGGAGAGAATCGGAATACTTATGTCCGCGTACTTGCTCGGGGCCCTTCGAAGGCGAAGCAGGGGACGAAGGCTCCTGCAGCGCAGAGCGCTTCGAATCCAACTGGCGACGGATGCTGCTGGCCGAAGCTCGGAGTTCTGGCCGGACGTCGAACCCGTTCGCATCGGCCGATGGAACTTTAACCAAAACTCAAACAGGCCCGATCCGGGCTTCAGGATCAACGACTTATGCTAATTGGAAGCCAAGTTGCCAGAAAGCCTTCCAAGCGCGGGACAAGTTTTTCGAATTTTAAGCTGCGTACCAAAATTGGGTTTGGCTTTGGTGTCGTGCTTCTCATTTCGCTGCTCAGTACAGCGGGCGCTCACTTCGGTTTCGAGCGCGTATTGGATAGCTCACTGGCCTATCGCTCGGCCGTCCTTCAATCGGATACACTGCGCGATGTTGAGACGGATCTCACTTCCTTCGCCTTGCTCGTGAGGTATTTTCTAAGGACCGGTGTCCCCGAGGACGAAGCCTCGGCGGTAGCGGCCGAGCGTCAGCTAAGAAATTCGATCAAGCACGCGTCCGAAACCATGAAGAATACCGCCCGGTTTTCAGAGGTGGACACGATCTCAAAGCAGTTTGATGAATTTGAGAAGCTATTCAGACGCGCAGCTAATCTAAAGGCAGAGAATCGGAAGATTGAAAAGGAAGAATTGTCCAAGGTCACGAGTACTTTTAAGTACAAGCTGGAAGACATCGTCGATGGAGTGACACGGGAAGGGGATGCGTCGAATATCGCCTCCACAAGGGAGTATGCAGCACAGGCTGGTAGTGTGATTGAACTGGTAACCGGCTTTTTGGCGCAGCCTTCAAACGCATCATCAAATACGGCTATCGCTCGCCTCAAGCTTCTAAAGGCCGGATTCGAGTCCCTCAAGGTGAGGGATGCGAATCTTGCCCAAAATCTCACTCAGGCCGTTGAATTGTTGGGTGATTGCACGCGCATATTTGCACGTATCAAGTCCAACGTCAGCTCTTTTGATGAAGCGGTACTCCAGATGTCGGCGGCGGCCGACAAGATCGGCGAACTTGCACGCAGCGCGAAGGAAGGCGCGGTAGCGGAGCAACGAATCGTCGCATCGACGGCGGACGATGTTCTCTCGAGGTCCGGATGGCTCGTGATGGTGCTGGGAATCGTCGGACTCACCGCCGGAGCAATTGTGAGCATTCTGCTCAGTCGCAGCATCTCGGCGCCGATCACGATGATGCGTCTTGCGCTTCAGGATCTGGCTGCCGGAAAATTCGATATCCAATTGCCCCGGTCCGGCAAAAATGACGAGATCGGAGGGATGTCAGATGCCATAGAAGGCTTTAAGCGAACGGCGATAGCTAGAGCTGAACAACAGGCCCGCGAGCAACAAGAATCGCAGATTACGAACGAGAACGAGCGCAAGAAAGCGATGCTTGGCTTTGCAGGGGAGTTCGAGCTTGCGGTAGGGGGAATCGTTTCAAATGTTTCGTCCTCGGCGAAGAATCTCGAGAATTCTGCTTCGACGCTGATGCGTGTCGCGCACGCGGCCAAGGAGCGGTCAGGACAGGCTGTCAACGCTTCCGAAAAATCCGCCGTCAACATGCAGGCCGTGGCCTCCGCGACCGAACAGTTATCGAACTCGGTTCATGAAATCAGCCGTCAGGCGCGGGAATCCGGGGACATTGCTTCACATGCAGTGAGTCAGGCGCGCGCGACCGATGAGAAGATCACCGAATTGCAGAACGCGGCCGGGCAGATCGGCGACGTCATCAAGCTGATCACAGGAATTGCGGAGCAAACGGACCTCCTGGCTCTCAACGCCACCATCGAGGCGGCACGGGCAGGCGAGGCGGGCCGAGGGTTCGCCGTCGTAGCGGCAGAGGTAAAGAACCTCGCTGGCCAGACGTCCAAGGCGACGGGTGACATAACGTCTCGAATTGGACTGATACAGAGAGCAACGCGCGACTCAGTCCTATCAATTGGCGAAATAGGCGTCACGATCGATAGCATTTCGACCATTAATTCGACCATTGCCTCGTCCGTTGACCAACAGAGTTCGGCGACAAGCGAAATATCCCGCAATGTGCAGGGGGCAGCGAACGCGATTCAGCATATTGCCAATGACATGGGTGCACTCGAGAGAGATGCGACAGAAGCTAGAACTGCCTCAGAGCAGGTGCTGAAATCGGCGGCACAACTCGCGGAGGAAAGCGGCCTGCTCCGAGAAAAGCTGGAATCGTTCCTGGCGACAATTCGGGCGGCATAAGCCCGGTGCGACTGAGCGGGACACAGCAGAGGGAGCAGAGCTATCTTGTTCACTTTAACTGTACCTCTTCTACGATTATTTCCGCTGTTGCGAGCCGATAATTCGGAATAACCCCTCTTCAGCAAGTGCAAGTCACCCACTGCACCCAGATAGTTGAGGCCGAATACCAGATGCGTTCAATCGGACATTTCATCGGCGGCAAAGAGGTCAAGGGCACGTCGGGCCGCACGGCTGACGTTTTCGAGCCGATGACCGGCGACGTCCAGGCCAAGGTGGCGCTGGCCTCCAAGGCCGAGCTTCGCGCTGCGGTGGAGAACGCCAGGGACGCGCAGGTCGAGTGGGCCAACACCAACCCGCAGCGCCGCGCCCGCGTGATGATGAAATTCCTCGAACTGGCGCAGCGCGACTACGACAAGCTCGCCGATTGCATGGCGCGTGAACACGGCAAGACCGTTCCCGACGCCAAGGGCGATATCCAGCGCGGCCTCGAAGTGGTCGAGTTCGCCTGCGGCATTCCGCATTTGATGAAGGGCGAATACACCGAAGGCGCCGGCCCCGGCATCGACATCTATTCGATGCGGCAACCGCTCGGCGTGGTCGCCGGCATCACCCCGTTCAACTTCCCGGCGATGATTCCGATGTGGAAGTTTGCGCCGGCGATCGCCTGCGGCAATGCGTTCATCCTGAAGCCGTCGGAGCGCGATCCCGGCGTGCCGATGATGCTCGCTGAGCTGATGATCGAAGCGGGCCTGCCGGCCGGCATCCTCAACGTCGTCAACGGCGACAAGGAAGCGGTCGACGCCATCCTCGACGATCCCGATATCAAGGCGGTCGGTTTCGTCGGCTCCTCGCCGATCGCGCAATATATCTACGAGCGCGCAGCCGCGACCGGCAAACGCGCGCAGTGTTTCGGAGGCGCCAAGAACCATGCCGTGATTATGCCCGACGCCGACATGGACCAGACCGTCGATGCGTTGATCGGCGCCGGCTACGGCTCGGCCGGCGAGCGCTGCATGGCGATCTCGGTCGCGGTGCCCGTCGGCAAGACCACCGCCGACCGGCTGATGGAAAAGCTGATCCCGCGCGTGGAATCTCTCAAGATCGGCACCTCGATCGATCCGTCCGCCGATTACGGCCCGCTGGTGACGAAGGAGGCGCTCAACCGCGTCAGGAACTATGTCGACATCGGCATCAAGGAAGGCGCCACGCTTGCCGTCGACGGCCGCGGCTTCAAGATGCAGGGCTACGAGAACGGCTTTTATCTCGGCGGTTCGCTGTTCGACAACGTCACCAAGGACATGCGGATCTACAAGGAAGAAATCTTTGGCCCGGTGCTCTCGGTGGTGCGCGCGCATGACTACAAGGAGGCGCTGGCGCTGCCGTCCGAGCATGATTACGGCAACGGCGTTGCCATCTTCACCCGCGACGGCGACGCCGCGCGCGACTTCGCGGCCAAGGTCAATGTCGGCATGGTCGGCATCAACGTGCCGATCCCGGTGCCGATCGCCTATTACACCTTCGGCGGCTGGAAGAAGTCCGGCTTCGGCGATCTCAACCAGCACGGCCCGGATTCGGTCCGCTTCTACACCAAGACCAAGACCAAGACCAAGACCAAGACCAAGACCAAGACCAAGACCATCACCTCGCGCTGGCCGTCCGGCGTCAAGGAAGGCGCGGAGTTCTCGATCCCGACGATGAATTGAAAACGAAGCATTGGATATCTGAAGTGACCTTAAAATGCCAGTAATCGATTTCCGCATTCGTCCTCCCTTCAAGGGATTTCTCCGAACATCCATGTATGCAGGAGACGAACGACGCGATCGAATCACGCGATCCATTGGTCTTGTCCCGTCGGCGGCGGCCCAGCAGAAATCCGTCCCGCTGCTTCTTGCCGAGATGGACGAGGCGGGCGTTGACGTCGGAGTCGTCGTCGGCCGTAACTCGGGTGCGCTTGGCTTTGTCTCTAATGACGAGGTGAAGGAATTTTGTGACGCGTTTCCGGGTCGATTCATTGGAATAGCTTCGATTGATCCATCAAACCGTAGAAATGCAATTGCGGAAATGAACGCTACGCGGGCCTTAGGATTCAAAGCATTCAATCTGGAGCCTGGTGGCTCAGTCCCGCCTATGCATACAGATGACCGGCGGCTCTATCCGATCTATGCGCATTGCGAGGACTTGGGGGTGCCGTTGGTCTTGATGACTGGCGGTAACGCTGGTCCTGACTTGAGCTTTACTTCGCCGGAGCGCCTGGATCGCGTTCTCGCGGACTTCCCCGATCTGCGTATCGTTTCGGCCCATGGGAACTGGCCATGGGTGCACCAAATTCTCCACGTCGCACTTCGTCGACCCAACCTATTTCTTTCTCCCGACTACCTCCTGTCAAACATGCCGGGCATGGTCGACTATGCGACCGCTGCGGATACTTGGCTGACCGATAGGTTGATCTACGCGAGCGCGTTTCCTTTCGCTCCGGTGAAGCAATACCTTGCATGGTTTCGTACGCTACCTCTGAGACCGGCCAGCCTTGAGCGTATTTTGTACCTTAACGCGGCGGAGCTGCTTGGGATGCCCGCGATCGCGGGTAAGACGGCTTTTGCGCGGACGTCGGTAGCTACGGATGAGCGTCCCTCTCCCTCCTCCCGAGGGATCTACTGACTGGCCCGGGCGAGAAAGCCCGGGCCGTCCTTTTTGGCGGTGGCGCTCACGATGCAGTTTCCAGGAACAACGGAGTTCGATGCCCATTGAAGGCCTGATGAGCAGAGGATCAATCTTGCGCAATAGCCATAATGGTCGCGGCAGGCTTGTCGGAGCATTGCGCGGAGTTGCGATCGTCGGAAACTCCGCCACCTTCGCTGCAGCAACTGGGCCATGCCCATCGTGAATTGGGACAGTAAACCCTAGGCGGATTCCGAATTCTGAAGCCTCGTTCAGAAACAGTTGCTGCGCCAAGGCGATATGGGTCGACGAAAGATCCGAACCCCAGCTGAATGGTTCGGGGTTCTGTAAAGCTCGCATGATGATTGGATCTACGTGTTCATAGCGGTTCCGCAGATAATGCGCGACCCAATGAGTTGGATATGTCGAGATTATGAGCGGTTCTTTGCTAAGTCGGTGCGGCAACGCGAGGTATTCAAAGCAAGATAAATCGAAGCTCGCTTGCGTTGGTCGCCATCGTTTCAGCGAACGCAACAGCATCTCCAGCGGTTGAAAGTAGATCAATGAATTTCTGAAATATGTGGTGCATCGTTCCTCGCGCAAAAAGGGATGCGTTCCTTGCCAGTGTCACGCGATCCCGGATCCCGCCGCATCTCGCGTGGCGCTATTCAAATATTCCTGCTGTGCATGTTAGCCGGTGTAGGGACGGCAGTCGGTGCCGCGGCTGCCAAAAGGCGGCGATGCTCAGCAGAGATTCGGGACGCAGATAGAAGGTTGGAGTCCGCCGCGGCGGCTGCGCTCGTGCGAACTTGACTTTCCCGGCGCGCAAGCTGAGGGATCTTTGACTTGATCTTATTAGCAATGCCGAGTCAGAGAATCGAGTTCTGTTGGGTGTCGAGTTCGCGCCCAAACCACTTGATTCTTGGATCGAGCCGCTTCGATCGTAGTACGTTAAGCGCGCTGCACCACACGTCCTGCTGGATGAACGCAGGTCTCCGTTTTCACTCCGTGGAATAGGTATAGTCCGCGGATTAAGTACATCAGATCGACGTTCACAGCTATCATTCGGCGTTATACGTCAAATAGTGCAGATCGATTTTGAATCACGAGTCTTCTGTCGCAATGTCGTCGTAATCGGCATTCCGCGGCCTATCGCAAATCTGAGGAGTTTTAGATGACTGATATTATTGCGGCCGAAGTCAATCGCCCGACGCGTGACGACGCCGCGAAAATTCGTAATGAGCGTTCCAAGATTATTTTCGCAAGTGGTATCGGGACGGCGGTTGAGTTCTTTGATTTTGGGATCTACGGCTACTTAGCGAAGCCGATCGCCGACCGCTTCTTTCCAAGTTCGAGCCCGCTCGCCAGCTTGCTTGCTGCTTTCGCGGTATTCGCTATTGCGTTTTTTGCACGTCCTGCTGGCGGGATTCTCTTCGGCCACATTGGGGACCGCGCTGGTCGTAAGACCGCTATGGTGTGGTCGATAGCTTTGATGGCCGGAAGCACTTTTGCGATCGGAGTGCTGCCCGACTATCTCTCAATTGGCGTTCTCGCTCCGGCGCTTCTGGTGCTCCTAAGGCTACTTCAGGGGCTGGCCGCTGGGGGAGAGATAGGTGGTGCTGCAACGATGCTCGCAGAGTTCAGTGACGACAAGAACCGGGGCTTGTTTACCAGTGCGGCGCCCGTAGGTGGGATAGTCGGCTTGCTGCTCGCGTCGATTATTATTCTGACTATGAATGCCTTCTTTCTGCCGCCGGCAATGTCGGAGTGGGCGTGGCGCATACCGTTCATTGTAGCGCTGCCTACTGGTTTGATCGGATTCTACATTAGAACGCGGTTGCACGATACGCCGGTATTCGAATCTAAAGTGGCTCAGGTCAAGCCGAAGAAAATTCCGTTGGTAGAGGTGCTGTCAGAAAATCGTGGCACGGTGTTGAAATCAGTCGGCGTCGCCGCCATGGCGTTTGCGGTATATTATCTGGTTTTCGTTTATGTAGCGACTTACCTGCAAACCCAAGGAGCGTTCACACGGACGGAGGCAACCTATTCCACAATCGCCGCGCTGTGCACTGCGGCGGTGACGATACCACTTTTTGGATGGCTGTCGGACCGAATCGGGAGGAGGGCCGTCATAGGTATTTCCGCTTTGTGCTTCTTGCTGCTCACCATTCCACTGTTTGGATTCATGAGCGGGGCTAGCTTCAAATTAGCAATTGCAGCACACGTGCTGTTGAGTCTGTTTGTCGCGATTACAAGCGGTCCTCTGTGGACCACTCTCGCGGAAATGTATCCAGCCAGGATCCGCTATAGCGGAGTCGGCATCGCGTACAACGTCACCGTCGCGCTAACGGGAGGCACCGCCCCCTACATCGCAACGTGGTTGGTTGGAGAGACCGGCAATCCAATCTCTCCATCTTACTATATTATGGCGATGGCGGCTGTCACGCTGATAGCGGTTACGTCCTTGTCCGAAACCGCTCGAAAGCCTTTGCTTCAATAGGCGATTTCATCCCGGATGCAACTGGGACTTGAAGTCTTTCGACTTTGATGCCACCGAGTCCGCAATTGCTGCGAGCCGATCACGTAGCCACATATGAGCAGGATTTGCGTGATTCCGCGCGTGCCAAGCGAGCAGTAGCGTAAATTCCTGGGCTTCCATGGGTGGTTCGATGATATCGAGGCGATCGGAAAATTGCCGAGCAAACATTGAAGGAAGCACGCAGACATAGTCTGTTTGAGTCAGTATCAACGGCACGGCACTGTAGGTCTGTACCGACACGGCAACGTTGCGAGAACAGCCTCTTCGATTTAACTGTTCATCGATGAATCCTTCGAATGAACCTCCGGTGTTCGAGACGAGGACATGTCTTAGTTTACAATAAGAATCCAGGCTGAATGCCCCTGTGCCGCGAGGATGTCCCTTGCGTTGAACGACGACATAGCGGTCCTGAAACAACGGCTTCGCTTTCATCGACTCCGGCACAAGTCGTGCTGTGCCGATGAGCACATCGACTTCGCCGTTCTCCAATTGGTTCGCAATGAGTTCTTGTCTTGGATTGCGGAACGAGACCCGGACGCCTGGTCCGGCGCCCTGAGCCAATTCGGCAATGAGATTGAGACCAAGCATCACGAGGGCATTGTCGCTGGTCGCAACGGAAAACGTACGCTGTGCTGTCAGAGGATCAAAAGATGGGCGTTCATTGAGTATGGTTTCCATCTCTTTCAGAGCAAGAAAGAGCGGGGCCTTCAGCTCCAGCGCGCGCGTTGTGAGCGTCATTCCTCGCCCGCCTTCGGCGGGCAATAAAAGGGGATCTCCAAAGAGCTCACGTAGTCGTGCCAATTGCGCTGATACCGCCGGTTGGCTGATATTGAGCCTCGCGGCGGCGCGAGTGACATTCGCTTCCTCTAGTAGCGCATTCAGGGACACCAGAAGCGTAAGATCAGAACCGCGAATATTCAGCATGCTATGGGTTGTCGCTTCCGCTGGTTGAACGGTGGATTGTTGGCGCCCCTGCCTCTGAGCAACCAGACGGTGAACCCGGTCCTTTTCGCTCATCTCTGCTTGGCGAGCGCGACATGTACATTCCGCCATGGATTTCAGGAATCGGTATCAACACAGATTATGCGTCGCATAGTGACAACTGATTTCCATCGGGGTCCGCCTGTCGCTACACAGAATTATCAAGTCAAATCTAGCATAAAGAGATCATGACGCACATTGAAAAGCTGGCTCTCGCAAAGAGCTTTCATGCTTCGTTGGCGGGGCGCGACTGGGCCACCCTTCGATCGCTTCTTGATGATCGTGCCGAATGGAAGGTGCCGGGGGACAGTCTCGTATCCGGGCATGTTGTCGGCGCTGAGGCGATCATTACGCGGCTCCAGGAGATCGGGGCGTACGGAGTAAAATTTACCCTCGAGCATATCCTGATCAGCGCCGAAAATGTTGCGCTTGCGTTGCACAATACTGCTCGCAGGGACGCGTTGAGTTTGGATGTTCATCTGGCCACAGTCTGCTTCGTCCGGGAGCACAAAATCGCTTCTATCGAGACCTTCACGTCCGATGTCGAGCAGGTAAATGCATTCTTTGCTTGAGCGAAGCCGACCATAGTCTAGCGAGGTCAGAGATGTCCGAGAGTTCGCGGTGGATTAGTGTTGAGACTGAAGACGGCAATATGGAGGGCTACCTTGCCTTGCCCCCGGCGGGTGTTGGTCCGGGAATTGTGCTGCTCCAGGAAATATTCGGTGTGAACCGGCACATCAGAGCCATCGCAGATCAATATGCGTCGGCGGGCTTCGTGGTCTTGGCGCCCGATATTTTCTGGCGGTCGCAACGGCGACTTGATCTTGGATACTCCGCCGCGGAGTTGGAGGAGGGGCTTTCCTTTTGGCGCGTCGCGGACGTTGGCAGGGCCGTCAGTGACGTTGGTGCAGCGGCCAGAGCGCTGCGGGATATGCGCGAGACGACAGGTAAGTTGGCAGCAGTTGGCTATTGCTTTGGAGGTCGGCTCGCGTATCTGGCGTCAGCCGAGGGGCATCTTGATGCCGCAGTGTCGTACTACGGCGGGGGAATTCAGAATCAGCTGGACGTCGCGACAAATATTCATGTGCCTATTCTGTTTCATTACGCTGATCACGACGAGCAGATTCCGATGACCTCTGTCGATGAGGTCAAGAAAAGCTTCGGCGGACGCGCTCTGGCCAAGTTCTTTATCTACCCCGAGACGCACCATGGCTTCAATTGTTGGGAGCGGGAAACCTTTCAGCAAAAGGCTTCCGCGCTCGCTCTTGGGCGGACGCTCGTCTTTCTCGCAGCAGAAGTCTGAGTGATGAGTTATCGTATCTTAGTCGCTGGCTTTCAGCACGAGACCAACACGTTCGGTCCGTCAAAGGCTGACTGGTCCTATTTTGAAAACGGCGAGATGTTTCCGGCGTTCTCGCGTGGCTCGGAGATGCTCGCGCGGCATCGGGGGCGGGCTCTTCCCATTTCGGGGTTCATTGAGGCGGCGCTCGCGCGGGAGTGGAGATTGCTTCCTTCCTGCTGGGCAGGTGGAGGCGCATCCGCACAGATCCGTCAGCCCGTTTACGACAGGATTACCGGGGTGATTCTGGAGGATGTCGCCAGAGCGGTGCGCTCAGGACTCGACGGGGTTTATCTCGATCTGCACGGGGCGGCGGTCACGGAGGAGATCGACGATCCGGAGGGCGATCTACTCGATCGGATTCGTGCGCTGGTCGGCCCGAAGATTCCGATCGTGGCGAGCCTGGACTTGCATGCAAACGTCAGTGAGGAAATGCTCTGGGCCGCCGACGCGCTGGTGTGTTACCGGACGTACCCACATATCGATATGCACGAAACCGGACTGCGGGCCGCAAATCTCATGTTGCGGCTGCTGAAGATACCTGGGCGAGACCCAAAGCAAACCATCCGCGTGCCTTTTCTAATTCCGGTGAACTTGCAGGATACAACAAGCGATCCGGCTTCGTCGGTCTATAAGCTGTTGGGGCAGCTGGAACGGGAACATGACGTAACCCTGAATTTCGCCATGGGATTTCCGGCAGCGGATATCCCAGCGTGTGGCCCGCGAGTTTGGGGATACGGGGCGTCGGCAAAAGCCGCGGTTGAGCGGCTGTTCGAATATATCGAGGCCCCGCGATCGAGATGGCGTCTTGGTTTGCTTGCTCCGAACGACGCGGTCCTTGAAGCATTGCGGCTCTCTGAGTCTGCGTCGGGACCCATTGTGATCGCCGACACACAGGACAATCCCGGTGCGGGTGGCGATAGCAATACTACGGGGATGCTGAGGGCTCTGATCAGTGAGAAAGCCGGCTTGCGCTACCCTTCGGGAATTGCGTTAGGATTGCTGTACGATCCGCAGGCCGCACAAGCCGCTCATAAAGCCGGCGTCGGCGCGCAGCTCGACCTTGTTCTGGGAGCAGCCGTTCCGACCTATACGGGTGGAAAGAGCGATGCCCCTTTGCCTGTAAGATGCACCGTACGGTCACTCGGCGACGGAAAGGTCGAGCTGAAAGGACCCATGAGTATGGGGGGGCTGGTCACGCTCGGGCGTTGTGCGTGCCTGGAGGTCTCTGGTGTGCTTGTATTGGTTTCCAGTGGCAAGATGCAGTTGCTTGACAGGGAGATCTACCGTCACCTTGGTGTCAGGCCCGAGGACATGAAGATATTGGTCAACAAGAGTTCGGTGCATTTCCGAGCCGATTTTGCTCCAATCGCCAGCGCAATACTGGTCGCCCAAGCAAAGGGACCGTTCGCTGCGAATCCCGCGGATTTTGCCTGGACCAAGCTGCCGGCACAGGTCGCCAGAGAACCCTGACGGCACGCGCTCGATCCAGCCTTGCAAAGTTGCGGCATGTGCAGGGATCCACGCGTGATTCCGACACGGACTCGCAGGCTACCGGTTGAAAGTGCGGCTTCTTGATCGCGAAATTGCGCACCAGGCGTCGCCGGCACGCGGGTAGGTCACTTAATCATCATGATATGACGAACATGTCAGAGCCGGGAGGTTATCGTGGATCATCGTAATGTTGATCGATTGAAGACCGATGTGCTCGTCGTCGGCGGCGGCGCCGCAGGGGTCACAGCCGCCATCACAGCCGCACGCGAGGGCCTCGATGTTACGCTCATTGAGCGATATGGTTTCTGCGGAGGTGGTGCTGTCGCCGGCCTGTCCAGCACCGTCTGCGGGCTTTACGAAGCCACGGAAGACAGGACGCGGCCGCCCAAGCAGATCGTATTTGGCTTCGCAGACGAATTCTGCCGAATGCTCGAAGTGAAAGGCGGCCTTGCGGATCCGGTAGTCTATGGCAAGACTTGGACCCGTGTGCATGATCCCTTGATTTGGCGGGAGGTCGCCGACGGGCTGCTACGCGAGGCGGGTGTCCGTACCATCTTTCACGCCGTCGCCAACGGCGTGAACATCGACGGCGATAATGTCGAAGGCCTCAGCATTTGGACAAAACAAGGTCCGATCGATGCCCGTGCAAAGATTGTGATCGACGCTAGTGGCGATGCCGATGTCGTTGCTATGGCCGGGTTTCCAAATTTTGTGGGTGACAACGGCAGGGTGCAAAATCCAACCATGATTTTTCGATTGATGGGAGTCAACGTCGAAAGATTTGTGAACACATATGGCCCTGATACCATCATGCCTGAGCAAGTCTCGGCGATGATCAAGGCAAAACACAATACGGGCGATTACAAGCTACCCCGCAGCAAAGTGTGGCTGTTCACGACTACGCGTCCAAACGAACTTCTGTGTAATTGCACGCGAATTATTGGTTCGGATGGTCGCGAACTCAATACGCTGTCCTGGAGGGATTTCACGGAAGCAGAGATCGAGGGTCGATTGCAGACGCGTGAATACGCCCGCTTCTTTCGCGACAATCTGATCGGATGCGAAAATGCATTCATCAATGATACGGGAGTGCAAGTCGGGGTACGCCAGACCAGGCAGGTCGCCGGTGTGAAGCGGCTCATGAACGCTGATGTGGTGCGAGGCACGAAGGTTTCCGATGGAATAGCGATTTCACCTTGGCCGATCGAATTGCACGCGGGCGAAAGGCCGCGGGTCGAATGGCTGCTGAACGATTTCTATGAAATTCCTTATGGTTGCTTCGTTCCGCAGCGAGGCGAGGGTCTTCTGGTTGCGGGTCGCTGCCTATCTGCCGAGCATGAAGCCGTGGCTTCAGCGCGGGTAACGGCTCAGTGCTTTTCATATGGGCACGCGATCGGTCACGCCGCGGTCATAGCGATTAAAGAGAAAATCGCGCCACGTCGGATTGATGGGAGAGATGTGAGGGCGCTGCTCAACGCAAATGGCGCCAATCTCGGATAGAAAGCGGGAGGGATATTTAATCGCGCATCAAATGGTCGCCATCAGCGAATGTCAGTATCGGTGGTTGTGGGTCTGGGATTTGCACCTTCCTCGCGCCCGATTCGAATGTTCTGAGACCATGGGGCTCGCTATCGCCATTCTGACAAAGAGAAATTCCGTAACGATCTCAATGAGCCAAAACCGCTGAAAACGTCAGAACGGCCTTTGAAAACATTACAGCATTTCCCGACTTCCAAGCTGACGACGCGACAGGTCTCAGAACTCGAACGGGAGAGGCAAAGATATGATCGGTTTCGCTCTCTTTGATACCTGGTGGAGCGGGGAGCTTTACGCCCACAAAAAAGGTCTGGCATAAGTTCGAGGTTGGGTCGTTTCGGCTTGCCGTGCTCGATAGGATGATTACGTCCTTAGCGGACGAGTGTGGGCTGGCGTGATATGCCATTCCGGGCTGACACGGACGAAGGCGGTTTCCATCTCGGCGCCTTGCTGAGCGAGGCCTGCAGAGTTCCGCGGCACAGTAGGATTCTTGCAGCGCGGGTATACGCTTGACAGTTCCAATGTGGGGCAAGCGGTAAGCGCCGCTTGCCCCTTTACCTCGCTCGACGGCTAGGTAAAACCGTTACGGGGGGCCCTCAGAACCTCACCCGTAAGCCCGACAACGCCGTGATGTTGTTGGTGTAGCCATTGGCGCTGCCCGATGTCGAAGAATGCGCTAAGCCGCCAGCATCATCAGAGTACGCCAACGCTGCATAGACATCGAGGTGCTTGTTGAAGGCGTAATCGACGAGGCCGGTGATCATGCTGGCACTACCTGCGCAGGCAAATGCGTTCACGGAGCAGCCGCCCGTGCCGTTGGAAAGGTTTTGCTCGGTAAACGAATTCTGCGTGAGGCGGTACCAGGCCGCTGCGAAAGACCACGGCCCGGTCTCATATCTCGCGCCGAAGAAATAGGTTTGCAAGGTTCGCGTGCTCGTAAAATTGAGACCTTCGAGCGTGAGCATATAGCCGCCGATCGTCGTGCCCGAGCTCATGCCGATGCCGGGTCCAGCACCGTTCATATCGGTATGAACATAGCCGCCAGAGACTGTAAGCTTGGAACCGGTGTTATCTTTGGGGCCGTTGCCGAATTCGAAGACGTACTTACCGAGCAGACCGTAGGTTTCGTTGTTCGACAGATAGTACTCCATCTGATTGACATTGGTCGAACCGGCTAAGGGGTTGCCCCCTTGAAGGTTGACCGCACCCTTTTCGTATTCGTAATAGCCTTCAACCGAGAAGTTCTTGTAAGTCGCACCAGCGCTGCCCGCGTACCCGGTACCATGAAGGGACGTGCCATCGCCGCCGTCGGTGTACATCGCCGCGGCATGAATCGGCCCGAACTCATAGCCATACTTTATAGAGTTGTCCCAACGCGCCGTTTCGGTGCTGCCCGCACCAGCTCCCGCCGCACCCGCCCAGCCAAACATCGACAAAGCGATAGAGCTCTTTTGCGGATCGAACGCGCCGAGCGCTTCAGTGGGAAGCGTCAGCTGGCGTCCGATCTTTAGAATACCGTAAGCCGAATTGCTCAATCCTGCATAGTATTCACCGTTGATGGCTTGACCGCAACGGCTGCCATCACCCAAGGCTGCGACAGCCCCTTTGTTCAGCACGGCATTTACGCCCTGAACCAAACTCTTGCATGCGTCGGCAAGTTCGCCGGAGAGTGGGTTGTATCCGGTGTCCAGATTGGCGATGGCCGTCCAGCCCAAACCGATAGACTTCTCATACTTCAAACCAATGCTCGAGACGGACAGAGCGTTTTCGGTCAGAGCAGAGGTGGAACGCGCTCGGCTGGGCCCCGTCGCGGGAAGCGTGTTGCCAACGATGTTGTACATTTCCCCTGAATACAGCGAGCTGCTGACGCCAAGACCGTGGCTTTGGTAGCCATAGCCAACGTCAACCACTCCGTAGACAGTGAAGCCGGCGTAAGTCAGTGTGTCAGGCAAGTCAGGTAGCGGGTTTTTGAAGTAGCCGGTACCAAGATCCGCCGCTTCTGCGGACACGGCGAAGCCGCAAAGCGCGATAACAGAAATAACAGACCTCATCATTCCGATCCCCCAAGTTTACTGATTGCCAAAACAACAAGCGACGCGCCGCCTCGCGTTTGGAAGACGTTGAAATCCCGTCAACCGAACCATGCCTGGGTCAGCACGAATATCGTCACTTCAGCGCGGACTATGATGCAGATTGGCGCCGGGCTATTGGTGGAAATTGAAACCCGGCCGAATGCCGTTAAGATCGCGCCCTCGTTGAAGCCCGCTCAGGAAGGGTTTGCGGATGCTCGCGCGGACCGATGAAACGGTGCTTTGCGATTATGGAAGCACGCGGCGATCGCTTGCCTTGAGCCGGGTGCTACTCGCTCGGCTGGCAGAGGAAGATCTCGTTACAGGGGCAGACCGGACTGAGCAAACAGCTTCAAGAGCGGCAAAAAATCTGCAATTTCGGTTCCTGCTGCATCCGGGTGGCACTGTTTTCGTCGACGATCCTTGCTGCTTCATTTTTCTGGCGCTGCTGCAAGCTTATCGGGTCAAGATCGTTGGACGGGGCCTGACGTCTTCGTCTTCGAACAAGACCTCATCACCGCGCATCCTCGTTTCTAACGTCACGAACTGTGAACGGCGCAGAACCAAACTGCTTCAACGAAGGGCGCCAATCACTTGTGGCACATAAGAGGGGTCGTGTTTGGGTGAGGGCCCAATCGGCGCCGGTCGTCAGCCGGGACGAGCCGTCTTTGTCGGGCCACCTCCTGAAAATAGATGAGATCGTTCCAAGCGAAAATGATGAGCCAAGAGATCCAGGCAATCGGACTCGGCCGATGCCGGCGCGCGCCTTCTTGCCATTCTGGGGGAAGGTCGTGGCAAATGACAGCCCTCCAGTGCTTGGCTTGAACGCCCAGGTTGCGGACTCCTCACCTGATGGACAGCAGGGCCTGCAGGCCCTTCACAACGACCTGGTACAGACGCCGATGATGCCAGCGGACGACGCCCGGTCTGGGCGGTGTGCAATTATTGCCAATACGCAGCCACCGTCTGCCGCTTCTCCTGCGGAAAAAAGCCGCGCCGAAAGCCGGTAGGAGGAGGACCGACATGAAATCCTGGATCGCTGCGCTTTTGTTCCTCGTCGGCGTGCACGGTTTGGCGGCGGCCGAAAATGTCATCCGTATCGGCGTTCTCACGGATATGTCCGGCGCGTATTCCTCCTTTTCAGGGCCGGGCTCGGTGACCGCCGCCACGATGGCGGTTGCCGACTTCGGCGGCAGCGTGCTCGGCCGGCCGATCGAAGTCGTCAGTGCCGACCACCAGAACAAGCCGGATGTCGCTGCGGCGATCGCCAATCGTTGGATCGACACCGAAGGCGTGACCGCGATCGTCGATGTTCCGCTGTCCGGCGCCGCGCTCGCCGTTCAGGAAATCACGCGCAACAAGAAGCGGATCGCTATCTATTCCACCGGCATCACCTCGGATCCGACCGGTCGGCAATGCTCGCCGACCGGATTTCAGTGGACCTACGATAGCTATTCGATGGTGAAGAGCATTGCGGAAGGCGTGGTCCGTTCGGGCGGCGACAAGTGGTTCGTGCTGGTTGTTGACAACGCCGCGGGTTACGCACTCGAACGTGATGTGCGCAGGTTCGTTCCCGCCGCCGGCGGAATGGTGATTGGAAGTGTGCGTCATCCGCTCGGCTCGCCCGATCTTGCATCCTTTTTGCTGCAGGCACAGAACTCGGGTGCCAACGTCATTGCCTTCGCAAATGCCGGTCAGGATCTGCTCAACGGCATCAAACAGGCGAAGGAGTTCGGGCTCAAGGGAAAGCTCGTTCCCCTGGTGCTGTTCAATACCGAAATTCATGCGCTCGGATTGTCGAACGCACAGGGCATGAGCTTCATCCTTACCAATGATTGGAACAGGGATGAGCAGACACGGGCATGGGCGGAGCGCTTCTTTGCGGTCAGGAAGGCGATGCCGAGCATGACCCAGGCCGGTGTGTATTCCGGCGTATTGCACTATTTGAAAGCCGTCAACGAGGCCGAGACGCTTGAAGCTGACCAGGTGGCGCGCAGGATGCGCGAGCTTCCAGTCAACGATATCTTTGTGCGCGGTGGCATCGCGCGGGCCGACGGATCCATGGTCCATGACATGCTGCTGGCGCGCGTCAAGGCGCCCGCCGAGTCGAGGGGGGATTGGGACCAGTATGAGGTGATCGGCACGATCCCCGGCGAGGCGGCCTATCGCCCGCTTTCCGAGAGCGAGTGTCCGGCGACATCAGGCTCGCGATAAGGTTCGCCTCAGCTGCGCGCGGCGCGGGCGAATTGCAACGGGGTGAGGCCGTAGCTTCTTTTGAAGTGATGTGTCAGCGAGCTCTGATCGTAGAAGCCGGCGGCGACCGCGGCATCGCCAATGGGCGATCCCGTCGCGAGATAGCACCGAGCGGCGTCGAGCCGCAATTGCAGGACATAAGCATGCGGCGTCATGCCGATGGTCCGCTTGAACAGCCTGATGACCTGAAACTGCGAAAGTTCGAGTATGTCGCCCAGGTTCGCGAGAGAGATCGGCTTCGCCAGTCGAGCCCGGATGTAGTCGATCGCCCTTCCAATGCGCACGCGGTCGTGCGGTACTGTTTCGATCCGCAGCCCGCCGCTGCCGTGACGCTTGAACAGTACCCCGAAGCTTGTAACGAGGAGCTCGCGCTGCAGCAGCGGATCAGTTTGGCCGTCGAACGCGTGATGCAGCGCGTGCAGATTTGCGGCCAGTTCCGGATCTGCAATCCAGTTGCGGGTGAAATAGGGGATACGATCGGTTCCGAGCGCGTGCGCAAGCTCGTCGAGCGCACTCTGTTCAAGGTAAAGCGACCGGTAGCGCCAATGACGGCTTGCACCCATCCATCCCGCATGAGGTTCGGACGGGTTGAAGACCAATAGCGCTGATGTATCGGCATTGTCGACGACGCCGCGGCTCTGGATCACCGACCCACCGGTTTCGGTGATGGCGATCACGAGTTCTTCATGGCGGTGGGGGGCGAACTCCTGCGTCTGAAAATCAGCATGCATCAGGCTCAGGCCGGGCGAGCAGGGGTCATTCCAGAAGCGAGCCAGGTTCCTCAAATCGCGCCGCGGCATGCCGGTCTCCGTCAGTTTGCCCTTCCTACATGGAACTATCGTTTCTGCCGCGGCTCGCGCCCACGACGTTGCCCGCGCGATCCTGACGTCGCCTGCGTCGGCCGGCGCGCGAGGCCTTGCAGGACAGCGTCGATCAGGTGCTTCTTGAACTTGCGATCGAGCTGCCGCTCTCCCAGCAGAAGGCGAAACCAGACCGCGCCGGAAATCAGGTCGCTTGCAAGCTCGGAGTCGATCAAGGCATCGATTTCGCGTCTTGCGAGTGCGCGCGCAAAGATGGAGCCGATGATGGCGCGACGTGGCACGACATAGGTCTCTCGCAGCTGATCCGCCAATTCCGGCACCGTCTGCGCTTCCGCGATGAGGCCGGACAGGATATTGCCGGCAGGCGTATTGCAATAGAGCTCCGACAGCCGGGTCAGAAGCGCTTCCAGATCGTGGTCAAGGCTACCGGTGTCGTCAGCAACGAGGTCGGCGGGTACCAGCTCGCGATAAACCTCGATGAACAGTGCGGCCCTGTTTGGCCACCAGCGGTAGATGGTTTGCTTTCCGACTTTGGCTTGCTCGGCAATCCGTTCGATCGACGCATTGGCATAGCCTTGTCGTCCGGCCAAATCGGCCGCCGCCTCCAATATGGCGGCGTGCGAATGGGCGGACCGGCGCGGACTATCGGCCGCAGGGTGAGACAGCAGTGACATGGCTTCATATCTATACGAGACGATACGTCTCGTCTAGCCTGTCTCCCATGCGGCGCTTGCGACGCCCAACCGGATTGGCCGCCGGCGGGCACGCCCCTGGACCAGGGCGGTGCTCCCTATCTCCATCACACAGTGAACGAACAGAACCCGCCGTCGACCAGCAGGTTCTGGCCCGTGATGTAGGATGCGCGGCTGCTGCACACGAACGCACATGCCGCGCCGAATTCTTCGGGAAGCCCACCTCGGCCGGCCGGGACCTTTGGCGATCAGATGGTCTGCGGTCTCGCCGAGTTCCTTGATGCGCCCGGTCATGATGGTTCCTGGCAATAGATTGTTGATGGTGACGTTGCGTTTCGCGATCTGGCGGGCCACGCCTGCGACGTAGCCCGTCAACGCCGTTCGCGTTGCGGTCGACAGCTCAAGGCCCTCGACGGGCGTGCGAACCGTCAACGAGGTGATGTTGACGATCCGGCCGAACCCGTTTGTTATCATGCCATCGTCGGTTGCTGCGAGATCGCAGGTGATGAATCCCGGGCCGAACGCCGACCTCCCTTTCGATCCAGCCTGCTGCGTTCTCCAACGCGGCACGTCGCCGCGACAACAAGGTGACGTGTGCACCCTCCTGAGCGAGCGCCATCGCACATGCATAGCCGAGCCCTTGCGACGCACCGCAAATCAACGCCTTGCGGCCGGCGAGGCCCAGGTCCATCAACATTTCCCGCGTTTCCAAAGCAGGATGATCAAGAGGCCTGCGTGTGTATCGTTGGAATTTGCACGGGCCGCAGGGGAGAAGCTCTCGCTCCACGTTCAGGTTCGCGCTGAAATCGCAACTTTCCACAATATCGGGTGTCGCCCTTACGGTATGGGTCGCGTTGCCTGACGCCATGGGGCGGCATACCGACGGACGTGGAATGGTGTTTTCCTGCGATGCTTTCGACTCTCACGAGGAAGTCGTTTTCGTTTCTGATCCGGCTTGCGGACTGCGCGCGATCATCGCGCTCCATAGTACGGTCCTGGGTCCTGCGATCGGCGGCTGCCGCATACTGCCATATGCCGACGAAGGGAGCGCATTGCGCGACGTGCTGCGGCTGTCGCGTGGCATGGCGTATAAGGCGGCCGCGGCCGATGTGCCATTCGGCGGTGGCAAGGCGGTTGTTATTGCAGGCCCGACTACACAGAAGTCCCCGGAGCTGCTGCATGCGCTGGGCCGCTTCATCGACGGGCTGGGCGGCCGCTATCTGACGGGCGAGGACGTCGGCACCACCGCGGCCGATATGGTGGAGATCAGGCGCTCGACCCCTCACGTGATGGGGCTGCCGAAGGAAAGCGGAGGCAGCGGCGATCCGTCACCGCGTACGGCGTTCGGCTGCTTTGTCGGCATCGAGGCGAGCGCCAATCACGTCTGGGGCAAGAAAGACGTGCGGGGTCGGCGCGTGCTGGTGCAGGGGCTCGGCAACGTCGGCTTCAACCTGTGCGGCCTGCTCGCGGACGCCGGCGCGAGTCTGCTGGTGTCGGATATCAAGCGCGATGTTGTCGAGAAATGTGTAGCCATGTTCGACGCGACGCCGGTCGATCCCGAGGCCGTGATCGACACGCCGGCCGACATCTACGCTCCCTGCGCGCTCGGCGGGGTGATCAACGATCGGACGATCGAATGCTTGCAGGTAAAGATCGTTGCCGGCGGTGCGAACAATCAACTCGAGAGCCCGCATCACGGCGATGCGCTGCGTGCCAGAGGCATTCTCTATGCGCCGGACTATGTGATCAACGGCGGTGGCATGATCCAGCTCGCGATGGAACGCCTGCATCGCGATCACGAGGAGACCGAGCGGCGTGTCCGGAACATCGGCGATACGCTTGCGGCGATCTATCGCAAGGCGGAAGTGCAGAGTGTTGCGACCAACGTCGCCGCCGACTGGCTGGCGGAGGAGAGGCTGAAGTCGCGTCCCATCGCCATGAGGGCGAGAGCATGAGTGCGCGGTCAATTCTGAGCGATCTGGTGGCGTTTGACACGTCGACACAGAACTCGAACCTGTCGCTTGTTCACTACGTTGCGAACATGCTCGACCGGCCCGGCTGCACGATCCGCCTGTCGTACGACGACAGCGGGACCAAGGCGAACCTGATCTGTGCGATGGGGCCCGTAGCCGAAGGCGGCATTCTCCTTTCGGGTCATTCCGACGTTGTCGGCGTCGATGGGCAGGCCTGGAGCAGCGATCCGTTCGTCTTGCGCGAGGCCGAAGACCGCCTGTACGGCCGCGGCACGTGCGACATGAAGGCCTTCATTGCCTGCTGTCTGGAGCAGATGGTGGAGCTGCTGCCGGACCGCTTGCATCGCCCGCTCTATCTGGCGCTCTCGTACGACGAAGAGCTTGGCTGCGTCGGCGTTCCCCGCCTGATCGCTGACCTTCAGCAGCACTTTCCGCTGCCCTCGCTGGCGATCGTGGGAGAGCCGACGCAGATGAAAGTCGTGAGTATCCACAAAGGAGCATTCGTGATGCGTACCTCGTTCCGCGGTCGGGCCGCGCATTCGAGCAACCCGCCCGCCGGCCTCAATGCCATCGACTATGCGCATCGCTTCCTGTCGTTTCTGTTCGACATGGCCGCCGAACTGAAGGAGCTGCGCAGCAATTCGGGCGTCGAGCCGCCTTACACCACCTTGAATGTCGGGACGATTCAGGGGGGCACTTCGCTGAACACGGTCGCGCCGAATTGCACGCTGGCGTGGGAGTTCAGGCCGATTCCCGAGGTCGATGGTCATGCGGTCTGCTGTCGCGTGGCGCGGTTTGTTGACGACCTTCGTCGGGAGATGAAAGCGGCTGTCCCCGATGCCGATGTCATCAGCGAACGGCTCGGGACTGCCTTTCCGCTTCGCTGGCAGCCGAACGCTCCCGCGGAAGCTCTGATCGAAAGGCTGACGGGCGCCGCCATCGTCCCGATCTCGGTGCCATTCGGAACAGATGCCGGGCATTTTCACGCTGCCGGGATTCCGACTGTGATCATGGGCCCAGGTTCGATCGAACAGGCGCATCAGCCGGACGAGTGGATCGCCGTGCGCGAACTGCAAGCGGCGAGCCAATTTCTTGCGCGCGTCGCCAACAGCGCGGCAGAGGCAAACCGGAGTTGAAGATGAGCACGTATCAAGAGGTGATGCCTTCCACGGTTGCAGGAACCGGAGCGACCCGGCGAAAAGCCATGGTCGCTGCGGTGATCGGCAATACGCTCGAATGGTACGATTTCGTGGTCTATGCATTTCTGGCGGGCACGATCGCAAAGCTGTTCTTTCCCGCAGGCAATGACACGGCTTCGCTTTTGCTTACGCTCGCGACCTTCGGCGTCGGCTTCGTCATGCGACCGTTCGGGGCGGTGGTGCTCGGGAGCCTGGCGGACCGCGCGGGCCGCAAATCGGCTTTGCTGATCACTATCGTGCTAATGGGATTGGGCACGGCGATGATAGGTTTCGCTCCCACCTATGCGACGGCCGGCTGGGTAGCGCCGCTCGTAGTCGTCGCGGCCAGATTGATTCAGGGATTTTCCGCCGGCGGCGAATTGGGCAGCGCGACCTCGTTCATGATGGAACACTCGCCGCCCGACCGGCGCGGTCTCGGCGCCAGTTGGCAGCAGGCAAGCCAGGCGGCCACGCTGGTGGTGGGCTCGCTCGTGGGCGCGGCGGTCACTGGGTTGATGCCGGTGCAAGCTCTGGAAGCCTGGGGTTGGCGCGTGCCGTTTTTGGCCGGCCTTCTCATCGTGCCGATCGGTCTCTACATTCGCAGCCAAGTGGAGGAGAGCGCCGAATTCGTAGAGCTCGGAACCGCGCGTGAGCAAAGTCCGCTGAAACAGGTGCTTGCCAGCCAAGGCAGGCAGCTCATCGCCGGGCTGGGGCTGGTGATCGTCTGGACGGTGTGCACCTATTTCTTCTTGATCTACATGCCGACTTACGCAACGCGGCAACTGGGGTTGGCGCAGTCCGCTTCCCTCGCTGCCAACAGTGTTGGACTTCTTGTGCTGATGGTGCTCGCGCCGGTATTCGGCCATCTGTCGGACCGTGTCGGGCGCAAACCGCTGTTGCTGGGCGCCGCGGCCGCAATCTCAATCCTGGCCTATCCTTTGATCGCAGCGCTTACGTACGCACCCGGCATCGGAACGTTGGTTATCGTGCAGTCCAGCATGGCGGTACTGATTGCGGCATTCACCGGGCCCGCGCCGGCCGCGCTTGGCGAGCTGTATCCTACCCGCGTTCGCTCGACCGGAATGTCGCTGGCCTACAACGGCGCGGTCACGATCTTCGGCGGGTTTGCGCCGTTCATCGCGACATGGTTGATCGCGAAGACGGGCAACAACCTCGCGCCCGCCTTCTACGTTGTCGCCGCGGCTCTTGTGAGCTTGATTGCACTGCTCTTCATGAGGGAAACGGCTTTTGTGGCGACGACCTCGTCGAGGTCCAATTCGATCTAGCCGCTAATTGTGCGGGTTTCTCCCCAGACTGACCCGGCCTGCGCCGCCGGGTTCTCCTCTGCCTCGACTTGATCGCGCGTTGGGCGGGTGCAAGGGCGCTCTGCGTCTAGGTTCCTGGCGCCAATCCGATGAGGCCGATCTTCACGCGACGGTTATGACGTCCCTTGTTATCGATCTTGAGCACGCGCACCAGGCGCGAGCGACCGGTAGAAGCAAGGTGTATCCCGCCGCAGGCCTGGCGGTCGAGTCCTGCGATCTCGACAATGCGAATCTTTCCGTCCAAGGTCGGCGGCGGGGCGACGCTTCGGGTCCTGATCAGACCGGGCATATCGATCGCATCATCCATCGGAACGTAACTGTCGCCGACTGAAAGGTCTTGTCTGATCGCGTCGTTGATCGGCGCGTCGAGCATACGGAGCCGCTCGTTGTCGGCATCGGGTAGGTCAAAGTCCATCCGCGCCGTCCCATCCGGGTTCATCTGAACCCCCGTCACCAGCGCGCCATTGAACTGTTGGTAGACGAACGCGTTCAGGAGATGGGTGTCGGTGTGAAGTTCACGCATCATCTGGCGGAAGTGCGGATCTACGGCCGCTTCGACCGTGCCCCGAAGTTCAACGTTTTCGGCGAGGACAACCCATATCCGCCCCCCATGGGGCTCGAAGCCCGTGACGGCAACCTCGCCTCCATTCCAGAAGATCATGCCCTTGTCCGGCAGTTGTCCGCCGCCGCCCGGAAAGAACGGCGATTGAGCCAGCATCACGCGACCTGCGTCGGCGTTCACGACCTCTGTCTCGAGCGTCAGGGTTTCCGGTTGCAGGTGGTAGAAGAGCCGCGACATGCGATCAGCACCTTGAGACTGTTTCCTTGCGCCCTATCTCGGCTTCAATTTGTCCCCGGTATTGGAGAAAATTGTGGCCTGTCGTGCTCAGCCTCCGCAACTGATACTCCAGAGTCTTCCCCACTAGGACGACTCGCAATTTCTACCAATACGCGCGTGCGCTGATCCTCTAGTCGAAAGTCAACGGGGGAGGGGATCTGTCGATGCTCACGGAAGCACAACGTCAGGCGTGCGCAATAGTGCGCCAGTTCGCATAGTTCGAGGGAGTGCAATAGAGTGATCGCGCGGCTGTGGCGCGGACGCGCCGACGCAGAAAGCGCTCCAGATTACATCAGGCATGTCGCCGAAACTGTGTTTCCGTCGCTGCAGAAGATGCCGGGACATCGTGGTGCGCGACTCCTGCGCCGCCTAATCGGCGATCAGGTCGAGTTTCTCGCCGTTACCCTCTGGGATTCGCCCGATGACATCAGGCAATTCGCCGGAGCCGATATCGATGTTGCCAAGATCGAGCCTCGTGCCGTGGAACTTCTTTCGGACTACGACCGGTTCGCCCAGCATTTTGAGGTTGCGCATGTCGCGGCTGCCCCCGAGCGCTGACAGAAAGACGCATTCCACCTTTGCACATACGCGGGGGACGGATGGACAAGGAGTCAAATTATGCAGTTTCTGGTGCTGGCTTACGATGGCAGGGACGACCGGGCGAAAGCGCACCGCGCGGCGGTACGGCCAGCTCACTTCGCGACCATCAAGCCGATGGTTGAACGGGGCGAATTGCGCGCCGCTGGCGCGATTCTCGATGATGCCGGGGATATGATCGGATCGGTCGTGTTCGCCGAATTTCCAAGCCGGGCCGATCTCGACGCCTGGCTTGCGAGGGAGCCCTATGTCAAAGAGCGGGTTTGGCAACAGATCGAGATCAAGCCGTTTCGGTTGGCGGTTCTCGACGGCAATGTTACGCCTTAAGTGCACTGCGTTTGTCGCGTCGTTTTCTGGTCGGTGGTGACATCCGGCCGGTGAACTGTCGGAACGGCTTTTGAAACCATTGCGAAAAATCGAAGGCTTGCAATCTGAATACGCGTGGGTACCGCACCCGGGTTTCGGCGCACCAAGACCCGCGATCCGCACAAGTCTTCAATTGGTTAGAACCTGGCGTGCGCATGACGTGTGGACCGGGAGACCAAGAAAGATCTATTGAAGGGAGCGCCTCTACTCCCTGAGGTGAAGCTGGACGAAGGTCGCGCCGGCCGCAGCGACAAGGCCAAGCGCGGCGGCAAAAATGGTCGCGCCGGTGGCGAGCCCCGCAAAGTCGATCAGATAGCCCGTCAGCACGGGAAGCAGACCGGCGGGGATGTATCCGCCAAAGTTCATGACCGCGTTCGCCTCTGCGCGGCGCTCCGCCGGAACGTGCAGGCCGATCAACGAAAGACCGCCGAGCTGGCCAAGACCTTGGCCCGCGCCGGCGAGCAAGGCGGCGAGGATCAACAGACCCGCCAGCGACGCGTCGACCGCAACCGCGATGCTGATCATGGACATGACGGTTGCGGCCGCACCGATCAGCATGATCGTTCGAATGGGAAGCCGCCTGAGCGCGAACTGAACGCCTGTTGCCGTCAAGAACATGGCGCAGGCCGTTCCTCCCGAGATAAGAGGGCTAGTGACATGAAGCAGCTTTGAAAGCAGCGATGGTCCGAGCGACAGCACGAAGGAGGTTGCGGTGATGCCGGGGCCGAAGATCGCGACGCCGAATGCGACTTGCCGGCGATTTGCGCGCGGAACGTTCGGCATGCGCAGCCGCCAGCCATCGCCGGAGTTGCGATCGAGCCGCTTTTGCGGCAGCGCAAGCACCAGAAGGCCGGTGCACGCCAACACCATCAGCTCCGCGGTAAAGATCAATACGACAGGCTCCGCGAGCTGAACTGCAACCGAACCCGCAAACAGAGGGCCAAGGCCGGCGCCGAGCACCATCGCGACTGACGCGATCAGTGATGCCAGCCGGCGACGATTCGGGCCGCCGTGATCGACGACGGAGGCCATGCCTGCCGACACCACGACGCCGACCGCGACGCCCGACAGGAAGCGGGCGACGAGCAGGGCGCCGACTGTCGTCGCGGTCGCGAATAGCACACATGCCAGCATTGCGGCAGCCAAGCCGGGCATCAAAACCGGCTTTCGGCCATAGCGGTCGGAAAGCTGACCGGCCAGCGACAGCGTCACCAGTAGACCCAAAATGTAGGCCGCAAAGATGACCGTCAGTGTGCCTGATGAAAAGCCGATCGTCCGCTGCCAATAGATATAGAGCGGCGTCGCTGAATTCGACAGGACGAACACTGCGGTGACCACCCAGGCCGAGCTCCACATGCGCCATGGGCGCGGCTCGCTGCGTGACGTGTTTGAAGGGCGTCCAATATCGCACGTGGTCATACTAATCTCCTGTACGAGTTTTGTCGTACATATCATAGTTCGACAAGTCTCGTACAGGGGTGTAAGACACCGCTCATATCGGTTCGTCAAAACTGCATAGGATGCGCAGCCGTGGATGATCTTCCCGAGCCTCTGCCCGAACCTGTCGCCAAGGAGATGCGGCTGGAGACGATCATGGGCGCGCTCTCCGATCCGATCCGCCTGGCGATCGTACGCAAGCTTCTGCTGGAATCGGAGGCTTATGATCACACGTGCAGCTGGTTTGGCTTTGACAGGCCAAAATCTTCGTTGACGCACCATTTCAAGGCGCTGCGCGAAGCCGGTCTGATCCGGCAACGACAATACGGCCTCGAGCGGCGCAGCCGTCTACGCATGGAAGATCTGAACCGGTGCTTTCCCGGTCTTTTGGATCTGGTTCGAAACTGGAAGGCGCTGGCGCCCGACGAGGCCAATACGCGGCAGAAGGCCAGCGCGAAGAAGAGCAGTGGGGGCAGATCAGAGCGTGCGCCTTCGAATTAGCATTCAGGGCGTGAACGGGTTGCGCCGCGAAGCAAAAGATCAACCAAGCGCCTCGCGCTTTCTTCCAGATTGACGCTTTTGTCCGCCTGTAAAACCCCCATCATTGCCCAGAGAAAATCGGACGGGACGATGTCCTCTCGCAAGTCCCCGCTCTCGATCGCTCGTTCGATCAGCTGTTGCATTGTGCCGTGGATGATCACCCTTGCACTCGTATAGGCGGCTTCGTTCAATGCCGATGCGATGATCTGCTTTTCGACCACATGATCCACTAGCGCCATCATCCAGCCCCGCAGCGCTTCCATGGGGGACTTAGAGGCTGCGAGCTCTTTCCCAAGTTCACCAAGCCGTTCCACCTCGCGGCGATAGACTCCCGCAATGAGCGCTTCCCGCGTCGGATAGTGCCGATAGAGGGTCGCGGACCCTACGCCCGACTGTTTAGCGATATCGTCCAAACTCGCCCCGGCGCCATCGCGAGCAAACGCCCGGCGTGCTGCTTCAAGCAAGCGCTCGCGATTGCGCACGGCATCCGCGCGCAACTTGGGCGGGTTTCTGGAAGTCACTGACAGAATAGCCTCTTGCAAACGGGGATATCCCCGTTTAGGAAAACGGGGACATCCCCGGATACTGATCGAGTTACCTCTTGAGGTCAATTCGCGTCGCCGAGTTGGTTGATCGCGTCGTCCCGTTCTCGCAAGCGAAGGATTGATACCATGGGTGGCAAGGTTTTTACGCTGGAAGGCAAGCGTGTTGCCGTTATCGGCGGCGCAAGCGGCATAGGCTTCGCGGTTGCCACGCTGGCTCATGAGCTCGGCGCCGACGTCATTATCGGCTCACGCCGGCAGGACGGTATTGATGCGGCACTGTCGGCGCTTCCAGGCGCGACCGGGGCTGTCGTGAATCTGGCCGACGAGGCAAGCGTGGCGGCGTTCTTTGCCACACTGTCGTCGCTCGACCATCTGGCAGTCACGGCTGGGGACTGGGGTACGATGAGCCCAAGGTCGACGACCGAGATCGATCTTACGGCGGCTCGCGCCACGCTGGACGTACGGTTCTGGGGAGCATTCGCTGCCGCGAAGCACGGTAGTCCGACGATATCAGCCGGCGGTTCGATTACGCTGACATCCGGCATGTTGACCAAGCGTCCACAGAAGGGCTTCCCGCTCGCGACCGCCATGGGCGGTGCGGTGGAGGGGCTGGTCGCGGCGCTCGCTGTCGATATTGCGCCTGTCCGTGTCAACGCCGTGTCTCCCGGACTGACATTGACGAACGTCGTCAAGGACATGCCGACCGAATATGTTGAGATGGCGGTTTCGCATCTGCCCGTTCGCCGCGCCGCAGATCCCACCGAAGCTGCTCAGGCCTACATTTATTCAATGCTCAGCACCTACGTCACGGGGCAAGTCCTGCCCGTCGATGGCGGCGGCAGCGTGGTCTGATCCGGTAGTTGCAAGATAGGCCAGCGCTCGGAAGCCTGATTGGTGGTCGTATCGACGAGGCGCTCGTCGTGGCGCATTGGGATTGAAGTGCTGCGGCTCGGCACCTTGGAGCGGATCGATCTCCAGCTTCTTCTTGACCTTGGCGCCGCGCGTCTCGGCCGCCACGACAAGGAATTGAAACCGGAGACGAGGTGGTCAGGCAAACGCGATAGCCTGAACTATTGCATTGCTGAAGGAGCCTTCCGATGCCTCAATCGCTCAACAATCAGGTTGAAGGCAGAAGAGTTCTGCCGGTGATTGGGATAGTAGAGGTGGAACCCGGCGAACGGTTGACACCAGTCTTCAAGCACGCGGCACAGTGAGCCGTCAGCAAGGTGGGGCGCCGCACTGCTTTCCAGAACAAAGGCGATCCCATGTCCCTTCAACGCAGCCTTGATCAGTAAATTAGCATCATTAAACACAAGCTGGCCTTGAGGACGCGCTTTGACGCCTAGTCCATCCTTGTTGAACTCCCAAGCATAAATTGCGCCTGTTGCGGATCGGCGATAACCGATGCTGGCGTGGCGTGCCAAATCATGAGGGGTTTTCGGGACGCCGCGCTTCTCCAGGTAATCCGGTGACGCCACTGCTGCCATACACAGATCAGGACCGATCGGAACCGCGATCATATCCCTGGCAAGTTCTTCTCCGATCCTGACCCCCGCGTCGAAGCGTTCGCTGACAATGTCGGTATGACGGCCCGATATGGTCAGTTCCACGTTTATCGCGGGGTGTTGCGACACGATATCGTGGATCGCGGGCCAAAGGATCGTGTGAGCAGCCCGCTCTGGTGTGAGAATTCTAATCGTCCCGCCAATCGTGTTGCGCATCGATGTGACGGCTGCAAGCCTCTCTGACACTTCGTCCAGTGCCGGGCGCAGTGTCTCGATCAGCTGGCGGCCAGCCTCGGTGGGCGCGACGCTTCTGGTGGTTCGATCGAGAAGTCTGATATCGAGTCGGGTTTCGAGCCGACGCATAGCCTGGCTAAGGGCCGATTGGGACATGCCGAGCCTGACGGCCGCGCGGGTGAAGCTGCCTTCCTCCGCGACGACAAGTAGATTCATGATGTCTCCGAGGTCTTCCCGCTTCATCGCCCGGTCCCTGCTTATTCATAACAAATGATAATAACGGCATGCCGCATTATCCATCTAATCGCTGAGTTCTGCTGCGAATATGTTGAGGACGATCCGATTTCCAGAACGGCCATCGCGTTCAGAAGCGACGGTTGGGGAACCAGTCTTCGCCGCTTTGAAATGTGGAGTAGCGCATGAAAAGAAGAAGCCTTTTGAGCCTTGCGGCTGCCCTCTCGCTGGCTGCCGGCGTCGCGATGGCGCGCAAAGCGGCGGCGGCATCGGGACGAACCTTCGTCCTAGTCCATGGTGCATTTCACGGCGGTTGGTGCTGGAGCCCGGTCGCGGACATCATCCGAGCGCAAGGCAATCGGGTCTTTGCGCCGACATTCACTGGTGTTGGCGAACGCGCGCATCTCCTCAATCCGACGATCGATCTGAATACACTGATCGACGACGTCACCGGTGTCATCGTGGCTGAGGAGCTCCACGACATCGTTCTGGTTGGCCACAGTTTCGGTGGTTACGTGATCAGCGGTGTGGCCGACCGGATGGCCGACCGTATCAGCGCCATGGTCTACCTCGATGCCCCGATGGGATCGAACGGCGTGTCGGTCTTTGGCGAGGCGCCAGCAGACGTTCGTAAGGCTCGAATGGATGCTGCGATCGATGTGAACGGCACACGGGCTATCGCGCCGCCATCCTCCAAAAATTTCGGGCTATCCGACCCCGCTCAGATCGCCTGGGTCGACCGCCGTATGACCCCGATGCCGCTCAAGGCTTATGATACTCCGTTGGTCTTGAAGGGGCCCCCTGGTGGCAATCTTCCAAAGCAGTTTATTCGCTGCACGACGCCTGCACTTCCGAATATCGAGGCATCCGCTCGTTATGCCAAGGAACATGGCTGGAAGTATTCCGAACTCCCGACCGGCCACGACGCCATGGTCTCGATGCCCAAGGAAGTGGCGGCGAAGTTGATGGCATCGTAACCGTCGCATTTTCTCGGTCATGACCGTGTGAGCGATTTTTTTGCTGAAAGTCATCCCCCTCCAACATTCATAAGCGTGGAATGTACGACAATATGAAAACTGTACTTGCAAGACGAGATTTGCTCCGAACGGGCCTTGCCGCGTCCATGCTGGCCGTCGCACCCACGATGGTGCCGGCGCAAGGCAAAGCCAGCGGCGATAGGGTGACGGCACGTGGAGGAGCGCGGATCGACTACAACGACGTGCAGGTCCTTTTCGCAGACCTTCAAGTCTCGCTGGTTGCGGGCAGCAAGACAGTCTCTCCCGAAGTCCTGGGCCGCTCCGCTGCGGCACTTGCAAAAGTCGCAACTGTCCTCAAGCTTCCAATGCTGTTCAGTGTGGTGCCGGAGCGCAAGGGAGAGCCCATCTTGATACCGGAGCTTCTGCCTTACGCGACGCAGGCCAATACCCTGAAGCGGACATTGACAGGTCCGTTCATGGACAAGGCGACGGTTTCAGCGCTCGCATCCAATAGGCGCAAGACGCTTGTCATTGCGGGATTTGCCGCCGAGGTGGTCGTTTTGCAGACGGTGTTGGACGCTGTTGCTGCGGGTCACAAGGTCCAATACGTCGTCGATGCAATTGGAGGACTGTCTCAACGGACGGAAGCTACGGCACTGCGCCAGGCAGAGCTTGCCGGAGCGATCCCGACGTCAGTCGTCAGTCTGACAACACGAATGACGCCTGACATCTTCCACTCGCCCGGTTCCGAAGCGTTCTCTGCCATTGTGCCTTTGTTATAGCGCTGTTGTGTCGATCGCGGTCTGAACGTCATCACCGGCGGCAGCCACTCCGTGAGAGCTGGTGCAGGAAGAGATAATGGCGCGGAGCTACGGCTTCTTTTCGCGCGCTATGGCCCGCCATAAAGGGCGGCAGGAGCTCGCCACCCCCACTTGGTCGGTCGGCATCGATCTATTTGTGTGTGAAGGTGGCCGGCCTCTTCTCGAGAAAGGCGCGGATGCCCTCCAGAGCATCGGGACCGGCGGCCACCCGCGACGCAACGTCGGATTCGACCGCAAGCCCGGCAACTGTCACGGTGGGACTGGATGCATTCACACATGCCCGGATCCCATCGATGGCGGGCTGGCTATACCGGGTTATCGAGCGCAAGAAAGTCAGAGCCTGATCCGCAAGAGGTTCATCAGAATCCGCCACGCGCGTGATTAGCCCGATGGCGAGCGCCTCGGCTGCGTCGATCGATCGTCCTGTGAGCATCAGATCTAACGCGCGAGAGGGGCCAACGAGAGCTGGCAATAACTGTGTCCCACCGTAGGCTGGGAGGGCACCGAGCTTGATTTCGGGTAACGACATCCGCGCATGCCGGGCAGCCAGCCGGAACGTGCAAGACATCGCGAGTTCGAGGCCGCCACCGAAGGCAAGGCCGTTGAGCGCGGCAACGCTCAGGATCGGCGCCTTGGACAGCCGGTAGAACAATTGGGTTGTCGTGCGCCCTTTGCTCCCGATCGCTTCGGCGGACAAGCCCGCGAGTTCCGATAGATCGGTCCCGGCCGAAAAAGCCCGATCGCCTTCTCCGATGATGATCAAGAAGCGCCCGCGCTGCTTCTCGAGCCGGTCAAGGCAGTCAGCGAGGCCTTGAAGCATCTGAACCGTCAGAGCGTTCAAGCGCGCGGGTCGCAACAGTCGAAATACCGCACCGTCGTCGTACCAATCGATGGAATAGTGGCCAGGGATATTCATCTCGCTCATCAGGACTGCTGCTCGCATTCAATGGGGATAGCTTGACCTGTTGGGCTCGACAGTCGCCGGTCAAAAGCCGCGCATTGTCACGTACTCGGCAGGATCAGCGCGATCGGCCCGGAGCGAATTGATTGGATGCTCTGAGGCTTCATAGCCGAGAGCCATGCCACAGAAGATCATAAGATTGGTCGGCAGTTCGATGAATTCCGCGATGGTCTTGTGCCAGGCGGCCCAGGCTTCCTGCGGACAAGAGCTAAGCCCATTTTCCACGGCGAGAAGCATGATCGACTGCATGTACATGCCAAGGTCGGCCCACTGTCCGGGCTGCATCTGGCGATCGATGGCGAAGAAAAGGCCGACGGGAGCCCCAAAGAATTCGTAGTTCTTGGCGAGTTGTTGGAGGCGTCGGGGCTTCTCGTCGCGCGGAATGCCGAGCGTCCGGTAGAGGTCCTCCCCATTCTGGAACCGCCTGCTTCTGTAAGGTTCGGTCAATCCCGGCGGGTAGATGTTATACTCCGTCCCTTCTCCCATAGGGGTGACCTCCATGCGCGCGGCGATCAGCGCCTTGAAACGTGCCAGTTCGTCGCCTGCCAGAGCCCAGACATGCCATGGTTGTACGTTTCCACCGGACGGCGCCCGCCCCGCTGCAACCAGAATTGTCTCAAGCAAATCCCGCGCGACGGGCTTCTTCAAGAACGCCCGGACAGATCTGCGAGACTTCAACGCATCGGCAACAGTCATATAAAGATCCTGGATTGGAGCAATATTCTGCAAGAACTCAGTCGAGCTAGACCTTCCTCTTGCTCGCACCGAGTGCGTGCTTGTGACCTCGGACCTATCCGGAAGCCCGTCTCGACCGACCAGCAATCGCAACTCCGCGACGTCGGGCGTCAGCATGCGGTCGATGGAGCGCGTTCCGAAGCCCTGGATGAATTCTAAACCTAATTCGAATTAGAAATCAACCGCGCAGGCGGGTCGAGCCTCCCCGGGGCAGGCTTCCGCAGGTCCTGCGGCGCAGGAAAATACTGAGCGGCATGACAGCGGTCTTAGCGGTGAGCAACGGTGACGGCCGTGGCGAATGCTGATAGGGTCTGCTGCATCACTCTCAAAAGGGGCTCTAGAGCAGGTGGATACGCGATCCAGCATCGAATCAAGGCCGCGCAGCGAGCGGAAGCGGCGGCAAATTCTGGATGCAGCTGCGGCTGTTATCGCGGAACGCGGCTATGCCCATGCGGTTCTGAATGAAATCGCTGCGCGCGCCAAGACTCATGCCGGCAGTTTGTATTATCACTTCGACTCGAGAGAAGAACTGGTCGAAGAAGTGCTGAGGAAGGGCGTCGAGATGACGTTTGGTCGCGCGCAAGAAGTCGTCGCGGCTCTTCCTCGATCGTCGACGCCTCGACAGCGCCTTGAGGCTGCCATCCGGTCACACCTGCTCCTGATGCTGGCCGAAAGCAACTACGCTCGGGCTACCGCGAGATTGATAGGACAAGTTTCGCAAGAAACGACCGAGCGGATCAAGGTCGAATACAATCGATATGGCAAATTCCTTGATAAGCTCATCAAGGCAGCGATGAAATCCGGCGAACTAGATCCTGGAATCGACCCGGGGGCTTACCGGCTTTTGATTTATAGCGCCGTCAACGCTGCGCCCGAATGGTTTCGTCCGAACGGCCGGTTGTCCGCGGAGCAACTGGCCGACTTCTTCGTAAAGATGGTCATGGACGGTGTCAGTGCGTCGAAACGAGGTAGGGGTGCAGTCCGCGGGCGCACGAAGAATTGAGTTGATGGCGGCGCGTTTCCCTAAAGAGCAGTTGCCGCGTGTCTGAAAGTGACGGTCCGACTTGAGGAGCAGTCGATAGCAGCCCCTCGCATGCCAGCGAACGCTTTGAGTTCGACTTCAACGTCGGCGGTGTGGCTGTCAGGCTACCGGGTGACGCCGGGAAGCAAGCGCCTGCCGCTTCCGGCTGAACAAGGTGTCGGCGTTTCGGTCAGGTTCGTCCCATTTGTTTGCAGGCCTAGCGGCGGATGACCCGCCGATGTTTCCCACGTCAAACTGCGTATCACGAGGTTCATGGGACAGCAGATTCGCTGCCCGTCTTCGTGTCTCGCTTTCCATAATCTGTTGACCTGTTCGACGTCGGGACGTCCGACGCCGTTCCAAAAATCCGTTTTCTAAATTAAATTAGATTTCGAGGTGGGCTCGGATTGACATCTAAAATGAATTAGAATAATTCCCGACTTAAGAAGAGTCGCAAAAATCGTGAGGAAACCATCGACGTTTGCGCTCTCTGACGTGGCGGCTGTCGAGATGGCTAGGTGCCGGCTGTGTCGATTCGCTCTCATCACCTCAGGAGATTGCCGATGCTGTACTATCCGGAATTCGCGCCTCGATTTCCGAAAGAGCAGTGGACGGTGTCCGCTGTGTTGCAACATCAAGCGGCTCGCATCGGCGATCGTCCCTTCTTGCAATGGACAACGAACCAGCCCGCGCTGACATTTTCTGACGTCAACTCACGCGTCAACCGCCTGGCCCGCGGTCTTCAGAGACTTGGCATAGGCAAGGGCGACCGCGTCATTCTCTTCCTTCCGAACTGCCTTGAGTACGTGCTTCTGTGGTTCGCGGCCAACAAGATCGGCGCGGTCGAAGTCGCGATCAATCCGGACTATCGCGGCACTTTCTTCGAGCATCAGGTCAACGTTTGCCGCGCGGAGACGATTGTTGCTCCCGTCGATGCATTGGAATTCATTCAACGAAGCGCGCCACGGCTGTCGTATCTGAGGAGAATTGTGGCGTGGACTGATGATTCCATCATCCCAAAACCCGCAGCTAGCGGCGGTTCGCTCGAGGTTCACGACCTTTCGGAGCTCAATTCCGACCACTCCAGCGATCCTGACGTCGACGTGAGTCCCCGCGACCTCGGAGCAATTCTCTATACATCGGGAACGACCGGGCTTTCGAAGGGTGTGTTGATGCCGCATGCTCAGATGTATTTGTTTGCTGAGCTGGATGCGCAACTGGTCAAGCTCTCAAAGGATGATGTCTATTCCACGAGCTTTCCGTTCTTCCACGGCAATGCGCAGTTTCTGACGATATATCCCTGTCTGATCTATGGCGCTCGATGCGTTCTCTTCAGAAAGTTCAGTGCGACGGACTGGCTTCGGCGGGTGATCGACAGTCAGTCAACGATCGTGAACTCGGTTGGCGTCACACTGCCGTTCATCATGGCGCAGCCGCCGACAGCGAGCGATCGCAAGCACAATCTCCGTTGCATGTTCGCTGCACCGACGCCCCACGATATGATGGGGCGGTTCAAGCAAAGATTTGGCGAGATGGAGGTCGTGGAGGCGTTCGGACAAACCGAGATCTGCATGCCGATGTTGGCCCCATACGGCATCCACCGTCCAAAGGGTGCATGTGGCGTACAGGTGAAACAATGGTTCGACGTCAAGCTTGTCGATCCGGAAACGGACTTGCCGGTGAGGACCGGCGAAATCGGCGAGCTCGTGGTGAGATCAAGGGAGCCTTGGACCCTTAACCAAGGATACGTAAGCATGCCCGAGAAGACTGCCGAGGCGTTCCGAAATCAATGGTTTCATACCGGGGATGCCCTCAAACAGGACGAGCAGGGCTGGTTCTATTTCGTAGACCGCATCAAAGACGCTCTGAGGCGACGAGGCGAAAACATTTCGTCATTCGAAGTCGAGGAACAGATTCGGGAGCATCCCGCGATTGAGGATGTGGCGGTGATTGGTGTGCCTGCGGACGAGGAGGCCGGAGAAGACGAGGTCAAGGCGTGCATCATTCTGAAGCGTGATCACTGCCTGGAGCCCGAGGCGCTGATCGAGTGGTGTAACGGTCGTCTGCCAAGCTTTGCAATTCCGCGCTATCTGCAATTCTACACCGAGTTTCCCAAAACCCCGTCAGAACGCGTTCAGAAAGTCAAATTGCGCGAAGGCGTCGCAAGAGTAGGGGAGTGGGATCGGCTCAAGCAGTCGCAATATACCCAGGTTATGAGCGGCGCCAGCATCAGAGGAGGCTCGCGTTGAGCTTGGTCTGGTCAAAGACCAGCCAGCGGCAAGAGCAGAACATGAATGGACTTTCTCGACCGAATATGGGGAGCGCGCGTCGCGGTGCTGGAAAAGCGGACAGGACGGTCCTCGATGATCTGGCCGTCTCTGACCAAAGCCCGAGCGAGTAACGAGGAAGGGTTCTGAGATGTCCATCTGACGAAATGCATCATCGATCGGCTTTGGCGAAGGCTCGTGCGGGGCCCGCCGAGAGGAAACGAAGGAGGCCATAATGCGCTCTGTAAATCGGAAGACGCCGTCCCTATCGGTTGCGCTGGTTCTGCTTGCAGCAAGCGTTGGCTCCGTGTCTGCGCAAAAGAAGTATGATGTCGGAGCAAGCGACACTGAGATCAAGATCGGTCAATTGAGCCCCTATAGCGGTCCTGCTTCGGCCTACGCCGTAATCGGAAAAACGGAAGAGGCCTACTTTAAGAAGATCAATGACGATGGCGGAATTAATGGCCGCAAGATCAATTTCATCACCTACGACGATGGGTACAGCCCGCCGAAGGCTATCGAGCAGGTCCGAAAGCTTGTCGAGGCCGATGAAGTGCTCCTTACCTTTCAGCTGGTGGGGACGCCTTCCAATGCGGCCGTGCAAAAGTATCTGAATCAGAAGAAGGTACCGCATCTCTTTGTCGCCAGCGGCGCAACGCGATGGAACGATCGGCAGCACTTCCCGTGGACCATGGGCTGGCAGCCTAGCTACCAAAGCGAGGCAAGAATCTACGCAAAATACATATTGAGGACGAAGCCGGATGCGCGGATCGCGGTTCTTTATCAAAATGACGATTTTGGAAAGGACTACCTCAAAGGCTTGAAAGACGGTCTTGGGGAAAAAGTGTCGCTTATCGTTGCCGAAGCGAGCTACGAGACATCGCAGCCGACGGTCGAGTCTCAGATCGTAAAGTTCAAGTCGGAGAATGCGGACGTCTTTGTGGATGTGGCGACGCCCAAATTCGCGGCGCAGGCCATCCGTAAGGTCGCCGAGCTGGGCTGGAAGCCGCTTCATATTCTGCCGAACAATTCGACCTCGATCGGGAGCGTCATGAAGCCCGCGGGTCTCGAAAACGGTCAGGACATCATCTCGGTCGTCTACCTGAAGGACCCTGTGGATCCGCAATGGAAAGATGATGCCGGCATGAAGGCCTACCTCAACTTTCTAGCAAAGTATATGCCAGGAGCGGATAGGTCGGACAACATGCAAATCTATGCGTACAGCGCCGCGCAGACGCTCGCTTACGTCTTGACGCAGTGTGGCGACGATCTCACGCGCGAGAACGTGATGAAACAGGCAGCGAGCATCAAGGATCTTCAGCTGCAAGGATTGCTGCCGGGAATTCTCGTCAACACCAGCGCCACGGATTTCGAACCAATCGAGCAGCTGCAGCTCATGAAGTTCAAGGGGGAACGCTGGGAATTGCTCGATCAAGTCCTGAGCGGAAAGTCAGATTGAGGATATCCGCGAAATTGAGCGGTTCCCAGAGATGTCGATCTCAATCAATAGGTATCGAAATGCCCGTCGAACGGGACTGTTGAAAGAAGCAAAGATGACGAAGAAGGGACGAGCTCCGTTCGAGGTTGCCATTATTGGTGCCGGCGCCTCCGGCATTGCGATGGCGGCAAATTTGAAGCGAGCAGGGATAGCCTTCACGATCTTCGAGCGTGCCGACGATGTGGGAGGGACCTGGCGTGACAACACCTATCCTGGCCTGACTTGCGACGTTCCTTCGCACCTTTACCGGTACTCGTTTGCGCCGAACGCCGAATGGAGCCGCGAGTATTCGCCTGCTGCGGAGATTCACGCCTATTTTCGGGGGGTGGCGGAACAGCTCGGCATTATCGAACAAGTCCGGTTCTCGAGCGAAGTCACGAAGGCCGAGTTTGTCGGCGATGGAATGTGGCGGATTGCGACCGTACGAGGCGACGAAGGCCTGTTCAATGTCGTCGTCGCGGCGACCGGCGTGTTGCACAAGCCTGTGCTACCGGAAATCGAAGGGCGTGACAGCTTTGCCGGAGTAGCCTTCCATAGTTCGAAATGGGACCATACCATCCCGCTCGCCGGCAAGCGTGTCGGCATTATCGGCACGGGATCGACTGCTACACAGATTTTGCCCGCTATCGTCGGTGAAGTGGCATCAGTGTCACTGTTCCAGCGGACGCCACAGTGGATCGTCAACGTTCCGAACAACCCGTTTCCTGAAGAAAAGAAGACAGCGTTTCGGACGGAACCGCGGAAGATGGCGGAGCTTTACCAGAATCTCAACAACCTGTTCAATCAGAGGTTCGCGGCGTCTCTGGTCGGAGAGAACGATGCTGGCCTTGCCGAGATGGCGCGGCTGTGCCGGCAGAATCTTGAAGAGAATGTGCAGGATCCGGATCTTCGCCGACGATTGACGCCATCCTATCAGGCTGGATGTAAGCGTCTGATCGTTTCGGACAAGTTCTATCCGGCGATACAGCAACCGAACGCCCACTTGGTCGATACTCCGATCACGCGAATCGAGGCCGTCGGGGTTCGGACGAGCGATGGCGTCCTGCATCAGCTTGATGCGCTTGTCTACGCGACCGGTTTCGATCCGTTCGCCTTCTTCCGCCCGGCGGTGATCATCGGTCGAGATGGAATCAGCCTCAACCAGCGCTGGAAGGATTCGTGCCGGGCATATCGCTCGGTTGCCGTGTCAGGGTGCCCCAATCTGTTCTTCGTCGGCGGGCCGAACAGTCCGATCGGCAACTTCTCGTTCCTGCGCACAGCCGAGGTTCAGATCGGCTATGCGATGGAACTCATCAAGCAGTTGGCCGATGGGACTTATCGTGAGGTCGAGCCGACTGAAGAAGCGACCGACACATTCAACGCCGAGGTCGAAGAGGCAATCAAGCATACGGTTTGGGTAACCGGGGGATGCAAGAGTTGGTACTTCGACAAGCAGGGCAAGGTCGTCTCATGGCCCTGGTCATACGCGCGTTTTGAAGCCGATCTGAAGCAACCTCGTATCGAGGAGTTCAGGGTAATCTGAAGATCGAACCTCGGAGGGATCCGGTACAGCAGCGGCTGCGCCGCGTCGGGAATCATCCCGCATAATCTGCGTCGGTGACTTTTTCCATCCAGTCGACATTTTTCCCATCGAGAGCCTCAACTATTGCGATGTGGGACATTGCCGTGGTGGCGGTCGCGCCGTGCCAGTGTTTTTCGCCGGGAGCGAACCAGACCACATCGCCGGGGTGGATCTCCTCTTTCGGGTCGCCCTCGACCTGCACCCATCCGCAGCCAGACATCACAATCAGAGTCTGGCCTAGCGGATGCGTGTGCCAGGCTGTGCGAGCACCCGGCTCGAATGTGACCGTCGCGCCTACAATCCGCGCGGGAGCGGTACCTTGAAACCGCGTATCTGTCCGCACGGAGCCGGTGAAATATTCGGCGGGGCCTTTGCTGGACGGCTGTAAACCGACGCGCGAAATCTGCATAGTGACTTTCCTCTCCTGCGCCATAATCCCTCTCGTCGCAGCGACTGCGGCAAGGCCCCCGGCGGCAGCAACCATGTGTCTCCGAGTAATCATCATTCATCCATGCGTCTTGTCGCCGGCGCAACGAGTCCCGCTACTTTCAATTCGGTGCAAGTCTCTGGTTGAGTACCGCTGGCGCCAAACTTAATGCGCGGCATAACATGAAACCAGATGTTGTTATTCGCATGCGGTTGTGAAGGGCGCTCACGAATAGTGCGCAGTGGCGCACCCCAGGGGCGCGTTCCAGCGCTAGGTTAACACGAACTCAAGATCTCGCTCAGAAATTGGGGGAGGCGGTTACACGATCGCCGTCTTACCGTGCCCGGGACCGTGAGGAAGCCGCGCGGTGTTGGCTGGCTGGCTGGCTGCCGCGCCACGCTCGACGTCAACCTGAACGCGTGCGATCCACAAGCAGCGCATGACATAGCGCAATCGCTCGACCCCTGTCCATTGGTGCTGAGCGACTTGCAAGAACGCTGTCGATCCCGCCTCACAACATCATCTGGTTGGCAGCCGTTTTCGCTATGGTTTGGTTCGGTCGCGCACCGCTGTGGCCGGCGCGGCTCAAGCCGATATCGTGGACTGAACTAGACCCGAATGAGACTCGACGCTGAGCAGTGCGATCACGCAAGGAGGGTTGGATTGATGAGCCAGAGACACAACCGCATCCAGTATCGGAGGTCTAATCTCCGGGGTTTCCAGGCCATATCATTTTACGAGACGGAGGCGCATTCCTTTTGGAGCGAATAATTTGCCCGGCTAGATCGCGCTGTCTTTTGTTCTGCCATCCGCCTGCCGTCCCGCGAACGCTTAACAGGAGAACGCCCATGTCGAACACACCCACGCCGAGCCTGGAAGACGTCCGCTCGGTCTCCCCAGCTCTCGAACGTTACATGGCTGAATCGTTGCTGGGCGAGGTTTGGTCGCGTCCCGACTTGTCTCCGCGCGATCGCAGCATCGCTACCTTGGCTGTCCTGGTTGCACGCAATCAGATGGTGGAGATGCCCTCCCAACTCAACAGAGCCCTCGATAACGCGGTCACGCCGGCGGAAATCTCGGAGATCATCACGCATCTGGCGTTCTACTCCGGCTGGGGCAACGCGTTGTCGGCTGTGAGCGTCGCGAAGACCGTCTTCGCTGGTCGAGGCGTGACTGTTGAGCAACTGCCGACCGCCGCACCGAAGCTCCTACCGATCGATCAGGAGGCCGAGGCCAAGCGCGAAGCCACTGCCCAACAAATCTCCGGCGCCGTCGCCCCTGGTGTCGTGGACTATACGCGGGACCTGCTATTCAAGGATCTGTGGCTGCGTCCAGACCTGGCGCCGCGCGACCGCAGTCTCATCACTGTCAGCGGCCTGATCGCTGCGGGTCAAGTCGTTCAGATCACCTACCACCTGAACCGCGCGATGGACAACGGCTTAACCCGTGCACAGGTGTCCGAATTGCTCACTCATCTTGCTTTCTACACGGGTTGGCCCAACGTCTTCTCGGCGATCCCCGTCGTAAAGGCGGTGTTCGAGAGCCGCTAGAAGACCAACGGACATTCTTTGGTTGGGTGGCTAGGCCCTTCGTCCAGTTTTCCCGGGGCGCCGGAACTTCACCTCGGTTCGGTCCGAAACCTCCGACGCGGAGTCTTGCGGACCACCGTGTGAAGGACTTGCCGCTCGGTAACGAAGGGCCTCAGTCAGGATCTTGAACGCTGGCGTATGTTGGCGTCGGCTTGGGTAGTAAAGGTGATAGCCAGCGAAGGGCGTGCTCCAATCGGATAGGACCGGCACCAATCGCCCTTCAACGATGTCAGCCTTTGCGAATTCCTCAGAGAGGCAGGCCACGCCCAAGCCGTCGACGGCCGCTTGGCGCATCTGGATAATGCTGTTTAGGATCAACTGTCCCTCAACCCGCATCCGGAATTCGCGACCAGCCTTCTCGAATTCCCAGGCATAGAGGCCGCCTTGTGTCGGTAGCCGTATGTTGATGCAGTTGTGCGCCATCAGCTCTTGCGGGGTATTGGGCTTCGAATGCAGCGCCCAGTAGGCCGGTGAGGCCATAGCCAACATGCGCATATCAGGCGCGATCGGTACAGCAATCATGTCCTTAGCCACAACTTCGCCGATCCGTACGCCGGCATCGTACCGTTCGGCGACGATGTCGATCAGACCATTCTCGGTCACAATCTCGACGTTGATGTCAGGATAGTTCGGCAGGATCTTCTGCATTGCCGGGAGGAGTAACGTTGTGACGGCATGCTCGTCTGCGCTGATGCGAACATGGCCCGCTGGCTTCTCTCTCAGATCGCTCAGCGCGGCGATCTCAGCGTCGATTTCGTCGAACCTGGGCCCAATGCTGCGGAGGAGACGTTCGCCCGCTTCGGTTGGCGTGACGCTCCGTGTGGTTCTGGAAAGGAGCCGGACGCCCAACCGCTCTTCCAACTGACGCATGATGTGGCTTAAGGCCGATGGCGACACGCGAAGTCGGGCGGCGGCACGAGTGAAACTCCCCTCACGCGCCACTGCAAGAAAAGCCACTAGATCGTTGGCATCCGTTCGTTCCATTCCTGAGCCCTAATCACAAGTGCATGAGAATAATAGCACGCAATCGCATGGAGTTGCGAGCGCCAAAGTCACGCGAGTAGGACCCAATCCATTGGTAGAAAGCGTGAAATCTTGAACGTGTGTTCGTCGATCGCGCGGTCCCTCGGAGCCTCATTGAGCTCATCCTGTTCGGCGCATTCCAAGTTGCGCAACGCCCTATACACGCGAAATGCTTTTCCGCGATCGCGCGCGGACTTTCGGCATTTTTTGGCTCAGAACATGTAAGCCGGCAGTCGAGAAGCCTAGCGCCAGCCACTGGTGGACGCAGTTGCAGGCCATCCCGATTGCTGACCCCGCCTCACAAGTTCATGCGCATAATGCCCACTAATGGCATTTCCGAGCATCCATTAGATTATTTGGTGATCCAATCGCTCGCAGTCGAGGTCCTTCGAGCCTCGCGATCGATCAATAACTAGCCCCTGCCTGATTGGGGCGCTTAAAGGAGATTCAAGCATGCAAAAGCGCACACTCGGAAAAGGCGGCCTTGAGGTTTCGGCCCTCGGCCTAGGCTGCATGGGTCTGACCTTCGGCTATGGTCCTGCCACCGAAACCGCCGAAGCCGTCAACCTCATCCGCGCCGCCTTCGAGCGCGGCGTGACTTTCTTCGACACGGCCGAAGCCTATGGCGCCCTGAATGAAGAAATGGTCGGCGAGGCCATAGCCCCTTTCCGTGACAAGGTGGTGATCGGCACCAAGTTTGGGTTCAAGGATGGTAGCCCAGCGGCGGGTCTCGACAGCCGCCCGGAACGAATCCGTCTGGTGGCCGAGCAATCGCTGAAACGTCTCCAGACCGATGTCATCGACCTGTTCTACCAGCATCGCGTCGATCCCAACGTGCCGATCGAGGACGTCGCTGGCGCGGTCAAGGACCTGATCGCTGAAGGTAAGGTCAAGTATTTCGGCATGTCAGAAGCCGGCGTACAGATGATCCGCCGCGCTCACGCCGTGCAGCCGCTCGCCGCTTTGCAGAGCGAATATTCGATGTTCACGCGTGAGCCAGAAATAGAAATCCTTCCGATGCTGGAGGAACTGGGTATTGGCTTTGTTTGCTTCAGCCCGCTCGGCAAGGGCTTCCTAACCGGCAAGATCGACACCAGCACGACCTTCAAGGAAGGCGATATCCGCAACACGCTGCCACGCTTCCAGGATGAGGCAAAGGAAGCCAATGCGAAGCTTGTCGCTTTGATCGGTAACATCGCCTCGCGCAAGAACGCCACGCCGGCACAGGTCGCGCTGGCCTGGCTACTGACCCAGAAGCCGTGGATCGTGCCGATCCCGGGCACCACTAAACTCCACCGTCTGGAGGAGAATGTCGGCGGCGCCAAGGTCGAGCTTACCGCGGACGATCTGCGTGAGCTGGGCGACTTGCTGGCCAAGCAGCCGGTCCAAGGTGAACGGTATACCGCCCAGATGATGAAGACCATCAACCGCTGACCAAGCAGCAGATCGCCGACTACGCCGATCGAGTCTCCGGCGAGATACCAGTAGGGCGTGTCGGAACGGCGGAAAATGTCGGCGATGCCTTGGTGTTCCTGGCGTCCAACGCCAGCCGCTACGTCCGTGGGTCGACATGGTCGTCGATGGCGGCGTGACCCGCGTCTACGCCGGCAAGAACTGAGCGGAGAAATCTATCCAGCTCGGCTTCAACCCGGCGCAGCGCATGCGTCAGAAAGAGCAGATCATGGAAAGCACGAAGTCAGAAGAGCGGCACATCATCTGTGAACTGCGTTGCGAGACGCGTGATCGAGAGAAAGTTCACAGCCTCGTCCTGCAGTTTGTCGAGCCTGCCCGGCGCGAAGCGGGCTGCCTCTACTACGATATCTATCAAAAGATGGACGATCCTAACACGTTTTACATCATAGACGGTTGGGCGAACCAGGAAGCGGTCGACTCTCACGCCAACAGTCCTCACGTGGCGAAGGTGATGGAGGAACTCGGCCCACTACTCGTCTTCGGCCCGTTCATCACCCTCAACAGCCGAGTTAGTGACTGCGACCAAGCGAGATAGGTGTGACATGACCGCAAGAGAGCCTTTCCTCACCCTCAACAATGGCGTGCAGATGCCCGCCCTCGGCCTCGGCGTATTCCAATCCAAGCCGGAAGAGACGACGGCCGCCGTTGAGGCTGCCCTGAACGACGGCTATCGCCTCATTGACACGGCCGCCGCCTATTTCAACGAGCGGGAAGTGGGCGAAGGCATCCGGCGAGCCGAGATCGATCGTTCGGAAATCTTTGTCGAGACCAAGGTGTGGATTACCAACTATGGCTACGACTCAGCGCTGCGAGCCTTCGACGTCAGCCTCAGGAAGCTCGGCCTCGAACAGCTTGATCTGTGGTTGCTGCACCAACCCCTCGCCTCGGAATTCGACAAGACTATACAGGCCTACAAGGCAGCGGAGAGGCTCCTCGCGGACGGTCGTGTGCGCGCCATCGGGGTCTCGAACCTGACGCCGGCGAAACTCGATGAACTCATCTCCCGTACCGAAATCGTGCCGGCGGTGAACCAGATCCAAATTCACCCCTACTATACCCAGCCTGCCCTGCGAGCGGCGAATGCCCGACATGGCGTCCTTACGCAAAGCTGGTCGCCGATCGGCGGCGCGTACACCTACCGCGGCGCTGAGAAAAACCCCCTCCAGGACGCGGTGATCACGGCCCTGGCGCAGAAGTACGCCAAGACGTCCGCGCAGATCATCCTGCGCTGGCACCTTGATCACGGCTTCTCGGCGATTCCGAAGTCGGTGAAGCCCCACCGCATCGCCGAGAACTTCAATGTCTTCGACTTCTCCCTGACGGCTGATGAGATCGCGGCGATCGACGCCCTCGACACCGGCGTGCGCGGCGGCCCCGATCCGGACTCGCTGAATCTCGCAAGCCACGGCTTTGCCATTCCCGACTAGGGACGAAGCCAAGAGAGGTCATACGCGCCTCTCTCGCTTCGGAGATTCGCCAGCTTCAGAAAGGACGCTCCATGGGTCGCATCTTCATCACAGGCTCCACCGATGGGCTCGGCCTCGCCGCGTCACGCAATCTCATGAGCGAGGGCAATGACGTCGTTGTGCATGCGCGTTCTCGGCAGCGAGCATCCGCAGTCGCCGATCTGGGTCCCCGTTGCGCGGGAATTGTCATCGGGGATCTCAGGAGCGCCGCCGAGACCCGATCGATCGCCGACCAGGTGAACGCCATCGGACGCATGGACGCTGTCATCCACAACGCCGGCATCTACCTTGCGCCGAGCCGGGGCGAGACGCCGGAGGGCCACGCGACAACCTTGGCCGTGAACACACTCGCCCCCTACGTGCTGACCGCACTGATCGAGCGTCCGAATCGTCTAATCTATCTCAGCAGCGGCATGCATCGCAGCGGCGGGGGTTCGCTGCAGGACATCGACTGGACTACGCGACGCTGGGACGCGACTCAGGCTTATTGCGAAAGCAAACTCCAGGTCGCGGCGCTCGCCGTCGCGGTCGCCCGGCACTGGCCGGAGGTGCTGAGCAACGCCGTCGATCCCGGCTGGGTGCCCACCAAAATGGGCGGTTCCGGGGCCCCCGACGACCTGAAGATGGGACATCTCACCCAGACCTGGCTCGCCATCAGCAACGATCCCGCCGCGACAATCAGTGGTGGATACTGGCATCACCGGAAACAGCAGAAGCCTGCCGCAGAGGTGCTGGACCCCGCCTTCCAAGATCAGCTCACGGCCAAGCTCGCCGAACTGACAGGAATTTCGCTCTTCTGAGGTCGGTGTGGAGGCGCGTCGACCTTCTCGCGTCCTCCCTCAGAAGTCGCATGCAGAGATCTACTATGGAGATGATATTGAACGCCGCCCCAAGCGAGGCATTCCCCGTCGAGAACAGGCCCTGCGGCCACGGCAAGGCCGTGATCGTCGGCGCATCGCTGTCCGGTTTGATGACCGCGCTGACCCTGTCGCGCGGCGGCATGGACGTGACGCTGCTGGAGCGGTCGGAGGCTTCCGGTCGGACGGGCGCTGCCCTCCAAGTGGAGCACGGTCTCCTCGAAAGGATCACGGGGGGCCCTTCAGCACCACAGAATGCTTTGGCCCATGGCGTTCAGACATGGACGACGGTCCATGCCAGCCTCCGCGCGACCGTCGAGATGGACCCGAACATTACGCTTCATCAGCACACCACGGTTGATGGTGTCGGGCAGGACAGCGATTGTGCCTGGGCGACCACATCCGACCGCCAAACCGTCCGGGGCGATATCCTCATCGGGGCCGATGGCCACCGCAGCGTAGTGCGCCGCAGCGTCTCGCCTGGGAAATCCGACGCGACCTTCGCTGGCTACGTGATCTGGCTAGGCGTCACCCCCGAAGCCAGGATCCCGCCGCGTGGACCCTGGCCTCATGACGTCGCTTTCCTGGAGGCTACGGACGGCTGTCTCCTCGGCTACCCGCTGCCAGGCGACGACGGTTCGGCCCAGCGCGGTTCACGTCAGCTCGGCTGGGCTTGGTACGATGCGAGCCGGAACGGACTGCTCAGAGACAAGGGGTGCGTGGTCGGCTCCGTTGTTCACCATTCCCTTCGATCCATCGACATCCCTGATCAGACTTTTCGGGAACTGGCCGATGAAGCCCGCGAACGGTGGCCGACTCCCTGGCTTGACGCCATTCTAGACTGCATCGCGCGACGCGCGGTCATTGGCACCCCCATCGCCGAGTACGTTCCTGAGCGGCTGGCAAACGAGCGTATCGCTCTTGTCGGAGACGCGGCGCACGTCCCGACGCCGATGACGGGCAGCGGATTCAGCGCATCGCTGAACGACGCCGAGGCTCTTGCCCAATCCGTCATGGGTGGTGTGTGCGGGCCCAGGGCCTCGCAGGCGCTTCGAAGGTACGAAGCCATCCGGCTCAACAGCGCTCGAGGTCTGGTGCGGTCCGGACAGCAGTTCAGTCGCGCCTTTGCCGCGCGTGACGACCGGAGCATCGTGCAGGTGCTCGCCTGATGAGTACAAACGTCGATGTCGTAATCATTGGCGGCGGGGCGGCCGGAATCGGCGCCGCCCGCCGGCTGGTACAAAGCAAACTCTCGATACTCTTGCTTGAGGCGAGCCCTGGCCTAGGCGGTCGCGCCTTGACCCTCGAGCTCTCGGGGCTCGCTCTCGATCTCGGCTGCGGCTTGCTGCATTCGGCGGATCGTAACGCGTGGTCCATGATCGCCGAAGCCGCCAGGATTACCATCGACCGGCGGCCTGAGGCTTGGGGGACTCAATACCGCGATCTCGGCTTCACGCCGGCTCAGCAGGCCGCGGCCAGGCAGGCTTATGCTGCCTGGATGCAGCAGCTCGGCTCCACGCCGCCGGCGAGCGATTGCGCGGCTGACGCCCTGGCGCCGGATGGTGAGTGGAACCCCTACATCCGAGCCATCGGCGGCTTCGGTAGCGGCGCGAGCCTGGAGCGGCTCTCGGTCATCGATTATATGGCCTATGACAAGGCCTCGACGCGTCGTAACTGGCGAGTGCCGATCGGCTACGGCTCGCTGATCGCGAGCAGCTTTCCGCCGCGGGTGGCGCTCCGCCTTGCAACCCCCGTTGAATCCATCGACATCGAGCCCAAGGGGGTGAAGGTCACGACGCCCGTCGGCGTTGTTCGGGCGCGGGCCGCCATTCTCACCGTCTCAACTGCCGTATTGGCCGGCGAGGCGATCAGGCTTCCAATCGAGCTTGACCCATGGCGTCATGCCGCCAGCTTGCTGCCACTGGGACGAAACGAGAAGCTCTTCCTGAAGATCGCCGGCAGGAGTCCCTTCGCATCGGAGACCGCGGTGTACGGTAACCCACGCGAGGCCCAAACGGGCGCTTACTATATCCGTCCCTTCGGTTGGCCGGTGATCGAGAGCTTCTTTGGCGGCGACGGCGCGCGGTTGGTGGAAGAGGCCGGTCCTGCGGCGGCCTTCGATTATGCCATCGACCAGTTGAGCGCCCTGTTCGGGTCGGGCGTTCGCCGTACGCTGCGTCCGCTCGCTGCGTCGAGCTGGGGGCGGATGACTCGTGTGGGTGGTGCCTACAGCTACGCGCTGCCCGGGCACGCGGCGGCCCGCCGAGCGCTCGCGCAGCCCTTCGAGGAACGGTTGTTCTTCGCCGGTGAAGCGACCAATCCCCAGGATTTCTCGACGGCCCACGGCGCCCACGACAGTGGTGTGCGCGCAGCAGATGAGGCCATCGCAGCGCTGGCGTTCCGCCCGGTCTGACGGTCCGCAGCGGCTGGCAGTATGTCCAATTCCGGCGCACCGCGCAGCTCGGCTGGATGACGGAGGAAGGCCGGCAGCCGACATACATGTAACATTGCAGCGTTCGCTATTCTGAGGTGTACGCGGCAAGAAGACGGGCGGCTCCGCGCATATCGTGCATTGTTCGGTGGGGAGAGGCTATGACCTGTGTGAAAGCTACCGCCGGCAAGGCTTCGACACTACGGTCGAGGCATGCATTCACTATCTGACGCTGGACGAGGAGAACGATGTCTCGCGTCTGGTCGGCAAGGCCAAGATCAACCCGCCGATCCGGCCGCGTGCCGAAGTGGAGGCGTTGTGGCGGCATCTTGCCGCCGGCCACATCACCGTGGTTTCGACCGATCACGTCTCCTGGTCGGAGGATCGCAAGAACAATCCGGACATGCTGAAAAACTCGTCGGGGGCGCCCGGCCTCGAAGTTCTGTATGCCCTTCTGATGAAGGGGCTGACGGAGCGCGATCTCGATGTTAGCCACGCAGCACGGCTGCTCGCCGCGAATCCGGCGCGTCTGTTCCGCATCGGCAACCGGAAGGGTGCGATCCAGCCGGGACGCGACGCCGACCTGGTGATCATGGCGCATGATCCGCATCGCTACGATCCGTCAGCGTCCGGCAACAATTACGTGAGCTGGAGTCCCTATGAAGGACTCGAACTGCCGTATCGTCCGATCGCCACCTATCTGCGCGGCCAGCCGATCTTCGATGGCACGACGGTGAGTGCGGACGCCGGAAGCGGGACTTTCGTACGGCCGGCCGTTGTTCGGGCCTGAGGACAACTGCAAGTGTAAGTGCAAGGCGATCATTCCGATCGGAATGGTCGCTTTTGCTTCGTTGACCTAGAAGATCAAAATTCCCGAATTGCTCATGTGCCCAAAGCTGCTCTGATGAAGGCAGGAAGAGGTGCGCATGTCGGAACATCGAACCATCTACATTCTCAACGGACCCAACGCCAACCTGTATGGCCTCGATCCGAAGGGCGCCTACGGCCCGGACAGTTTCGCATCGCTCGAGCGCCGATGTGTCGACGTCGCAGGCGAACTGGGCTTGCAGCTGCGGTTTCTTCAGTCCAATCATGAAGGTCAGCTGGTCGACTGGATTCAGGAGGCGCGCGGCAACGCCGCGGGTCTGGCGATCAATGCGACGGCCCTGACCTATACGTCGATCTCGATCCTGGACGCACTTTTTGCCTTCGGCGGACCGATCGTCGAGGTGCATATGGGCAATATCTGGAAACGCGAGCCGTTCCGCCATCACTCCTATGTCTCGCGTGCCGCCACCGGCATGGTCGCGGGATTTGGCGTGTTGAGCTACGAGATGGCACTGAGGATCCTTGCGCAAACGATCGAGACGCACTGATGCCGAAGGAGATCATGCTCTTTCACAGCGCGTATCACCGATACGTCGACTGGAAGGCTGCGATCGAGGCAGAACTTCCCGACATCGAGCTCCTTCAGGCCGACGACATTCCTGACCCGAGCCGCGTGCGTTATGCACTGGTCTGGAGCACGCCGCCGGGATTGTTGAACGGGTTTCATGCGCTCACGCTCATCGTCAATCTGGGCGCCGGCGTGGATCACATCGTCGATCGCGTCGATCTGCCCGATGTGAAAATCGCACGCCTCTCCGATCCGGCGATGGTGCGGATGATGGCGAGCTACGTGACCTTTGCCGTCTTGCGCTATCTCCGGGACATTCCCGAATGCGAGGCGCAGCAGAAGGAGCATATCTGGCGATTCATTCATCAGCGCAATGCGGAGACGTTCAAAGTCGGCATGCTCGGTCTCGGCGAACTTGGAAGCCATGCCGCATCCGAGCTTGTGCGTCATGGACTGGATGTGCGGGGCTGGTCGCGCACGGCCAGGACTGTCGAGGGCGTGGCATGCTGCCATGGCCTGTCGACGCTCGACGGCTTTCTGCGGGATCTGGATGTCGTCGTGCTGCTGCTGCCGCTGACGGAGGCGACACGGAGGATCCTGGACCGCCGTCGCCTGCGGTTGTTGAAGCGCGGCGTTAGAATCGTCAATCTCGGCCGCGGTGCGCTGATCGAGGAAGATGCAATGATTGGGGAGATCCGGAGCGGTCATGTCGGCGGCGCGACGCTCGATACCGTGGAGCAGGAACCGCTTCGCGACGATAGCCCGCTGTGGGATCTTCCGAATGTGTTGATCACCCCTCATCTGGCCTCACGCCCGCATCCGGAAGCCGCGGCGCGCCAGATCGCTGACAACATACGAGCCGTCCGGAATGGACAACCGATCTCCTTCGAGGTGGACCGCAGCCGCGGCTACTAATGGGCAAGCGGCCATCCCGCCGATGCGCAGCCAATCAGTCAGGAACATCAATATGCAGCTCTACCACGCGCCAACATCTCCTTACGTTCGCAAGGTGATGGTCGCTGCCCACGAACTCGGGATGATCGATCGCATCCAGCTGATCCCGCTTCCGGCGGCGGCACCGCTGACACCGTCCATCGCCACCGCGCACAATCCGTCCGGCAAGGTGCCGACGCTCATCCTGGACTCAGGGCAGGCGATCTATGACAGCCCCGTCATTTGTGAGGTACTCGAAGCCGAGGCCGGCGCGCCGGGCGCGCTGCATCCGCTGGAGCCGCAGACCCGATGGCGGGCGCTCACCGTGCAAGCGCTGGCCGACGGCATGATCGAAGCCGCCATTCTCGCACGTCAGGAAAACACGATGCGGCCGGACTCGCTCCGTTGGGCTGAATGGTCCGAATTCCAGCTCGCCAAGGTCGGCGCAGGTCTCGCCCGGCTCGAACAGACAGCGCTGCGCAACGACGCCGCAGGCATCGCCGAGATCGCTGCGGCCTGTGCGCTTGGCTATCTCGATTTTCGGTTTGCCGCATTGGACTGGCGCCAGACGTGCCCGGCTTTGGCCGCCTGGTTCGGGGCTTTCGCGCTCCGGGCGTCGATGGTGGCAACCGAAGCGCCCAAGTAGAAACCGGCAAGACGTCAGCCGTCGTCAGCCGCGTTGCCCTAGATTTGGGCGAAAGCGGCGGCCCAATGACTACGATATCCGCAACAGATGATCTCGATACTGATTATAGTTGTCAGCATACCCGCATAAATGGCGGCATCGAGATAGGCGCTCATGGTGGTGTGCGAAGGCTGGACAGGCGGGCGGGACGACATTGCCGAGCAACGACGTCAAAACAGCTGACCGACCGATCGACAGCAGGCGGCCGTACGATTGCACGCCGGCTGAGATCCTGTTCGTGACCTTGTTGCAGGTGATCGTCACGTCGCCGCTGAATGAAGTCTGGCAGCGGTCGTCGGTGCGGCCGGCGCTTTCATTGATCGGCCTGTGCCTGGCCTTGCTGGCAATAAGCGCGGTCGCGGCCCGACGCGTCAGCCTGGCCGCCGGCCGGTTCGAGATCTTGATGGCCATCGCGATCGTCATTGCCGTGCTTCCCCATCCGCTGATCCGCGCCATGCAAACAGCTTCCACTATCGAGATGCAGTCTTTTGCGGCCGTTTCGCTGGCCGCAATGAGCGGAATTTTGTTCGGATCCATAGCGGATGACTTTCGCAGGATGGGTGTCCCGGCGGGGGACGGCCGGCGCGCGGACGGTGTCACGGCGCTGATCCCCGGCGCGATCGTTCCTGCCTTGATTATTTGTTTCTCACGCGGCGTGTGGCCCGATGCGCTCCTCTGGTATGTGACCGCTCTCGCGCTGGTGATGGCGCTGACGACGGTGGCGGCGGAGACATCGGCAACGTCGTGACGACCTGAATGGCTATGATGGCCGATCGAAGCGGCGCGCTCGATCGGATTGCGGACGAGGACGGATATGCGTTTCACATTCAGGCAGCTGGAATATTTCGTCGCAGCCGGCGAGACCGGCAGCATCACGTTGGCGTCGGAGCGGATCAACATCTCGCAACCGTCCATCTCGACAGCGATATCGCATCTGGAACAGGAACTCGGCGTGCAGCTCTTCGTGCGGCATCATGCGCTCGGCCTGTCCCTGACATCCGCCGGCCGTTCGATGCTGCGCGAAGCCAAGCAGGTGATCGAAAGAGCAGAAGGCCTGTACAACGTCGCCTCTGAGGCCGGTGAGCAGATCAGGGGACGGATCGTCGTCGGGTGCCTGACGACACTCGCCCCGATGATCATGCCGGAACTCACACATACGTTCACGACGGCCTATCCCGGTGCGGAAGTCCGTCAGATGGAGGCGAATCAGGAAAGGCTGCTCGATGGCCTCAAGCATGCTGAAATCGACGTCGCCATCACTTACGATCTTCAGCTCACGGAAGGAATCGCGTTTACCCCGCTGGCTCGCCTGCCGATGCACGTGGTGGTGGGAGAAACCCATCCGCTGGCCAAGGAGCCGGCGGTGACGCTCGGCGATCTCGCGGGACTGCCCTTCCTGTTGCTCGATATGCCGCTGAGCCGCGAATATTTCCTGGCGATGTTCATGAAGGAAGGGCTCCAGCCGACGATTGCCGCGCGGTCCGAAAATCAGGAAGTGATACGCACTATGGTTGCCAACGGTTACGGTTATACGCTGGCGAATGTCCGGCCGCGATCCGATCTTGCGCTTGACGGGCGCCGCGTCGTGCGCGTGCGCCTGGCCGGTGACCATCGACCCATGGTCGTCGGCGCCGCGACCCTTGCGCAACTATCCGGGTCTCGCCTGGTCGGCGCCTTCAAGAACTATTGCCACGCGTGTATCTCGGATTCATACATTCCCGGCATGATCGCGCCCGATTCCGAACGGTGGGTGCGACGCCTTCCGGCGGAGGCCGGGACAAATTGATATCTGCCGAGCGCGCTTCACCGGCTGCATCAGGTCGCGTAACCGGCGTCCTGCCGATCGAGCACCCGTCTCATCTCGGAGAAATGCGAAAGGCTGGAATGGGCGACATGCGCCCAGGCTTGCGCGGTCTTCTCCGCAATATCATCCGCCAACATGCGTATCGGCCGACCGGCCGCGTAAGCGAGCATCAGCGTCCGGCATGCGCGTTCGAAATGATAGATCGTATCGAATGTATCCTCGATGCTCGCCCCGATGACGATCACGCCGTGATTGCCGAGCAGCAGCGTCTTCCGGTCGCCGAGTGCGCGAACCAGCCGCAGGCCCTCCTCACGCGCGTCGGCCATGCCGCCATATTGCAGGTCGAGCGAGACGCGCCGGAAAAATCGCGCCGTCGTCTGGTCGATCGGCTTCAATTCGGGGTTTTCGAGGGTTGATAGCGCCGTCGCATAGGGGGAGTGCAGGTGCATCACGCAGCGGGCATCGGGTATCATCGCATGGATCGCTCCATGGATGTGCCACGCGGTCGGATCGGGCGCGTCTGCGCGGTTCATCGTTTCATGGTCGTCGGCGTCCAGCAGCACGAGGTCGCTCGCCTTGATCAACGAGAAATGGCGCCACTTCGGGTTCATCAAGAAGCGTTTGCCATCATTTGATGCAGCGACGCTGAAATGATTTGCAATTCCCTCGTGCCAATCGAGATGAGCTACCATCCGAAACGAAGCGGCCAGATCGACGCGCAATTTCCATTCATGATCGTTCATCTCGGTCTCCGCGTGATTCGACCGCGTCGCTCGCGCGATGCGGCTTTCGGTCGATGAGAACATGCACCCGGGGGAGACGCGGACAACGATAAAAATCAAAACTAGGCTTTGCAAAATACAGGGCGGCGAGACCTGCGAAATGCTGGCGCGCCACAAGCCGATATGTTGCGATGAGCTCGCAATCGCATGTCACAGCGATCGAAACGTGAACCTCAACGGAGATCTTCGAATGCGTCCTATCGTGAAGCGTAGCATCGCGGTTGTCTTCGCCGCAACGTTCGGCATCACAGCGAACGCGGCATTCGCCGCGGATCGCGAGGTGACGGTGCAGGCGTGGGGCACTGCATGGGAGCAGGGCCTGCAGCAGGTCGCCACCAATTTCGAGAAGAAGACCGGCATCCATGTCGTTCCGGTTACGCAATCGGGCTCGGCCGACGGCTATGCGCGGTTGCAGGGCATGCGCGATGCGCCGAAAATCGACGTCTGGTTTACGACGTCCAGCTTTGCCGCGCGGGTGGCGGGCGACGAGAAGATGTTCAGCAGGATTCCCGCTGATAAATTCACCAATCTCGGCTCGCTGGTTGCCGGCGGAAAGACCGATACCTGGGTCGGCGCCTATTACTATCCGCTCTCGATTATCTATCGTCCAAAGCTGCTGAAGACGCCCGTCAATACCTGGACCGATCTCTGGAAGCCGGAATTCAAGAGCTCGCTCGGCATTCCTGAAGTCCAGACCTATCAGGCCCGCATGTTGCTGCTTGCCGCGCTCACCCATGGCGGCGGAATCGACAATGTCGAGCCCGGCTTTGCCGCATTGAAGGCGCTGAAACCGAATATCGCAATGTTCTACGGTTCGGATTCCGATGTGCGCCGTGCGCTCGCGCAGGGCGAGATCTCGGCGATCGTGGGGCCACCGTCGCAAGCCAAGCCGCTGCGCGATGACGGCGTCGACGTCTCCGTGATGACGCCGAAGCCTGCGGTGATGATGTTCGACGTCATGACGCTGGTAAACACGCCGAGGAAGGAGATGGCGGCGCAGTTCATGGACTTCGTCATTTCCGAGGAGTCCCAGAAGATCATTTCGTCGATGTTCGACATGGGTCCTGTCAATCACAAGGTCTCGCCGTCGCCCCAGCTTGCGGCGGTGCTGCCGGCCGAAGCCGATCAGGTCACGTTCGACGAAGGCAAGATCAATGCGAATGTCGCGGCCTGGAATGAGCGTTTCAAGGCCGAGATTGCCCGATGACGGCGACCGTCGCTCTTCAGGGGCCGATGCTTGAACTCGTCGGTCTCAGAAAGTCTTTCGGCGACACCGAAGTGGTGCGGGAGATCTCTCTCGAACTGCCGCGGGGTGCCCTGCTCACCTTGCTCGGACCTTCCGGATGCGGCAAGAGCACGTTGCTGCGCATGATTGCCGGATTCGTCGAACCGAGCAGCGGGCATGTGGTCGTGAACGGGCGCAGCGTGACCAATCTGCGTCCGGAGCAGCGGCCGACCGCGATGGTGTTCCAGAGCTATGCGCTGTTTCCGCATATGACGGTGTTCGACAATGTCGCCTTCGGTCTCAAGCTGCGCAAGCGCGAGAAAGCGGAGATCAGGCGCAAGGTCATGGACGTGCTGTCGCTGGTGCGCATGGACAGTTTCGCCGCCCGCTATCCGGGCGAATTGTCGGGCGGGCAGCAGCAGCGCGTCGCATTGGCGCGCTGTCTGGTGCTGGAGCCTGAGATCCTGCTGCTGGACGAGCCGTTCGGTGCCCTCGATCGGCAGTTGCGCGACCAGATGCAGACCGAACTGCGCAAGCTCCAGAAACAGCTCGGCGTCACCATGCTGGTCGTGACCCACGACCAGAACGAGGCGCTGGTTCTGTCCGACATGATCGCCGTGATGAATGGTGGGCGGATCGAGCAGTGCGGTGCGCCGGCCGATGTCTACGACCGGCCGCAGAGCCGCTTCGTCGCCTCATTCATGGGTGTCTCGAATATCATGGCCGGCGAACAGTTTCGCGAGGGCACCGAGACCCGTTTCCGCCTTCCGAACGGCCAGTCGCTCGGCCTGCACGAGGCGGATGTCGGCAGGCCGGTGACCCATGTGGCGGTGCGGCCGGAGAATCTGAGTTTCGTCGATCCCGCCGATCCCGGCGCCGCGCTGGTCGGCGATGTCGTTTTTGCCAGCATGATCGGCAGTACCATGAGCTACGAGGTCGACGTCGGTATCTCGACAATCTCCGTGATCACGCCGCGTCTCAAGGATGGCCCTGCGGTTGGCAGCAAGGTCGGTCTGGCAATGCCGCATGACGGCGTCATCGCGTTGCACGGATGAGATCGATGCGTTTGCTTTTGCTGCCGGCCACCGTGATGGCCGCCGTTTTCTTCGGCGCCTTCACCGTCTTCGCGGGCGTCGGCTTCATGCATTCTGCAGCCGGGACGCCCGGCTATGTCGGCCCGTTGACACTCGACAACTACGTCCGGTTTTTCACCAGTCCCGGAGGGCTCGATGTCTTCGTGACGACGATCGTTTTCGCGGTTCTCCTTACGTTGGCCAGTATCGTGCTGGGCTATCCGACGGCCTATGTGATCGCGCGATCCTCGTCGCCGCTGCTGCGCAACCTGCTGCTTGGCGCACTGGTCCTGTCGTTCCTCACCGGCAGCATCAGCCGGGCCTATGGATGGCTGATCATTCTGGGGCGCCGGGGACTGGTCAATGACATCCTGCTCGCGGCGGGGGTCGTCGATCGGCCTGTCGCACTGATCTACAACAACACCGGCGTCTTCATTGCGCTGCTGCATTTCACGCTGCCGTTTTTCGTGCTGACAGTGTTCGGCTCGATCCGTTCGCTCTCGAGCAGGGTCGAGGAAGCCGCGCGGGATCTTGGCGCATCGGCATATCAGACGTTTGTGCGGATCACATTCCCGCTCACGCTTCCGGCCGTCGTCAGCGGCGCGACGCTGGTGTTCGCGATTTCCATGAGCGCCTTCGCATTCCCGCTCTTGCTCGGCGGAGGCCGCGTCCGGCTCGCATCGAACTATATCTACGACCAGCTCTATGTTTCCTTCGACCTGCCCTATGCGGCGGCGGTGGCAACCATATTCCTGATCGTCTCGCTCATCTGCCTCACTTTCATGTTTGCCCTTGAGCGCCTCACTGCGCGCGTCATCCGGCGAGGTGCTTGACCATGAACCGCTCCGTCACCAGCTGGCCCTGGATCGCCTTTTGCGGCATCATCCTGCTGTTCGTTCTATCGCCCACGGTATTTACCGCCTATTATTCGTTCGGAACGTCGAAGTATTTTCAATTCCCGATCCAGACCTATTCGACGAAGTGGTACGCGATCTTCTTCGAGTCCACCAAGTTCCAGAAGGCACTGGTCAGGACCGCGATCCTCGCAACCATCGTGACGCCGCTCTGTGTTCTCGTCGCGCTGGCGACGGCGCATGCGATGGCGCATGGCGCGAAACGCGCCAAGCAGATCCTGGACGCGATCGCCTTGTCGCCGCTCATCGTGCCGGGGGTGGTGACCGGCATCGCCTTTCTCAGCCTGTCCCGGCTGATCGGGCTGGAAATGGGGCTGGCGCGCATGGCCATCGCCATGCTCGTCGTCTGCTTTCCATTCGCGCTGCGCGCGATTGCGGCTAATTATCAGAATATCGATCCTGCGACAGAGGAGGCTGCGCGCGATCTCGGCGCCGGGCCGTTGCGGACCTATCTCAAGGTCACGCTGCCGCAATTGAAACCGGGCCTGCTGGCGGGATCGGTGTTCGTGTTCGTCGAAGTGATCGACAACTTCTCGGTTAATGCCTTTCTGACCGACCTCAGCAGCGACACGTTGTCGATCGCCGCCTATCAGCACATTCGGGACTTCGACGATCCGCTGGTGGCCGTGATGTCGACCTTGCTGTCGGTCCTGACCCTGATCGCGGTTCTGCTGGTGCAGCGCGTGGTGGGTCTGGATCGGGTCGTCAAGGCGCACTAGCGCGCCGGCGCGTCGGGGATCACGGCCATGACGTCGATTTCCACCAGCCATTCCGGGCGGGCCAGTGCCGACACGACCAGGCCTGTGGAGACCGGATACACCCCTTGCAGATGGGCGCCGACGACGCGATAGACGCTTTCGCGATAACGCGGGTCGGTGATGTAGATGGTGATCTTGCAGATGTCCTGCCGCGCGGCACCGGCCTCCGTCAGCAGCGTCGCTATATTGCGCATCGCCTGTTCCGCCTGACCGGCAGCATCGCCGATGGCCACGCTCTCGCTGCTGTCGAGATCCTGGCCGACCTGTCCGCGCAGGAACACCATGGTGCCGCGGGCGACAACCGCCTGGCAAAGATCGTTGTTCAGCGATTGGTTGGGATAGGTGTCCCTGGTGTTGAAGGGGCGAACACGTTGATTCATGTGAAGCCCGGAAGGTTGGAAGGGAGAGAAAAGTCGCTCGGACTGGTCGCCGCGCGTCAGGCGATCAGCGGCGCATGGCGCCCATATTGGCGGTTGGCATAGATCAACGGTGAACCCGGGCCGCTGCTCGCGACATCCCAGACATGGCCGAGCACCACCAGATGGTTGCCGATGGTCTGTGATGACGCGACCCTGCAACTGAAAGCGACCAGAGCGCCCTCGATCATCGGGCATCCGAACCCATCCAGTGCGAAAGCCACGTCGGAGAATTTGTCACTGCCCGGAGCGAGCGACCGGCCGGCAAACCGGTCGGACGTCGCGTGCTGGTCGTCGCGCAGTACGTTGACGCAGAAGATCCCGTTCTGCAGGATCGGACGCGCAGCGGCGCTGCGCTCGTTGACGCAGACCAGCAAGGTCGGGCGCGGCGTGTCGGCGGACACCGACGCCATCGCCGATACCGTCAAGCCGTGCCGTCCGGCAATGCCATCGGTGGTGACAATGTTGACGGTGCAGGCCGCGTTGCTCATTCCCTCCAGGAAGTTGTCACGCAAGGCCGAAGCGCTGGCGGGCATCATGCGCGCTCCCCCGGCGTCGCCTCGCGAAGCGCAGACCATTGGTCGAACGCCTTGTGGCCGAGGGGCTTCCCGCTGCTCAGCCGCTCCGACAGTCCGGCGGCCTTGTGGGTGAAATCGAGGGCGCCATCCCAGTCGAAGTTGCGGTAGACGGCCCCCAGATGCGCATAAGGCGGCGATTGCGCGAACAGCTGGAATGTCAGGCGATGGCCGGCATAGTCAGAATTGAGCAGGTCGCGCGCGAAAGCCAGCAGTTTGCGGCGATCCTCCGACTCCCAGTCCTCATTGACCGAGTAGAACTTCTTCAGCCAGGGCTGCGTCTCGGGCGCGGCGAAGGACGCGTAATCCGGCGTCACGCAGATCTGGCCCCCGCAGAGCTCACGTGCGATGTGCATCATTTCGTGAAGCTGCGAACAGGCCAGCACGCGTCCGGTATAGAGCAGCGACTGGTTCGGCATCATGAGGCCGCCGGGGCTGCGCTCCGCCAGCGCGATCGAAGCCGTCAGATGGGCGTTGATGCCTTCCCGATAGACCGCGAGCTGGGCGAGCTTTTCCTGCACGGCCTGCTGCTTGTCGAGGCCGGTCTGTTTCACATTGTAGAGCGCTGCCCCGATCATCAGGTCGGCCAGCTTGATGTTGCGCTGGATGAAAGGAAATGCGGAGTAACGGTGCAAGGTCGAGCGGATATAGGTCGCGGCCCGGGTGTGCCGGTAGAACAACACGTTCTCCCAGGGGATCAGCACATTGTCGAAAATCACCAGCGCGTCGACCTCGTCGAACCGGTTGGCGAGAGGGTAGTCCTCCGCGCTGGCGCGGCCGGCGAAGCCGGTGCGGCAGATGAATTTCAGATTGGGCGAGCTGAAATCGCAGATGAAGCCCACGGCATAATCGGACAGAGCGCTGTTGCCCCAATTGGCGATGGTCGGCTTGGTGAAGGCCTGGTTGGCATAGGCGGCCGCCGTCTCGTATTTTGCGCCACGGACGATCAGTCCGGCGTCGGTCTCCTTGACGACATGCAGCAGCATGTCGGGATCCTGTTCCTGCGGCGGTTTGGAGCGGTCTCCTTTGGGATCGGTATTGGCCGAGACGTGGAAAGGGTCGGTGCGCAGCACCTGACCGATGTGGTTGCGGATATTGACGGAGAATTGGGGATCGACCTCGTTCAGCACGTCCTGGCCGTCGAAGAGCGACCACATCTCGCCCTGGGTTTCGTCGCCGACGCGGGTGACGATACCGCCGACCTCATTGAGCAGCGTATCGGTTGCGCGGCGCTTGTCCCACCAGTCCTGCTGGGTATAGGGAAGCTTGGCGATAACGGCGTTGCGTTCGCCGTCTGCTTCATAGGTCATCACATCGCGCGTCGCGGCGACATGCTGCATGTCATAGAAGCGCGCCCGGATGTCGATCAGCGGCTTGAACGTGTGATGAAGGGTCACGTCCTTGACGCGTTCTCCGTTGACATAGACTTCTCGCCCATCGCGAAGCGAGTCCCGATACTGTGCGCCCGTGCGGATCATAATGGCTCCAATGGTTGGCTGGCTGGGCGCAATATTGGGCAGTCGGAATCTCAAAGGGAAATATGCGTTTCTGGTGCGTTGCTTTCGAAAAGCGTAGGCGCGTTCGGGGTGCGCGGGCTTCAGAAATCGTGAGGCATGGAACGGAAGAGGCTAATTTAACCGCGACTTGTTTCGGTGCAGGTTTGTTCGTAGCCAGCCGGGGGCTGTGAGGCCCGTCGAGAGCAGAGGCAGCCTCCACAACCTGACGAGCAACCTGTGCGCACCGCCAGTCTACCGATGTATAGTTTTGGCAAGCTGGAAGCCGCAAACCGCGCTTTATGGTCGTTCATCGGCGAACGGCTGCAGCGGCATGGAATCGATGTCAGTGACGTCGGCTTCGATGCGGGACGCAAGGCCGTGCCGGATGGGATCGGGCCGGACATCTTCCTGACGCAGGTCTGCGGCTATCCACTGTTCAAGAAGTTCCGCGATCAGGCCCGGATGCTCGCGGTGCCGTGCTATCGCTGGCCTGGTTGCAACGGGCCGACCCATCGCGCGTTTTTTCTAGTTCGCGCGGGTGACCCCGCAGCAGGGCTCGATGCGCTTCGCGGCCGCGTCTTCGGATGCAATAGCCGCCTGTCGAATTCCGGGATGAACCTGCCGCGGTTGACATTGGCGCGGCGCGGCGTGACCGGTGCTTTCTTCTCCTCCGTCGTCATGACCCAAGGTCACCTCGACAGCATCAAGCAGTTGCTTCGGGGCGATATCGACATGTGCTCGGTCGATTGCGTGACATGGGGGCTGCTGACCGAGCAGGAGCCCGATCTCGCGACAGGGTGCCGGGTTCTCGATGAAACCGTTGCAAGTCCGTCGCTGCCGTTCGTGACCTCGATCGACACGCCGGATGCAATTGCGGAACTGATGGCATCCGAGCTTCATGCCTGGGTGCGCGAGCCCGCCGCTGCGCCGATCAGGGACGCGCTGGGCCTGACGGGCTTCGCCGTTCCCGACGTGGATGCCTATGAGGAGCTCGCGCGCTTCGAACGGGAAGCAGCCGAGCGCGGATATCCCGAGATTAAGTGATGCCGAGGCGGAGAAGTGGCAGATGACATTCAGTATCGTGGCGCGATGTGCATCGACCGGCATGTTCGGAATGGCCGTCTCGTCGTCGTCGCCGTCGGTGGCGGCACGATGCGCCCATGTTCGCAGTGGTGTCGGTGCCTTTGCGACGCAGAATTTCACGGATCCAAGCCTTGGCAAACGGGGCCTGGATCTGATCCAGCTTGGCGCAACAGCGGCGCAGACGATCGACGTCGTATCCGGCACCGCCAATGACGTCGATTACCGGCAGCTGGCAGCGATTGGCCACAACGGCCCGCCTGCAGTTTTCACCGGCGTAAAATGCATGGAGCTGACAAGCGAGGCCATGTCGGCGGATGCCGCGGCGGTCGGCAATCTGCTGGCATCGGCATCGGTCCCTGGCGCGATGATCGAGGCTTTCGAGGCGGCGCGCGGCCATCTCGCCTTCCGCCTGATCGCTGCCATGCGCGCCGGGCGCGACGCCGGTGGTGAAATCGAGGATGTCCGCTCCGCCGGCGTCGTGGTGGTGCATGAACTGCCCTGGCCGATCGTCGATCTGCGCATCGACTGGACGTCCGGCTGTCCGATCGATGACTTGAGCGGGCTCTGGAACGTATGGGAGCCGCGCATGCGCATTTACATGGCCCGTGCGCTGCAGCCGGCCGATGCGCCTGTGACCGACACCGAAGTTGTCGCGCCGTGAATAAGCCCGACAGTCTCTCCATCCTCCGCGATCTGGTGTCGTTTCCGACGGTGAGCAGCGAATCCAATATCGCCCTGATCGACTATGTGTGGGAATTCCTTCTGGATCTCGGCATCCAGGCAAGGACCGTCCTGAGCGAAGATGGCCAAAAGGCCAATCTTTACACGACCATCGGCCCCGCCGCGCGCCCCGGCATCTTGCTGTCGGGGCATACGGATGTCGTGCCGGTGATCGGCCAGGACTGGAAGGAGGATCCGTTTGTCATGCGCGTCGAGGGCGGCCGCGCCATCGGCCGCGGAACCACCGACATGAAGGGATTTCTCGCCTGCGTGCTGCGGGCAACCACCAGTCCGGCGATCGCAAGACTGCAGCGCCCGCTCCACATAGCTTTCAGCCATGACGAGGAAATCGGCTGCGTCGGTGTGCGGCGGCTGTTGCCCGATCTCGCCCGGCTCGAATGCCCCCCGTCGCTGTGCATCATCGGCGAGCCGACAAGGATGGCCCTTGTCACCGCGCATAAGGGAAAAACGATGGGATCGATCCGGTGCCGTGGCGTCGCGGGGCATTCCAGCGATGCCGATCGCGGCGTCAACGCGATCATGATGGCGAGCGACATCATCCACGGGATCGGCAAGCTGCAACACGAATTGCGTCACGCGAAATCCTGCGATCCCGATTTTGCGGTGCCTTTCACCACCGTTCACGTGGGGCGGATCGACGGTGGCACGATCCTGAATGTCATTCCGGAACATTGCCGGTTTGACTTCGAAATCCGCAACATCCCGGGCGATGATCCGGCTGAGATCCTGCAGCGCCTGCAGGGGATCGCGAGCGCCGCGGCGGCGCGTTATGCGAACCGTGCGGCCGAGGTCGATGTCGAAATATCGAACGCCTATCCCGCGCTCGGTCCCGAGCCGATGCAGAACGTATCCAACCTTCACGATCTCGCACCGCTCGCCCAGCCGCCGAAAGTATCGTTCGGAACCGAGGCGGGCCTGTTCGCCAAGGTGCTCGGCGTCCCCGCGATCGTGTGCGGTCCCGGAAGCGTGGAGCAGGCCCACAGGCCGGAAGAATATATCGAGATCGCGCAGCTCGATGCCTGCGATGCGTTCCTGGACAAGCTTCTCGCGACGCTTGGGGAAGACGCCTGACCTGTTCAACTGACATTGGATTCTTGAGATGAATGCGAAAGCCGACCACGCCGCGTCGCTGGTGACCCGCGAGGAACTGATCCAGATCGCGACCGATCTGGTGGCGATCCCCAGCTTCAAGGGCGAGGAAACGCCGGTCGGCATGTTCATCGCCGACTGGTGCGGGCAGCGCGGTTATGCCGTGGAGATCGACGAGGTCGAGCCGGGCCGCAAGCAGGTGATCGCCACGCTGAAGGGATCCGGCGGAGGTCGCAGCCTGATGCTCAACGGCCATACCGATATCAATTCGCTCACCCGCGGCTGGGATCGCGATCCGTGGTCAGCATGGGTCGAGGGCGACAAGCTTTACGGGCATGGCGTGCAGAACATGAAGGGCGGGCTGGCGACGATCATGGTTGCGGCCGAGGCTGCCCGACGGTCCGCTGCGCCGCTTACGGGTGATCTCGTCCTCGCTTTCGTTGTCGGGGAAACGCAGGGCGGCGAGGGCATGCACCATCTGATGGAGCGTGGCTTTCGGACCGACATGGCGATCATTGCGGAGCCGTTCGGCGCGAACAATATCGCGACCATTCATAGTGGCATCGTGCATTTCGCCATTCATGTCTATGGACGTTCGGGACATCTCAGCCGGCGCGAGGATACCGTCCATGCCGTCAACAAGATGGCCGAAGTGCTGACGCGCCTCGACGACATCGGATTCTCTTGCGCGCCCTATCCGGCGCTGCCGGCGCTTCCGCGGCTCAATGTCGGCAGCATCATCGGCGGCAGAGGACCGGACTATCTGTCCGAGCCGCCCTATGTCCCCGACTACTGCACGATTGTCGTCGATGTTCATTTCGTTCCGGGGCAGACGGTGGAAGATGTCATCGCCGATGTGTCCGGGGTGCTCGACGGGATCAAGAGCGAGGATGCCAACTTCAACTACGGGATCGAGATGCCGCCTCCGGCATGGATCAAGGGGCGCCGCCGCCTCGTCATGGATCCCGTCGATGTGCCGGCCGATGCGGAAGTCGTGCGCGTAATCGCTGACGCCTATCAACGCGTCTCCGGCAAGGCGATCGACCAGATCGGCGCGATCCTGCCGACCTCATATTCCGCCTGCGATACGTCATGGCTGTGCAAGGCCGGCATTCCGTCGGTGAATTACGGCCCGCTCACCGAATTCGCATCCGCAGGTCCCGAAGGTGCCTGCGTGGTGATCAGTGAAATGGAAACTGTTGCAAAAGTGATGGCCCAGGCGGCGCTGCGTGTCTGTGCCTGATGGCCGCGCGCACTGACGGCCGCGAGGGATTCCCTCACTGCCGTCTTGCGGGACGCCTGCAATCAAGCCGGACGGAAGCGGCTGCCGAAGTGCCCGGCGGACAATGTCGGCGCCATGCCGAACAGTTTCTGTCGCAGAGTGCCGGGCTCGTAGTCGATCTTGTACGCGCCGCGGCTCTGCAATTCGGGAATGACCAACTCGACGAAGTCGGAAAAGCTCTCGGGAGTCACCGTTCTCATCAGGTTGAAGCCATCGATATCGGCCTCCGCCACCCATTGCTGAAGCGCATCGGCCACTTCGATCGGGTCACCGACAATGGCCGCCATGCGGGTGCCGAGCGCCATCTGCGCGAGAAGTTTGCGGACAGTCAGAGCGTCGCCGCTGTTTCTCTTGGTGATCGCCTCGACGGCCGAAACCATTGCATTGGTGTTCTGCGTGACGATCGGATCGTCGAGGCCGAATTGCGAATAATCGATGCCCGTGGAGCTGCAGAGGTGAACCAGGCCGGCCTGCGGGCTGGCATATCGCTTGTACTCTTCGAACTTGTCGCGCGCTTCGGCCGAGGTCTTGCCGACAATGACGATGAGCCCCAGAAACACACGGATATCGTCCGGCTTGCGCCCGGCATCGACGGCACGTTGCCTGAAACCTGCCACCACCGGCCGTGTCTCGGCCGGTGTGCGTCCGACCAGGAAGACGCATTCGGCATGGCGGCCGGCGAAGGCCTGCCCGGCGCCGGAGGATCCGGCCTGATAGATCACCGGTGTTCGCTGCGGCGACGGTTCGCACAGATGCACCGCCTTCATCTTGAGGAACTGACCCGCGAAATCGATTCGATGGATCTTACCGGGATCGGCAAATACGCCGGTCTCTCGGTCGCGCAACACGGCGCCGTCCTCCCAGCTTGCCTCCCACAGGCGGTAAACGCACCCCATATATTCTTCCGCGAGCTCGTAGCGCCGGTCATGTTCGGTCTGCCCGTCGCGACCGATGCTGCGCGCGGCGCTGTCGAGATAGCCGGTCACGACATTCCAGCCGACCCGGCCGTTGGTCAGGTGATCGAGCGTGGAGAAGCGTCGTGCCAGAAGATAGGGATATTCGTAGGACAGGTTGGCGGTGATGCCGAAGCCGAGATGCTCGGTCACGGCTGCCATCGCCGAGACCAGCAGCATGGGATCGTTGATCGGAACCTGAACGGCGCCGCGGCAGGCCTCTTCCGGCCCGCCGCCATAGACGTCGTTCACCCCGATCACATCCGCCATGAAGAGGCCATCGAATTTCCCCTTCTCGAGCAGCTTTGCGAGGGACGTCCAGTAGTCCAGTCGCGTGTAGTCGGCCGATCGGTCGCGCGGATGGCGCCACATGCCGTGCGCGATATGACCGACGGAGTTCATGTTGAATGCATTCAGCAAGATCTTCTTCATTGGTTTCTTTTGCTGGATCGATGAATGGAGCGGGGTCAGTCATACCGTTCCGGATAAGACGGCCAGAAGCTAGACCAGCACGGCATGGCCGTAACTTCTGAAATCCTGAGGTGGCGGATCGCAATATCGGAAGCATCTCGTAGCGCCGACCATATGGCGGCACCCCCGATCCGCTGTGAAAACCGATGCGCAGGCCGGCATCAACAATGTGCATGTACACTGATCAATTGCTGATCCATTGGGCGAAGGCGCCCCCCCAACTCAGATCGAGATAGTCTGTATACCCGCATTTATTGCATAAACAGATCTGGCATGAGCGTTGCAGACATTTGTCAATCGCCCTGTCGGCGGTACCGGGTTCATTGGTCATATGTCAGGAGAGTTCACGATGAAGAGACGCATGCTGCTCTCGGGTATTGCATTAGCTTTGTCGGGTGCCCTTGCTGTTCAGGCCGTGGCCGAACCAGGCGTTTCCGCGACCGAGATCAAGCTCGGGATGTGGAGTCCGCTGACCGGTCCCACTGCCTTGCTCGGAGTCTCCGAGCGCGATGCCATCGAGATCGCCATCGATGAGGTCAATGCGGCCGGCGGCATCAACGGTCGCAAGCTCAAGCTGGTGGTCTATGACGATGCCGGCTCGCCGCAGGAGGCGTTGACCTCGGTGCGGCGCCTGATCGACCAGGATGGCGTATTCGCGTTGATCGCAGGATCGACCAGCGGCAGCACTCTGCCGGTATTGCCGCTGATCAATCGCGGCAAGATTCCCTTCGTGTCCTCGATCTCGTCGAACCGGAAGCTGCTCGATCCGTTCAGCAAATATGTCTTCCGCGTCTATGCCAACGAACTCGCCCATGCGGACGAGATCGTGCGCTACGCGCTGAAACAGGGAAGCAAGCGCCCGGCCATCATCTATAACAGCAACGACTACGGCGTCGGCGGGCAGGAGGAGGTCACCTCTCTGCTGAACAAGGAGAAGGTACCGCTCGTTGCCGATGAGCGCTACAATCAGACGGATCAGGATTTCAGCGCGCAATTGCTTCGGATCAAGGAAGCAAAGGCTGACGGGCTGTTTCTATGGGCCTTCGCGGCCGAGGCCGGCATCATCGTGCGCCAGGCGCGCGAGTTGGGCCTGACCATGCCGATCTATGGCGGCGCCGGAATATCAACGCCGCTGTTCACCAAGGCGGTCGGAACCGGCGGCAAGGGCGTGGTGGCCGCCTATGTGGTCCCGCAAATTCCTGAGTCGTCAAGCAAGCCCGAGGTTGCGCGCTATCGCGACATTCTCAAGAAAAAGTACTCCGGATCGCTGCCGCCCGGACGTCCCAACGAATACGACATGGGCGGTTACGCCGCGTTGAAAATTGTCGCCGCGGCGCTTGCCGGTGCCGGCAATGATCCGACGCGCGAGTCGTTCGTCGGTGCGCTCGAAAAGCTGAAGGACTTCGATACCGGCGTGGCCTTCCCGGTGACCTACGGCACCAACAAGCATGAGGGCACGGAGCGCACGTCGCTGATCAAGGTCGGCGACGGCGGTGAATGGGAAACCATGGGCGCGCGGGAATGATCGGGCAGATCGCCATCAACAGCCTTGCGCTCGGCAGCATCTATGCACTGACGGCGCTCGGCTTCGTCATCATCTTCCGCGCATCGGACGTCGTGAACTTCGCGCAAGGCGAGATGATGATGCTGGGCGCGATGCTCGCGCTGGTTCTGCTGCGGGATGCTCACTTCGGATATTTCGAGGCCGTGATAGGGGCACTCCTGCTGTGCATGGGCGGCGGTGCGCTGGTGGAGCGCATCGCGTTCCGTCCGATTGCGGATGCGCCTCATTTCACCATTCTGATGTCGACCATCGCCGTCGGGCAGATCATCAGGAGCGGGGTGCGGATCGTATTCGGTCAGGAGACCTCCTCCTTTCCGGGTATCTGGAGTTCCGAGCCGATCGCCATTCTCGGTCTGCGGACGACATGGCTAAATCTCGGGATCACGATGATCACGATGATCATCCTCGTCGTCTTCGTGCTGATGTTCTCGTTCACCCGCATCGGATGGGCGATGAAGAGCGTGGCGCAGAACCGGCGCGGCGCGGCGCTTGTCGGCGTCAATGTGCCGGCGGTCAATGCGAGGGTGTGGGCCATGGCCGGCGCGCTGGCGGCCGTCGCAGGCGTCCTGCTGGCGCCGCTGATCATTATCACGCCGGACATGGGGGTGATCGGCAACAAGGGCTTCATCGCAGCGATTCTCGGCGGTTTCACGTCGCTGCCGGGCGCGGTGATAGGCGGTTTCATTTTGGCGCTAACAGAAAATCTGATCGGAGTCTACGTCTCGAGCGCTTTCAAGGACGTGATTGTTTTCGGTCTGCTCGTCCTCATGCTGCTGGTCCGGCCGACCGGTCTGCTCGGGCGCGCGACCGTCCAGCGGGTGTAGAATGACAGTCTCATTTCTCGCACCATCCGGCCGTTCGCGCGAGGTGCTGGCCTCCGCACTCACGCTTACCGTGGCGCTCTGCCCGTTGATGCTGAACTCGGACTATCTGCGCTTCGTGGCGGTCCTCATCCTGATCAATGCGATTGCCGCCATTGGCGTCAATATCAGCATGGGGTTCTGCGGCCTGGTCTCGGTCGGCCATGCGGGGTTCCTTGCCATCGGCGCCTATGTCGCCACCTTCATAATCAATCACGTTTCGAGCGATGCTCTTGTTGCGGTCGTGACCGGCGGGTTGGCGGCCGGGGTTGCGGGAATCGCCATCGGTCTGCCTGCGCTGCGGCTTAATCCGCTTTACATCGCCATGGTCACGTTCGGTTTCGGTCAGGCGATCAACCTCGTCGCGATCAACTGGATCAAAGTCACGGGTGGCCCGAACGGTCTTGGCGTGAATGTGTCGACATTGTTCGGCGTCGAATTGTCAAACGCCACATTGTATATCGGCATTGCGCTGACATTCGCGGGATGCCTGTGGATTGCGCGCAGCCTCAAGATATCGCGGCTCGGCCGCGCATTTCTCGCCGTCAAGGAAAGCGAGGTCGCCGCCAAATCGATGGGCGTGCGCGTCGATCGCTACAAGATCATCGCCTTCACGGTCAGCGCCATGATGGGCGGCATCGCGGGCGGCCTCTACGCGCTCGTTTCCGGCTACGTCAATCCCGATGCCTTTGTGTTCCAGGTCTCCGTGCTGCTGGTCACGATGTGCATCGTCGGCGGCCTGGGACAGCTCTACGGGCCGGTGATCGGGGCCTGCATCTTCACGATCCTTCCCGAGGTGCTGCGGCCGTTCGCCGAATACAAGGAGTTTTTCTCGGGCGTCGTGCTGCTGGCGTTTCTGGTCCTGATGCCGCGCGGGCTGGCCACGCTCGGTGAAATATGGGGCCGCCGCCTGTTGCGCGGGAGGCACGCATGAGCGCGGATGTTGCCTCGCGGGACGTGATCCTTTCGGCCATCCGGGTGTCGCTGGCTTTCGGTGGCAATCAGGTGCTGCGCGACGTCTCGCTCGATGTCGATCGCGGGCAGCTGTTCGCGATCATCGGCCCCAATGGCGCCGGGAAAACGAGTCTCTTCAACGTCCTGACGCGGATCTATCCGGCCGATTCCGGCGAGGCCGTATTCGACGACGACAACCTGTTCAACCTGCAGACGACGGAGCTTGCCGCTGCCGGCATCATGCGGACCTTCCAGAATATCCTGGTGCTCAAGGAACTGTCGGTGCTGGACAACGTGATGCTCGGGCTCCATGCGCGCTACAGGACGTCGCTGATGTCGGCGGCCTTCGGCATCGGAACCTACCGGGAAGAGGAGAAGGCGAAACGCGAACTCGCGCGCGAGGCGCTCGCGACTGTCGGATTGGCCGGAGTCGCCGATCTCGATGCCGGCTCGCTGCCGTTCGGTCATCTGCGGTTGCTCGAGCTGGCCCGAAGCATCGTGTCGCGGCCGAAGCTGATCTTCCTGGACGAGCCGTCCGCGGGAATGACCTCGGAAGAGATCGGGGGACTGATGCGCACGATCGACAAAATCCGCACATCGCTGAATCCGACGATCCTGCTGATCGCGCACACGATGAAGCTGGTGATGAACGTATCCGACCGGATCATGGTGCTGCATCACGGTGCCACGATCGCCGAAGGTCTGCCGCAAGCTATCGCACAGGATGCGGCCGTCATCGAGGCCTATCTGGGAAAGGCGGCGAGCCATGCTGACGCTTGACAACATCTCCTCCGCCTACGGTGCGGTGAGGGCGCTTACCGGTTGCTCGCTGTCCGTTCCGCAAGGCGCGATCGTCACCTTGCTCGGAGCCAACGGCGCCGGCAAGACCACTACGCTGAATTGCGTGATGGGACTGCAGCGCTGGAGCGGCGACATCCGCTACGAAGGCAACTCGATTCGCGGATGGCGAACCGATCGCATTGTCAGGTCGGGTATTGCGCTTGTGCCCGAGAGTCGCGAACTGTTCGCCGATCTGTCGGTCGAGGACAATCTGCGTATGGGTGGCTACGTCCATGGCTTGCCGCGCGCCGGCGATCGCGCGCTGCATCCCGTCTTCGAACTGTTTCCTGAACTGGCCGAGCACAAGTCCACCGCGGCTGCGATGCTGAGCGGCGGACAGCAGCAGATGCTGGCGATCGGCCGAGCATTGATGGCCAGGCCGCGGCTGCTTTTGCTCGATGAGCCGAGTACCGGCCTTGCGCCGGTGATGTTCGATCGGATCCTCAACGCGGTGGCCGAGATCAACCGGCAGGGGGTGACGATTCTTCTTGTTGAACAGAACGCATATCGCACCCTTCCGATCTCGCATTTCGTCTATGTTCTCGAAACAGGAGCGATCGTGCTCTCGGGGACCGGTGAGGAACTGGTCCGGAATGACAAGGTTCGCGCCTCCTATCTAGGCATGGTGTGACCGCGGAAACGGAAACTGATCGTGACGCAACGAGACCCGGACAACAACACGCTCGTAGATTTTGCAGGCTTCCTGGTGCGCCGGATGTGGCAGATCCACGTTGCGATGTTTCTCGAGGAAACCAAGGGCTCCGGGATGACGCCACTCCAGTTCAGCATCCTGCTGGTGTTGCAGCAAGATCCCGATCTCGAACAGGTCGAGCTTGCCTATCGGGTCGGTCTGGACCGCTCCAACCTGTCTGAAATCCTGTCGCGGATGGTTGCCGGCGGGCTTGTAAAATGCAGCCCGAGCGCCACGGACAGGCGTGCAAAGGTCGCGCGTCTTACCGCGAAAGGCCAGCAGCTGATCAAGAAGCTATCCGATCAGGTGCAGCGCTCTCACGACTCTCTGCTGGAGGACCTCACAAGGCAGGAGAAGGCGCAATTCATCAAGCTGATGAAGAAGGTCGTCAGCGCGAAGAACGATGTCGGGCGCACGCGGTTCTCGATGCGGGATTCAGGATAGGTGGGCGGCCGTGGATGAAGTTGCGCGACATAATATGCGGGTACACTGATGAATAAGGTTTCGTTTGACGTCGATCGATCGGAAGTCGAGCCGTCGGAGACGGTGGTCGATGCCGCGCATTTCAAGGCGTTGATGCGCATATTCGGATCGAGCGTCGTGGTCATCACGGCATCGCATGGCGGAATCGACCACGGAATGACAGCCACCGCGATGTGCAGCGTGAGCGCGGATCCGCCACGCATCTTGGTCGTGATCAACCGCTCGAACCGGAGTCACGCGATTGTCGCCGGCGCCGGGCGTTTCATCGTGAACGTCCTTGCGGAGCACCAATCGGAGCTTGCCCAGCGCTTTTCATCGAAACATCGCGCGCCGTTCGACGGCATCGCCCTGAGCCCGGCCGCGTGTGGCGCTCCGCGGCTCGACGGCTGTGTGGGCCATCTGGAATGTCGCACGATCACTGAATTCAATGTCGGCACCCATACAGTGTTCGTAGCCGATGTGAGTGACGGCGCGTCGGTCAGCGGCGCACCGCTGCTCTATCACGCCGGGAGCTATAAATCCCTGAAAGCGCTTCAGGAAGGCGAAGCGCCCGACGAAGTGCGGCCGATCGCCGAGCTCGTGATCGGTGCTACGTCCGTTGCACCGTCTTCCGACGACCAATCGACCGATACGTAAACGACCCTCTTCGTGGCACAAATGGAGCGCCGATATGAATAACCGCAAGATGAAGCTCATGGCCTATCTCAAGACTGGTCCGACCTCGGTCCATGTCGGCGGCTGGCGTCACCCGCTGACCGATCTCGCCGACATGTTCCAGCCCGGCCACTATGCGCATATCGCGCGTGTTCTCGAACAATCGTTCTTCGACGGGTGCTTCTACGCCGACACGCTTGGCATTCCGGATATCTATCACGGGAAATTCGACGCCTATGTCGCGCATGGCGGTCAGCTGTCCTATATGGATCCGCTCGTTGTGCTGCCGGTGATGGCGGCCGCGACCAGCCATCTCGGACTTGGGGCGACGCTGTCGACCACGTTCTTCCACCCCTACGCGCTCGCCCGTACGCTCGCCTCGCTCGACCTGCTGTCGAACGGGCGTGCGTGCTGGAATGTCGTGACGTCGTCGACCGATTTCGAGGCCCGCAATTTCGGGTTGGAAACGCTTCCGGACAAGAACGAGCGCTACGACCGCGCCGATGAAGTGCTTCAGGCCTGCGATGCCCTGTGGAATTGCTGGGACCGCGATGCCCTCATCATGGACAAGGCGAGCGGCCGTTTCGCAGACCCGGCCAAGGTCCGCTATGCGGATTTCAACGGCAAATATATCCAGACCAAAGGCCCGCTCACGATGCCGCATAGTCCGCAGGGCAGGCCCGTCATCCTGCAGGCCGGATCCTCTCCGAAAGGACGTGACTTTGCGGCGAAATGGGCCGAGGCAATCTTCTGCGCGGCCACCGGCATCGCAAGCTGCGTCGAATTCTACGCCGACCTGAAGAAGCGGGTGGTGTCGCAAGGGCGGAAGCCGGAGGAATGTGTCATCCTACCGGCTATCTCGGTTGTGTTGGGCGAGACGGAAGCGATTGCGCGAGAGAAGGCCGAGTATCTGAACAGCCTGGTCAATGGCGACATGTCGCGCGCCTATGGATCGGCCATGCTAGGCGCCGATCTTGCGAAGGTGAAGTCGGTCGATGACTTGGCCGCAGCCAAGGGCAACCAGGGCCATGGCGGCCTCGAAGACAACATGCGTCGGATCATGAAGGACAGCGGCGTTAGCCTAGAAGAGGCCAATCGGCGGTCTCACAGCTTGATCGTCGGAACACCGGTCATGATCGCTGACTATATGCAGGAGATGTTCGAAGCGCGCGGCTGCGATGGCTTCGTACTGCAAGGCAACGTAACGCCGACCATGTTCGAGGAATTCGGGAGAATGGTTGTTCCCGAGCTGCAAAGTCGGGGACTTATGCGGGCAGCATATCAAGGAAAGACTATGAGGGAAAATCTATTGAGTGCGGGTTGAGATCAATGCTGCCGGCTGGTCGCCGTGAGCTTCGATAAAGGTTCGTGCGCGAGCATCGATTCTGTAGGCGAGTTCGCTCGAATGTAACCATTTATCGGCGTGCATTTTCTAACATTGTTGCTCAATTGCGAGAAGCAGTAACATGAATCGTCTGTGGGACGGACTGATCTACTAAGCCGGCGGCGCAGACCGCCGCAGTTTCGCTTCGTCGGTCTGCAAGCTGTTGGTGACCAGGAAGTGCCTCAAAGCTGTGTAGTATTTGAGGGCAGGATTGTTGGACTGTGTTACCAGATTGCGAGATCGCAGCTTCGGCCCACGCTTTGATCTGATGACAGAAGACGAACCGTTCGCGAGACCGTAAGTATGTATGACCGGTTCTGGCGCAAAGAAGTCGTTGCAGATGTTATTCGTTGCTAGCTAACGCCTACTAGACCTAGATCAGGCATCCTCTTCTTGATGGATTGCGCGACCCGGATTGTAAGGGTCTGGTTAAACGCTTGGAATTTGTCTTCCGAACGCTTACTCGCACGATTAAATCGGAATTGAAGACCTGAACTGGATCTGACCATCGCATTGTAAAATAAAGGAAAGTGGCGCACCCGACACGATTCGAACGTGTGACCTTTGCCTTCGGAGCAATTTAACCTGCCTTACGCAAATAAGCGATAGGGCACTCAATGCTTCGCTATCCTACTAATATCATTATGGAAACTGGAATCGATTGGCCGCAGCTCCTACTCTGCTGTGCGCCCCGATTTCCCTTCAGCTGCTTACGTGGTGCTTACGCGGGAAACGGGCTTCAAGTCGGAGAGATTCGATGACAAAGCTCAGTAAGCGGATCGTCGACGCCGCGGAAGCCAGGGAAAAAGACTACGTCATTTGGGATGATGAACTGCCCGGCTTTGGTCTCCGGGTGTTCGCATCGGGCAAACGTAGCTACTTAATCCAGTATCGTTCGGCCGGCCGTTCACGTCGCTACACTATCGGGCAGCAAGGCGTCTGGACGCCGGAGCTTGCAAGGAAAGAGGCGAGGATTCAGTTGGGGCGGGTTGCGCAAGGTGACAATCCGGCCGAGGAGCGCCAGCTCGATCACAATGCGATCACAGTCAAAGAGCTATGCGACCTCTATTTCACCGACCTAAAGGCGGGTCTCATACTTGGAAAAGGTGGGCGCCCGAAAAAAGCGTCAACCATCGTAACCGACACTGGCCGCATTAACCGCCATATCGTGCCGCTGATTGGCACCAGGCGCGTAAAAGACCTTGTTAAGGCCGACATCAACAAAGTCTCAAAAGACATCATGGCGGGCAAAACCCGCGCCGCTGTGAAGACCAAGAAATTGCGCGGCAAAGCGATCGTGCGAGGAGGTGTCGGTACTGCCACGCGGACCGTCGGGCTCCTCGGAGGAATCCTCACCTATGCCGTCGACGGCGGCATCATCGAGACCAACCCAGCGCACGGAATTCGCAAACCCAAGGATAGGGTCCGTAACCGCCGTCTGACCGAAGCAGAGTATCGCATTCTTGGTGGAATTTTGCGCAACGCGGCCGAGGATGAGAGATACCAAATCACCACCGATATCATTCGCCAGATTGCTCTCACAGGATGTCGCCGTTCTGAAATGATCAAACTGCGGTGGACCGAAGCTGACATGGAGGCAAGCTGTCTGCGTCTGGCAGATAGTAAGGAGGGCGCCTCAACCCGAGCCATCGGCTTGCCCGTAGTGGAATTTCTGGAAACGCAATGGACGCGTAGAACAGGGACTTACGTATTTCCAGGTCAAGGCGATGATAACGCGTTTGGCAGCTTTCCAAATCATTGGGAAAAGATCTTTCGTGATACAGGTCTCGCCGACATTACGCCGCATGTACTGAGGCACAGCTTCGCAAGCATTGCGAACGACCTCGGGTTCACGGAGGTCACGATTGCAGCCCTTGTCGGTCACGCCAAAGGGTCGGTCACAAGCAAATACATCCACACGCTCGATACCGCCCTCATCATGGCCGCTGACACGATATCCGGCTACGTCCAAGGCCTTCTCGATGGCGTTGAATTTCAGCAAACCGCTTATGCGCTCGATCGAGATTCTCGAAAGGCGGCGCTTGCCCGCTTTCTTCGAAAGGCCACCGGCGAGGCTGGGAAGGAGAGCGAAGACGAGGCGCTTCTGGCGGCCTGACCTTCGCCGACTGCCCACTTTGTATCCCATTGATCCTTGACTGACCGGGATGCTGGTCTCAAGGGAACGTGCTACTGTCGCCGACCCCACATCCTAGCGAGCCTTCCATGAGCCGCGACCCAGATAATTGGTACGAGGAAGAATACTGGGAAGAGGTCGGTCGGCAGGAGGACATCGCCAAGGCGATCAAGAATGTATCCCATCAACCGATCCGCGACTTCTTGGGCACGTACGGTGACGCGATCGACACGCGGCTCGACGACATTATTGCGCACGCACGCTATGCCCGCCAAGGCGGACACCCTCGCTTTGCCGTCATCGGTGCGGTGACCGCAATTGAACTGATCACACGCTATTTGCTCGTTGAGCCGTTACTGCAGGGCGCGTTCCTCTCCGGGAGTTGGGCCAGAATTCTCACTCGGCAAATAATCCAGCACGGCAAACAGGCAATCCAACGCGAGCTCCTGCCAAGCGTCCTAAGCATGTACGATATCAAGCTCGTTGAGCTAAAGCTCTCAGATGGATCTCCTCTCTGGAAGACGTTCGTCACGGTCATCGTCCCCAAACGCAATGCGATCGCTCACGATGGGGAGAGTGCTTCACCTGACGAAGCAGATCTCGCACTCGAGTGTGCCAACACGTTGAGAAGAGAGGTGGTTGCGCAGGTGGCCAAAAAAATGGACTTTGATCTCGAAAACAATCGCTCCTGGCACAACCACGTCGACGCGGACGCAATGACATACGAACCGAAGACACTGTTTGAACAACCCGCACCCAACAAGCCAAAACCGCCAGCGGATCCTCAGCAGCCGAAGGGATTTATGAAATTTCTAACGCGACGCGGCAACTAACGAACGCACGGCAGTCGGGTAAAATCCTTCAAAGAAATAGAGCCAGGCCAGCGCCTCGCGGCCTAATCTCGGGCGCCTTCGACGTTCTAAGCCCGATGTAGGCCAATGGCCTAGTCGGCGATTTTGGGACGAGCGCCCGCCAATGATCTGGTAATCGAACGAAGCGTTCGACATTGGCCAGCTTCGTCGGTCAAGCTGCTGGAAATATGTCCGGGATAAGGTTCTCAGGCAGCAGGAGGCTGGCGCTGAGCCTGCGACCTTCCGAGTGCCAACTAATTGATAGGTCTGGCACATCGTTTATAGGACAAGACAGGTTCGCAAAAATCGACTATGCAACCATCGGTAGCCATGGGTTAGTACGTGCCAGTTGAACCTTCCGATTTGCCAGATGGTCTGATCATTCCGGTGGACGTACCGTCCATTGAGGATTTCAAGAGACAGTTTGAAGCTGCCGTCGCGGATGACGGCTGTCACTTCTATATAGACACCTCGATAGTCGTTTGGGCGACTCAGATCGGCAAGGCCGCTCGCGCTCAATTTACAAAATGGATCGAGGCGGTCGGTAGGGGCCGCTTTCATGTCCCGGTTTGGGCCGCGCATGAGTTCTTCAATCACCACGTTAACGATCTGATCGGACGCAAACTGACGGAAGTGGCGGACGCGATGCGAAAAACCGCCGACCAGACATATTCCGAAATCAGGCCCTTCCTCGGTGAAGCCGTGGACGAGCGATCTCCCGAGGATCTTCATCTCCAAGCCCGTGATACTCTCGTCCAGCTGAAACGGCTGGCAGCGGATGTCGGTCGCTGGAAGGAGAAGCACTACCAGCAAAACCTTCAGGAGGTCGTCGACCTGATCACGTCGTTGGGGTTGAGACATCGTCCGGGCATCTTGGATTTCATGTCCGACATCGACGTACAGGAACGCAACCGATATTCAGGAAGAATTCCCCCCGGTTTCAAAGATAGAAACAAGCGCCCGAAAAAGTTGGATGTGGACAAGAATGGCGGCTCCGCCGAGTTCTTCGGCGGCAATCGCTACGGCGATTTGATGTTCTGGCGCGAAGTGATTGAGCACGCTTCCTCGGACACGGAGATCACGGGCATCGTCATCATCTCCAACGATGCGAAAAACGATTGGCAGATGGGCGGCGGTCGGTCGCCTGACGAAGATCAAGAAATGCGCCAATTGCGGAAAGGCTGGCCCCCGATCCCGACCGTCCACCCCATGCTGCGCTACGAGGCGAACTACGCGGCTGCGGTAAACACGGTCATGCTGATCGACTGCGAATACCTAGCGCTGCTTCTGCGGAAGACCGGAGTGGAGTCTGACGAGTTCGTGGGCGCGGCGATCTCGACCCGGTTGCCGGACCCTCGTACCGATGCGAAGGAGAAGAGGAAATCAAAGGTCCGGGAGGCATTGGCCGCTTCCGGATCCGCAGCGAGCGTCGTCGAAAGCGATCAAGTCGTCACAAGTCCTTTCGCTCTCGTAAGAGCGTCTCGCCAGAGGCAGTTGACTGGCGCCACGGAAAGGTTGCTGGTGAACATGTTCGATGATTCGACGAGCGAACTGCCTTTTTCCCTTCCGGATGCCTTTCTATCGAACGCGACGACGACGGACCTCGTGCAGCTCGGTCGAACGGTGCACGCGCGCGCCGTCAATGGCGAAGCTCTGGCCGTCACAAGGTTGACCGACCTAATCGCGGCGCTTTCCGACCTTCCCGCAGGATCCTCTACCTGCCTCTACTTCGGTTTTCTAATCTCGGTCTACTTCGACGACCAGAACGGCGTTCGTCTACCTCCGGCGGCGTTAGGACTGGACAAGCTGATGAGGTTTCGGCGAGCGGATTTCGGCGCTCGCGGTCTGGAGGCTTTGGAGTTTCGCTTCAAGAACGAGGCGAAGCGATCTCCATTTGTGGTGAGCCGCTCGAAGGACCTCCTGGAGCTCACCATTCGGACCAAGGACGTAGCCTCGAGCGAACTTCATGCGATCACAAGTCTGCAGGTCGACGGAATCGAACTTCTCACTCTGGCTCAGTCCGAAGAAAGCCTCCGTCTGAGCGCGCTCTTGGAAAACAGGACGCCCGCTTCGCTTCAGGAGCTTACCGATATCATTGCACGAAGCTTCGGCATTCCGCCAAGTCTCATTGAACTGGGCGACCGGGCGGACCGCAACATAGGGTACGACGCATTGACCGGGCTTGAATCGCCCGAGAGCGTCTTTTTAACAAGGGAGAACAGCGGTGCCTGATCCACAGCGGGCGAGCCGTCGCGTCACAATAGATCCTTACTTCGGCGGCTTCATTCTCGAAACGCTAACGCTCGGCATGTACGGCGAGTCGCGGAACGCTATTAGGGAATATCTTCAGAACGCTTTCGACGCGATCATGCAGGCCGTCAAGGAGGGGCACATCAAGGTCTCCGACGGAAAAGTTCGCGTTATCATGGCCGAGGACGAATTAACGATACGCGACAACGGGACTGGTATCCTGGCCAGCGTGGCGGTCGACACGCTGACATCGATTGGCGCCTCGAAAAAGGATTACCGGCGGGAGGCCGGATTTCGCGGAATAGGACGGCTTGCCGGAATAGCGCTCTGCGATACGCTGCTCTTTCGGACCAAGGCGCGCAAGGAGACGCTTGAGTCGATCGTCGAAGTCGACGCAAAGAATCTCCGGAAGGAGATGTCTCCGGCGCGGGGAGGTCACCTCCCGTTGGAGGACTTGATGAAGAACAACTTCAAGGCCTCGCAGACCGAGAGCGAAGAGCGTGAACAGGATGGATTCTTCGAAGTGGTGCTCCGCGGGTTCGTTGACAGTGCCCCCCGAGAATGTTCCGACTCAGCACTGATGTCGGACTTCATTGGGCAGGTCGCTCCGGTCCCATACTCCAAGGAGTTTCCGTTCGGAGAGGAGATCGTGCGGCAAGGGAAGAGACGTCAGGTTCCGATCGACCAGATCAAGGTCGTCATCGAGAAGGATGATGATAAAGAGGAGATTTTTAAGCCCTTCAAAAATCGGTTCGCGGTCGTGAAAGATTCGGTTGAATTGAGCGAAATCTCCTTCATCGAGTCAAAGTCCGCGAAGTGGTGGGGATGGGTCGGGCACAAGCTTCAACCCGGAGCCTACAAGGATGACAAAACCAAGGGCATCAGGATCAGGGTCAGAAACATTCAGATCGATGGAACTGATATCATCGGCAGGATATTCGAGAACGACATCGAGGGGGCAACCAGCTATGGAAGATTCAACGATTGGTTCTTAGGCGAGATCTTCGTTGATCCCACGTACCTCGTGCCGAACGCTCGACGGGACCATTTCGAGGACGACAAGAATTGGCGCGAGATGCGCAAGGAGCTGGGCACTTTCTGCGGGATGTTGGGTAAGGAGGCCTATGACATCTCGCGAAAGAACCAGCACTCGATAAAGGTGCTCGCGACGGATACCAAGGGGCTTCAGGACGACAGCAAGAAGTTGTTCGCGTCGGAGGATCCTTCACCGGATAGCCTGATCGATGTTTCGAACCGTGCGAACAAGATACAACGACGTATCGCTCGCGCCCAGCGGAACGCAGATTTCGACGTGGCAAGTCAGCTTCGATCTCTCGAGAACAGGCTGCTCGACGTCAAGACCGCCGCCGTGCGTAGGCTCGGTCTGACGCAAATGCAGGATGTCGACGAAATCAAGCGAGAGGCCCAGGACGAACTTGCTTCTAGTCTGATTGAGACGTTCAAAGAAGTGCTAGATTCACGTTGTTACGGGAAAGCTAGGAAGGTGATGGCAGATGTACTTGGTCGATCTGATTTTTAACGGCTCGTCCCGGCGATAGAGTTCACCCTCATCAAATTCCACGGATGGCCGAATCAGAGACCTAACCCGGTGCTTCCTTTTGCACTGCAGCCAAATAGGATCGGCACTCCCGAGCTCGTTCAAAAAGGTAATCGTAGGTGACGACTTTTACGGATGGGAAACCAGGCGTTGCGGCCGTCCATTGAAACGGATTCCGCGCGCGGCCGCGTCCTATCAACAGGACTAGAGCTGGCTCGTAAGGCGCAGAGCCGAACGAGTCGTTGACACGGCCGCGATTGCTTCGCGAGGCAAAGAAGTCGCGGTATTCCAGCAATTGCGCAATTCCACGCGCGGCAAAGGCCGAAAGCCTTTCCAAGTCTCTGGTATCGCCGATAAATGCATGTTGTGGTCGCTTTAGCTCAATCACGTCCCAAATGTGCTCACTCTCAATTCTTGCCATGAAATCCGGCACCAATCGATTGCGCCGTTGGTCGAGGAGGCAAACGTGCGGCTTGATTTCGCAATATCGCTCGTCCAACGCGAACAGGAATTGCGGATAAACACGGAAAAATTCTTGAACATCCGCCTCTTTTGTAGATGGACTATTGATCAAGGTTTCGAGCTCAGCCATTCGCTCATCGAAAACTTGAAGAGAGCTCGTCGCTACAGTCGCAAGCCGTCGCTCGTTCATCCGACTAACTGTATTTGAGTCAGCTGATGCATCGAACCAGCCATGCTCAGTGGTTGGAACAATCGATATTCGACCTTCCCTCGCCATGAGGTAGTAGCTGCTGGGCATATTGAGCAAACCCACAGCGAACTCCTTGATTGCAGTCTCGTCATGATTGAATGCGGTCTGTGGTGTCCCGATTCCAAATGTCGGGTGCCTTTCGTGCGGTATGCCAAGCACGTCATAAAATATCCGATGCGCTGTCTCTGAAAAGCGAGAAAGCGCATCCTCGCCGAGATCACAGCAGGCATTCGTAAAAAGATAATATTCCAATCCTTGAGCTATCGGATATTGCAAGGGCCGATCCGAATCGTTGAATCCTGCGTGGAGAAAGTTCAGAGGATCCGCCTTCTTTTTTAAATTTCTAAACGCCGCGTTGAGACGCTTCTCGACAAAATCATCAAAAAAGTCGCCGTCGGACCAAAGAATGGGCGGCGCGTGCTCAATCTGGAATACCCAAGTTGTAGCCCAACTGCGCAGAGCGCTGACCTTCCCTATGGTTCGAGCAACCATTTCCGCGTCGGCGACGTCCAACGCGACTGGTGGCAGACACAGATTGTCGGATACCTTGTCGGTGCGCAGATTGATCAGGTGCCGAAACAGACGCAAAAATTTAGGCTCTTCCAACTGAGACAGCAAATCTACGAGCTGCATTGCATTTCCTCGTCCTTGAGCCTCTTATGTCTTGGCCGCCGTCGAACAGTTGGCTCGGATCCGGCACACGCGTCTACCGTCGGTGAAACGAAGCGGGTACCACTTGCTCGAAAACTGACGATCAAGAATCAACGACTAACCTCTGATCTGCCTTTCAGGACCTGCGCCACCATAAACTGCACGGCGCTTCCGACCCTCGCGAGTACGGTTTCGATCACTTTCTCCAATTTTTCCAGTGCTTTAGCAGCTCGCCACGTCCCTTTCTGCCTTTTCAAACTGGGGTATTGCCGATATGAAGGACCTATCCGACCGAAAAGAAGCCTGTGACTGAACAAATCGGCAACGAGGATTTTTGTCTCTGCCTGTAAATCTACCCACCATTACGGCTTAGCCAGCATACGGAAAACGCCTATCAATGCCGCAAAAGACCGTTAGCGACGTGATGCAAGACGTTTTTGAAGGGTCGAGGTTCAAATGCTTGCCTTACGAAAAGCGGAACCTCGACCAGGACCCGGATTCTGAGTACCGCGAGTACGACTCTCGCATTCGGGGACGAATGTTCGAAAATCCTGAGAGCAGCACAATCAGCACAGTCCCGACCACCGGTGTCGATGAGAAGGTTCCGACCATCCTTACCTATTTCATGGACGGATCGAGACGAGTCTTTCGCTTCAGTGATGTGATCTTACCTGATGGCCGATACTATCCGGTGTTGGCGGGCCAGGTCGGAGTGGCAGTGCTCAAACGAGCCAATGATGGTTCGGTTGGTCCAATGCACAAGCATGTCCGGTACGAGAACATGCTCGTGTTTCCCGACACCCTCGAACAGACCGATAGAAATGCGCTGAAGGCCGAACTCGCTAATCGGAAACTAGAATTCACACTTTCCTCTTACGCCACCGGGCAGAGTGGGTCTGGTCAAAACGAAGATTACATCAGCGTCGGCACCAAGAAGATTCTCGATTCGATGCACGATTTCGAATTGCGCGCGGTCCGACGGATGATGGACGACCGGGACCTTCGCGACGACGCGATGCTCGTTGTCGATGGAAGCTTGCAGTTTCGAAGAGAAGTGCTGCGGCGGAATGATTTTCCGATTACTCAGCTGGCGAACGTAATCGGCATCAGCAAGTCTTTCACGCCGAGCCAACCAGTTATCGGGGCTCGAGGCAGCAAGCACTTGGGAACGTTCCTGCAGAACCTGGAATACGGTCAGCGCACTCCGGTCTTCAAGGCTGGGCACGATGAGTTCGAAGACGTTCTTGGAGTTTGGTATCTACGGATCCGCCCTCGGCGGATGATGACCAATCCGCTCGCTGGAATCATCAAAATTGAAGTGCTCGCCAACGGTGATGAACAGGAGAACGGGCTCGACCGCGACCGCGTTGATCATCTCTCCGCACTCATTCTCTCAGAGCGCAACGTCACACCATACGGCTCGGACAGCCGTTGGGCAAACCACCTCTATCCTATCTACCTGACGGAGCTTTTCCTCAAGTCAGGCTTCCTGTCGGATGTGTATTTCAAGGGGCTTTTGTAATGGCAGGCACCATCGGGCGAGTCGTCGCCACTGAAAAAAGTCCCTCTACGACCAACAAAGTAGAGTTCTGGATCGAGAAAGACGTCGTCATTAAGCCATTTGATGTGGTCATGATACGGCACATCAAAGATAGCACGACATATGCAATCATAACCGAACTCAAGTACCTGACGGACTCCGGCGGGTACCTTTCAGATTGGGTCTCATCAGACTTCGGCGATGTCCAATCCACGCCGCGGAACGAGCGCATCGGGACAACGATCGCTGAAGCTGAAATACTATCAAACGATAAAGACCTCGAAATGCCGATCCGTAACGGCGCCCCCGTGGAATGGGCAGACGCCGAAGGTGTGCGGCGGTCGTTGGGACTATCGAGCCTCCGGCAGCCAATACCCGCTGGCTGGTTCACGATGTCTAATGGCGAGGAGATCATCGTCGATTTCGAAGCGAATTATGTAATCGGCCCGGAAGGGGCCCACCTTAATATTGCGGGCATTTCGGGTCTCGCCACCAAGACAAGCTATGCAATGTTTCTTTGCAGTGCTCTGCAGCAGCGCCGATCTGAAGACGTGTCACTTGTGATCTTCAACGTGAAGGGCTTCGATCTTCTGTCAATTGACGAGGAAGCCAAGCCAGCGGACCTGTCAGAAACCGACAAGCGAAATTGGGAAAAATGCCGACTCACCGCAACGCCGTTTAGCAACGTTACCTACTTCTATCCTTACTCAGACGTGCAATCCCAAGCATATAACCAGTCGAAACTTCCTCGGGAAGTGCATCGCCGGCAGATCGAAAGCAACAAGTGCTTTCACTATATCTATCCGATAGAGTACGGGCGAAAGCGACTATCACTGCTACTTACCGATGTCGAGGACGATACTCATACGATGGAGTCCTGTTCGGATGATATCGGCGAGGGACAAACGTTTGGCAATTGGGAGGCGCTTCGGCAAGACCTGAGAAACAGAACGCAAACTGGTGGAGGAGGCGGGCGTCAGGCATCGATCACGGTTCAGTCTTGGCGAAAGTTCTTCCGTCTCATCAAGACCCGAACAAAGAATGATATTTTCAGTGAGGAAGCCGCAAGTCGACAGACCGAACGTCGCCAGCGGCCTACATCGGATATCCTCAAGTTCATTGGACCAGGCAAGGTGGTCGTGGTTGATATCGAACCACTGCCCGATTACCTGCAAACCCTAGTTGTTGGCGACGTGGTTGAGCAAATCATCAACGCGAAGCTCGGAGGGGGCGACGACCAGCAGGAGGAACAGCCTGATCTCGGACGGGTCGTAATCTTCGCAGACGAACTTAACAAATACGCACCGAACAAGGGCGGCGGGTCACTTACGGAAAAGCTGCTGGAAATAACCGAGCGGGGCCGCTCGCTCGGCATCGTTCTCTTCGGTGCTGAACAGTTCCGATCTGGCGTTCATGACCGTGTAATCGGTAATTGCGCGACAAACATCTTCGGCAGAACATCCGCGGTGGAAATTAGGAAGGCGTCTGATTACGGCATGCTCAATGGTACACAGAAGGCGTCACTTTCGCGACTTCCACAGGGAACATTGATGGTGCAGCATCCGGTCTTCACGTCGGCGGTTGTGAAGGTTAATTTTCCGAAGCCAGCATATGCCCAGCCCAAGGGTGGGAAGTAGGCTCCCATGAGCGATATCGTTATCGGATCGAGGATTCTCGATGTCCTTACCACTGGGATGTACCCGGATGCCCTAGACGCGGTCCGCGAGTACATCCAGAACTCTTTCGATGCGATTCGACGGGCAGAGCGTGCCCAGATCCTCGAACCGAACTTCGGCGAGATCATCGTCACAATCGATCCCGAAAAGCGACAGGTCGCAATTCGTGATAATGGCATCGGGCTCCCGCTGTCCGAGGCGCGTAGCGCCCTCCTTTCAATCGGCGCTTCCAAGAAGAAGATCGGAGACGATGCCGGCTTTCGTGGCATCGGACGCTTGGCCGGGCTGGCCTACTGCGACAAGCTCGTCTTTACGACCGCATCGGAGGGCGAAGCAGCACAGACCGAACTTACCTTTGATGCCACAGCGATACGGCAGAGCATTTCCCCAACAACCAGCGAGGCAATTGAAACAGCCGCCGAACTGCTTACCCGGCTGACAAAACATCGTCAGGTCGACCGCAAGCCGGGTCAGCCATTCTTTGAGGTAAAACTCATCGGGGTCGATTCTAAGGCTTGCCCGTTTTTGAACGCTGACGAGGTGCGAACATATCTACGCCAAGTGGCTCCAGTCGAATTTCACATGCAGTCGTTCGTATACGGAAATTCGAAGATCAACGCCTTCCTGAAAGACCATCATGCACGCAAGATCGTAAACCTCACGCTGACAAACAATGGTCGGCCTGACAAAATCAACAAACCATACAAAACGTATCACGAGGCCGGAAACCGAGCGAACAAACGTGTGGAAATCACCGACATCGAAACCTATGTGGATCCATCGTTCCCACCGCTTTGGATCGCTTGGCTATCGAAAGCTCATGACCTTATCGGAACTATCAACTCAGAGGAGGTCCGAGGCATTCGTTTCCGTGCAAACAACATCCAAATCGGCGATCACCGAACGTTTGCCAGGATCTTCGACAAGATCGGCAAGACAACTTCGCGATTTAATGGCTGGTTCTCTGGTGAAGTTCATATCCTCGATCAGCGCATCATCCCAAACTCGCGGAGAGACTTCTTTGAGGACAACGAGCTCTGGCGCCAGGCAGAGCAAACTCTGGTTGAATGGGCAAAAGAACTTGCCAAGCGCGCCCACCAAAAGTCCAGCGACCGAAATCGATCAGTGGAGCTGATCGAACAGGATGCGGACGAGTTTATCGATGATGTAGAACAGGCGACACTTGAGGGCTTCGCTTCAGACTCGCAGCGTGTGAGTACGCTTCAAGATATTGATGAACGCGAAAAGCAGATCGAAAAAGCGATATCAACAAGCAGGCCCGAAACGGAGAACGAGACGCTTCGTCGAAAGAAGGAAGAAGTGTCCAATTTGCGAGCTAGAGCAGCTCGGCCAAAATCCTTGATCGACGAAAGCGAACTTAATCGTCACGAGCGAAGAATTTTACGCCTCGTTATGAACGCCGTTCATAGCGTTTGTGGCCCCGAATTGGCAAAAAAAACGGCCGAAGAGGTGAATATCATGCTTAAGGAAAAAATCCAAAAACAGCCGGTTGCATCGTCGCAACAGAAGCATCGTGACGAGAACACCGAAGAAGGCCAGCCAAGCTCCTCGTAGCGGCGCCCCGCCAGCGAGTGACGCTCCGTTCTACTGGCAAACGGCCGCCCAGTATTGGAAATCCCAGAACTGAATTACCCAGATCATCGCGGCGTCGGCGACAATCGGCGCAAGGCCAGGATCGTGGCATCGGACTTCGCTTCGGACATGGTGCGGGCTCCGTCAAGCGTACGCCTTTCACGCTGCGCGGGTCGGCCAAAACCGACGCAAGATGCTGATGGCCAAGTTGACCGTCAGATTGCGTGAAGTATTTTGTCGATCAACGTCTTGGCGGCCATCTGGTTGGACGAACATTTGTAGATGAGTTCGAAGACTTTCTCGTAAGTCTTGCGTTGAGCCCGCGGAATGGTCGCTAGCGGTGATGTCTCTGTCGCGCTTTCCTCCACTAGTCGGTCCAACTTGTTGCGAAGGCGCGTCACGGTTGCCTGGGAGTCCTTGATTCCCTCGGGGGAAAACAGACTCATGCCCGAGATCCTTTCCATCTCTTGAAGAGCCTTTTCGGCGGCCTTGGCGAACTTTGCGAGCTCCGTCTTTCCAACACTGCGTTGCCGAACGATCTTGATCGAATCTGCTGCCGCCTGGCGTTGCAGTTCGTGCTCCCTCAACCATTTGCGTCGGATCGAGTTATTTCGGCAGCGGCGTGAGATGTCGCGGCCCGTCGGCGCCAGGTGATTGAGTAGATTATGAAAATGCGCATTCTGTTCGAAATGGTCGCGGCGTCCGTTGGGCACGATACGGCGGTCGATGACGTGTATCTCTCCGACCGACCACACATTAAAGCGCGGTTCGGCGAATAATTCCTCGAGTAGCGAATGTTCGCCGACCTGGATATTGCCGGCTCTCAACCGCAATCCCTTCATCAAAGCTGCGTTCGGAAGGGCACCTTCGTATTCGTGATGGAGAATCCAGCCGATCGCGGCCGTCTCGCCGTCTACGCCCGGCACTTTAACGACGTCCAACCCGGAGAAAGAGATCGCTTTCTTATCGTCGATCGCGAAAACATCTTGGTGGGGCCGGAAAATCTGTGTCTCGACACCCTCTACGTAAAGATCAATTTCTCCGAGGTTGACGACTTCCCGGAGCGCCTGGGTGATCTCGGCGCCGAACCTGAACTCGGGTGAGAAGGGAAGAGGAGCGACTTGGCTCAAATAGTCAGCGATTGCCGCGGGGCTCATCATGCGATCGCTGCGGAGCCGGAGCACACCCTTCATTTCAACTTCGAAGAAACGCGATGGATACCCTTTTCCGTCGACGCGAGTGACGGTGACGATCCCACGAATAAGCTCGGCGACGCCATGATCTGCTTCCAACGCGCGAAGCGACGCCTTCAAGGCGCGGCAATCCCAGCGCATCTCGGAGACGTAGCTGTCATTTTCGGTCCGCGACCGGAATACGAGCTCCTGCGCGTACCCTAATCCGGCCAGACGGCCAACGCCGCGAAAGCCGCGTGCTTGAGTCCCCCGTTTTTCGCTCGCTCCGAGCGCCGTCAGCTTCCTCGCAAAGTCCCCCCATGCGATCCCGCCGCCGTTATCCCTTATGCGGACCGTTCGGGAGCTCGCGTCGATCCCGATGTCGACGCGCCCGCGTTTTCCTTTCGCGATCTCGCCGCGGCGCTTGGCATCATCAATGGCGTCGGCCGCGTTCTGCACGTATTCGCGATAGACCGTAAGCGGATCGACGTACATCGCGCTTGAAACGAGCTCGAGAACGTCCTTGCCGACAATGATTTCCTCGAGTTTGGGACGGCCTTCATCGACGAGCGCGTCCTGGCCGATCGTTTTTGCCGTACTCTGCTGTTTCACGCGGCAAGCCTTTCCTTGGACTTTCTCTTGGTTTTCGTCTTCTCCGGAAGAGGCTCCTCTTCGGCCTCAAGACCGGCATCTTCCACTCGTTCATCGTCGGCCAAACCAAGGTCAACTGGAGCGTTCTTGAGCAATTCTTTCTGCTTTGCCCAGATCTCGACCAACTTGTCTTTTGGTACCGGAATGTAGAACCGCAGGATGCGCTGCATTAGAGTCGAGCCCGCGTTCTCAGCAAGAGAGGCGAATTCGCGGGGATCGCACGAGGAAAGCATCCGCATGAGCTCGGCGCGCCCATCGGCGTCGAGCTTAGCGAACTCCTCTCGATATTCGTGAAGGGTGCCAGTCTTGTCGAAACGTTCGTACCAGTCACGATTGAAGATGAAGTCGTGCGGCAACGACAGAATGCGGTCGTAATCTTGGTACGTATCTCCGAACGCGCGTTTGAAGAAGTCGGGCTCGCCACTAACGACGCCGTGGGTCGCCTGCAACACGATCTGCATCGATCGCAATTGATATCGTGTCCATTTCGTTCCGACATGGCCTCGATCTGGACGATCCGTAGGTTGATATCGCATCGGGAAGGACCAAATCCGAACGCCGAGTTCCTCGTTGAGGGTCACGTTTAGGCGCATGCGTTCGAATAGGTCTTCCGGACCATCGTGAAAATTATAGAGCATGTAGTTCGAAAGTTCAGTGAGGCCGAATTCTGCGGCATATCGGACGGCCTGCTCGTACGGCTTCTTTAGGCCTAGATGGTCGAATGCAATCCTAAGCGGCTTGAGGCAGATAGACGACAACTCCCGTAGATACATCGGATCCTTGCAAAGAATCCTCGCATCGACGCCTTGGTTGAAATCGACACGCCGCTGGACGGGCACACGCGTTCCCGGACGAAGCAGTTTTGCGCCTGGCGTGAACCCGAGGTCGCGAATCTCCGCGATGATTTCCTTGAAACGTGGCGACGCCACCACGTTATTGTCCATGAGAATGAGGTCCTTCTTCGGACCGTAGTCCTTCTCGATCGCATTCACGAGCCCGGTAAGTGACTCGGTATCGCGCTGGCCGCCCTCGAGCTTGGGAACGCCACAGAAGTGGCATTTGCGAATGCAGCCGCGGGATGTGTAGGCGAAATAGGCGTCGCTTACAGGATATTTATAGCTATTCTCAACTTGCTTCAGGATGTTGTAGTCGGGCACCAAATCTTCGATCGGTACACCGCCCGTGTCATCAGCATAGAACTCTTCCGAAAACTCATCGAGTTGCAACGATTTCGCAGGAGCTTCAGATAGAAGGCCCTTGATGAAGCGAACGCCGTGCCATCGCCGGTCTTGCTGAAAGCGGTCGTGCATCAATGAGGCGGCGATTCCGCCTACAAAAACCTTGTCGGTCTGACCGTTCGCGACCTCGATCGCGAAACCGATGGTCTCTGCTATTTTTGGAAACTCAAACGAAAACAGGGTCGTCACGTAGATGCGGTCCCACCCTTGAGACAGAACCGAGCGATCCTCGCCCTTGATGAAGCGGACGTTGTCCCCCTTGCCACGGGGACCGTGGTATCGGGCAATTTTCATCAATCCGAGCGGGGGATACTTGTTCTTGTATCCAGGCTCAATCAGGAGGATGTTCTTATTAGCCATTTACCACCTTGTACCGCGATCGTTTGCGGACATCCCGAACCAGTTCGACCGCCGCTTTGACACCGGCCTGTCCGCCAAAGCCCTTTAGCGGACCGGTCGTGGACCAATCGATAGAGTTTGCGAAATCTGATAACGCACCGACGAAGGCGCGCTTGTCGCACGGCCGATCACCCTGTCGGCACTCGTTGTAAATATCCGCGGCGATATGCATGAGCGCGTAGACGCCAACGCCCTTCGTTAGCATGTGCCGACGTGTCTCTTTCCACTCCTGCGGAAGAACCGTGACTACGGCCTGCCAGAAATCGAGGATTACTTGGGCCGCTTCGTCTGCCGTGGCGGGAGCATTCGAACGCGTGGCTTTAAGAAAATCGGCAATGGCCTGCTGCATCATGCGCAACGAAACAATGCGCTTCAGTCCCGCCGTAGAGTGGCCGCCAAGGTTAAGCTTTCCCTTCCATGGGGAACCTTCGGCGCTATTGAGCCGCAGAGCCACAAAGAGCTCTGGACGTTCGATCGCGAGCTCTTGAGCGAGCTGTGCTTCATGGAAATCGAGCAAGCTTGCGCTTAACCCTCGCGCCTTGCTGTTGATGACATTAAACACCTCCATTTCCTCGCGCTCCGACAGTCCGATGAAGCACATGAAGGGTAGGGGTATGGGCAAGTCTCCGAGATGGCCGAGGCGATGCTGACAATCCACCTGCGCCATGATCTTGCCGGCTGTGGCCGAGATCTCGAGCCTGACCGCGCTCCCATCGGTCTCGATAAGTTTCCACTCGCCGTGCTCGCAAGGGCGCAGGTTGAGCGTCAAAGGAATGGTCGAACTAAGCGGATCCTTGATGTAGCGGCGAAAATCCTGGCTGTGCCGCTCGTTGAAGGGGCGCTGATAGCCTTTTCCTGAGGCCTCATTCAAAATGTCCGCGAAGCTCAGCCTATAAAGCAAATCGGCAGCCGCAAACCCGAGCAGAACCGGGCGATCAGCCGAGTTTCCTCGAAGACAAGATATGATTACCGATTCACTTTGCATATTGCAGCCCTAGACTGCACTTGCGCCAGCGAACGACTGCAAGTCAACGCCGTAGCTAACACTTCCGCGAAAAAATCCCGCGCGTGGGCCTTCTGCCACAGGCTCCGCTCCTTCTAGCCGGCACCGCGGCGCCTTGCGAAGGCGCCTCAAGTGACGCAAACACGGCGACGATGGTAGCGATCAAGTGTTCAGCCGTGAGCATCAGATCGGTAGACCAAGTTGCGGTTCTGCCTGGTCGCCTTGTAACGACGAAAGCGAAACTCCTAACAGCCGGACTGGCTTGGCAAAGGGCATCTCGTTCTGAAGCAATGCGATCGATAGGCGTTCAAGTTCCCCGCGACTCGAAACCGAGATGGGTACAGACCTACTGCGCGAAATGATCTCGAAATCGCTGAACTTTACCTTCAAGGTCACAGTCCGCCCCCGCGCTGCCTTGTCTTCGCAGTGTTGCCAGACCTTGTCGATCAGTGGCTGCAATTCGGTGGCCATCGCCTCGAACTCGGTCAGGTCGTTGGAGAAAGTATTCTCCGCGCCGACCGACTTCCGCATTCGGTCCGCGCGGACCTCGCGATTATCGACACCCCTCGATATCCAATAGTAGTACACACCAGCCTTGCCGAAATTGGCCTGCATGAATTCGAGCGACTGGTTGCGGATGTCGAGGCCGGTGTAGAGGCCGAGCGCGTTCATCTTGGTGCTGGTCGCCGGCCCTATACCGTGAAACTTACCGACCGGAAGGCTTTCTACAAACGCCGGCCCCATCTCCGGTGTGATGACATACTGGCCGTTCGGCTTGCGGTGGTCGGAGGCGAGTTTCGCCAGAAACTTGTTGTAAGAGATGCCCGCCGAAGCGTTGAGGCCGGTTACCTCCTTGATCTTTGCACGGATGGCCAAGGCGACGTCTCGGGCCAACGGAATGCTCTGCAGATTTTCGGTCACGTCGAGGTAAGCCTCGTCCAGAGACAGCGGTTCGATGATCGGGGTGTACTCGGCGAAGATCTCGCGGACCTGCTGGGAGACCGCCTTGTAGACCTCGAAGCGCGGTTTCACGAAAATGAGGTCCGGGCATTGCCGCTTCGCCGTTACCGACGGCATGGCCGAGCGCACTCCGAATTTCCTCGCTTCATAGCTGGCTGCCGCAACAACGCCTCGCTCGCGCGATCCGCCGACGGCAACCGGCTTGCCGCGCAGATCCGGGTTGTCCCGTTGCTCGACGGACGCGTAGAAGGCGTCCATGTCGACGTGGATGATTTTGCGCTGACGCGGCGAGGGTGCTGCCTGGTCGTCCTCGCCGGTCACGTTGTCAGTCCGGCCGGGTCTTCCTTGATGCCGCGGGCGACGATTTTGAGCGATCCGTCCGCGAGCGGCCGCTGCAGCTTCAAGGCCTCGTCCGGAGGAGCCGTCATCCAGGTCTCGACTTCTTCCTTCGTCGTCAGGATGAGGGGCATCGCCTTGGGGTGGATGGCGCCGACCTCGGCATTCGGCTCTGTCGTGAGGAACGCGTAGAGGTCGTTGGTCGTCTCACCTTCCTTGACCTTCCGGACGGAGGTCCAGTTGGTCCAGATGCCGGCGAAGCAGGCCAGGGGCCGGGTCTTGTCGAGCGCGAACCAGATATCACCACCCTCGGCCTTGTTGAACTCGCTAAACGAGTTGAACGGTACCACGCAACGGTTCTCGACGCCGAGCCAGCGGGCCCAGTGTTTGCTCTTCACATTGCGGATGTTGGTCGTCCCGCCGTCCGGCTCCATCCGCAGCAGTTCCTTGAAATCGACGGTCTTGCCCTTGGCCTGCAGCTTCTCGGCTCGTTTCTTGGTGGCGTCCATCAACGCTTTTGACGACGACGGCATTCCCCAGCGCGCCGTAGCGAGTTCGCGGCCCTCGGCCCCGTTGCGCAGGATCGGTGCCTTGTAATCGGGAAATACCCCCGGCATCGGCGCCAGATTGCCCACATATCGGTTCACCACACGAAACAGCGCGCTGATCGCGGCTTGGTTGGTCGTGATCGAGTAGAGATTGCACATCGGTCAGGCTTCGGTCCGAGGGTGGCGCGGCTGCCACGCCAATTGTAGCAGAGTCGCAGATGGACGCCGGCCCGCCTTGGCGCATTTGCGAGCGCAGCCGGCTGGCGAGGTCGTGCACGAAGGTGGTCGGCGGATGCTTCATCGCCGCGAGATCAACATCACTCGGCGTCTTGCAGCGCGCACACTGAATCTCAAGCCAAGGGAAGCCTCCATGCACCGCTTGGTCGATGGTGGGCGACGGATCAATCGGCTCTCCGTCTGACCACATGCGTTCGTTCCAACTCTCGCATAGTAGCTTGTCGGCCCGTTGGATGAGCGCTTCCCCTTTCGCCCGCGTCTCCGCCGATTGGGTAGCCAGGATGTTGGCCATTGCCCGCGCCTTGCCAAGCTCCTTCGCCAGAGCCTTGCGGTCGCCGCCCGACAGCGGCGTAGGGTGATACTTCGGGGCCATCCGGACATCCAGGCGCAAAGAGATCGGATCGGCGATCCGGAGCCGGCTACGGCGTCTCGAACGCTGGCCAGCACCCGTCTTCTTCATGCCTGCCGGTGCGCTGCTGGCAGGTGTTGTCGAGCAGCCGCTGCGCCACGTCCTTCCAGACCGCGTTGCCGCCATATAATCGGACGGCATCGGCGGTCTGGATTTCCACGGTTCGCTCGCAGCGGCGGCAGGAGACGCGCAGTACGTGCCGCTGAATTTCCGAAAGGCGTCGTTGCCGCATCTGGGCCCCGGTCGTGCCGGCGCGAGGGTCTTTGAATACCGCTTCCCAGTATTCGGCCGAGAGCGGCGCATCTGGAGCCGCAGTGGGGGAAGCCGGCCTGCGGGCGGCTTCAGTGGCCAGCTTTTCCATCTGCTTCGGGGTCGGCATGCGCCAGCTCGCGGGTCGGTCGGTCATTCCGAATTAGAACATAAAGTGAACAAAAGTCGAGTCCGATCGAGCCCGCTCCGTGAAAAAATCATCCTGTTGGAAGGGTCGCGATGTCGGAACCAAGCCGGTCCATTCGTCTTGAATCCGGCATCAGTAATGGAGTTCCCCCGTCATGGCCCCCCGCGCTAACTGGAAAGGCTTCCTGCGTCTTTCCCTCGTCACCTGTCCGGTCGCGCTCTATCCGGCCACGTCGGAATCCGAAAAGGTCTCGTTCAACCAGCTCAACCGGAAGACCGGCCACCGGATCAAGTACGCCAAGGTGGATGCTGATACCGGCGAGGAGGTCGACAACGAGGACATCGTCAAGGGGTACAAGGTCGACACCGACACCTTCATCGAGGTGACGAAGGAGGAGCTCGAGAACGTGGCGCTGGAATCGACGCGAACCATCGAGATCGACGAGTTCGTCGACCGCAGCGAGATCGATCCGAGATATCTGATCCGTCCCTACTACCTGGTGCCGGACGGCAAGGTCGGCCACGACGCCTTCGCCGTCGTCCGCGAAACGATCCGTGAGATGAACAAGGTCGCGATCGGACGGGTGGTGCTGACCAACCGTGAGCACATCATCGCCCTCGAGCCCATGGACAAGGGCTTGATGGGAACGTTGCTGCGCTATCCTTACGAGGTGCGTTCTGCGGACGAGTATTTCGATGACATCCAGGATGTCAAAGTCACCAAGGACATGCTCGATCTCGCCAGGCACATCGTCAACCAGAAGGCGGGCCACTTCGAGCCGGACAAGTTCGAAGACCAGTACGAAACCGCCCTCATCGATCTCATCAACCAGAAACGCGCCGGTAAACCTATCACCGCGAAAGCGCGTCCCCGCGGCGAGAACGTGGTGGACCTGATGGACGCGCTGCGCAAGAGCATCGGAGGAGGCGCGGCGGCAGCGACAGAGGCGCCGAAGAAGCCAGCCAAGAAGGCGCGCAAGGCGGCGGCCGGGCAGAAGGAAATGCTGATGCCGATTGCCGGAAAGAAACCGGCCAAGGAGGCCGTGGCAAGGAAGCCGTCGGCCAAACCGCAGCGGAAGTCGGCTTAAGGTATCTTTGCGGTGGGTTCACGGAAAGCTCGCTCCGACCAAGCCGGATGCGTCGAGATATTTCCCGGGCCGGCCTCGCCCGCTTTGGAAGTTCTCTGCTCGCGAGGTAGACAGCACGGCTGATCGCATCGCAGCGGTTCAGTGGGCGGTGCGGGGAAGCGTCTCATGGCGAGAAAACTGAAGACCTACCAGACTTCGCTGGGATTCTTCGATCTGGCGATCGCCGCCCCCTCCATGAAAGCGGCTCTGGAAGCGTGGGGCGCCGACAGCAATCTCTTCCATCAGGGCGCGGCGAAGGAGAGCCACGACCCGGACGTCATCGCCGCGACCATGGCAAAGCCCGGCGTCGTTCTCAGGCGCCCGGTTGGAACCGACCGGCCTTTCAGCGAACATGCCGAGCTGCCCACCGATCTTGGCGCCGGCGGACCAACGAAAGTCGCCCGAAAGTCGAAAGGCCCAAAGGCGAAGAAGCGTTCCTCTCGCCCCGTCGACAAGGCTGCCGAACGAAAGGCCGCTCTCGCCTTCGAAAAGGAGCAGAAGCGGCGCCAGTTTGAACAGGCGAAGGAAGAGGCGGCGAGGCAGAAGGACCGTGAACGCCGTCAGCAGGCGGTCGACAAGGCGCAGGCTGCGCTGGACAAAGCTGAGCGAGAGCACGCAAAGCGGGCCGCCGCCATCCAGGCCGAGGTCGAGGCTCTCGAGAAGAGATCGCAAGCCGAAAAAGCCCGCTGGGATAAGGAGAAGGAGCGATTGGAAGCTACGCTGCGGCGCGCGCGGGGTTAGTTTCTGTCATGCTCGGCGCTGGTCCTTCTAATCAGGAGGGCATTCTGGGCAGGTATCACCGATCGAGTTCAGCACGTCGCGAACCTCAGCCGCCGCTGCATCAGGGGAGACGCCCGCGGGCGGGTCTACGCGGGCGATATCGAAGGCCCGCTCCCTTGCATGCGGATCGGCGCGGTCCTGCATCCAACCGTGCTCCTCGCACTCGCGGATGGCGCCAGCTTCCTGGAGCACGTCAATCGCCCATCCGCGCATCGTCCGTATCGCCGGCCTTCGTTCACTTGTCATCAGCATAGGAATAGCTCCTGATACGGCGAATCGTTTTGTCCGTCATTCGTTCCGGCTGCTAACACATGGCTGGGATTCGCAATGGCAGGAACTCAGGGTTTGAGTGCTACCGCCCGCGAACCCGCGAGGAAATCCAAAGCCCCCAGCTAGCGCTTCATTTCCGTCTGTGCGCGTCCGGCAAGTGCCGGACCGGGCTCTCGTGAACCGAGCCGCGTAGCGTCTCGGTAGGGTAGGCGTGGGACACCTCGAAGAGGATATCCCTACGCCTCCCCCCAAACCGTGCGGGCACTTTTCAATGCACACGGCTTTCCGTATGCGCGTGTTCTCGACCGGAGACGGCTGCACGGCAGGACGGGCACAGGACAATGGTCTTGCGCCGCCAGCCGGACCGTTTCCAGACCGTCAGCGATCCGCTTCGCAGGTCACCTAGGCGGCGGAGATGATGCATCTCGAACGGTCCTGTCGTATCGCTGCACGCTTCGCATTTGCGAGCGCTAAGTCGATCGATCAGATCATTTGGGCTTTTGACCCACCACGCACCTGCCGTGACGTTGTCGATAGTCGGACTTGTCCAGTAGGCTCGGGTGAGATGCTTCAGTCTCCACAGCTTGATGCTGCGAAGCTTACCACGGACCACAGAGCTGACCTCGTAGTCCGTGCCTTTCCACAGTCGCGCCATGGTTCTTGCTCTCGTCGTCCGATGTCGCATCGCCAGCGTCTTCACAAGACTGCGGAACACGACAAGCTCCAGCAGTCCCAAGGCGCTTTTGATGTTGTCGGCAAACGAATGGTAGTTCGCAAACCCACGGAACTCTGAGTTATAGGCGAGGACGGTTGCAACGTCGCTGGTTACCAGGAACTGCTCGCGTGGACTGCCGGTCTTCTTGGCGAGATCGCCATAGCCGTGTTGCTTGCAGAACTTGGTGACTTCCTTGCGCGGCACCCGCAGGCTGACATTCCCGGTGGTCGGCCGACGCATCACGCGCCATGTCCGTCCAGCCGGGCCCTTGCGGCAGGATTTTCGTCCAGCCCCGTAGGAAGTGTATGTCGAGATGCGATAGCTCAGGAAGGTCACTCCCTTTGAAGCGGCGTGCACCCCACTTTTCTCGGGCGACACGGCGAGCTTCAAGGTCTCCGTCAGGAATCGCTCGACGCAGGCCATGATCTCACACGCTTCCCGCTTGCTCCCGATCACGCCGATGAGGAAGTCGTCGGCATAGCGGCAGTAGCGGAGCCTTTTGAAGTTGGGGTCCATCGGATCGACGGAAGGCAGCTTCCGTCTGTCCTTATTGATGGCTTTGATCTCCGCAAATGCAGCGTCGATCTCGGCCCGATCCGTGCCTTCGGCACGGAGCCGTTCAATCTTCCGGCGGAGACTGAGGACGCGCCGTTCCAGCGCCACGTAGCGCGGGAATGGACGTCGCTCACGGCCTTTGTCGAAGTCCGCCTTCATCACCTGCATGTGCTGGTCCAGCTCGTGCAGATAGATGTTGGCGAGCAAGGGCGAGACAACGCCGCCCTGTGGCGTGCCACTGTAAGTGCGTCCGTAGACCCAATCTTCCATGTAACCTGCTTTGAGCATTCCTTCGATCAGACCGATGAACCTGTCGTCATCAATCCGCTTCCTTAGAAGCCCAAGCAGGATGTCATGGTCGATGTTGTCGAAGAACCCACGCACATCCACTTCGACCAGCCACTTGCAACCCGTCCAACTTTTCTTGATGAGCTTGAGTGCGGTATGACAGGATCGCCCTGGGCGGAACCCATGTGATTCATTGAGGAACACAGGCTCATAGATCGCTTCGAGCAGAATCCTGACCGCCTCTTGAACGAGCCGGTCTTCCACCGTGGGGATACCCAGCGGTCGTGTCTTGCCGTTGTCCTTCGGGATATAAACCCGCCGGACCGGCCGGAAGCGATAAGTGCCATCTGCCACGCGCCTGGCGATGTCGGCGAGCTTCTCCAGCGACATGCCGTCGAAGGTCTTGCCATCTACACCGGGCGTCAGGGCTCCCTTGTTGCGGGAGACCTTTTCGTAGGCCCACTCGAAGAGATGCGGACATCTCATCAGGCGGTGAAGGCCATTTACGCGCTTACCCGACCGCGACAAAGTCGGCAGTGATCCAATTCTCCTCTGGATGGTGACGGCCTGCATCAGCAGAGCCTCTCCGTCGAAGAATCTTCTCTTCGCATACTGCACATGCCGTTATTCGCGGCATCGTCCTTCCCCCGATCGGAGGCGCTTTCGGTCCGGTCGCCCGGCCTTATACGCATGATCGTCCACCTCGCGGCAGCTGTCCCGGCCATTACGCCGGGCATTTGGGTACTACGACGGCTCCGTCGCCATACAGGTTCGCGAACGAACCTGTTGCAGGCGATCCCGTAGTTACGTGTGCGGGGAGTTGCGGTGTGTTTAGGTGTCCCATTCGCTTCCTTGACCCTCCGACGGAGGTCGTCCCACGCGAACTGGTGGCAGTTCGCACTGGCCGGTGCGATCTGCCCCGCGTGGCGTAGCGTGTCAGCCGCGTTCGCTACTGCCAGCCCTTTGGCGACTGGAAACTGGGATTCAGGCAATACAGCTTTCACCATGCACACCTTACTCTGTGCTCTCCACCGGGCTGCGGCGCCCGATTTCGAGACGTTTCCCGACATGCTCTGGTCCCGTTCCTCTTTCGAGGTCTCAGTCGTTTCCGACACCGGTAAGTCGGGCAAGTAAGAGCCATAACCAGCAGGCTCCATTCTTTCGAACACTCCCTTCTTCTCCACGCCTCAACGGCGCACGCCGTGCGGCTTCGATCCCTCGCGCAGAATAGAATAATGTGTCGCTCGCCGGAGGCACTCGCTCGCGGGCCCCGCCGTCATTGCATGCCGGCGTCGCTATCACTGTCCCGCGTGCGGGTGCCTTCTTAACCGGTCTCGCGACTGCACTCGGTCCCGGGTCCCGCCGCTACGCGTCGGCGCTATGCTGACCCTCCTGCGGGTGCCTTTTTCTCTTGCCTGCGCTTCGCTCCGGCGCTTTTCGCTACCTCTCTGCGAGGCCGCTTTTCATCGGAAATCGGGTGGAAGGCGGTGCGCCCGAACTTCTATCGTTCTCGGGAAACGGGAGCACGACATGCGCAAATTCCATTCTATAGCGGCCCTGTGCGGTGATGGCCTTAGGCCAGAGCTACGGGAATTGTTTGACCGGCTGGCGGTTGATCCCAATTCCGAGTTGTTCGTGAGACATGATGGTATGTTGCAATCCGGTCCTGACCCAAAGTCTATCGAAGCCCCTCCGGTCGAGCGCGCAGTACCTAAGAGAGTGGCCTAGGGCAAGATGAGTCGCGCCGCCAAATGGAGCGCGCATACGCAGTGGGCATGACCGTCTTGGCGGCGCACCAGACGTAAAGAACAGTTGACCACGCCCGCAATTAGAGACCACTCCAAGATGTCCATCCTGTCAAAAAGACAGCCGCGCGAATGCGCAGTCCGTTTCCCTGTGACCGTCGCTGAGAGTGAGAGTGCGGGCCGGGTCTGCCGCGACGGGTTGAAGATCGGAGGAGAGGCTTCCGGTGCCCGTCGCGGAGAACCGCGATGTCTGGACATACCGCCCGAGTTCGTGCCGGAAACGACCGCGCGAGCCTTTACGCCGAAATCACCGACAAGATCATCGCCGAGCTGGAGGCTGGCCGTATCCCGTGGGTGCAGCCATGGGGCACGGCGGCGATCAAGGCGCCGCTCGCGATGCCGCGCAACGCGTCGACGCAGCGCGGATATTCCGGGATTAATGTACTGATCCTATGGGGTTCCGTCATCGAGCACGGTTTTTCGGGACAGAGCTGGCTCACTTTTCGCCAGGCGCTCGGGGTTGGCGGCCATGTCAGGAAGGGCGAACGGGGAACGACCGTCGTCTATGCCGATCGCTTTACCCCGGACGACGAACGTCGGCGCGCCGCGGAGGCCGGTGAAGAGCCGGGCGTCGTCCCGTTTCTCAAGCGTTTTACCGTCTTCAACACGGACCAGTGCGCTGACTTGCCCGAGGGGTTCGCTGCCTCGGTCGTCCCGCCGCCGCCAGGCCAGATTGAGCCCCGAGCTGAGGCGTTGATTGCCGCCACTGGCGCGGATTTCCGCATCGGCGGTGCGCGCGCCTATTACAACACGACGGGCGATTTCGTGCAGGTGCCGCCACCGGCTGCTTATTTCGAGCCGATCAATTGGCACCGGACCGCATTCCATGAACTCGGTCATTGGACCGGTCAGGCGTCCCGCCTCAACCGCGACCACTCGGGTTCGTTCGGTTCAAAATCGTACGCGCGCGAAGAGCTGGTCGCCGAAATGGCGGGTGCCTTCGTCTGCGCCTCTCTCGGCATCGTTCCGACGGTGCGTCACGCCGACTACATCGGATCCTGGCTCGAGGTATTGCGTGAGGATAACCGCGCCGTCGTCCGTGCGGCAAGCGCTGCATCGAAGGCTGCCGATTTCCTGCTCGCCTTTCTGCCGCCCGCGATCGATTCCGTCGTTGAGGGCGATGAGGAGGCCGCGTGATGCATCCGCACGTCGTTTCAATGCCCGCCTTCAGTTGGTGCGGCGTCGTCAGAGAGTGAGAGGAGCGCCGGCTTGTCTGTGACGGGTAGGAGGTCGAGAGAGAGTCTTTCGGCCGCCCGTCGTGGAGAATCCGACATGGCAAGCGTTCAGAAAATCAAACTCAGTCCCTCCCGCGATATTCCCTTCAACAAACTGGTGCTCAGCCAGTCCAACGTCCGTCGCGTGAAGGCCGGCGTCTCGATCGACCAACTGGCGGAGAGCATCGCTCAGCGCACGCTGCTACAAAGCCTGAGCGTTCGTGCGGTCGTCGATGCCGGCGGCCAGGAGACCGGCATGTTCGAGGTGCCCGCCGGTGGACGCCGCTACCGTGCGCTCGAACTGCTGGTGAAGCAGAAGCGTATGGCGAAGACGCAACCTGTCCCCTGCGTCGTCCGGGATGGCGGCATCGCCGAGGACGATTCCCTCGCCGAGAACGACGAGCGGGTCGGCCTGCATCCGCTCGATCAGTTCCGCGCGTTCAAGCTGCTGCGTGACGGTGGCATGAGTGAGGAGGATATCGCCGCGCGGCACTTCGTCTCGCCGGCGATCGTCAAGCAGCGCCTGCGTCTGGCGTCCGTGTCGCCGAAGCTGCACGACGTCTATGCCGACGATGGCATGACGCTCGAACAGTTGATGGCCTTCTCGGTCACGGCTGATCAGGCGCGTCAGGAGCAGGCCTGGGACAATGTCAGCAGATCCGGTAACGACGAGCCATATCAGATCCGGAGGATGCTGACGGAGAACTCCGTGCGCGCTTCCGACCGTCGTGCCCAGTTCGTCGGACTGGATGCCTACGAGCAGGCCGGCGGCACCGTCCTACGGGATTTGTTCGCACACGACGATGGCGGCTGGTTGCAGGATGTGCCGCTGCTCGCTCGTCTCGTCACCGAGAAGCTGAAGGCCGAGGCCGAGACGATCGCCGCCGAAGGCTGGAAGTGGATCGCAGTGGCGGTCGATTTCCCCTACGGCCACACCATCGGGTTGCGCGAGATTGAGGGCGAACCGGCTGATCTGACGGAGGAGGAGCGGGCGACGCTTGACGCCCTCAATGCCGAGCACGCCAAGATCGAGGAGGATTACCAGGACGCCGACGAACTGCCGGACGAGATTGATCAGCGCCTCGGAGAAATCGAGGCGGCGCGGTCTGTCCTGGAATCTCGATCGCTTATCTACGATCCGGCCCAGATCGCCCGCGCCGGCGTCTTCGTCAGCATTGATGCCGAGGGTTTGCTGGTGATCGCCCGTGGCTACGTGCGGCCGGAGGATGAGGCACCCAGCGTCGTCGAGCCCGAAAGCGAAGTACAAGACGACGGAGAGACCAACGACGACGGGCCAACTACCAATGGTGTGGTCCAACGCGCGGTCATCACTGTCGGAGGCGCGCCAACCGAACCCTTCGCGGAGGACGACGAAGACACGGTCAAGCCGCTGCCGGATCGGCTCATCATCGAGCTGACCGCACATCGCACACTGGCGTTGCGCAACGCGCTGGCGAACGATCCGGCCGTCGCCTTCCAGGCGGTATTGCACAATTTTGTGTTGGCGACCTTCTACCGCTTCTCATCGTCGAGCGGCTGCCTGGAAATCGCCATCCGGACCCCGACATTCCCTGCTCAAGCGCCCGGCTTGAAGGAGAGTGCGTCAGCGGAAGCTATCGACGGGCGCCATGAAGGATGGAAAGCCCGCCTGCCCAAGGACGAAGCTGATCTATGGAACGTGCTCACAGCGCTCGACGGCAAAGAGCAGGCCGCGCTGTTCGCGCATTGCGCGTCATCCGCAGTCAATGCGCTTTACGAGCCCGCCAACCGCTACAATGAGGGCCGCGTCTCCGCCCACGGCGTACGCCGAAGGCTCGATCACGCCAATGTTCTTGCCCGCTCCGTCGGCCTCGATATGGCGGCAGTGGGGTGGAAACCGACCGTCGACAACTATCTCGGCCGGGTCACCAAACCTCGCATTCTTGAGGCCGTACGCGAGGTAAGGGGCGAGCAATCGGTGCAGCTCATCGACCACCTCAAGAAAGCTGACATGGCGCGGGAGGCCGAGAGACTGCTCGAGGGAACCGGATGGTTGCCTGCACCACTTCGTCTCGATGAGGTGGGCGCGGTCGGAGAGCCCGCTACAGATCCCGAGGCGTTACCGGAGTTCCTCGCGGCCGGCGAGGACGAAGGTGACACCGAGGCCGACGACGAACGGCCGCACATCATTGCAGCAGAATAATCTACCAGGTGCGGGCGCTCCGGCCAGGCCACACCTTCTCATCCTTAGTCCGTCCCAAGCCCGGCATTCAGTGCCGGGCTTTTTCTTTCGAGGACGTCCGAGATCGTCCCTGATTCAGCTCGCAGGAATCTCTTGCCATCGCTTCTCAGCGCAGTTGCGTAGCTGAACTGGGTTCGGAATTCTCTGCGGTCTCGTTGTCATCCAATTCGACGAGATAGACCAGCAACATTCCATCAGATGGTTGAGCATCTTTGGAAGCATCACTGAATGTTGCGATCTCGTCCTCGTAGCCCATGCGCGCTATCAGTTGGGTCTTGCCATCCCACAACGGCGCGCCATTGGAATGTGCTGACGCGAAATCTTCACCTAGCCACGGCGCGTTGCAAATCTCGCTTGCTTCACGGAGGCTTTTTGCTTCGAACGTCACCGTTGGGGTGCCGCCGATCTCGATCGTAAAGACCGAAGGAAATAGCGTCGGCGTCATGTTCGCTTCGCCTTTTCGGCGGCTTCACGCGCCAATCGTAATGCTTTCAAGCGTTCGCGATTTTCGTGAAACGCCTTTTGTGCCTTTTCTTGTTCGCTTACGGGTTTCTCGGTCTTGACCTGCCCGAATACTCTCAGGGCCTCTCGTTCGGCTGGCGTGATCCGTCGATTGAGCTTTTGGTCGTTCATCTTGCCACTTCGTTGCGATTCCACAGCGGGCAGAAAGATAGCGCGCCGGGTCATGAGACGAAAGAGCTGATTCCTTTGACTTCCTCGGTGAGCAACTCGGGCCGGATATTTTTCGGCGGTCAGTCACCGCCAGCGTCTGCGTAAGAGTGAGAGGTGGGCCGGGATGGGTTTGAGCCGGCGCGGTCGAGAGAGCGCCCTGCGGCTCGATCCTTCCCGGCTCTCCGAGGCTTCCTCCATGACGATCATTCCCGCATCCGTGGCCGCCGTTGCGGCCGCGCCGCTTCCCGCTACGCCCACTTCTCTGAACAAGGCCGGCGCGATCGCCGGCGCTGCCCAACAACTCCTTCTCCATCTAGAGCGCGGTCAGCGCGTCGATGCGCCGATATTGCGCACTGCGATGGAAAACGCCTTTGGCGCCTCCGATGCCGATGGTGCATGGGACTGGAAGACGGCCTATGACGCCTGTGAGGCAGCCACCGTCCTGTTCCTTCGCAAGTTCGGCCCGGCCATGCGCGCGCGTGCCGTTTCGCCCGCCGCGATGCTGCCGATGCTGGCAAAGATCGCCGGGCTTCTTCCTACCAACACTCGCCGTTCGGAAGAGAGCGAGGCGCTTCAGCAGTTTAGCACGCCCATCGCGCTTGGCTTCGTGGCGTGCAGCGCGGCGGCGATCACGCCGGCGGATGTTGTGCTGGAGCCCTCGGCTGGCACGGGCTTGCTCGCCGTCCTGGCCGAGCTGTCTGGTGCATCGCTCGTTCTCAACGAGTTCGCCGAGACCCGTGCTGCACTTCTTTCACTTCTCTTTCCCGACATCGCCGTCACCCGCCTTGACGCCGCGCATATCGACGATCATCTCGACGCCGATATTACGCCAAGCGTCGTGCTGATGAACCCGCCATTCTCAGCCGTCGCCAACGTTGATCGCCGCATCGCCGACGCTGCCTTGCGGCATATCGCGTCGGCCGTCGCGCGGCTCCCCGAAGGCGGTCGGCTGGTCGCAATCACCGGGGCGAGTTGTTCCCCGGACAATCCGGTCTGGCGCGATGCCTTCAGCCGGTTGCAGGAACGCGGGCGCGTCGTCTTCAGCGCAGCCATTGCTGGTGGGGTCTTCGCCAAGCACGGCACCACCATTGAGACGCGGCTGACCGTGATCGACCGGTTGCCTGCGGACGATGCGACGACATTCCCGACGTCTTCAGCCGTGGCGCCGGACGTTGCCACGCTGCTGGGATGGGTCACGGAATACGTTCCGGCACGACTGCCGATCGCGATGCCGGTCGCCGCTTCGCCCAACGCTCGTCCGGGCATTCGCCGAACCGTCCGCGCCTATGCGATGCGACCGTCCGGCACCGCCGTTCCCATAGCGGATCCGGCAGGGGCTGAACTTGCCTATGAGACCGTTGCTTGGACACCGGCCGAGGGCGGTCGGATCACCGAGGCGCTTTACGAAGAATATGCACTTCAATCGATCCGAATTCCCGGCTCTCAGCCACATCCCACCAAGCTGGTCCAATCAGCCGCCATGGCGTCGGTGGCGCCGCCGGTCCCGTCCTATCGGCCGCACCTTCCGGACCGCATCATTGCCAACGGTCTGCTGTCCGATGCGCAGCTTGAGTCGGTCATTTATGCGGGCGAGGCGCATTCCCAGCTCCTTGCGGGATCATGGACCGTTGACGAGACCTATGACCTGGTCCGCGCGGCCCCCGAGGATGCGGACCATGCCGTGCATTTCCGGCGTGGCTGGTTTTTGGGAGACGGCACCGGCGCGGGGAAGGGCCGTCAGGTCGCCGGCATCCTGCTAGACAACTGGCTGAAGGGCCGCCGCCGCGCGGTGTGGATCAGCAAGTCCGACAAGCTGATCGAGGACGCCCAGCGCGATTGGTCGGCGCTCGGCATGGAACGGCTGCTGCTCACGCCGTTGTCGCGCTTCCGCCAGGGCATGCTGATCCGCCTGGAGCAGGGTGTCCTTTTTACCACCTACGCCACGCTGCGATCCGACGCGCGCGACGACAAGGTTTCTCGCGTCAAACAGATCGTGGAATGGTTGGGCGCCGATTTCGACGGTGTCATCATCTTCGACGAGTCTCATGCGATGCAGAATGCCGCAGGCGGCAAGGGCGAACGCGGCGACCAGGCCGCGTCGCAGCAAGGCCGCGCGGGGCTTCGCCTTCAGCATGCCCTGCCGAGCGCGCGCATCGTCTATGTCTCGGCGACCGGCGCCACCACGGTTCATAACCTCGCCTACGCCCAGCGCCTCGGGCTGTGGGGCGGCGAGGACTTTCCGTTCGCGACGCGCAGCGAGTTCGTCGAGGCGATCGAGGCGGGCAGCGTCGCGGCGATGGAGGTACTGGCGCGTGACCTCAAGGCGCTCGGCCTATATGCGGCGCGGTCGCTATCCTACGAAGGCATCGAATATGAGCTGATTGAGCATCAGCTCACTGATGAGCAAATCCGCATCTACGACAGCTATGCCGGCGCCTTCGCGATCATTCATAACAATCTCGCCGCGGCCATGCGGGCCGCAAACATCACTGGCGCAACGGGTACGTTGAACACGCAAGCCAAATCCGCCGCCAGATCCGCGTTCGAATCGGCGAAACAGCGCTTCTTTAACCATCTCATCACGGCGATGAAGACGCCGTCGCTGATCGCGTCAGTCGAGCGCGATCTGAGGGACGGCCATGCCGCTGTGATCCAAATCGTTTCGACCGGTGAAGCGTTGATGGAACGCCGGCTTGCCGAAATCCCGACCGAGGAATGGGGCGACGTCCAGGTCGACATTACACCGCGCGAATATGTGCTGGATTATCTGGCGCACAGCTTCCCGACCCAACTGTACGAGCCGTTTACCGATAGCGAGGGTAACCTGTCGTCGCGACCGGCCTTCCGAGATGGCAAGTCGGTGCAATGCCGCGACGCCGTCGCTCGTCGTGACCGCCTGATCGAGAAGTTGGCGTCGTTGACGCCGGTTCATGGTGCGCTCGACCAAATCGTGCAGCGCTTCCGCACAGATACGGTGGCGGAAGTCACAGGACGCTCGCGGCGTATCATTCGCAAGACCGGATCTGATGGCGTCGACCGCCTCGTCGTCGAGAACCGCGCCGGCTCCGCCAACCTCGGCGAAACCCAGGCATTCATGGATGACGTCAAACGCATCCTCGTCTTCTCCGACGCCGGCGGCACGGGCCGCTCCTATCACGCCGAGCTATCTGCAAAGAACCGGCGCTTGCGCACACATTATCTGCTGGAGGCCGGATGGAAGGCAGATGCCGCCATTCAGGGATTGGGCCGCACCAACCGCACCAACCAGGCGCAGCCGCCACTATTCAGACCCATAGCGACCAACGTGAAGGCCGAGAAACGCTTTCTCTCGACTATCGCTCGCCGTCTCGACACGTTGGGCGCCATCACTAAAGGCCAGCGGCAGACCGGCGGGCAGGGCCTGTTTCGGCCCGAAGACAATCTCGAAAGTCACTACGCGCGTGACGCACTGCGCCAGCTCTATATCCTGCTGGTCACCGGCAAGCTCAGGGATTGCTCGCTTCAAACGTTCGAGGACGCGACCGGTTTGAAGCTGACCGATGACAACGGCATCAAGGACGAGTTGCCGCCGATTACCACCTTCCTCAACAGGCTGTTGGCGCTGACAATCGATCTACAGAACATCCTTTTTACCGCGTTCGAGCAGCTGTTGACCGCGCGGATCGAGGGCGCCATCGCGTCCGGCACCTATGATGTTGGACTGGAGACGTTGAAGGCCGAGAGCTTCGTCATCGCCGGCCGGCAGACGATTTACACCCATCCCGGCACGTCTGCCGAGACACGGCTACTGACCATCACCCAGCGCGAACGTAACCGTCCGGTCACGCTCGATGAGGCACTGGAGCGTCTCTCCGATCCCCGTACGGTTCTCCTGGTTAACGGCCAGTCCGGCCGTGCCGCCGTTCAGGTTCCGGCCCGTAGCCTGATGCTCGACGATGGTGAGGTCGAACGCCGGGTCCGCCTCATCCGTCCGATGGAACATCCCACCCTACCGCTGGCAATGATGCCGCAGACCAACTGGCGGGAGGTCGACCGCGACACCTTCGCCCGTACCTGGGCGGCCGAAATCGCCGAGGTTCCGGAGTTCACCGACAGTGAGATCCACATCGTCGCTGGCTTATTGTTGCCGATCTGGAAGCGCCTGCCCAACGAGTCGACCAGGGTCTATCGGCTGCAGACCGACGCCGGCGAGCGCATCATCGGCCGCAAGGTCTCACCCGCGTGGGTCGCAAGTTCACTGGAAGCCGGAACGTCGAGCCTTTCGCCAGACGCCGCCTTTACCGCGCTGATCTATAGCAAGACCATGCTCGATCTCGCGGAGGGCCTTCAGGTCAGGCGCGTCCGCGTGATGGGCGCGAACCGGATCGAATTGACTGGTTTCTCCGAGCCGATGCGAGATCGGCTGCGCGCCTACGGCCTGTTCGGTGAGATTATTTCGTGGAAGTTGCGTTTCTTTGTCCCAGTCGACGCGACTGGCCCTGCGATCCTGGCCAAGGTTTTGGAGTGCTATCCGATTGCCCGCATCGCCGATCGCGCGGCGGCGTAACATGCCGCGCAATGCGGCAGAGCTGGCACATCGCCTCGCGCGCGAGGCCGAGGCGGTGTGCCGTCACTATCTCTCCAACGGACGTCGTGTCGGTAATTACTGGCAGGTCGGCGACGTCAGAAACACGTCAGGCCGCTCGATGTTCGTCCGCCTTAAGAGCAGGGACGGCGGCCGCCGCCCGGCCGGCAAATGGACCGACGCGGCGACCGGTGAGCACGGTGACCTCCTCGACGTGATCCGCGAGAGTTGCGATCTGGTCAATTTCCACGACGTCACTCAGGAAGCACGACGCTTCCTGAGCCTGCCACGATCCGAACCGGAATCGGACTATCGACCACGTGGGTCCCCTGCGCTGACCGGCTCACCGGAGTCGGCGCGGCGTCTCTTCGCCATGTCGAAACCGATTGTCGGGACGCTCGTCGAAACCTATCTGCGGGGACGCGGCATCACTGAGCTGCATGGCATCGACAGCCTGCGGTTCCATCCACGCTGTTATTATCGTCCCGAGGCAGACGCCGCGACCGAAACCTGGCCCGCCATGATTGCGGCTGTTACCGACCTCCAGGGCCACATCACCGGCGCGCATCGCACATGGCTGGATCCGTCCGGGCGCGACAAGGCGCCGGTCGATACCCCACGCCGGGCGATGGGTCACCTTCTTGGACACGCGGTCCGTTTCGGTCCTGCTGGCGACGTGATGGCGGCGGGCGAGGGCATCGAGACCATGCTGTCGCTCCGCTGCGTTATGCCCAGCATGGCGATGGTCGCAGCGCTCTCGGCCGCGCATCTCGGAGCCATCCTGTTTCCGGCAGCGCTGCGCCGACTCTATATCGTCCGTGACGACGATCGGGCGGGCGATGGCGCGGTGGCAGGACTGGTCGACCGGGCGCAGTCGGTCGGGATCGAGGCGATGGTGCTGTCGCCCCAGTGTGGAGACTTCAACGAGGATCTGCAGAACCTCGATATCAACGCGCTGCGCGCAGCGTTACGCATTCAGCTCGCCCCTGAAGACGTGGCCCGATTCTTGAGTACCAGGGTTTCGACCGGAATAGGGTACGAAGCTCTTACTCCGCCCTGAGGGTGCGCCGTCAATCCTCAGGCTTCTCCTTGTTCGGAGAGGGCCGCGCTCACGGCCTTCTTGAGAGGGCGACCCTGCGGCAAGCGGTCCGGCCACGCAATGGCGGGAGCCGGCTATTTTCCGTCGCGCCCTAAAGGGCGCTTTACATCGCGAAGCAAAATAGCCGGCTCCCGCCATCCTTCGCTTCGCTACGGCCGCTGTCGCTGCGCTCGGCGGTGCAGGTCCGGTCCGCCCGCCGCCTTTCGTCGCCATGAAGGCCGCGATGAGCGCGACCAATCCGACCAAGGAAAGCCGCCATGACGATCGAGCGCACCGAGACCGACTACGAGCAGCTGCACACCACATCCCCGACCGATCACGTCCTTACCGAACTCCAGCTTCACGGTTACCGCCCTTTCCAGGACGAACCCGACCCGAGACCGCTACCCGAGGCCCGCATCGTCGCTGCCGCCGTCGCCGACATCTTCGACGCACTCATCGCAAGCTTGAGCGAAACCCGCCTCGAACCCGACCTCGAGGATCTCTTGTGGTCCACCGTCAACCTCTTCCACCGCGCCAACGAACGAATCGAACGCGAACTCGACGACAACGAACAGGCGCAGAAGCGCAGCCAACGCGACCAGGACGGCTCCGAAATCCGCTCGGTGGAACTGGAGCGTCTCACTGCCGAGGGCATGACGCTGATCGAGCGGCGCAACAGCATGGAATACTTCCGCGACCAGGCCGCCGACCACTTCGCACGCCACACCGGATCGCACTGGCATCCGCGCAGCGGCTCGATGGTGAACCATCGCGCCCTGACCTCAGCTGTCATCGACAGTCGCGACTTCCTCGCCGCCAAACGCCGGGCCGAGACCGAGGTGCTATTGCCCCCTGGGCCGAAGGTCGCCTTCACCGGTGGCCTCGACTGCAACGATCATCGCCTGATCTGGGAGAAACTCGATCAGGTCCACGCCAAGCATCCAGACATGGTCCTGCTGCACGGTGGTTCGCCGAAAGGTGCCGAGCGTATCGCCGCCCGCTGGGCCGACCACCGCAAAGTTCCGCAAATCGCCTTCAAACCCGATTGGACCAAACACGCCAAGGCAGCACCCTTCAAGCGTAACGATCAGATGCTCGATGTGCTGCCTATTGGCGTCATCGCCTTCCCGGGCACCGGCATTCAGGAGAACTTGGCTGACAAGGCACGGAAGCTCGGCATCCCCGTCTGGAAATTCGGCAATGGCGGCGCGTAAGCGCCGCCCTTCCTACCCCGCACATAATGTACGCACCAAACTCGCTTGCGCAGTTGTAACGGTTGTTTTTTCTCCGGTCGTAAAGGGCTGGCGCCCCTGTCGCCCTTGCCGTCTTGCGAAGCGGTCGGAAATCGGGTGGCAGGCTGCACGTCTCTGCTCCAAAGTCTATTGTATCGATCGATCCGATCGCCCGTTGAGACGACGTAGCAAAGAGGAAATAGAACATGTCGAGAGAAGATGAAAACAAGGCCATCGTTGGCCGCTGGTTCACCAAGTTCTGGGGTGACACGTGCGATCTCGGAATCGTCGACGAACTTGCAGCGCCGGATATGCTCCTTCAGTACTCACTGCACGAGCCACGTCGCGGACGGGAGGACATCAAGGCTTTCATGACCCATTTCCGAGAAGCCTTTCCAGATCTCAATTTCTGGGGTGCCGCCGATCTCATCGCGGAGGGCGACTATGTGGTCGGCCGCTGGCAAGGTGGCGGGACGCACACCGGCCCCGCGTTCGGCGATTTCCTTGCCGGCTCCTTGCCCGCGAACACCGGTCGGAAAATGCGATTTACCGGTACGACTGTTCTAAAGCTTAAAGACGGCAAGATCACCGAGGAAATCGGGCTCGACGACGGCGTCACCGCGCTGCTGCAGCTCGGGCTGATCAAGCTTGCCGCTTAGCTACGACAATCGAAAAGCCGGCCTTCCTGATTGCCGTCTCGAAGGCCGGCAACGGCGACACGTCAGCGCCATCGTTCAATGTCGGTCTCCATCGCAACAGGGATCGGGCTGCTCTCGCGCATTGCTTATTCATGCCTGAAACTTGACCGTAAGGCATTCCAAACGCGGGCGGGATCGGTTATTCCTTGGACCGCGCCGTGGTGGTGGTGGAAGGCGCGACCCTTGCAACCTTTGTCACGGGACCCATCACCATGATCATCATCGGCGTTCTTCTCAATGTTTTCGGGCTCGGTGTCTTCTGTTGGGTACTGTTCGCGCTCGCAATCCGCGCATTGCCGTTCTTCGTCGGCATGACCGTGGGGATCTATTCATTTCAAACCGGAGCAGGTCCGTTAGGGGGCATCGTCGTTGGTTTCGTTGCGGGTGGTTTCGCGCTCGTGATCGGGCGGTACGTCTTCTCCTTCGCGCGCTCGCCCATTGTCCGCCTTCTCATTCGGCTGCTGTTCGCGGTTCCGGCGGCTCGCGCTGGGTATGATGTGACGCTTGCCCTTGCACACTTCGGTATTCCCCAGGGATTGTGGCGGGAGTCGTTCGCCATGCTTGGCGCCATCGCCGTCGGGTGCATCGCCTGGGCACGCGTGTCGATCTTGACCCAGCCCGCTCTCAGACCGGGCGTTGCGTTCAGCCCAGCCCAGCCGCCGATTGGGGCTACGACCAAGGTCAGGTGACTCTACGGGTCTATCGTCTCTCGGTTGGGATCAGCGCCGATATCGGTTCGTCTTGCATGACCGCGACATCGCGGTCCTCTCCCACACTTCGACTGAGCCGGGGATCTCGTCAGCAGGCTATGATCCGGTGGCTCGGAGCGTTGTCGTTGGTCCGGTCTGCTTGCCGGCACATGGCCACCTTCTGCACGCCAGGCTTTCTTTTCCTTCGCCGGGAATGTGGGGCTTCTTGTGTGGGCCGATCGCTAGATAGCACGTCTCCGGAATGCTGTTCAGCGCACGCGAGCACCTGGCCTCTCTTTGGCTTGATCTGGCCGAAGGCCGGCTGCGCCTCGATCGCCTGAACCGCAACGGCGGCGGTGAGACTTTCTTCCCCTGGGCTTCGCCCATTCCTCGCGAGACAAGAAAATCTCACCGCCGCCATCCTTCGCTACGCTTCGGCCCGAGTGGGTGCGGCGTCGATCGCCTTCGGCTCTCAGATCGCCATCGAGGCCGCGGTGGTCGCGGGCTCGGAAACAGCAAGGAGAAGTGACATGGCTAACATCGGCTCATTCAAGAAGTCCGGCCAGGAATTCCAGGGCGAGATCGTCACCCTGAGCCTCCAGACCAAGGGCGTCCGCATCGTTCCCGAGAGCGACCGGACCAACGACAACGCTCCGAGCCATCGGGTCTACGTCGGTCGCGCCGAGATCGGGGCCGCCTGGCCGAAGCGCTCCAATGAAGGCCGCGATTATCTCTCGGTCAAGCTGGACGATCCGAGCTTCAATGCTCCGATCTACGCTAACCTCTTCGACGACGAAGACGCCGAGACTTACACCCTGATCTGGTCCCGCAGCCGCAAGCCCAACGGCGACTGAGGGCGCTCACCACAAAGCTCCGTCCGGTTTGCCGGGCGGGGCTTCTCAATAGCGCAGCGCGCACTGGCAGTGACGCATAGCAGCCAGATCGGGCCGCTCGGCCCTCGGACCTGCTATTCTACCTGCCCGCGAGTCTTTCGCTTGCCGCTAGTTGCGGGCGGGCGCGTTAAAAGGTCGGCTGCTTCGACCCCCAAACTGCGCGCCAATCGATCCACCACGTCGATGCCAGCCGCATAGACGCTCCGTTCGAGCGCGCTGATATAGGTTCGGTCAATTTCCGCTCGGTGGGCTAGTTCCTCCTGCGACAAGCCGCGGGCTTGTCGGAGCTTTCGCAAATTGATTGCAAGTATCTCGCGTATGTCCATACGCGAGAGGGCAGGCTATTGAAGAGTATTCATCCACGGAGTATTCTCGACAAACCGCGTTCAGAAGAAGCCCTGTGACGAAATTTTAACGCTTCCCCTCCCGGCCGGCGTGTTAGAAATTGTCAAATCTAAGGCGTGGAATTTCATGACGAAGCCGCCGCTTGATCCCGATGTTGCCGATGCCGCGCCCACAGGTCCGGCGCTGACAGACTATGACCAGCAGCATGTTGTGACGTACATGCGCCTTCTAGCCGCCGAGTCTGAGGGGGCCGACTGGCGAGAAGTCGCGCGCCTCGTGTTACATCTTGATCCTGACCGCGAATCAGATCGCGCGCGCAATGCTTTTGAAAGCCATCTGGCCCGCGCCAAATGGATGACGGAGCATGGTTATCGCCATTTGCTACGCGGTAGCGCGGCCAAATAGAAAAATCAGTCACGCGAACTCTCACTTGAGAAAAAGAATTCCTTCGGTGCAGTGATCACTTTGAAGCATCGCGCGCGATGCTCAATTGAGGACTTCCTGCAACCTCATGGATCAGAATTTATTGCTCCGCAATCTTCGATATGTTGCGTGGGATCAGAGCAATGCCTGAATTCGACTGGCGAGCGCCAGAGTCGTACAAGCGCGTACAAGATGCCGAAAACACCGCCATCGCCTGGGAATACCTTCGTCGTAATCCGGACTATCGGCGTGACTACGAGGAGATGGCCAAGGCCGGACGCCTCCACAATGTGACAGCCGGATTCAGGAGGAGATGGGGCCTCTGCTTTCGCTCATGACCCGCAAAGGTCCTTCCACGAACAGACAATCTTCTGGGCACCAGAGGCCCTTCCGACGGTGGTGCCGATCGGTCGGCCCGCATCGTCTTCAGATATTAACGGCGTAGACCAGTCGCTCGTCGATCTGACAGCAGGCGATCTGCGCCGGGCGTCCGACGGTTGGCATGCGGTTCTGCGCATTCGTGGAGCTGAGCATCGTCTGTGGCTGACGGAGCCACCGACGATGAGCATGTCGTATGCAGCAGTGCTGCCGCTGGACTCTGACTTCGAGGTTCGCGCGCACGCTGCCCGTCGGCTGTGGCGGGCCATCAATGGGCGTGTGCCCGGTCCCGCATTCCATGAACTGTCTGCTCAACGCCGTGAACGTTTGGTTCTGGCGGTTCGTGCGCTTGATGGGCGTATGGACGACGGTACCTATCGTGCGATCGCCGAGGTGCTGTTCAGCAAGAAGCGCGTCCCCGAGCGTGCCTGGAAAACCCACGATCTGCGCAATCGGACTATCCGTCTCGTGCAAAGCGGCCTTGCCCTGATGCGCGGCGGTTATCGCGAACTCCTGCGGCAATCACGTCGCAAGAAATAGCCGTTAATTCCGAGGGGTATCGAAAACTCTCTCCCTCATCATCGGCATCCCCCATCGCATGTCTGCTCCGCCATCGTGACCCCAGACGCGCCGCGAACCTCGCCAGCGCGCCATGAGATCACGGAGGCTTCCAGATGCCAGACACTACCGCCGCCTCTCCGCCGCGCTACCTACGGACGCCTGAAGCCGCGCGATTCCTCAGCCTCTCAGGCCGCACGCTAGAGAAGCACCGGACCTACGGGACCGGTCCCACTTATCGAAAGCTTGGCGGTCGCGTTGTCTATGCTATCGCCGATTTGGAAGCTTGGGCCAAACGCGGAATCCGGCAATCGACCTCCGATTCCGGCACCGGAACCGTACTGCCTGCCAAGCGACATGTCCCGCTCCCGTATGCCGGCCAAGTGCGCCGGTGATCGTCACGGGGGCAGTGTCGATGCGGCGAACTCGACCGTCAGAGCGCGAACAGCTCGATCTGTTCCGCGCGCTTCCCGGCGATCTCGCGCCGCGTGATGCGCAGGATCTGATGGCATATCCGTTCTTTTCGCTTGCAAAATCCAAGCGTGCCGTACCGATCGATTTTCGCGCGGGAGCCATCACCATTCGTGTCGAAGCGGTGCCAGAACACGGCATGGCGACCATCTGGGACGCGGACGTTCTGATCTGGGCTGCCTCGCAGATTGTCGAGGCGCGTGACGCCGGTTTGAAGACGTCGCGGCTGATGGCGGCAACACCATATGAAATTCTGACCTTCGTCGGCCGCGGCACCGGTGCACGCGATTACGATCGGTTGAAGGCCGGTCTCGACAGGCTGCAATCAACCACCGTGCTGACCTCGATCCGCCAGCCGACCGAGCGGCGGCGGCATCGCTTCTCCTGGATTAACGAGTGGAAGGAGACCGCCGATGCACATGGGCGACCATTTGGCCTCGAGCTAATCCTGCCGGACTGGTTCTACGCCGGCGTCTTGGACGACGCGCTCGTGCTGACGATTGATCGGGCCTATTTCGATCTGACCGGTGGACTTGAGCGCTGGCTTTATCGGCTGGTCCGCAAGCATGGCGGTCGCCAGGAGGGCGGCTGGAGCTTCGACTTTATTTACCTTCACGCCAAGTCCGGCAGCCTCTCGCCGCTCAAGCATTTTGCTTACGACCTGCGCGAGATCGTCCGTCGTCAGACGCTGCCTGGCTATCGGCTCATTATCGAGCGTGACCTCCGCGGCACCGAGCGTCTCATCTTCGCGCCTATCCCTGTCGATCCATTCGCCGAGCGGCTGCGCAAGCGCCGGCTCGTTCCTCAATCGGAGGACGGCCTGTGAATCAGCTCGTGCTATCGGGGACCGCAACCCTCGTGCCATCAGGGACCCAATCCTCGTGCTATCGGGGACCGAAATCGAGTCTAAGGCCTTGTTGCTCAACGCTTTGCAGCGCCCGTAACTTCCCTAACCCTGAATCCTTCGGATTTTTTCTAACGGACCGCCCGGTCATTGCTGCTGGGGATAACCAGCAAGGGCTGAGCGCGAGCACAGTTCTCGTTTCGCTCCCCAATCCGAACCAGAACCAACGCATTGGTAAAACGTGGCTGCGCCAACAGGCGCGCTCAGCCCAAGGCCGTATCGCGATGGCATTGCTGTCGCTGAAGCATCCACATCGATTGCCAGGTTTCACCCCACGCGATCGCCGTCGGCGATCCGAAAAGCATGGCCGACACAGATCGGCGCCGTCGACCTGCAACCGGGTTCATCTTTTCAAACATGGAGGTGGTTCATGAGCGATCTCACGCAGGTCGAGATTCTGTGGCTTGAGAAGCGTATCGAGAACCGGATTCGCTTCGGTCGCATTGTCGAAGAGAAGATTCTCGATCGCCGCCGGCGTGTTGTATCGTTCACGCCCGGCAGCATCTTCGCGTTCGTCCGCTGGACCTCGAATGACTTCGGCACGGTCATCTCGCGGATCGACATCTTGCGGGCAGTCGCGGCCGGGCAGCGTTGCGCCACGGTACCCTATGTGAAACCCGGCGGCGATATTCTGTTGCGATTGTCGAGTTGGCCCAAGGTCGAGCGGGTGTTGCAACTGATCGATGCGATCGAAGCGCTCGGCATCGATCCCGCGGACGCTGCACCTGATTATTGGCATCACGTCCATAACCGCCTGTCCGTCAACGAAGCTCCACGGACCTACACCAAGTCGCGTCACCAAGCTTGGCTTCACCCGCAGAGGATAGTGCGATGAATGGCCGGTTCTCGACGCTCGCCGCCATGCTTGGTGGGATCTCCGTTCTCGTTGCAACGGTCGTTGCGGAGCCGGTTCCCCTCTATGTGTGGAATGCTTCCGAAAGTGTACCGCTTGGCCTCTATCGCTTACGGCCCGCAGACAAGCTGTTTGTCACCGAACTCGTCGCCGTGCAGCCACCCGAGCCGCTGGCGACCTTTCTTGACCTGAACGGCTATCTACCAGTCGGCATTCCCATGTTGAAGCGCGTGCTGGCGCTTCCGGGGCAAACGGTTTGCAGAAGCGGGCGCACCATCTCGGTCGATAAGATCGACATGGGCGAGGCGCGCGAGCGAGACAGCCGCGGCCGACCGCTGCCGGTCTGGCACGGCTGTCGTGTTGTCGGCGAGGACGAACTCTTTCTCATGAACTGGCAGTCCAAGGACTCGCTGGACGGCCGGTACTTTGGGCTGATCGCGGCATCTGCCGTCATCGGTCGCGCGCTGCCGGTTTGGACTGAGGAGGAGTGATCGTGCGTGTCACCCTTGCTCGATCTGCCATTCCTCTGTTCGACCGGACGCTGCACCATTCCTCCGTCCCGGCCAAGATTCGCAATGCTGCCGCGCGCAGTGGCGGTCCAGGGCGGCCGCGAGGCCGGCGCGAAGCAGCTTTACCCTGGACGGGCGCGAGCACGGCGGCATGCTTGCGTCGTTTAGGGACGGCGGCTTGTACCGTCGTGATGGTGTTGTCGTTTGCGATCGTGCTGGGTAATGCCGCAAAAGCCGATAGCGCATCAACGAGACATCCGGCGCGCGCACGGCCTGCTGGGTCGTTTGCGAATCTGATCGAAGAGGCCTCACGCCGCTTCGCCGTACCGGCGCACTGGATACGCGCTGTGATGACCATCGAAAGTGCCGGTGACGCGCGAGCCAGATCGCCAAAGGGCGCGATGGGGTTGATGCAGATCATGCCCGAGACCTGGGCAGACCTGCGCATCCATCACCGCCTCGGCAACAATCCGTACGATCCGCGCGACAACATTCTGGCCGGCGCCGCGTACCTCCACGAACTGAACGACCGCTATGGCTCGCCCGGCTTTCTAGCCGCGTACAATGCGGGACCAAGTCGCTACGAACAATATCTCGCGGGCCGTCCATTGCCGGCCGAGACCCGCGCCTATGTGGCAATGCTTGCTCCTTTGTTCGGTGGCGGTGAATTCACCGGTCCGATCTCCGTTGCAGCCGTTCATTCGAAGTCATGGACCGAGGCGCCGCTGTTCATCGGGCGACCCGAACGCGCAACCGCTACCGATCGGGTGTCGGCTGAGCGACGATCGGACCGTGCACCGGCGAGCGATCCGATGCGCAATATCTCTGCGCTCGTGACGCAAGCGCGCAGCCTTTTTGTTGTTCGATCCAGCGCGGGAGGTCTGCAATGACCGCATGTGCAGGTTGGCGCGCCATAGCATGCTCCGGGATAGAAGCGGCGGGAAGACGAGGGCAGCGGGGAAACACGACAGCGGGACAGCGAGATAAAAGGGGCTCGCCGGTCGAACCACAAGCCATTGGAATGGCTTGGGTTCGGCCGTGCCGGTCGGTCGTGGCGCGTGCCGCGCTTGATGCTTTTGCCAATGAATTCAACGGTGTTTTCGGCACTGTCAGCGATTTCATGTCCGCGGAGCAGTTGCCGTGAGCGTGCGCGACAGCGATTTACGCATCCGGCCTGGCCGCATCCGCGGCACGCGAGCGCCTAAGGCCAAGAGCTTCATCAACCAGGTGCTGCGTGCGGCGAAGAAGTCCGGTCACGCCTCCAGTCTTTCGGCGGCGGGTAAGCGCTCCTCGAGCTACGGGCGCTCGACCTTCGGGCGTGGCCGGATCAGCTTTGGCCGCAACCGCCTGTTCAGCCCGGCGCGGCGCGTGGTGGTGAAGGCGCGCGTCGTTCGTCACCAGGGACGATCCTTCCGGTCCGCGCCGCTGACCGCGCATCTTTCCTATCTGAAGCGCGACGGCGTCACCCGTAACAGCGAGAAGGCGGTGATGTTCGATGCCGGCAGTGACCGCACTGACGACGTAGCCTTCGCGGATCGCTGCAAGGACGACCGGCATCATTTCCGCTTCATCGTCTCGCCCGAGGACGCCGCCGAGATGACCGATCTCAAAGCCTTCACGCGCGATCTCGCAAGGCAAATGGAAGTCGATCTCGGTACCCGGCTCGATTGGGTCGCCGTCGATCACTGGAACACGGACAATCCGCATGTTCATCTGCTCGTGCGCGGCGTCGATCAGACGGGCGCCGACCTCGTGATCTCGCGAGATTACATCAGCCGGGGCCTACGCTCGCGCGCCGAGGAGTTGGCGTCTATCGAGCTTGGCCCAAAACCCGAGCACGAGATTCGCAACGCCCTGGAAAAGGAGATCGCGGCCGAACGCTGGACGCGGCTCGACGTCGAGATCCGCATGGTTGCCGATGAAACCGGCGCCATCGACTTGCGCCCCGAAAATCCCGGCGCGGCCGACCCCGAAATCCGCCGCCTGATGATCGGACGGCTCCAGCACCTTGAGAAGATGGGTCTCGCCGCGCCTGCCGGACCCGGCGAATGGATGGTCGGCCTGGAGGCCGAGCGCAATCTCCGCGACCTCGGCATGCGCGGCGACATCATCAAGACCATGCACCGCGCCTTCACGGAGCGGGGAGAGGCCCGCGGCGTCGCCGACTATGTGATCGATAGTGAGAAGCCGGGGTCGCCGATCATCGGCCGGCTGGTCGACAAGGGACTTCATAACGAACTGACGGGCGAGGCCTATGCCGTAATCGATGGCACGGACGGACGTGCCCACCACGTTCGCTTCCGAGGCATCGAGGCGTTCGAGCACGCCCCGCCCATCGGAGGGATCGTCGAGGTGCGCCGCTTTGGTGGGCCGGACGATCAGCGCCCGACATTAGTGCTCGCCAACCGTTCGGATTTCGACCTCAACCAGCAGATCACCGCACCCGGCGCGACCTGGATCGACTATCGACTCGTTGAGAGTACTCCCATGCCGCTCTCCATGGGTGGGTTCGGACGCGAGGCGCGCGACGCCATTCAGGCTCGTGCCGAACATCTTGTAGGCGAAGGGCTCGCCCGGCGGCAGGGTCAGCGCGTCATCATGCAGCGCGATCTCTTGAACACCTTGCGTCGACGCGAACTGGACGCGGTGGGTGCAAAACTCTCAGCCACGACGGGATTGCCGCACATGAAGGCCGCGACCGGCGAGCATGTGAGCGGCACCTATCGTCAGCGCCTGACGCTCGCCTCCGGCCGCTTCGCCATGATCGACAATGGCCTCGGCTTCCAGCTCGTGCCCTGGTCGCGCGAGATCGAGAGGAAGCTCGGCCAGCACGTCGCCGGCGTCACCAAGGACGGTGGCGGCATCGAGTGGACCCTTGGCCGCAAACGAGACCTAGGTTTGTAGCTTCCTCTTTCACACAACGCCTAATCACAAGAAGGACGACGGCCATGTACGCGACCAAAATCCTCTGGGGCCAGATCACCGTCGTCTTCCTGATCGTGTTGCTCACGATCTGGGGCGCCACTGAATGGACGGCGTGGCGGCTCGGCTTCCAGCCTGAACTCGGCCAGCCCTGGTTCAAACTCGCCGGCATGCCGGTCTACTATCCGCCGGTTTTCTTCTGGTGGTGGTACATCTACGACGCCTATGCGCCACAGGTCTTTGTCGAGGGCGCCTACATAGCCGCGTCCGGCAGCTTCATCTCGATCGCTGCGGCGATTGGCATGTCGGTCTGGCGAGCGCGCGAGGCGAAGAACGTCGAGACCTATGGTTCAGCGCGCTGGGCGGAACCGCGTGAGGTGAGGAGAGCCGGGCTGCTTGGCGCCGATGGGGTCGTGCTCGGCCGGCTCGGCCATGACTATCTCCGTCACGACGGCCCGGAGCATGTGCTGTGCTTCGCGCCGACCCGTTCCGGCAAAGGCGTCGGCCTTGTCGTGCCGTCTCTCTTGACCTGGCCGGGCTCGGCGATCGTTCACGACATCAAGGGCGAGAACTGGCAGCTCACCGCCGGCTACCGCTCGCAGCACGGCCGCGTGCTGCTGTTCGATCCGACCAACGCCAAGTCGTCGGCGTACAATCCGCTGCTCGAGGTTCGCCGCGGCGAATGGGAGGTGCGTGACGTCCAGAACGTCGCCGACGTGCTGGTCGACCCGGAGGGATCGCTCGACAAGCGGAACCATTGGGAGAAGACCAGCCATTCATTGCTGGTCGGAGCGATCCTGCATGTCCTCTATGCCGAGGTGGACAAGACACTGGCCGGCGTCGCCGCGTTTCTCTCGGATCCCAAGCGGCCGATCGAGACGACGCTGCAAGCGATGATGACCACGCCGCACCTCGGCGGACACGGTCCGCATCCCGTCGTTGCCTCGACCGCGCGCGAGCTGCTGAACAAGTCTGACAACGAACGATCGGGCGTGCTCTCCACCGCCATGTCGTTCCTTGGCCTCTATCGCGACCCTGTCGTCGCCGAGGTCACTTGCCGCTGCGATTGGCGGATTGCCGATCTGATCGCCGATCCGCGGCCCGCGACGCTCTACCTCGTGGTGCCACCGTCCGATATCTCGCGGACCAAGCCGCTGATCCGCTTGGTGCTGAACCAGATTGGCCGCAGGCTTACCGAGGACCTGCATGCGAAGGATCGCCGTCATCGTATCCTGATGATGCTCGACGAGTTCCCGGCGCTTGGCCGGCTCGACTTCTTCGAATCCGCGCTGGCCTTCATGGCAGGTTACGGCATCAAGAGCTTTCTGATCGCGCAGTCGCTGAACCAGATCGAAAAAGCCTATGGCGCCAACAACTCGATCCTGGACAACTGCCATGTCCGCGTCAGCTTTGCCACCAACGACGAGCGCACGGCGAAGCGTGTCTCCGATGCGCTGGGTACAGCGACCGAGATGCGCGCCATGAAGAACTATGCTGGTCACAGGCTGAATCCGTGGCTTGGTCACCTCATGGTCTCGCGGCAGGAGACGGCAAGGCCGCTGCTCACGCCGGGCGAGGTGATGCAGCTCCCGCCCACTGACGAGATCGCCATGGTTGCCGGTACGCCCCCGATCCGGGCGAAGAAAGCTCGCTATTACGAGGATCACCGTTTCACCGAACGGGTGCTGACGCCGCCTGATCCCGCGAAGTCCGGCCGGTCGTCACGGACGGATGGGTGGTCAGCTTTAACACCGCAGACACCGGACGCCGTGCTGCTTGGTGAGATTGAGAAGGCGGAGAAGGATGCTGCCAATAGTGGCTTGCGCCGCGAACCCGAGCTTCCCGATCACGTCGCCATCGTCAAGGAGACGACTGATACGAGGCCGGCTGAAGAGTTCGCCATTGTGCTCGATGACGAGTCGGACGATGCCGCCAGTCGGGCCCGCCTTCTGCGTCGGCAGATGCGTGGCATCGCCCGCCAGGTCTCGCTCGACCCGAATGACGGCATGGAGTTGTGAGACCATGCGGGACCGGATGAATGTGTATTTCCCGCCGGAGCTTTTAAAGCAGATCGCCGATCTTGCCGACCGCAAGAAGCTTTCTCGATCGGCGATCGTGGAAGCCGCGGTCGCGTCATTTCTGTCCCCGGACGGAGCGGACAGGCGCGAGGCAGCGTTTACCCGTCGTCTCGATCGGTTGTCGCGGCAGATGCAGCGGCTGGAGCGTGACGTCGGTCTGACGGCTGAAACCTTGGCTCTCTTCATCCGCTTCTGGTTGACGATCACGCCACCGTTACCGAACGATGCCCAGGCTGCTGCACAAACGAAAGGCCGGGAACGCTTTGAAGGATTTGTCGAGGCGCTCGGACGCCGTCTACAAAAGGGACAGAGCTTTCTACGTGAGATTCCAGAAGATATCGTCCGTCAGGAGAAGCTCGGAGAACCCTGATCTAGTTTACGTTTCCAAGCTATCTTGCCGGTCCTTCTTTTTTGTCCAGAGCCGCTTAGGCGGCGGGCAGCTGCAGCAATAGCGCCGCCAGTGCATCACCGAGTTCGGCGACGTCGCGCATCTGTCGGACCTCGGCCAGCGTCGCGGCGCCCGCGAGGCCGAACACGGTCTTGCCGAGGCGCAGCCCGAGCGCGACCTCCGATAGTGTGCCGTGGCTGTCGCCGATCGCGATCAGGCAATGGCTGGCTTGAGCGATGATGGCGTTGCGCGCCTCCCCGAGATTGGAGGCGATCGCCACCGTGACGAAGGGATTGGCGAGATCGGGATCGGAATCGGGCAGTAGGCCGATGGCGATGCCGCCCGATGACGACGCACCCTTCGCCGCGCCTCGCATCACGCCCTGTCGCCCGCCGCAGATCACCGCAAGGCCGAGGCTGCCGAGCAGCGCGCCGACCTGTTCTGCTATAGCCTCCTGCGCCGGCGTCGCCTCGTTCGGTCCGATCACCCCGATCGGGGCGCGAAAGGGGCGGCCACCGTCGCGTTGAAGGAAGGCGATGGCCTCGCGTGCGGTGATCGGCTCGGCCGCATCCGCTGGCGCGGCTGCGACCCAGCGCCGGCTGGCCGTGTCATAGACATGGGCGCCGGCATGGAGACAGCGAAGGGAACGATCAATGACGAGCATGGCGGACCTCTGTGGACGCAGCGACGAATTCGGAGACGCCCATCACAAGCGTGCAGACGACGAGCAGGACCAGCGAAGTCGCGGCCGCCAGGGGAAAGTCGGCGCCGGCATCGGAGACCATGCCATAGAGCCGCAGCGGAAGGATGTTGATCTGGGTACCGACCAGCGCAAGTGCGGTTCCATAAGTCCCGATCGCCACAGCGCTCACCAAGCAAAAGGCGGAGAACAGCGTCGGCGCCAGTTGCGGGAGCAGGATATCGGCCAGCGCGCGGATCCGACTGGCGCCGAGGGACTCGGCGGCTTGCAACTGGCGTTGGTCGAAATTCGTGAGCACCGGCAGCAGCAGCAGGATCACCCGTGGGCTGAGATAATAGACATAGGCGAGCACCAGCCCGAATGGGCCATAAAGCAGGCTGGAGACCGTGGCCGGATCGGCGCCGAGTTCGGCCAGTAGCAGCGTGACGAAACCAGCCCGGCCGAGCACCAGGATGAAGCCGTAGGCGACGATCAGGCCGGAAAATGTCAGCGGCAATGCGATCAGTACCTGCAGCACGGCACGGGCGCGGGGCGACATGCGCGATAGATGCAGCGCCACTGGCACGCCCACGATCAATGCGACGAGGCCGGCGCTTACGCCGAGCACGACCGAGCGCCACAGCGCGTCAAGCAGATCGGGGCTGCCGAAGAAGCGCACCAGCGCGTGCTCACGGCCGGCCTCCACCAGCACGCTGCCAAGCGGCACCAGGAAGAAGGCGCCGAGCGTGAGAACGCCTGGCGCGATCATCAGCAAATGAAGAACGGTTGTCCGATCTTTCACCGTCAATTACCCAACGCTGCCTTGGCCCAGCCGGCGTCGATCGCGGCTTTCGCCTTGGCCGCGGCGCCGACGTCGAGCGGCTTCACCTGTGGCGCTGGCGGCAACTTGGTGGCAACCTCCGGCGGCAACTCGATGCCCGGCACCGAGGGACGCACGAAGCCCTCGGCAAAGATGGCCTGGCCGCGCGACGACATCACGAAATTGAGCCAGAGCTTGCCGGCATCCGGATTGGGGCCGTTCTTCACCAGGCTGATGGCATAGGGCGCGGCGACCGAGGCTTCCTTCGGAATCACGACCGCGACATCGTCGCCGAGGCCATCGACATATTTCGCCTTCAACCCGTCATTCTCGTAGGAGATCCAGATCGGGATCTCGCCCTTGACGAACTTGGCATATGGCGTCGTGCCTTCGACCCGCAGTACGCTGCCCCCCCTGTGCAGCTTGCTGAAATATTCGAAGCCCGGCGAAAGATTGCTCATGTCGCCACCGGCGGCGAAATTAGCGGCGAAGCTGATCACCTGGCCGAGACCGGTGGAGCGGGGGTCGAGGTAGACCACGCTGTTCTTGAACTCCGGTTTCAGCAAGTCAGCCCAGGACTGCGGTACTTCCTTGATCAGCTTCTTGTTGACGATAAAGGCGACCGTAAGCGAATGCACCGCAAACCAGCGCCCCTCCGGATCGCGAAACACTTCGGGCAGTTTCTCGAAATTCACTGGCTTGAATGGCGTCACGACATCCTTTGCGACGGCGTCGTAGGCCGAGGCCGCGAAATAATACGCGGTGTCGGCCTGCGGGCGGTTGCGGGCCTTGTCCAGCGCGACCACAGTCGCCGCCGAGCCGAGATCGTTATAGGTGATCTCGACCTGCGGATAGCGCTTCTTGAAGGCGGCGAATTCCGCAGCCCAGTTGGCCCAGGTCGGGCCCGTGTCGAAGCTGATCACGATGCCTTGCTTGGCGGCGGCATCATACAGTGTCTTCTCACCCGGATAGAGTTCCGGCGAATCGGCGGCGGTCTGGGCCACTGCCGGAGCTGCGAGGCCGAAGGCGAGAGGAAGGACGAGCGCGGAAATGATCAGGTGCTTCATGAATATCTCCTTTAAGGAGGGTTGGTTGCAAGAGGTCGGTAAGTGAGTCAGGAGGCGGGCAATAGCCGGACGGCCTCCGGCGGCAGCTGCAGACGGGTGACCTCGCCTCGAAACGCGGTTTCGGCGAGCAGTTCCCCGCCAGGGACAGCGAAGTCGAAACGGCGAATCGAACCGAGGAAGCGGTCGCGACGAATTTCGCCGCTGAACAAGTTGGGGCCGGTGGCGTCTGGCGCCGCGGTGCGCAACGTCTCGGGCCGGAAACAGACCGTCACCTTACTCCCGGCAGGCAGCGGCGACGGCGCGCAAGCGATCACGCCGATCGCGGTCTCCACCACGTCCGGCGCGCGTAGCACGCCTTCCACCAAATTGGCGGTGCCGACGAAGCCGGCGACGAAGCGCGAAGTCGGACGGTCGTAGAGGTCGGTCGGTGTCGCCACTTGGAGCAGCCGGCCGTCATTCAGCACGGCAACCCGGTCAGCCATCGAGAGCGCTTCTTCCTGATCGTGGGTGACATGCAGGGTTGCAATGCCATACGCGCGCTGCACGCTTCGAATCTCGTCGCGCATCGAGGCGCGATGGGCGGCATCCAGTGCCGACAGCGGTTCGTCCAGCAGCAGCGCGCGTGGGCGGAATACGAGCGCGCGAGCGAGCGCGACGCGCTGCTGCTGGCCGCCGGACAATTCGGCCGGCAGGCGATCGTCCAGTCCGGAGAGTCTGGTGCGCTCCAGCGCCTCGGCCGCTTGGTGACGGCGAGCGGCTCGGTCAATGCCGCGCAGCTTGAGCGGGTAAGCCACGTTGTCTAGCGCGCTCATATGCGGGAACAACGCGTAATTCTGGAATACGACGCCGAGCTCGCGTGCCCTTGGCGGCCGGTGCGCCATGTCGTCGCCCCCGAGCCAAATCCGGCCTCGTTGAGGCCCGAGGAAACCGGCAATCAGTTTCAGCAGCGTAGACTTGCCGCAACCGGACGGGCCGATCACCGCACAGAATTCACCAGGCGCGATACTCAGCGAAATATCTTCGACGCCGCCGGTGCCGGGACCATAGGTATAAGACAGATTTTCGACCGCGATGCTCATGCCGTCACCCGCCCAGCAAGGGCCGAACCGAAGCCGCCGAGCATCGCCAACAGCAGCAGCACCACGGTGCCGGCGCAGGCGAAGCCGGTCGCACCGTAGAAGGCTTGCAGCAACACAACCGGATAAGGCCGCCACAGGAACCCGGCGACCAAATTGGAGAACTGGAATTCGCCGATTACCCGCGTCGCCACCAGCACGAGGCCGGCGATCAGGCTTTGCCGCAGGCTGGGCAGCACGATGGAGACGAAGCGTTCGCCAAAGCCGGCGCCGAGGGATTCCGCGGCGCTCTCCAGCAGGTCGAGGTTTAGATGGCGCATGTCCGCGGCCACGGTCTGCATGATGTAGGGTAGCGTCAACACGACTTGGCCGGCGACCAGCAGCCACAGCGAGCCGAGCCACGGCACCGTTTCCGACGAAAAAATCAGGATGAAGCCGAAGCCGAGCACCAGCGGCGGCGCAGCGACAGGCAACAGCGCGAGGATTCGTATGGCGGCGCGGACCTGGCGCTGCGCGGCGCGGTGAATGGCGTAGGCGGCTGGCACCCCGATCACGGCCGTCGCCGCGCAGGTGGCCGCACAGACGATCAGGCTGGTGCTGAAGGCGCGCCGAAACGAGCTGTCGGCAAGGATCTCGGCATACCAGCGCGTGGTTACGCCGCTCGGCAGCAGGCTATTGGTCCAGTTGCCGCCGAATGATCCGACCAGCAGTAGCGCAACTGGAATCGCCAAATAGGCCAGATAGCAGGCGGTAAATAGCGGCATCAGGCGGATCCGTCCCTTTGGAAAAAAACATACATTACTAAAGATTATGTATGTTTACTTACATTATTCTTTGTATTTAGCTGGCCATTCGGCTTCTTTCCATACTAAATGTAAGATATCTTCCAAGTTATGTCCATAGACGAATCACCCGCAGATGGCTTGAACGAGCGTCAGTCTGCCTTGCTCTCGCTGGTGCGCAGCCGCGGCTATGCCACCGTCGAATGGCTCGCCGAGCAATTCGCGGTGTCGGCCCAGACCGTTCGCCGCGACATTATTCGCCTTGACGAACGCGGCATGCTCCAGCGCTTTCACGGGGGCGCCGCCGCTTCCGACACGTCCGTGGTTCGGCTCGGTTACGCAGAGAAGCAGGAGCTCGCCGTCGAGGCTAAGCTCGCCATCGGCGTCGCCGCAGCCCGGCTCGTGCCCAATGGCGCTAGTGTCTTTGTTGATGTCGGCACCACCGCCGAGGCGGTCGCCCGCGCGCTGACTGGGCACACGTCGCTGCGCGTATTTACCAACAGCCTCGCCGCCGCCCGCCAGCTCGCGGGTCGCGACGGCATCGAGGTCGTTGTCGCCGGCGGCCTTCTGCGCGGCCACGACGGCTCGCTGGTTGGTGATAGTGTCACCGCAACGCTGCGCGACCTGCGGCTGGACTTCGCCTTCATTGGTCTATCCGGCTGGGACGATGACGGCTCACCGATGGATTTTGACATCGACAAGATCGCCGTGAAGCGTATCGCCATCGCCCGCGCCCGCGAGGCCATCGCGATCTGCGATGCCGGCAAGTTTGGCCGGCAGGCCCTGGCGCGGATTGCACCGGCCGAGCAGTTCGCGCGGCTGATCTGCGATGCTCCACCGTCCGCTTCACTCGCCGGCCGGCTCGAGGCTGCGGGTCTGACAGTCATTGTGGGACACGCATTTTGAGAACGTGCCTCATTTTTCCACGCCATCCTGCGACCACAGCAAATTAGCTAAGCCGGTAAAAGCTGGACGCGCTATCGGCTCGCTCGAGCTGAGCGAGCCGAAGCCTGAATCTTCGTGGCCAATCGTCGATAGCAGAGTCTACGGTATCACCCATCTCGCCTAGCCTTTCTCTTTCTACGCCATTCTACGATCGCCTTGGGAGCGTTGTTGCGCCGGGCCAATTCCTGCCTTTTCTATTCATCCCCATCAGAGGGCGCTTTCTTAAGCGGCCTCTTTGTTGGGGGCGGCGGTGGCAATTCATTCGGCTCAAGCAGAAGCGATATCGCGCGGCGCGCGCATGCTCCGTAGCGCGCTTGGACCCGCTATTACGCGATACCTCGAGGACGCCTCGATCGTCGAGGTCATGCTCAACCCCGACGGCCGGTTGTGGATCGACCGGCTGTCGAGCGGCTTGACCGACACGGGAGAGACCCTCTCGGCCGCTGACGGAGAACGCATCGTTCGGCTGGTGGCGCATCACGTCGGTGCGGAAGTGCATGCTGGTGCGCCGCGCGTTTCCGCTGAACTGCCCGAGACCGGAGAACGCTTCGAAGGCCTGCTGCCACCGGTTGTCGCGGCTCCGGCGTTTGCTATCCGCAAGCCAGCGGTCGCCGTCTTCACGCTCGACGACTACGTCGCCGCCGGCATCATGACCTCGGAGCAGGCTGAGGCCCTGCGGAGTTCAGTTGCTGGGCGCAGAAACATTCTGGTCGCTGGCGGTACCTCCACCGGCAAGACCACGTTGACCAACGCCCTTCTTGCGGAAGTCGCCAAAACCTCTGACCGCGTCGTGCTGATCGAGGATACGCGCGAACTGCAGTGCAAGGCGCCGAACCTCGTGGCCCTGCGCACCAAGGACGGCGTGGCCTCACTGTCAGATCTCGTGCGGTCGTCACTTCGTTTGCGACCGGACCGCATCCCCATCGGCGAGGTGCGCGGCGCCGAAGCGCTCGATCTCCTCAAGGCCTGGGGCACCGGCCATCCCGGCGGCATCGGCACCATTCATGCCGGGACGGCGCTCGGCGCACTACGCCGGCTAGAGCAGCTCATCCAGGAAGCGGTCATCACTGTCCCGCGCGCCCTGATCGCAGAAACCATCAACATCGTCGCCGTGCTAGCCGGCCGCGGCGCGGATCGTCGTCTCACCGAACTCGCCCGCGTCACCGGGCTCGGACCCGCCGGCGACTACAATCTTTCACCAGCAGGAGACCAAACATGAGACCTCCATCATCTCTTTCTCTACGTGGCATGTCGCTCACCGCATCAGGCATGGTTCTATTCGCTGCGGTTCCGGCTTGGGCTGCCGGCTCCAATATGCCGTGGGAGCAGCCGCTCAATCAGATCCTGCAATCGGTCGAGGGGCCGGTCGCGAAGATCATCGCGGTGATCATTATCATCGTCACCGGTCTCACCCTCGCCTTCGGCGATTCCTCCGGTGGTTTTCGCCGGTTGATTCAGATCGTGTTCGGCCTGTCGATCGCCTTCGCCGCTTCGAGCTTCTTTTTATCGTTCTTCTCGTTCGGCGGCGGGGTCCTGGTCTGATGGACGAGCCGGTCGCTGGATTTGTCGCACCGGTGCACCGGGCGCTGACCGAACCGATCCTGATGGGTGGCGCGCCCCGGGCGGTCGCCATCGTCAACGGCACGCTCGCAGCCGCTCTTGGTCTCGGTCTGCGGCTCTGGATCGCAGGTCTCTTGCTCTGGGCGATCGGCCATGCGGCCGCGGTCTGGGCCGCCAAGCGTGATCCCGCCTTCGTCGATGTGGTGCGCCGTCATCTGCGCATTCCCGGTCATCTCAGCATTTGAGTTCACGGTCATGATCAATCTTGCCGAATACCGCCGCTCAAATACCCGCCTTGCGGATTTCCTACCCTGGGCCGCATTGGTTGGAGAGGGCGTCGTCCTCAACAAAGACGGTTCATTCCAGCGTACCGCAAGGTTCCGCGGACCGGATCTCGACAGCGCAGTGCCCGCCGAACTCGTCGCCGTCGCTGGCCGCCTCAACAGCGCCTTGCGCCGAATCGGTTCGGGCTGGGCCGTTTTTGTCGAGGCTCAACGTCATTCTGCCAGCCGCTATCCGGCGAGCACGTTTCCGGATGTGGCGTCAGCCCTGGTCGATGCCGAGCGGAAAGCCCAGTTCGAGGAGGCGGGAGCTCACTATGAGTCGAGCTATTTCCTCACCTTCCTTTATCTGCCGCCCGCCGAGGACGCCGCGCGGGCCGAACGGTTTCTGTATGAGGGCCGCGATCGGACCGAGAACGCCGACGCCCGCGAGGTGTTGCGCGGATTCGTCGACCGCACCGATCGGGTGCTCCAACTGGTCGAGGGCTTTATGCCCGAATGCGCCTGGCTCGATGACCCGGAGACACTGACCTATCTGCATTCCTGCGTGTCGACGAAGCGTCATCGGGTTCGGGTGCCCGAGACCCCGATGTATCTCGATGCGCTGCTGGCGGACCAGCCGCTGACCGGCGGCCTCGAGCCGATATTGGGGGCATCGCATCTTCGCGTTCTCACTGTCGTCGGGTTTCCGACCGCGACGACGCCCGGAATACTCGACGAGTTGAACCGCCTGGCATTCCCGTATCGCTGGTCGACGCGTGCGATCATGCTGGACAAGACGGATGCCACCAAATTGCTGACGAAGATCCGCCGGCAATGGTTCGCCAAGAGGAAGTCGATCGCCGCCATCCTCAAAGAGGTGATGACGAACGAGGCATCGACGCTGCTCGACACCGACGCCCACAACAAGGCTATGGATGCCGATGCCGCGCTCCAGGAACTGGGCTCCGACCAGATCGGCGAAGCCTATGTCACGGCGACTGTCACCGTATGGGATAACGACCCGCGCGTGGCCGATGAGAAGCTGCGTCTGGTCGAAAAGACGATCCAGGGGCGCGATTTCACCTCGATGACTGAGACGGTGAACGCTGTCGAAGCCTGGCTCGGCAGTTTGCCGGGACATGCCTATGCCAATGTCCGGCAATCACCGGTCTCGACCCTCAACCTGGCCCATATGATTCCGCTATCAGCGGTCTGGGCCGGCGAGGTGAGGGACCATCACTTCGCGGCACCGCCTCTGCTGTTCGGAAAAGCCGAGGGTTCGACCCCGTTCCGATTTTCCCTCCATGTCGGTGATGTAGGTCATACGCTGGTGGTTGGTCCGACCGGCGCCGGCAAATCGGTGCTGCTGGCGCTGATGGCGTTGCAGTTCCGCCGCTATCCGGGTTCGCAGATCTTTGCCTTCGATTTCGGCGGATCGATCCGGGCGGCTGCTCTCGCCATGGGTGGCGACTGGCATGACCTGGGTGGTGCGCTGTCGGACGATGCGTCAGAACCTGTTGCGCTGCAGCCGCTGGCCTGGATCGACGATGCCTCCGAGCGGGGCTGGGCGACCGAATGGATCGCCGCGATCCTGGCGCGGGAAAAGATCGAGATCACGCCCGAGGCAAAGGACCATCTGTGGTCCGCGTTGACGTCGCTGGCCTCGGCGCCAATCCAGGAGCGCACCCTGACAGGCTTGTCGGTGCTGCTCCAGTCGAGCGCGCTGAAGCGGGCCCTGCAACCTTATTGCCTGGGCGGCCCTTATGGCCGGTTGCTGGATGCGGAGCTCGAGCGTCTCGGCGAAGCATCGGTTCAGGCGTTCGAGACCGAAGGATTGATCGGCACCGGCGCCGCACCCGCGGTACTTGCCTATCTCTTCCATCGCATTGGAGATCGTCTCGACGGCCGCCCGACCCTTCTCATCGTTGACGAGGGTTGGCTTGCGCTCGATGACGAAGACTTTGCGGGACAATTGCGCGAATGGCTGAAGACGTTGCGCAAAAAGAACGCCTCCGTCATTTTCGCGACCCAGTCGCTCTCGGACATCGATGGCTCGGCGATCGCACCCGCCATTATCGAGAGCTGTCCGACCCGCATATTGCTGCCGAACGAACGCGCGATCGAGCCGCAGATCACGGCGATCTATCGCCGCTTTGGTCTCAACGACCGGCAAATCGAGCTGTTGAGCCGGGCAACACCGAAGCGCGACTACTACTGCCAATCCCGCCGCGGCAACCGGATGTTCGAGCTGGGTCTGGGCGAAGTCGCGCTCGCTTTTACTGCGGCTTCTTCCAAGATCGATCAGGCGGCAATCGAGCGCCTGCTCGCAGAACACGGCCGCGACGGCTTCGTGCTCGCCTGGCTCCGACATCGCGACGCTTCGTGGGCCACTGATCTGATCCCCAATCTGAGCAATCTGGAGCCATCGTTATGAGACGTCTTTGGGTTCTTGCAGCCGCGAGCGCTGTCGCATTGTCGCTTGCTGCCATGTCGCCGGCATCTGCGCAATGGATCGTCTTCGATCCCAACAACTATGCCCAGAATGTCCTAACAGCGGCGCGCGAGCTGCAGCAGATCAACAATCAGATTACGTCGCTGCAAAATCAGGCGCAGATGCTGATCAATCAGGCGAAAAACCTGGCGAGCCTGCCATACTCGTCGCTGCAGCAACTTCAATCGTCGATCCAACGTACCCAGCAACTGCTCGCTCAGGCCCAGCGCATTGCCTACGACGTTCAACAGATCGACCGCGCGTTCTCGACCAATTATGCGCCGGCGACGAGCAGCCAATCCAATCAAGCACTCATCACCAACGCGCAATCGCGTTGGCAGAACTCGGTCGCCGCGCTGCAGGACGCCTTGCGTGTGCAGGCCGGCGTTGTCGGCAACCTCGACACCAACCGCACCCAGACGTCGGCGCTGGTGACCTCAAGCCAGGGCGCAAGCGGCGCCCTACAGGCGACGCAGGCCGGCAACCAGATCCTTGCGCTTCAGACTCAGCAACTCGCCGATCTCACGGCGACCGTCGCAGCCCAGGGCAGGGCGCAGAGCCTTGAAGCGGCTCAACGCGCGGCGGCGCAGGATCAGGGCCGCGAGCAGCTGCGGCGGTTTCTGACCCCGGGCCAAGGCTATCAATCCCAAGACGTGCAGATGTTTCATTGATGAGCGCGTTCAGCAGGTTCAAACGACTGCCAATTGTCGCAGCGGCCGGATCCATGATGTTGGTGATGGCGGCATGCGCCATCCAGCTCCGCGGTGATGGCGACGAAACGGCGTCAAATTCGGCGGGTCCACAGACCACGGGCACGATTGGTTCCAGTCTCGCGCGGTGCCGAACGGTCACGCCGGAACAGACAGCAACCTACGACGACTGTCGTCAGATTTGGGCTGAGAACCGACGCCGGTTTTTCGGTCAGAAGAGAAGTCCGACGGCTCCCGCTGGCAGTGACGCGCTCTCCAGCCAACCGTCTGAGACGCCGCCAAAGGATCAGAGCCGGATGCCGCAAGGTTATCCGTCGGTGGCCCTCCCGGAAAGTGAGTAAGCCATGACCGGCACCGGCGTGATCGATCAGTTCCTCGATACCTATACCCGCTATATCGATTCTGGCTTCGGCCTTCTGGGCAGCGAGGTTGGCTTTCTTGCAACGACGTTGGCTGCCATCGACATTACCCTCGCGGCTTTATTCTGGAGCTGGGGCACGGACGACGATCTGATCGCACGGCTCGTCAAAAAGACTCTGTTCGTCGGCGTCTTCGCCTACCTGATCGGCAACTGGAATAATCTCGCTCGTATCGTGTTCGAGAGCTTTGCCGGTCTCGGGCTCAAAGCCTCCGGCACAGGCCTGTCATCCGCAGATTTTTTGCGGCCAGGGCGGATCGCCCAAGTTGGCCTCGATGCCGGCCGGCCGATCCTCGACTCGATCTCAGGTCTGATGGGATACATCAGTTTTTTCGAAAACTTCGTCCAGATCGTCGTCTTGCTGTTCGCCTGGGTCGTTGTGCTGCTCGCTTTCTTCATCTTGGCAATCCAGCTCTTCGTGACCCTCATCGAATTCAAACTCACGACGCTTGCTGGTTTCGTGCTGATACCCTTTGGGTTGTTCGGAAAGACCGCATTTGCGGCTGAGCGTGTGCTTGGCAACGTCGTCTCGTCGGGCATCAAAGTCCTGGTTCTTGCCGTCATTGTTGGCATCGGCTCGACTCTGTTCTCCCAATTCACGTCTGGGTTCAACGGCGGACAGCCGACCATCGAAGACGCAATGGCGCTGGTGCTCGCGGCACTGTCACTGCTCGGCCTCGGCATTTTTGGTCCTGGGATCGCTAACGGCCTGGTGTCTGGCGGACCTCAGCTCGGGGCGGGTGCCGCGGTCGGGACCGGACTTGCAGCGGGCGGCATTGTTGCCGCCGGCGCCGGCTTGACTGCGGGCGGTGCCGGGCTTGCCGGAGGAGCGATAGCAGGAGCCGCGCGGGGCGGCGCCGCGCTCACAAGCGGTGCGTCAGCGGCTTATCGCAGTGGCGGCCTCAGCGGTGTCGCCGATGCCGGGCTCTCGGCAGCGGCAAGCCCGTTGCGTCGGGCCGCGGCAACTCTCAGTAACAGCGCTCAATCGGCTGGGCAGGCGCCAACCACAGGGGGCTCCGTTGCCGAGACCGGGAACACCGCGCCGGATGGTCCGCCCGATTGGGCGCGGCGCATGAAGCGTGCCCAGACCGTCAGCCATGGCGCATCAGCCGTCACCCATGCCGTTCGCTCCGGCGACCATGGTGGAGGCGGCGCATCGATCGATCTCTCTGAAGGAAACCACTGATGTTTAAACGTCCTTCCGTTCACTACGGCCGCACGCCCGAGCCCGTCACGCCCTATCAAAAAGCAGCGCAAGTCTGGGACGACCGTATCGGATCAGCCCGCGTGCAGGCAAAGAACTGGCGATTGATGGCATTCGGATGCCTCGCGCTGTCGACGGGTCTCGCCGGCAGCCTTGTCTGGCAATCGACCCAAGGCACGATCACACCCTGGGTGGTTGAGGTCGATCGTCTCGGCCAGGCACAACGGGTGGCACCGGCCAATACAGACTACCAGCCGACAGACCCGCAGATCGCCTATCACCTGGCGCGATTTATCGAGGATGTCAGGGGTCTGCCGGCTGACGCCATCGTGCTGCGTCAGAATTGGCTGCGCGCCTACGACTTCACGACCGATCGCGGTGCCGCCGCTCTCAATGACTACGCCCGAACCAACGATCCCTTTGCCAGGCTCGGCAAAGTGCAGGTGTCGGTCGAGGTATCAAGTGTTATTCGCGCATCGTCGGAGAGTTTTCGGGTGGCGTGGGTTCAACGGGCCTACGACAACGGATCTCTCAGTTCAACCGAGCGCTGGACTGCCATTCTCTCCGTCGTGATCGAGACGCCGCGCGACGCCGATCGGCTGCGCAAGAATCCCCTCGGCGTCTACGTCCACGCCATCAACTGGTCGAAGGAGCTGGGGCAATGAATACGTTATTTCGTAATATGGCTTCTCCGCGCCGGACTTCATGCAGTCGCTCCGTCTCATTCAGGTCAGATGGTTCGGCGCTCCGAAGGGCGATACTTCCGGCACTGCTGCTTTGCGCTTCTGCTTTGGCTGGTTGCTCCACGTTTAGGCCGCCCGAGATCAGCTACGACAGTGACGTTCCGCCATTGCCTCCGCCGCCCGTGCCTGCCGACGACAAGTTGCGGCCGCTTCATGTCCCGCCACTCTGGAAGCCGGCCCTAGGCGGTAAGTCCGGTAGCAAGGAGGAGACTGAGCCGGTGAGCCGGGTTGAGACCGCGAACAGTGCGGCGCGTGTCGAACCACGCAAAAAGGGATATTTCAACGCCGCACAGGTCTATGCCTACAGTCCAGGTGCGCTGTACCAGATTTATGCCGCGCCCGGACAAATCACCGATATCGCGCTCGAGGAAGGCGAACAACTCACGGGATCGGGTCCGGTCGCGGCAGGCGACACCGTTCGTTGGGTGGTCGGCGATACGGAAAGTGGCAACGCAGATACCCGCCGCGTCCATATCCTGGTGAAGCCGACTCGCGCTTCGATCGAAACCAATCTTGTCGTCAACACCGATCGGCGCACCTACCTGATCGAGTTACGCGCCCGCGAAAAACCCTATATGCCTTCAGTCGCCTGGTACTATCCGGAAGAGCGGCCGGGCAGGGTGCGGCCCGTGGCTTTGACGCCTGTGTTACCCGATCCGACGCAGCGTCGTTTCCGCTATGCCATTGAGGGCGACGGTCCGCCCTGGCGGCCGCTCACCGCTTATGACGATGGACGCAAGGTCTACATCGAGTTCCCGCAGGGAATCGTTCAAGGCGAGATGCCGCCTCTCTTCGTCATTGGCCATGACGGCAAGACCGAGATCGTGAACTACCGCGCCTACGGCAACGTCCTCATTGTCGACCGGCTCTTTGCGGCTGCGGAGTTGCGGCTCGGTGGCGAGCATCAGCAGAAAGTCCGGATTGTCCGGACCGACGGGAGGCCGTCGTCATGAGCACACTTCAGAGCAATGACAGTAACGGCCAGCCCGGCGAGCCGAACAGGTCGGAAGAATTGGCGCACGGCTTCCGGTTAAGGGCAGATCATCCCCGCGTCACGCGGCTGTCCCGTAAGGTCCTGGCGGGAGGGACCGCCGTCGCATTGGTTCTTGTTGGGGGTGCCGTGATTTGGGCTCTGCAAAACAATCGCTCCCGCGGACCCGCGCCGGACGAACTCTACAGCACCGATCATCACACCGTCGCTGATGGCCTCGCCGGTTTGCCGCGGGACTATACTGGTGTTCCTCGCCAGGTGCCCTCGCTGGGCCCACCGCTTCCTGGTGATCTCGGCCGGCCAATCCTTGCCGCTCAGGGACAGCCGCCAACCACAAACACGACGGGCTTCGATCAGGAGCAGCAGCGCCGCGACCAGGAGATCGAAGCCGCGCGCATTAGCCGTTTGTTCGCCTCCACCAACGTCCGCGAGACGACGCCCGCTGCAGCCCAGGCTTCGAGCGTGGACCGAGCCGCCGCATCGTCCGTGCCGGGAACCGACGACGGCTTTGCGCAGAACGGCCAGGACCGCAAACTTGCCTTCGTCAATGCGTCGGTCGATCGCCGTACGACAAGCCCGGACCGCGTCACGAAACCCGCTTCGCCGTATGTGGTGCAGGCAGGGACGGTTATTCCTGGGGCTCTCATCACGGGCATTCGTTCAGATCTGCCCGGGCAAATCACGGCGCAGGTGACCGAGAATATTTTTGACACACCCTCCGGTCGCTTGCTGCTGATCCCGCAGGGAGCTCGCTTGATCGGAACTTATGACAGCCAGATCGCATTCGGTCAGTCACGCGTGCTGCTGGTCTGGACACGCCTGATCATGCCGAATGGTCGTTCGATCGTCCTGGAGCGACAGCCAGGTGCGGATGCGGCAGGATATTCAGGGTTGGAAGATGAAGTCGACAACCATTGGGGCGAGCTGTTCAAGGCTGCAGCCCTTTCGACGCTGCTGGCTGTCGGCAGCGAACTGGGAGCCGGCTCCGACACCGGCAACAACGGTGACATCATCCAGGCCCTTCGCCGCGGATCGAGCGATAGCCTAAATCAGACTGGCCAGAAGATTGTTCAACGCAATCTCAACATCCAGCCAACGCTAACCATCAGGCCGGGATTTCCGATTCGCGTGATCGTTAATCGCGACCTCGTACTAGAGCCTTACAGAGGGTGAGGAATGAAGATGGCCAAGCTTAAGATTGGGGCGCTTCCAAATGACAAGCCCGTCAAGGTCACCGTTGAATTGCCGGCTGCCGTGCATCGAGATCTCGTCGCCTATGCGGGAGCCCTCGCACGTGAAACCGGCCAGCCGATCAATGATCCGTCAAAGCTGATCGCGCCCATGCTTATGCGATTCATGGCAACGGATCGGGGATTTGCGAAATGGCGTCGTGCAGTTCATTCGCCAGAAACTGGAGAAGGGTAACGTTCGGCGAGCAATTTCAGAAAGCTATGAAGGGCTGGGTTTTCGTTGTCGCCGCGCCAATGTGCCGAAAAGCTCAGGTAGCTCGGTCGGATCCCGTCGCGCAATTCGCGATAAACCAAACCGGCAAAGCTGGCACCGATATCGGATTCCATTACCAGGCTGATCCCGAGCCTCATGCTGATCAGGCTTTTGATGATGCCCCGACTGACGTCGTGGCGCTCTATTTGAGGCCTGTCCCCAGGTAACGGGAGCTTGGAAATCAGGATGTCCTCAAGTTCGTGTCCGGGGTCATATTGGCTAAGCAAAACTGTTTGATTCCGAAGCTCGGTCCACAAAACGACGTCGCGCGTCGTCAAGGGATGATCCTCTGGCAAGGCGGCCAAAATGCGCTCGCTCCAGAGCGGGAGGGTCTTGTTCTCCAGGAGAGGCGTAGCACCGGTCACGACGAGGATATCGAGTGCTCCGTTTCGTAGCGCAGTCGTCAGGCGCGTTCGCGATCGTTCAACGGTAAGGAGTTCGATATGCGGAAATTTTACCTTGAAATCGAGCAGCGTCGCACGCAGGTTCCCCGTTGAAAGAGACGTGCAGAAGCCTACGGCTAATCTACCGGTTTCTCCGCGTTTGGTTGTTTTTGCGCTCGCAACGAGCGTATCAACTTGCTCCAAGATTATTCGCGCTGTCCTGAGAAACTCGCGGCCGCCGGGTGTTGGCTTCACACCACCGCTCGATCGCTCGAACACGACCACCCCAATCGAATGCTCAAGCTGGCGGACACATCGGCTCAACCGAGGTTGACTAAGCCGCAACACATCCGCGGCTTGCCGAAAGCTACCAATATCTGCCGCGGTCACTGCAAGTCGCAACTGCTGTAGATCAATGGCCAGCGGTCGGGCGTCAGGTCGCCGCTTATCGTTTGCCATGGTTCTCTCCGCCATGTTTTGATGTTCGATAACTCGTGAAGGGAAAATGCGCGACGTCTGCGTGCAGACGTCGCCAGGGAAAGCTCGCGGAGGCTCAATAAAAGTGTCTCAGGCGGCTATGAACGCGACTGGAGCCCACAGCACGGGTCCATGCAGGCCACCCGCGGTATGCACGCGCGCCAAGGCATGTGACGAAACCTCGAGATAGCCCGCAACCGCCACGGTGCTGCCGAGCGGGCGAGGCTTACCTATTCTCCGCAAAGGCCACCCGGCGCGGCGCAAAATCCGCTCCATCCGGGCGTCGGTGACGGTGACGATCTCGGTAAGCTGTCGCGACAGACCGAACTCGATCATACCCGCGAATAGTTCGTAGGTCGGCGTTGCCAGGCCGTGAGCGCCCTTTGGCGCGTCGGCCGTAACATCGAGCGCAAAGCGGCTGCTTTCCCAGATGGTCGGGCTAGCGGGAGCGCATGCTCCGTCCAAGAGAACGGGAAAAGTATCGCGAAGCATCGTGGAGCCGGTGGATGGAAGCAAGCGCACGCAGCCCTGGATGCGCCCATCACCGGCACGCTGTAGCAAGTAGCAAGGCTGAAGGGCGTCGAACGCGTCGATCTCCATATCGCCGCTGACCTGGACGTCCCAATCCAGTCGTTCCCTGAAAACGCGGTAGCGCAGACGGTGCATCTCCGCAATCTCTCCAATAAAGTTACCGAAGTAATCAGCCGTTATCAGCTGCATCATGATCGCCTCCTCGATTGCTGACCTTTCAGCATTGGAGGCGAATTGCTACGCCGACACATCCTGTACTGATGCACAGGATGCGCAGAAAGTGGGATTACTGCATCGTTGACCTTGAAGCGATTAGCCGGGCGACTGCTTGGCAGATTGAGCGCACGCCAAGCTTCGCTTTGGCGTTTTCCAAGTGGAAGGAGGCCGTGCGACGTGTAATGCCGAGGATGTGCCCGATCTCCCAGGCAGATTTGCCCTGCGCCGCCCATTCGAGGCATTCGAATTCGCGAGGTGATAACGACACGCCATCGATGACCCGATCGGGAGAGAGCTTGCGTCGAACATGCGCATGAAAATACATCGCCATGAGCTGAAGTACTTGTCTGTGCGCTTCGATGCGCCGAGAAAAGGCAGCACCGCGATGTTCGTCTGCTGCAAAAGTGACGGCAGCGATTGGACCACGACCATCGTGAATAGGAATTGTAAAGCCACACGTGATGCCAAATCTGGCGGCATCCTCGAATAACTCCCGCTGCGGTCGCGATAGCATGCTCGCTGTCGAATTGAGACCCCATTGAAAGGGCTCAGTTTCTTCGAGCGCTTGGGTGATCACGGGATCTAAACGTTCGTAGTGGTTTTTTAAATATTGCGCTGTCCAGGTGGACGGATAGGTCGATATCAGTTGCGGAGCACCACCTTTTCGGCCGGATAAGCATAGATAGGCGAAACAAGACAGTTCCAGCGCGCGAGTTGCCTCTACCATGCTTTCCCGAAACGCCGTTACATCGGCGCTTTCGGATAGACGATCGATGTAGGTCTGAAAAATGCGGTGCATATCGACGCAACACGGAAAAGGCTACACGCTCGTATTCTAAGTAGCTCCGCCCATTACAATTAGTCCTGCGAAACGCAGAAGCGGCAGTCGGCATGATCCGATCTTGCAACGACCGCCCATTCTATCGTTTCGACACATCAAACAGGATTCTACATGGAAACGGTAGGGCCAAGCGCTGAGGTGCGTTTAGAGCCAAAATGCCAAGCAACCGGCGGGAGGCCGCCTGACTCGGGAACAGTCCTGTTGCATTCACGATGTGCTGGCAAGGGCTAGTTGCCAGCGTCGAGAAACCGGTTCTTAGGGGGTGGAGGATGCTCGCGGCTTCTTGGCCAATGTCCGAACTAGAGATGAGCAAACTAACGTAGGCGCAAGGGTACGCTGAAGCGATCCACCGGCCTAGTGAACTGTAGTAAGTAGTCTGCACCTGGCGACGCACTCCAGCGCGCAATTCTGACTGCCAAAAGCGGCATCGGAAACTCTGGTTTCTTACACACCGTAAAGGGGACCACTTCAAAACATATCAGCCCGACAAACGACAGGATTTCGCCGATCTCAACGATCAAGTTCTTCAAGCAGGCAGCGCATGGGCTCGCGCAGGAAAGTGAAAGCCCGTTTGCCAGGGTCTTTAAACGGCCGGCGAATACGGAGTTCTACGGAGCAATACCGCGAGCGTGGCATATATGCGGTGACGTCGATCTCTTGCGACGCAAACGCTCGCCACTTCGCCTCACAGCAATTAGCATTTGGGGGTTGCAACCGCGCGGGTGCAAGCGCGGAGCTCTCGTGGCGAGACGCCGTAGCGCGCGCGGAAGGCGCGGCCAAAATGGGATAGGTCGTTGAAGCCCCAGCCAAAGGCCACGCTTGAAATGCTCCGCCCGTTTTGGGCCGGGTCAACCAGTGCGAGGTGGCATTTGTGCAGTCGACGCTCCAAAATATAGGCCATCACCGACACATCATTCGAGCCGAAGATGTCCGACAGATGGCGGACCGACACGCCAAGAGCCTGCGCTATGTTGGCTCTGGAGAGGTCCGGATCAGATAAGTGAGCATCGATGTAGTTGCGGATTCTGATGAACCACGCGTTGCGGGTAGCGGTCTCGTGGACATTTCGCGCGCCCAAACGCTCCCCAATCGCCACAGCAAAAAGATCAAGCAGACTCCCAGCTACCTGATGCACTCCCGAGGCCGGCAACGAATCTAGATCGCTTGAAAGCATACGGCAAAGAGCGGACGCGATCTTGCCTGCGCCGCGAGAACCGCTAAACGTTAGGCCCGTCACCGCGTCGAGCGACCCGAGCCTAGAGGCCATTTCACGCCGGGGAATTCTCAGGACGTGATGTTCGAAGCCTTCGCGAAACAGCACGGAGTACGGCCTGCTGCTGTCGACAATTGCGAAATCGCCCACATCGAGAACGCCTTCGCGTCCGTCCTGGAGCAGCGCGCTCGCCGAGCGCCCTTCAATAGCGATCAGAAAGCAATCTTCTCGGCCCTTTGCAATACGTTGACGCGAACGCACCAACTCCATTCGATCTGAGCCCATTCGGGTCAGCATCAGCGAAGAGATGGACTGTGCAAACATCGCTCCCCTGAAATTGGCCCTGTCTATCACATGGCAATCAAGGTTGACGAATGTGTCACATACCCAGTCGTGCCAGTACTCTAGCGACTGGCTGGGTGGAACGTCCTGTGTGGAATGCCTGATCGCGAACATCGGGGCCATCCAAGGTTTTCGTACGCTACGGCACGTAATCTCAAGCGGTCAAGAGACGAGTGCGATAAAGAGGCGCACTTTGCCCTCACAGTCGATTTTTCCTGCCCGCCCGTCCGAGACAGGTTCTTCCATCCCCTTCATCCTTTGAAGCAACGATCCGCAATAGGAATGGGGGAGACGAATAATGCCGTTACTTTCTGCTTTGGCGATAGCGATCGGGATCATTGCCGTGCCCGTCATCTGGGTATTCTTGGGTCCGCTCGTGCCTTTTCAATTTCAGATCTGGCAATGCTTCTTGGGATGGGGCTGCTTTTATCACTGTGGCGGAAAGGCCGCTGGCCTCAAAACAACGATTATCTGTACGGTTTTCGGCGCTTTTATAGGCGCTCTTGTAGTTATCTCTGCCGGGTATCTCGGCTTTATGGGCTCGCTTGCGGTGCCGATTGCAGGCGCCGTCGGGGCCGCAATCATCGTGCTCGCGGCATACATCCCGTTGCTGTCGGCTATTCCGGCTAGTGTCTACGGTTTCGCGGCTATCGCCGCGTTCATCCTGTTGAAGGGGGTAGCGCCCGTTGAGGCCTTACCGCCGACTGTAGGCAGCTTGGTTATCGGCGCTCTTGCTGGTTGGGTTTCCGAACTCGCGGGTGCCCGTTTGGCGAAGCCCGTCTAAGGGCTCTGCTGTCTGAGCTACCTGCGCAATGCGCAAATCTAGCTAGAGAAGAATGTTCACAGAAAAGGGGAGAGACATGAAGGTCGAGGCCGGAGGACAGATCACAACGACGGTGAGACGCTTTCCGCAAAGGATCGCAATAACCTCTCCCCAAGGCAACCGAACCTACAGCGAGCTGAATGCACGCGCCAACTGCGCAGCGTCCGGACTGCTCGCCGCTGGTGTGAAGCAAGGCGATCGCGTTGGGGTGTTGTCCTTTAACAGGATCGAAGTGGCCGAACTCTGGTTCGGCATGGAGAAGTGGAACCTAGTACGCGTCGTGCTACACAGCCACTTCGACTTCTCAGTCCATGTTCGTACTCTTAATCACATTGAAGCGACCACGCTGGTCTTCGATACCCGCTTCGCAAAGGTCGTCGACGAATTTCGTAGCTCGTTGAAAACGGTTAAGGTCTTTGTTGCCCTTGGCGCGAACGCGCCATCCTGGGCTGTCCCCTATGAGGACATTGTACGTAAGGGCAACAATGCAGATCCTGCGCTTGACGTCGATGAAAACGCGTCCTGCTTCCTTCAGCTTACGACAGGCACCACCGGCGACCCAAAGCCGTGGATCGCGACGTATCGCTCTTGGCGCGCAGTTATCGCCGGTAACGTCGAGCATCTCGACACGTTCGCGGCCGGTGCGATCGGATCGCACGAAGTATGCCTTCATTTTCACGCATTGCAGTGGGCGACCGGCTTCCAGACGCTGATGCCCTACTTTATGCGCGGAGCGAGGACCATACTCGTCGATGATGAGGTTTTTGATCCTGGGGTGATCGTCGATACGATCGTGGCCGATTCGGTGACTGGCGTGTTCGTGCCCGGTCCAATGTTGACGCCGATCCTCGACGCGATCGAGGCGCGCGGCGGTATAAAGCACAATCTCAAACGCATCATGATCTTCTTCGCCACCCCCGAGCAGTTGGACCGCGTGACCCGCGTTCTCGGTCCAGTCTGGTGTCATGGATTTGGATCAACCGAGCAGGGCGCGCCAACCACTCGTCTATTACCGGAAGATGTCGGAGCAGATCCCGAGCGTATCAACAGTGTGGGGAGAAGCATTTCGGCTTTCTTCGAAGTTGCTGTCGTGAACGAGAAGGGAGTGCGGCTTGCGCCGCGAGAAATCGGTGAAATCGTTGTCCGGAGCCCAATGTCGTTGAGCCAGTACTGGAACCTCCCGGAGAAGACGAACGAGTCCTTCTTCGAAGGCGGCTGGTTCAGGCCGCGCGACGTCGGTTATCTTGATGAGAGCGGATTCGTTTATTTTCTCGATCGCGCCAAAGATCGAATTCTGTGCGCTGCCGGGATTGTCTATCCGCACGTAGTTGAGGCGGTGCTATTGCGCCACATGGCCGTCGCCAACTGTGGCGTGGTCGGCCTGGGTGAAGACGGCGCACATCGCGTTGTGGCCGGTATCCTGCTAAAGGATGGGTACAAGCCTACGCCAGACCTCGCAGCAGACATTCTGGCCGCCGCGCGAGATCTTGGCGTGCCCGCGCGACCCGATCATTTGTTCTTCGTCGATGAACTTCCGACTGTTCTTGGCGGAGCCAAGGTTCGCCGTGAAGAGTTGCGCGACCAGCTCGCAAAGCGAAAGACCTAGCGATGCGATCGGCAGAACTGACAAGACGGGCGTTGTTGTCGCGCGGCGATCGCCCGATCGTCTACGAGCTGACTGGTCGCTCGATCAGTGGCGCCGCGTTGGTGGATCGCGTCGAGAAGTTGGCCGGCAAGCTTCTCGAAGAAACAGGGCGATCGGGAATAATCGGAATCTGGTATCGAAATAGCATTGAAGCAGTGGAGGCATTCCTCGCGGTCGAGTGGGCTGGATTAACCCGCATTACTGTCGACCCCAATGCGCAAGCCGCAGAGGCAGGAGCGACCTTCCGAGCCGGCGGGGCCGATCTGGTTCTCGCCGATAGGGAGCATGCGGCAATGCTCGACGGCATTACGACTGTGCATGATCGGGACGAACCGTTCCTGGGCGAACCCATCGGTCCGCAAGACGTCTCAGGTACCCATACGTTAAGCCTGTATCCGCGATCTGTCGCAAACGGAGAACTGTTTGCCATTCCGTTTTCCTACGGAAACTGGGATGCAATTCTCAGGACCAATGTCGACCTCTATCGTGACGGTCGATTTGGCTTGTGGCGGGAAGAAGACGAGGTCTTCCTTGCCTCTCAGCAGATCATGCACGCGACGGGCCTCGTCGGCACGTTTCCCTTTCTGATGATGGCGAAACCACAAGTCCTCGTTGATCATTTCTCGGGAGACGTGTTGGTTGATACCATCAAGGAGCACGGGGTGACAGCGACGATGCTCGTGCCTCAGATGTTGAGTCGGTTGACCGAAGCGGCGGAACGGAAAGAGGGTATGACCGGATCTCTGCGCCATATTCTTTATGGTGGAGGTCCTATTGTGGTTGACGATATTCGTCGCTCGGTCCGCTGCTTTGGTCCTGTCCTTTCGCAAATTTATGGGCGTATGGAGGGAGGGTGGCCCATCAGCGTCCTAGACACCGCCGATCACGCCGCGATCGCCAAAGGAAACGATCTTTTGGCGACAAGCTGTGGTCGGCCGATCGACGAGGTGAAGGTACAGCTGAGGTCAACCTCGACATCCAGCACGAGAGAGCTTCTTGTTGCCAGCGACATGACAGTTGCGGAGTACAAGGACGCAGAGGGTTATTGTTCTCTCGGAGATGTCATGGACATGGATGAACAGGGCTACCTGTTCTATCGCGGGCGTCTCGACCGCATGATCAACACCGGTTACCATGTATACCCAGGGGAAATTGAAGTGGTTTTGTCTGAGGTGCCGGGTGTCTCTCGCGTCTTGGTAAGAGGAGAGCCCAACCGTGAATGGGGGGAAACGGTGGTAGCCTACATGGTGACAGAACCGGCCGTTGATGCCGCGGATCTCATCCAAGCTGCGCAATCGACGGTGACTGCAAGGCTGGCGCGCTACAAGGTCCCACGCAAATTCCTTGTCGTTGACCGGTTGCCGGGTGAGTAGATGTGAAAGGTGTTTAGTGCGATCTGACTAGGCTTGCCGGCGTCAAAGTTTGGTCGGGTTTACGTATCCTGGCAGTATGTTTAGAGCGGCGATGAATAGAGAGCGCAAACCGCGGGCCACTTATCTTCGCGCGATACCAATATTCGATCGTCAGTTGGCAACGATCGAGGGGCCGCGTAGACGTTCCGTCTTTAAATGTGTGATTGTGGCGATCGTCAGATCGGCGCGAATAGTCCGATCACCAATGAAATGGCTCGACAACAACAGTCGGTCCTATCCGCGCTTCCGCTCTGGGCAGGGTAGTTGATTGCACCTCAAATGTGCCCAGATTCAGCAAATACAGTATCAGTGTAGGTTGGCACCATACAGCGGCGCGATTTTGGTCCTTTCCGGCTGGAATGAGGCCCCATTAAAAGCCACTGGCTCCGAGTGCCTGGGTGATCACAGCATCGAAACGTTCGTAGCGGTAATCGGCACGAGGCCGCCTGTCCTGTTGCGTGATATGGCGCCCCCTTTAGGGCGGAGAGGAGTCACTCAAGAGCAACGAGAAGATCCTTCGGTTGGACCTGAGCGCCTTCTTTGACCAAGACCTCGGCGATGCGCCCGTCACTACCGGCGCGAACGGCGACTTGCATCTTCATGGCTTCGATGGTCAGCAGAACGTCGCCCGCTTTCACTTCTTGTCCCACCCTCGCTACGATGCAAGCGATGGTTCCCGGCAGGGGAGCGGCGACGTGCATATCGTTCGTCGCGTCCGCCTGTCGGGCTACCTGACGAAGGTCGGCGGCGGCGAGACTCCGAACCTTAATGACGCGCGGCTGGCCGTTCAGTTCGAAGAATACGCGCAATTGCCCTTCCTCATCTGCTTCGCCGAGTGCCTGCAGACGGATGACGAGCGTCTTACCCCGCTCTATGGATACGGAGATCTCCTCACCGACCTGCATGCCGTAAAAGAAAATTGGCGTCGGCAAGGCGGAGACAGGCCCGTATTTCCGGCTTGCATCGCAGAATTCGGCGAAAACCTTAGGATACATGAGATAGGAGCACAGCTCCCGCTCGCCGAGAGCTCGGCCGCACATCTTTTCGGCATCATTCCGGACAGCTGCAATGTCGGTCGGCGCCAGCAGGGAGCCTGGTCGTGCAGTGGACGGCCGTTCGCCCTTGAGCACCTTTTGTTGCAATGCCTCCGGCCATCCGCCAGGGGGTTGTCCGAGGTCGCCGCGAAGCATTCCGGACACAGAGGCAGGAAATGCGATCTCTCGCGCTGGGTCGAGCACATCGTGCGGCGTCAGTCCTTGGGTCACCATCATAAGGGCCATGTCGCCGACGACCTTGGACGAGGGTGTGACTTTCACGATATCACCGAATAGATCGTTGGCGGCTCGATAGGCCTGCGCCACTTCGTGCCAACGCGTCCCGAGACCCATCGAGTTCGCCTGCTCCTTCAGATTCGTGAATTGCCCGCCCGGCATTTCGTGGAGATAGACTTCGGACGCTCCGGACTTAAGGCCGCTTTCGAACGCCACGTATTGCGCTCGAACCGTCTCCCAATAGTGGCTAAGCTGTCGGATCTCGTCGAGGCCAAGGCCGGTCGCCCTGGGTGTGTGGCGGAGCGCCTCCACCAGCGAGCCGAGGCTCGGCTGGGAGGTGGCGCCGGACATGGTGTCCATGGCGGCGTCGAAGGCGTCGACCCCGGCATCAACTGCGGCCAGCACCGTTGCTGCGGAAACGCCGGACGTGTCGTGGGTGTGCAGACGGAGCGGCAGGCCCACTTCTTCGCGCAGAGCGGTTACCAAAGCCTTGGCCGCTGCGGGCTTGAGTAGGCCTGCCATGTCCTTGATGGCTAGGATGTGGCAGCCTGCCTTTTCTAGATCCTTGGCGAGGTCGACGTAATAGCGCAACGAATATTTGGCCCGTTCAGGATCGAGGATATCTCCGGTATAGCAGATGGCACCTTCCGCTAATTTCCCTGTCTCGACGACGGCGTCAATGGCGACACGCATGTTCTCGACCCAATTGAGGCAGTCGAAGATGCGGAAGATGTCCATGCCCGCGTCCGCCGTCTGACGCACGAATTGGCGCACGACGTTGTCGGGATAGTTGGTATAGCCGACACCGTTCGCTCCGCGCAGTAACATCTGTAGTAGCGTGCCTGGCACTTTCTCTCTTAAAAGAGCCAGGCGTTCCCATGGATCTTCTTTGAGGAAGCGCATTGCGACGTCGAACGTCGCGCCGCCCCAACATTCGAGCGAGAGGAGCTGAGGCAGTCCGGAAGCATAGGCTTCCGCTGCGCCGATGATGTCGAAGGTACGCATACGGGTCGCGATGAGCGATTGATGCGCGTCGCGCATGGTGGTGTCTGTAACAAGGACGCGCGCCTCGTTGCGCATCCAATTGGCAAAGCCCCTCGGCCCAAGGCGCTCGAGGAGTGAGCGGGTCCCTTCTATGGGGCGTGCCATGGGGAACACCGGCGCTTGCGTCGACCGGGTTCCGGCAGAGGGGCGGGCTCGACCCTTGACCTCGGGCTGTTCGTTGACCGTGATGTCGGCGATGTAGGTCAGTAACTTCGTCGCCCGGTCGCGCCTCTTGGAAGCGTTGAGCAATTCAGGCGTCTCGTCGATGAAACGGGTCGTGTAATCGTTCGCGCCGAATTTCGGGTGTGAAAGCACTGCCTCGAGGAATAACAAGTTGGTCGAGACGCCGCGGATGCGGTATTCGCGCAAAGCTCGCTTCATCCGGGCGATCGCCTCCGCTGGCGTCGGCGCCCATGCGGTCACCTTTTCCAGCATCGCATCGTAATAGCGGGTGACTAAGGCCCCCGAATAGGCGGTGCCGCCGTCGACGCGGATGCCGAAGCCGAAGGCGCCGCGATATGCCGATATACGACCATAGTCCGGGATGAAGTGGTTATCTGGATCTTCCGTCGTGATGCGGCATTGGACAGCATGGCCGTTGAGCGTGATACCTGTCTGTCGCGGGATGCCGGTCTCTTCTGGCCGACCGAGCCGCCCGCCTTCGGCGATGCGGATCTGGGCCTTTACGATATCGAGTCCAGTGACGGCTTCTGTGACCGTGTGCTCTACCTGGATGCGGGGATTCACTTCTATGAAGTAGAAAGCGCCAGTATCGGCATCTATCAGGAATTCGACGGTGCCGGCTCCGACGTAGTCCGTCGCCCGTCCGATCTTGAGCCCTGCCTCACACAAGGAGGCGCGCATGGCATCGTCCAGAAAGGGTGCGGGAGCACGCTCGATCACTTTTTGATTCCGTCGCTGGATTGAGCAATCCCTCTCGAAGAGGTGAAGGACGTTGCCGTGTGCATCGCCCAGGAGCTGAACCTCGATGTGGCGTGCCCGCCGCACCAGCTTTTCAAGATAGACCTCGTCCTTGCCGAACGCGCTCTTCGCTTCGCGTCGTGCCGTCGTAACCGCATCGATCAATGCATTCTCATTCTCGATGGGACGCATGCCGCGGCCACCGCCGCCCCACGACGCCTTGAGCATGAGCGGATAGCCTATCTCTGCGGCAAGCCTCCTGATGGCCGCCGGATCATCCGGTAACGGATCAGTGGCCGGCATCACTGGAACGCCGATCGATATGGCGAGATTGCGTGCTGAGACCTTGTTGCCGAGCGTGCGCATCGTGTCGGGTCGGGGGCCCACGAAGATGATGCCGGCTGCAGCGCACGCGTCGGCGAATTCGGGGCTTTCCGACAAGAAGCCGTAGCCTGGATGGATGGCGTCGACCCCCACTTCCTTCGCGACGCGTATCACCTCATCGATTGAGAGGTAGGCCTCAATCGGCCCCATCCCCTTGCCGACCTGATAGGCCTCGTCAGCCTTGAAGCGATGCAGCGATAGCTTGTCCTCTTCGGCGTAGATCGCGACCGTTCGAATTCCCAGTTCCGTAGCCGCACGGAAAACCCGAATGGCGATCTCGGAGCGATTTGCGACGAGAAGCTTTCCGATGAAGCGCTTCATGGCTTCGCGTGCCCGCAGTTTCGCGAGATGTCGTGCGTGATCTCTCTGCGTCGGAGTCGACGGCATTTATAAGCGATGGCCAACATTGTCATACGCGTCCTAAATCTCAGGTTTCGGTAAAAGCACGAAGAAAAGTGACACTTGGCGATTACCTAGTGGGCCGCCGGTTCGGCTTTCCAATGCGAGCACTTGCTTGTCCTGCCAATCCCTGGATTGAACACGTTGCAGGGGTCCAGGGACCTGTAGTGGTCGATCAGCGCCGGCTTCGCGTGATAGAGGTGCCCGACGTTGTGCTCAGCCGGATATTCGGCGCCGCGGTCGTCGAGAAGACGCAACATCTCCTCCTCTATCGCTTGGCAATCATTTCCCTTCATGACGATGTAGTCCTGGTGGAATACATGGCAGAAGAAATGACCGTAGTAGAGCTTGTGCAATAGCTTGGAGTTGATGTCCGACGGAAGGTGTTCGAACCATTCCTCGTCGTTACGACGCAACGCGATGTCGAGAGCGATGATGTCCTCGACCTCGCGCGAGTGAATTGCACGATAGCGGATTGCGGCACCCGCGGCGGCGAAGCGATGGAGAAGCGCCTTCTTCCCTTCCTCCTCTGTGCACGTGAAGAAATCACCGCTTCCGGACGGAAAGATCGACCGGAGATATCGAGAGGCCTCCTCGATGCCGTCATTGCCCATCTGCAAGATCAGGTGGTGCTCGAAGCGGTGGCGGTGGTCCCTCATGCGCCTCGGAAGATGGCACGGGAAGAGTGAGCTAACCGCCTGCATGATCCGGTCACTGAGGTGGCTCGGCAGAAACGGCAGGCGCTCGCAAAAGGCGTCGATCCGTGCCTTCGTAGCGAACCACAGCGGCATAAAACCCGTTCCGAGGAAATTGATCGCGAGAAACGCGTCCTTGCCGTATTTTTCCGCGATGTCGAACGCGGTACGGTGTAGATATTCGCCGGAAATTGGAAGCGAGCCGAACCGAGACAGCATGTGACGGCGTATCATTCCGAATTCGGCCGGATCGTTTGATCCGATGTAGAACACGCTGGTCCTCTCAGTCTTGGGGAAGGTGTCGAGGCGAACCGCCATCAGCATGACCTTGCCGGCGCTACCGGACGCCTCGTACAGTCGTCGAGGATCAGCATTGAACCGTGCGGCGCCTTCGGACTCGATTTCCCGCACGTGGATCGAATAGTCGTGGTCCGAGGCGAGCTTGTTCGGGTCATTCGTGACGTCGGCTTCCGTGAACCGTCCCTTCTCCAGATTTTCCAGTATCGCTTCCGCGTCCCGGCCCAAATTGATTCCTAGATGGTTCACCAAATGGAGGGAGCCTTCTCCGTCGAGACGGGCGAACAGGGCCAACTGCGTGAAAGCTGGACCGCGATGGATCAAAGCGCCGCCCGAATTGTTGCAGATGCCTCCGAACACCGAGGCGCCGATACAAGATGAGCCGATCACCGAGTGGGGATCACGCCCGATCGGTTGCAAGGCCTTCTCGAGTTGATAGAGCGTAGCACCCGGCAAGCAGACAACCTGCTCCCCTTGGTTAATGAGATGGATGCCGGCGAGACGCATGGTGTTGATCAAGACTATGCCGCGGTCGTACCCGTCGCCGTCCGGGGTCGATCCACCCGTCAAACCCGTATTGGCCGCCTGCATGATCACGATTTTTTCGGCGGCGATGACGCTTTTCAGTACCCGCCATTGTTCGACGAGCGAGCCTGGGCGGACGACGGCGATTACAGGACCACGTCCGAAGCGAAAACCCGTAGAAAAGCTCCGGGTCGCCCCCGCGCCTGTAAGCACATTTGACCTCCCGACGATCGTCCGAAGCGCATCGACCAAGGCAGCGTCGTCAGACGGACCGGAGCAACGGTCATTTTTGCTCGTTGTCGCCGAGCTGAATTGAAATCGGGAATGCATGAGAGTCCGATCAGTCGAGCGTATGGATGACGCACGCGTCGGTCCGCCTTGACAATTCTGCTTCGGAAGAAAAACCCGTCGATCCGAGGAAGTCCCGCCCCATCATCAGCGCAATCGCGTTGAAACTCGTCTTCAAGGCATATCTCCCACTGCAGTCTACGCGTGCCGCCATCGTTAGCTCCGTGGCGTTGAATCTGACCCAGGCATCGCGGCGAGCTTGGTGGTGTCCAACTGGTCAATCAAGGCCGGCATGCTTCGTGCCCCCTTGTCGAGCGTCCGCTCAGGGTAGCGAGAAAGTCGCCAAGTCGTCTCCCGCGCGTGAAAAGAGCACCCACGATTGGCTCTGAAAAGTACCACAGATACGCCGATCGATAGTACCAAGCGGGATTTTGTGGTCACTCGCTTCCCGGTCCAGCACCCACGTACGAGGGACACGCCCGGCGTCGCCGGACCCGACCGTCAGGTTTGCGACGCGCAAGAGACCTAATCATCTGCAGATCGGAATTTGTACGCGGATCAGAAGTGCCGCGACTACGCATGAAATATCATTGCTGTGGCACCATTGAGTCAGCGTGCCTTGGTCCTTTTCGAATCGAAAACTAAGCCACGATCTATAGCTCGTTGCCTGCGGCCGCGTACGAGGCGAGGACCGCTAGCAGATCGCCGCGACGAGTCGGACTGAGAGTCGGCGTGGCACCAGCATTAGGGGGACGAATGAACGGGTCGATGGGTCTCAGGAAGCAGACGAGGGGACTTTGGTACGTTCTGAGATTTCGCGCGAAAATCATACTGGGCTTTGCCATCGTGCTCAGCATCTCCGCCATCAGCATGGGGATTGCGTCTTTCGGGTTCGAGCGAGTCTCGAGCGGCATGGCCTCCTATCAGGGCATCGTCGCCGAGACCGATGCCGCACGGGATATCGATCGGGAACTAGCCGTGTATCAGAATCTCGTGCGCTACTATGCGATGAGTGGAAATGCTGCCGACGAGGCCGCGGCCCACGCGGCCGAAGCCGATTTGGGTAACGCGATCAAGCGTGCCGAGAGCGTCACAAGCGCGGCACGTCGGCAACAGGTCTCAGACCTGTCGAGGATGTTCGATGAATTCACCGAACTGTTCGGTCAAATCGTCGCGCTGAAGGCTGAGAACACAATCATTGCGTCCAAGCAGCTCTCGCCGACGGCTGACGTGTTCCGCAATCGGCTTGCGGGTCTCGCAGATTCCGCAGAATCGACCGAGGCGAACTCGGTTCAATCGACCGTCAATGAATTGGAGACGCAGTTCGCCCTGGTTGCCGCGAATGTGGGCAACTTCGTCACCAAGACGGACCCACTCATTGCTAAAGATGAGGCCCGCCTGATGCTCGCTCTACAGATCAGCGTCGCGGAGCTCAAATCCTCGAGCGAAACCCTGATGCAGGGAACGAAGGAACTGTCCCGTCTCCTGGGAGCCTACCAGGAGGCCTTCTCAGGATTCGTCGAGAAGTCGCTCAAGGTCGAAGGTTTGACGGGCAAGATGGGAGTGGCGGCGGCCGCGATCGTCAAGGACGCAAAGGTCAACAAGGACGATCTGAAAGCGCAACAGCAATCCATTTCGAAGCAGTTCAGTAAAGTTGCTCAAGACACGGCGCGTTTCGTGACGATGCTTGGTGTTGGCGGCGTGGTGTTCGGCGCAATTCTTGCGTGGTTTCTCGGGCGAGGCATTTCCAGGCCTATGACGGCAATGTGTGCCGCGATGAGAGAGCTCGCTAGTGGCAATTTCGCGGTCGTGCTTCCCGGACTCGGTCGCAAGGATGAGATCGGCGAGATGGCCAGCGCCGTGGAGGAGTTCAAGGTGCAGGCCGTGGCGAAAGCAGAGCGTGAAGCGTCTCAGCGAGAGCACCAGAATCAGGCGAGCGAGGCTGCGCGTCGTGCCGATCTAAACCGATTTGCAGACGATTTTGAATTGGCTGTGGGAGGCATCGTCTCGAATGTATCTTCGTCGGCGAGACAGCTCGAAAGTTCTGCGTTTTCGTTGACGCGGACGGTCGAGATGACGCAGGAGTTGTCGGGACGGGTTGCCGACGCGTCGGGTCAGGCATCGGCCAATGTGCAGTCAGTCGCCTCCGCGACAGAACAGCTTTCGGCGTCCGTCGGCGAAATAGGACGGCAGGCTCAGGAATCGAGCCGTATAGCGGAATCGGCCGTGAGACAGGCCGAACGGACCGACGGACGGATCGCAAAACTATCGCACGCGGCGCTGCAGATCGGGAGCGTTGTGAAGATTATCACGGCGATTGCCGAACAAACCGATCTGCTTGCGCTGAATGCGACCATCGAAGCCGCCCGTGCCGGCGAAGCGGGACGCGGATTCGCGGTCGTTGCATCGGAGGTGAAATCTCTTGCGAGCCAGACAGCCAAGGCGACCGATGAGATCTCTTCGCACATCGTGGGTATGCAGGAGGCTACGGAGATGTCGGTCGCGGCTATCAAAGAGATCAGCGAGATTATCAGTCAAATTTCGCGGATTTCGGGAACGATCGCGACATCCGTCGAACAGCAGAGCGCGGCGACCCAGGAAATCGCCCGAAATGTTCAGAACGTCGCTCACGGCACTCAAGAGGTTGCGGGCAGCATTACAGACGTGAATCGTGGTGCCAACGAAACCGGTATGGCCTCTGGTGAAGTGTCGAACTCAGCGCGGATGCTTTCTATCGAAAGTACCAGGCTTCGCGAAGAACTGGATCGTTTCATGGCCTCGGTTCGGGCTGCCTGATGTTTGACCGCCTTGCACGCCATAAACAGGTCGAGCCGCTGTGCTTTTACGTATTTAGTCGTGGCCGCCGACTGTAGCGCAAGCCACTTCGCCATGATCAGGCATTCCAATCTCCCCACTTCGGGTCGTGTGGTTGTCACCCAGTTATCGCAATTTGATTTAAGCGGCGACACGGTCGTTCCTCGCTTCGTCACCGTCCGACGAGAAGGCCGAGCCTGGTGCCATGGCATCTGTCGAGCTTGTCCACACTCGTCGATTTCAGTGGTTATCGTGCTCTGGTACTACGAGGGAGTGCCTTGTTGGTCCTTTCCACAGGCCAGCATCAACGATTACTCGTGACGGCTTCGGCATCGGATCCAACACGAAGCAATCTATTATGCTCCGATACCTCGCCGCTTCGTTCTCCCAAACTGCGGGACGCGCGCCGTCCTGCTTTTTTGGCGAGCGGGTGGTTACGCCCGGGGGCGGGACAGTCCGGCGCCATTCGCACGCGAAATCGAAGCGTCCGTATTTGCACTCGAGCATGCGATGTCCCGTTGTGGCATCCACGCAGAGGAACTCGACGCGACGACGACCACAGTTAATTCGAGGCGGCCCAAGCAGCAGGCTCTGAAGGGCGCTATCGACACTCTGTCGTCGTGGTTTGGTAACCGGTTTGCTAGGTTAGCGCCTGCTATTTAAATTCCAGGCTGGCGCTGCCGGAGACGCTGCTGCTGGTGGAATTCCATGGCAGCGAAACCGAGGTCGTGGAGCAGTCCAAGACTTTCCCCGGCATCGCGCGCGATTGCGGCGGCGGCGATTTCTCTTGGACCATCAAGCCGGAGGAGCGCACCAAGCGATGGCATGCCCGACATGACTTCTATCGGTCGGCGAAGACGTTGCGGGAAGGCGACAACGTGAATGTGGTTCGGACCGACGTGTGCGTGCCGGTTTCGCGCCTCGCGGATTGCGTCAGCGAAACCGAAGAGGATTTGAAGTCGCTCGGTCTTACGTCGCCGATCGTCGGCCATGTCGGCGACGGCACTTTCCATTACTTCCTCGCCAGCAATGTGAACGACCTGGACGAAATGGCGCGCGGCGAAGAGTTCGTGCATCGCCTAACCGCTCGCGCGCAATCGATGGACGGTAGCTGCACCGGAAAGCATGGCGTCGGACAGGGCAAGCAGATGTATCTGAACACCGAGTTGGGCCTGGAGGCTTTCGGCGTCATGCGGGCAATGAAGAAGGCGCTCGATCCGCAGAACATTTTCAATCTTGGCAAGATTCTGTCGGTGACGCAGCATTGGTGACCGATGGCCGTCGCGCGCAGCACTCGCTCACCGGCGTCGATCCTTGTTGCGCACTTGTTAGGCCCGCAGGGCCGTGAAAGCTCAAATTATCGGCGGTTTGGCACTACCGAGCCTGCATGTCTTGGTCCTTTCCGGGACCAATCGGCGATGCTTTGCTTCCGAAGCACTCTTTTCGAAAATCGTGAGGATGGATGCTTCACGCAGGCAAGGATTCAAATTGCGGTTATTCACTGAAACCAAGAATTGTCGAGTGGCGATGCGCTCCCATTCAATTGAAAAATGCCGTTCGTCACTGCGTGTATCTCGGGCCGTTACGTGAACTACGAAGCACCTCCCGCGCTCGGCAGCGAGCGCCCGCGAGGGCCGACGACGGCGCGACCCGCACGGAGGGTTGGCGTTGGGCCGCTCGTTGGTAGGCAATGTTGCATCGAACATCGGTGGCTTGATCGTGGAATTTGTTTGATGCCACTTGTCTGGTCGATCCAGCGTTGACCGGACCAAGGATGATGTTCCATGCCGCACGGTCAGAATAGGCTTCCTAGGAACTCCATTCTGCACAATCTGCCTCGAGCAGACCTATCGATCATTCAGCCGTTTCTTCGGCCGGTCGTATTGAAGGCCCGTACGATCCTGCACGAGCCGAGGGGGCGTGTGGAGTATGTGCACTTCATCGAGACCGGCATCGTATCGCTTCGGACGCTTGCTGTCGGCTGCACGCTCGAAACGGCCATGGTGGGATCGCAAGGCGCTGTCGGCGTATCGGTTGCGCTGGGCACCGACACGCCGGTTCATCAATCGATCGTGCTGGTTCCTGGTACCGCATTGAGAATCCATGTCGAAGACTTGAAAGGCGTCATGAAAGAGCGCCCGTTGGTTCGAGAACATATCCTGCGGTATGTCCAAGCACTCCTGATCCATTCCTCGCAGACCGCGCTGTGCTGCGTCAGGCACAATATCGAGGAGCGCCTTTCCAGCTGGCTTTGCCTGGCTTGCGATGCATTCGAAGGCGATGTTCTGCCGATAACCCACGATCATATCGCGGTCATGCTGGGATTGCGCCGCGCCGGAGTCACGGAAGCGCTGCTGCGCTTCGAGAGCTCGGGATTGGTGCGGAAGATGCGGGGAGTACTCGAGATTCGCGACCGTGAGCTACTGAAGCGACGGGCCTGCAGTTGCTACGTGAGCATCGCGAAGGGCTATCTATCGGTGCAATCCATTCAGAGCGCTTTAGGGCTTGTCTCGTAGCGATGGCAACCGCAGTTCTCTGCGTCGAATCGATCGATAGTAGTCATTCTTCTTGGATAACGCGGGCGACGTGATCGCGCGAATCGCAGGCGCGTGCGGCGATGCGAGCCCTGCGTGCGAGAAGTAGTCCCGTCGTCGCAGTCCCGCGAACCTGCGGTCTGAACGCCATTCGCCGAAGGGTTCTGTCGAAGGTCTGTACGCTGCGTACCGATGTGGCACAAAAAAGCTACAGATGAACGGGCTCATAGAGTGTTCGTCCGCTGCGTACCAAGTTTGCTCTCCCGATTATCGCTCCATAGGTGACAGTGCCGTGACGCTAAACCTAAGCATCGGGGGAGTTTCAATGAAGTCGATTGGTAAAGTTATGTGGGCGGCGGCAGGCATTGCCGCGTTGGTGGCTTCGCCGGCGGCTGCGAACGAGGGAGGGTTCGGAGCCGTGGGCAAACCCGGCGCCTACATCGGTTCAAGCGCCTCGGTTCCGGATCCCGGCGTATACATGTTCAATCAGGTGTTTTCGTATCAGTCGAACTTCACCGGTCCGGGCGTGAATAGCGCGCTCGGAGGAAATACGAAGGTAGGCGCCCAGGCTGCGGTCGACGTCCAAGGCTTTCTTTGGGTGCCTGGCTGGACTTTTCTCGGCGCCACTTACAATGCCGTTCTAGCTCAGCCATTCATCATGGCGAGCGTCGGCAGTCCCATCAATTTCCAGGCGAGCGGTGTTCACAACACCTTCTTCGTTCCGGCGGAATTGAGTTGGAAGCTTGGCGATAGCGGATTCGGGGTCAAGACCGGGTTGGGCTTCTGGGCTCCGACTGGAACAATCCAGGGAGCAAACGGCCTTGGCAACATCGGAAATCCTTGGTGGACCTACGTGCCGGAACTGATCGTTTCATATCAGAAGGAAGGTTGGAATCTCAGCGCCGCCTTGACCGCCGAGATCAACACCAAGAACTCCATCACGAACTATACGTCCGGCAGCGTCTTCAAAGCGGACTTCACCGCCACCAAAACGATCGGAAATTGGACGTTCGGACCTGTCGCGTACTACTACGGCCAGGTCTCCGACGACTCTTGTCCGGTCGGCTGTACCGTGGTTGGCGGAACCTCGAGAAACTCCCAGCGATACAATGTCTGGGCGGCGGGCGGCCTGGTTGCATACAACTTCGGCAAGGCATCGCTCCAAGTGTGGGCGACCCAGGAAGTTTCGGCCAAGGCGTCGAACCCTGCGGCGTTCGTATCGACCGGTTCGGACTTCTCTTTAATCCCGCAGGGCAGCACGGTATTCGCGACGCTCAGCTATCGCATCTGGGCGCCGGACGAAGCGCCGGCGGCTAAGCTGTACCGAAAATAGGCCAACCGAGACGACCTCCAAGCGCCTCCGCGGTCGGATAGATATCTCAGTGGCGCCCGTCTGCATCCAAATGGCCATCGCGGATCATCTATCCGCGGTGGCTTATTCGTCTCTGCGCCCTGCGGTGACTGCTCAGGCGCGTGCAAACGGGGCGCAGGTTTGACGCTCCCTACAGGACAGTTCGTCCGCCCGGATCCACTTCTTACCGAAACAACCAAAATATTGATTGGCACCATGCGGTGCCACGAGGTTGGTCCTTTTCAGAACCAATCACCGATGGTCTCTCGAAGCAGTCAATCGGCCATCGATGCAAACACAACGCGATCGAACCGTTGGCACGCAGACGTGAAGAATAAGTCGCGACATCTCGCGAAGCACGACAGTCGCAAGCCGACTGACGTCCGGAGATGTATGTCATCGCGTTCAAAATGGAGGACGGCCATGAATAAGATCGATTCGAAAGCTTTCGCAATCGGTGAATTCCTTTCGCAACCAATCAAAATGCACATCGGCGGCGAGCAGGTTGCCGCATCGAGCGGAAAGACCTTCGAGACGCTCGATCCCGGCACCGGAAAGCTCCTTGCGCGGGTGCCGGCAGCGGAGGCAGCGGACGTCGACGCCGCAGTGGATGCGGCGCGTCAAGCGTTCAACAAGACGGCCTGGAGAAGCATGCCGCCGAAGGATCGGGCTGTCCTTCTTCATAGACTTGCGGACCTGATCGACAAGCACACTCCGTTGCTGGCTGAGATCGAGTCGCGGGACGTCGGCAAGCCCCGTGCGCAGGCGACCGCATTCGACATCCCGCATGCGGCGCAGACCTTCCGATACTACGCTGATCTCAGCGTGAACACGCGACATCGCGAGCCGTTTCCGGTATCCGGAAACGATGCATGGTCGGTCAGGCAGCCGCATGGCGTGTGTGGCTTCATCTTTCCCTGGAACTTTCCTTTCTTGTTGCTCGGATGGGGCGTTGCCCCGGCGATGGCTGCAGGCAACACGATCGTCATCAAGCCGGCGGAAGATACTCCGCTGTCCGCGCTCGTCTTCGCGAGACTTGTGGAAGAGGCAGGCATTCCGAAAGGTGTAGTGAACGTCATCACGGGACTGGGTTCGACCACGGGCTCCGCTCTCTCATCCCATCCTGGTATCAACCGGATGTCCTTCACCGGCTCACCAGAGATCGGCAAGCTCGTGGCCGAGGCCTGTGCCCGCAATCTTGTTCCCACCAAGCTCGAACTCGGCGGAAAGGGAGCCGCAATCCTTTTCGACGATATCGCAGTTGAAAGCGCCGCAGAGGCTCTGGCGGCCGCGGTCACGTTGAACGCCGGGCAGGTCTGCTGCACGGCGACCCGTTGGATCGTGCACGAGAAGGTCGCCGACGCGTTCATCGCCAAGGCCGTTTCGACGATGAAGGGAATGAAGGTCGGCTACGGCGGAGATGAGGCGTCGCAGATCGGTCCCCTCGTGAGCGACAAGCAGCGCCGCCGCGTGCTGGGCTACGTGGAGCGTTCGACGAAGGAAGGCGCGGAAGCCTATCTTCCCGGCGGTGTCGCCGATGTTTCCGGCTACGAGGAAGGCTTCTACGTCAAGCCGGCGCTTCTCGGTGGAGCACCCGACAACATCTGCGCACGCGAAGAGGTCTTCGGCCCCGTCGCCTACGTGATGAAGTTCAAGGACGAAGAAGAAGCGGTAGCGTTGGTCAACAGCAGCCCGTACGGTCTCGCGAACAGCGTGTGGACGAGCGACCTCGACCGAGCGACGCGAGTGGCCGAGCGTCTGGTCGCCGGAAATTCGTGGATCAACGCACACAATCTCTTCCCGCACGGAGTGTCGTATGGTGGCTGCAATCTGAGCGGCTGCGGTGGCGGCGTGCTTGGTCCCGATACGCTCGAAGACTACTACCGCAAGCAGTCGATCGTACGCCCGCTCTAGAACCCTCGCGAGCTGCTCCAATACTTGGTTCGCGTCGCCCGTTAGCGGCGCGAACCGGAAATGGCGCTCGACCCGGAGATCGCTCTCCGGGTCGGGTGTACGAGACAAGTCGTCGTCGGATCGAGGCCCTTCGCTATGTCGGCAATAGGCCGATCGACGCATGTTTCGCGCTTGATACAGCAGGGGAGGAGGATTAGGTGAGCCGGCTTCGTCACCTTCGGCCCCGAGCAAACCCTATGCCGTCATCCCAACAGGATTTGCATTGGCAATCCGCGTGCGCGCTGAATGGGCTCTCGGAGGTCGCAGCCGTCCATCGACAATGCTTCGGTTCGACGCGGAAATGCGGATCGTCGAACACGGAGGCCGGCCACTCGACAAAGACGCGGAAATCTTGCTTTCATAGCGACGAAAGGTAGATGCCCGGCTGAATCGTTGGTACGTTCGGAAAGGTTGCGTCTGCCAACTCTGGAAAGCCGAAAGGGTTGACCTGTGGAATTGGCGCTCACGCTCGATGCAAAGTCGGACAAATCGCTTCAGGCGCAGATCTTCGATCAAGTTCGATTGCTGATCCTGGACGGTCGCCTGCAGGCCGGAATGTCGCTGCCACCAACCAGGTTGTTGGCCGAGCGGTACCAGGTGTCCCGGAACACCGTTATCATCGCCTTCGATCGTCTGGCAGCAGAAGGGTACGTAGAACCCCGAGGTACGTCCGGATTGTTCGTAACGACGATCCCTCCGGACGACCTTCTGCTCGTCAGCAGCCCGCGTGCACCGTTGCGGACCAACGGTCCAGTACCCCCAGAGGCCGGCGAGCCTCTCCTCTGCTTTGCAGGTTCTCCCGGTGGTGGAGAAGATCGTCCAACCATCGATTTCTGGGTCGGTCGGTCAGCAGCGAGCGGCTTTCCCCTCCGTGTCTGGCGCCGTATCGTCACGAAACTTCTTTCTGGGGAATCCCAGTATCTCGCGGACTACTGCGATCCGGCCGGACTACCGCAATTGCGGAAAGCCATCGCCGATCACCTCGGAAGAACCCGCGGCATGCACGTGACGACCGACCAGATCATCGTGACTGCAGGCGGTCAGGATGCGCTCAATCTCGTCATGAATCTTCTGCGCGGCCACACGGAAAACCTATGCATCGAAAATCCGTGCTACGCGGGCGCTTCGATGATCTTTCAAAGCGAGAAACTTCCGATCGAGCCCGTGCCGGTCGATTCGGAGGGCATCAGGACGGACTGTCTACCAAACAAGCCACGCAGTCTGATCTACGTCACGCCTTCGCATCAGTATCCTACGGGCGTCGTCATGACTTTGAGCCGCCGCCTCGCGCTGCTCAGGTGGGCGGACGATACGGATAGCTACATCATGGAGGACGACTACGACAGCGATTTTCGGTACGATGGACCTCCACTTACGGCGCTATCTGGATTGGATAGGGGCCGACGCGTCTTCTACGTCGGCACCTTCTCCAAGTCGGTCGGCGCAGGTCTGCGGCTCGGCTTCGCGGTGGTGCCGCAGATATTCTCCGAGGATGCCCGCATGCTCAAGGCCAAGATGAGCAACGGTCAGTCGTGGCTCGAGCAATGTGCGCTCGCCGAGTTCGTCAGCGACGGGCATTTCGACCGGCATGTGCGCAAGCTGCGTCAGCTCTACAAGAGCCGTCGAGACGCTCTCATATCCGCGCTGCGCAAGAAGTTTCGCGAGCCGGTCATCACGGGGCAGGATAGCGGTCTGCATCTCGTCTGGCGTCTGCCGAAGGGCATGCCGAGCGCGCTCGCCATTCAGATGAAGGCCCGGGCCGCCGGTGTCGGCGTGTATGCCCTGTCCAGCGGAAGTGCCTTCGACTTCGATGGTACGGCGCCCGACGACACGTTGATGTTCGGCTATGCCTCGCTACCGGAGAACAAGATCCTGGAAGCTGTCGAAAAGCTAAACGGCATCATGCGCGAGATGAGTTCGAAAGCACCTGCTCCTAGGTCGCACGAGTCCGCGCTAGAGAACGGAAGTCGTTAGAGGTAGCGTCGCTAAGCAATGCGCTCAATATTCGACGACTAGTAGGGCCGTAGTTCGGCTCTTTTCAAATGGGACGAGAGGCACTTAACCGCGTTCCGGCCAGACCACCGCTCCTGTTGCGATGCAGCAAATTGTTTCACGCTCAGGCGGTTTGTGACCATTTTTGTGGCGTTGGTTGCTGCACCTGCACAAACAATTGCCTTCTTGGACCCATTGGTTTCAGCCCTTTTGGCACTTTTCAGAACCAAGCCTTCAGCCTCTTCTAAACCTACGCGGTGGGAGGGGCCAATTTGGTGCCCGACGCGATGTTTCAAGAGCGTTGGGCATTTGATTGATGACTTTCAATATTGCCATAGTTGGAAGTGGGCCCGCCGGGTTCTTTGCTGCCGATGCCGTGCTACGCTCCGGCATTCCGGTCCAGGTCGACATGTTCGATCGCCTGCCAGTCCCCTTCGGCCTGGTCCGCCACGGCGTGGCGCCTGACCATCAGAAGCTGAAGGCCGTAACCGCCGTATTCGAGCAGATCGCGGACCATCCCAACTTCCGTTTCGTCGGCAATCTGGAAGTGGGACGCGACGTCCAGATATCGCAGCTTCAGGCCGCCTACCATGGCGTTGTCCTCGCCACCGGCGCGATGAGTGACCGCCCGCTTGGCATTCTCGGCGAGGGCCTGCCGGGAAGCGTCTCCGCCACCGAACTGGTCGGCTGGTACAACGGCCACCCGGATTTCCGCGACAAGAGCTTCGACTTCTCCCATCCGTCCGCGATCGTGATCGGCAACGGAAACGTCGCCTTGGATGTGTGCCGGATCCTCGCGAAGAGCGTCGAGGAACTGCGGCGTAGCGACATCTGCGAGCATGCATTGGAGGCGCTTTCGGAAAGCAAGATCACGGACATCTACGTGGTAGGCCGCCGAGGACCGGCGCAGGCGAAATTCACGGGCAAGGAGTTGCGCGAGTTCGGCGACCTCGAAGAAGCGCGGCCGACCGTCGATCCGGCCGAACTCCGTCTCGACGAAGCGTCGACCGCCGAGATCGCAAGCTCGCCATCCGCGTCGAAGAATCTGGAGATTCTCCGCGGGTTCGCGCAGATGCAGGAAGCATCGGCGAAACGGAAGCGCATTCATTTTCGCTTCCTGCTCGCACCCGCCTCGATACAGGGAAGGACGCAGGTGGAGCGGGTCGAGTTCGAAAGACTGCGGCTTTCCGGACAGGCTGGCAGCCAGACCGCCTCGACGACTGGCGAGCGGATATCGATCCCTTCGCATCTCGTCGTCCGGAGCGTGGGGTATCGCGGTACGTCGGTCTCGGGCGTTCCCTTCGATGAGCGCTCCGCGACCATCCGTCAGCGGGATGGACGTGTCGTCGGCAACGACGGCGTCGCCGTTCCGGGCATGTACGTCGCGGGTTGGATCAAGCGTGGTCCGAGCGGGATCATCGGCACCAACCGTGCGTGTGCAATCGACACGGTCGACGCGCTTCTGGCCGACCTGAAGACAGCCGAGGGCGATCCGAAGGACGTTTCGCGCGACCTGCTCTTCGCGTCGCTTCGCGGTCGGTCTCTCAAACTCATCGACTTCCAAGGCTGGCGCAGGATCGACGCGCTTGAACGGGCGGACGGAGCGGCGAAAGCCAAGCCGCGCGAGAAACTGACGAGGGTCGCTGCGATGCTGAAGGCATCGCAGCAGTCGCTGGCCTGACATCAGAAGTGGGGTTTCGCGACATCGAACAACGGCAGCGTGGCACAGCCACAGATATGGGGAACTGAAGCATGTCTTACGATAAGTCGAATTCGTCACGACGGGATTTCCTTAAGACCACGACCGGACTGGTCGCCGCTGCGGCCTTGGGCGGCGGTGGCTCGTTCGTCTCCTCTCCGCTTAGCGCGGCCGAGTATGCTCCTGGCATGACAGGTGGCCCTACCGGCTTCGAGGGCGCCGAGCGGCTTCAGTACAACGCCAGCATGTCGGAAGGCCGGGCCATCGAAGGCATCAAGGCCCTCAAGGCGGCTGGAAAGGCTCCAAAGAAACTGACGGTCCTGCTGCTCGACGGTTCGATCGATCAGATCCGCAAGCCGTTCCGTGACGGCGCCATGTCGCCGCTCGACGTGTGGATGAAGGAGACGGGCATCGAAGTCGAGATGATCGGCGCGACGCCGGACGACATCTTCAAGAAGGTGATGCAGGACGTCACGACCGGTGACGGCGCATTCGACATCTATACCGGCCCCTGGAATTCCACCGGCGACCTGGTGTCCTCGGGCGGTGCGACCGACGTGACCGAGTTCGTCAACAAGTACAAGCCGGATTGGAACGATCCGGAGCGCGGTGTCGCCACCGAGGCGTTCGGCAAGCAGCTCTACACCTACAACAATAAGAACTACATGGTCGGCCTCGATGGCGACACGCTCGTCTGGTACTACCTGAAGAGCCTCTACGAAAAGCCCGAGGTGAAGGATGCCTTCCTGAAGGAAGTCGGTCGTCCGCTCGTCGTGCCGAACACGTGGGAAGAGGTCGACGCGATCTCGAAATTCTTCACCGGCAAGGACTTCGGCAACGGCAAGATGTACGGCAACGGCTGTCTGATGAGCCGCTTCTGGGGGCTTCCGACCTTCTACACGCGCCTCGCATCGATGGCCTTTCCGAACAACTACTTCTTTAACGACGAAGGGATGCCCAACCTCAATACCGAACTGGGTATCAAGTGCGCCGAGGAGCACGTCCGTTCGTTCGAATGGTCGCCCCCCGATGCGCTCAACTTCACCTTCCTCGAAGGTTGGAACTCGCTCTGGAATCTGCAGGTCCCCCAGATCTGCACGTACACCGCGATCGCGAAATACGGAGACGGCAAGAAGCCGGACGGCACTCCCAAGTCGAAGGCCACGGGAATGATAGGCGCCCACGATCCGGTCGGCCGCAAGTTCGGCGACAAGATCAACCGTCGCGCGGTCATGTACTACAGCGTCACGGCGTGGATCTCGCCGAAGTCCAACAACGCCGAAGCCGCCTACCTCTTCCTGCAATGGCTCAGCTCGACCCGGACCTTCACGCTGCTGATGGCGAGCCCGACCGGATTCTTCGATCCCTTCCAAAAGGCGAACTTCAATGAGCCGCTGGTTGCCTCGAACTATCAACCTTACGCGATGAAGACTATCCCCTATTCCATGGCTCGGTCCGTGCCGACGCTCAATTTCGGCGGTCAGACGGCGCTCGACAACGCGCTGGACGAAGAACTCCAGGCGGCGTTGACGAAGCAGAAGACTCCGCGTCAGGCGATGGACGCCGCACAGGGCAAGTGGGAGCAGATCATCCGCCGTCAACGCGGCAAGGGGATCATCGAGGCGATCAAGGCCAGCCGCGCATCCTGGCCGATGGGTGCCGACAGCATCTGACCTGAATGAAACGGTGCCGGGCCCGCAGCCAATGCGGGTCCGGCGGATAGGAGCAGGAACGTGCGGACGCCGATACGAAGCCAAATAGTCAGATATGCCCTGGTCATCGCCGGGTGCGTGGTGGTGATCTATCCGTTGCTATGGATGGTCACCATGGCGTTCAAGCCGTTCGCGGAATGGACGACTGGAAGCGGCATGACGTGGTTTCCACGCAATCCGACGCTGCAGAACTTCGAATTCGTCATCTTCGGGCACGCGGAAGGGCTTGTCGTCAGCCTCGACCGCAGCATCGCTGGGCCGTTGATGGCGAGCCTGATCACCTCGATCTGCGGCACGTCCCTGGCGGTCGTGACGGGAACGCTGTCATCCTACGCAGTGGTCCGGTTCGGGCTCATGTCCGGATTGCCGTTGCAGGTCCTTCAACTGCGGCTGTTTCCGCCGCTCGCCGTTATGATCCCCGTGATGGTCATGTGGGCGTTCATCGGCGCCGTCGATACCTGGTGGGGCCTGTCGCTGATCTACGGCATCGTTACGTTGCCGTTCTCGTTCTGGCTGATGAAGACCTTCTTCGACGAGGTCCCCGTCGAGATCGAGGACGCGGCGCGGGTCTCGGGCTGTTCGTACTGGCGCGTCTTCTATCGCATTACCCTGCCGATCGTCGCGCCGGGGCTCGCGACCTGCGCGCTGTTCGTCTTTATTTTGAATTGGTCGGACTATCTGCTCGCACTGCTGCTGACCCAGAAGAACTGGATCACCTTGCCCATCTACATGTCCACGCTGACTTCGCCGATGGGCGGCCAGATGTACGGAATGAAGGCGGCGTTGGGAATGATCGCGGCGATTCCTCCGGTGATCTTCGGATTGCTCATCCAGAAACACCTCGTGAGAGGCCTCACCTTCGGAGCGCTCAAGCAATGACCGAGACGGCAGCCGAGCCCGTTCGCTCCGAAATGAAGCAGCCCAGCCGCGGGTACTGGTCCAGCGTCGCACACGACGGCCGTATGCTCGGCTTCTGGTTCGTCGCCCCCGCGGTGCTGCTCCTGCTGTTCATCGTCGTCTTTCCGTTGGCGATGCAACTGTACCTCAGCTTCACCTGGTGGACCCCGCTGGATGGTGTCCGCTGGTACCGCGCTTACGAAAGCTTCAACAGCGGCGACAACTACCTGAGGCTGGTCTCCGACGGCGCGATGTGGGCCGCGTTGGGTCGGACCGTACTCCTGATGGTCATCGCCGTTCCGGCGCAGTTCCTGCTTGGTCTCGGTCTGGCCTATCTTTTCATGGAGCGGTTCGTCGGCCGCAAGCTGTTCTACTCGATCATCCTGACCCCCATGATGATCGTTCCCGCAGTCGTCGGCCTGATCTTCTTCCTGCTCTTCCAGGGCACGGGACCGGTGAACGACACGTTCGGTCTTCCGATCAGTTTCTCCTGGCTGACCGACGTGCATCGGGCCATGCTCGCAGTCATCATCGCCGATACGTGGCAGTGGACGCCGCTGATGTTCCTGATCCTGCTGGCGGGAATGCTCGGAGTGCCCTCCGATCAGTTGACGGCCGGGCGCCTGCTCGGTGCGTCCAATTGGCAGAACTTCATCAAGATCATCCTGCCGCGGATGAAGCCGGTCATCGGCATCGCTCTCGTCCTCCGGGCGGTCGAATGCTTCAAGATCTTCGACATCATCTTCGTGATGACGAAGGGAGGCCCCGGCGTGGAGACCGAGACGATCTCGCTCTATCTCTACAAGAAGACCTTCGCGGATCTCGATTGGTCGTACGTCGCCGCGATCGGCCTGACGATCCTGTTCTCGCTGAGTTTCCTCGCTGCGCGCGGCATCTCCTACGCGGCGAAGAAGAAAGGCTGATCCCATGACGTCCGTCCAGATAAGAAACGTGACCAAGCGGTTCGACGAATTCGTGGCCGTGAGCGGATTGAACCTCGACATCGCTCAGGGCGAGTTCATCGCACTGCTGGGCCCGTCCGGCTGCGGCAAGACGACGACGATGAACATGATCGCCGGACTGGAAGACCCCAGTGAGGGATCGATCGCGTTCAACGGAAGCGATCTTTCGGGAATGCGCCTGCAGGACCGCAACATCGGATTCGTCTTCCAGAACTACGCGATCTTCACGCATCTGACCGTCTACAAGAATCTTTCCTACGGTCTGGAGGTGCGTCGCATCGCCAAGCATGAGATAGACCGCAAGGTGCGGGCGATGGCCGAGCGCATGGGGCTCGTCCACCGTCTGCATCGGTCCGCCAACAGTCTGTCCGTCAACGAGATGCAGAAGCTTGCGATCGGCCGTTCGGCGATCGTCGAACCTCGCGTCTTCCTGCTCGACGAACCGCTGTCGAACCTGGATGCCAGCTTCCGCGCCTACATGCGGGCGGAACTCAAGGTGCTTCAGCGCGAATTCGGCCAGACGATGATCTACGTGACCCACGATCAGATCGAAGCCATGAGCCTCGCCGACAAGATCGCGATCATCGACAAAGGTCGTCTGATGCAGTACGGAGCGCCGCTCGATGTCTATAACGATCCGCACAACCGCTTCGTCGCGAACTTCGTCGGCAGCCCGCGCATGAACCTGCTCGACGGAAGGCTCGAAGAGCAATCGGGTCGGCTCAAATTGCTGCTCGACGGCGGCGCCGAAATCGCGTTGTCCGGCCGCGCTGCTGTCGATTTCGCCCGCGCCCGGTCGGCCCAGGGAGGCTCGCTCGGGATCCGTCCGCAGCACATCTACGTCGGAGACCGTCGATCGGCCGACGACATGGAGCTGAGAGGGCACGTCGAGGAGATCGAGCGCGTCGGGCCGACGCGGCTCGCCTATCTGCAGGTCGGGGATACCCGCTTTTTGTCCGTCGACGAGCAGGCCCGTTTGAGCACGGGCGAGGAGATCGCGTTCTACCTGAGTGCGGAAAAGAGCCTGGCATTCGATCTGGCCACCGGCGATCGCCTCGACGGGAGGCTGCAGTGAACGCCATCACCATTCGCGGAGTCGTCAAGAGCTACCCGAACTTCACGTTGGGGCCGATCGATCTGGCCGTGCAGCGCGGAGAGCTGTTCGGTATCCTCGGTCCGCCGTCCGCCGGCAAGACCAGTATACTGAAGCTGATACTCGGCCTCGTGAAGCCGGACAGTGGCCAGATCCTGGTCGGTGGAACGGACGCGAAGGAGATGGAAGTCGCGGAGCGGCAGATCTCGATGGTCTTCCAGAATCTCGCACTCTTTCCGCACATGAGCGGCCTCGAGAACATCACGTTCGCGCTGTCCGAACGGGGGCTTTCGAAGAAGGAGATCGCCAGACGTCTGGATGCGGTCTCGGACGTGCTCCATGTCGGCCATATCCTGCACAAGAATCCCGCGCAGATGTCGGGCGGCGAGCGACAGCGCATCGCGTTGGGCCGTGCTTTGGCGCCTGACACCCGTGCTATACTTCTGGACGAGCCCATTGCGGCGCTGGACGCTCGCCTGCGCGAGGAGATGAGGGTCGAGCTCAAGCGTCTGCAGCGGACCAACAACCAGACCTTCGTCTACGTTTCGCATGACGAAGAAGAGGTGATGGCGATAGCGGATCGTGTCGCGGTCGTCATCGATGGCCGCGTGGCCCAGATCGGCGCTCCGGACGACGTTTACAACAGGCCGATCACGGTCGCAGTAGCGACGCTCGTCGGCTCGCCACCGATGAACCTGTTCCACGGCAGGTTCTCCGACGACGGGCACCGTTTCGAGTGCGGCAAAATGGTTGTCGAGATCCCGATCGGAAACGCCGTGCCGGCTGGAGCCAAAGGAATTCTCGGCGTCCGCCCGGAGGACATCCACCGGTCCACGGACGGCTCGGGTACGGAGATCGGCGTGAGCTCGATCGAGCCGCTCGGCGGATACACGATCGTCAACGCATTGTTGGGCGACCAACTCATCAAGATCAGGGTGACTGGCCAGCTCGAGAGCCCTGATGACTACACGCGGTCGGTCGTATTCGACGCGAGGCGACTGCATCTGTTCGACAGTGAAGGAGACCGCCTCGGCACAAAGTGACTTAAAGAGTCCAGCGATCTAGCACCCAACGACACTTCAAAAACCGAAAGGACTACTCATGCGACAGTCAGTAGCCGCGACCACGCCGAGCGACGAAAAGCTCGTTCTCGAGACGATCTCGACCTATCTCCAGGCCCTCTACAAGAACGACAAGGGCTTGTTCATGGATGCGTTCGCAGAGACCGCGAACGTCTCCCACTGCTCGATCGCCGACGAGAAGATGACTGTCTGGTCGCTTCCGGACTTCATCGACGTGGTGGACGGCCTGCATAAGGCGAATGGCACCGTCGAAGAGTTTCACACCGATCCGGACGTCGCCGTAACGGGGCCTGTGGCGAGCGTGCATGTACCGTTTCTTCTGAAGCTCGGCTCTCAGGAAGTCACCGGAACGGACGTTTTTGCGTTGGCTCGCGCCGGCGGAAAGTGGAAGATCACGAGTAAGCTGTACTCGGCGTAACGATACCGACAAGGAAGCCAGTCTCTCGAATCGATGGAGCGAAAAGATGAGTTCCGAAAAGACGACGGTAAAAGGTGCTTGCCCGCAGGATTGCCCTGACACATGTGCTTTTATCTATACTGTTGAAAACGGACGCTTGATCGATGTGAAGGGAGACCCCGAGCATCCCGTGACGCAGGGGCGCCTCTGCACCAAGCTGAACGACTTCGCCAAGCACCATTACAACCCGAATCGCATCCTCTATCCGATGAAGCGCGTCGGGCCGAAGGGTGCCGGCGAATTCGAACGGATCAGCTGGGCGGAGGCGCTCGGCGAGATCAAGAGCCGCTGGACCAAGATCATCGACGAATTCGGGTCCCAGGCGATCATGCCCTGCAGCTATCTGGGCCAACAGGGCGTCCTGAACGGCCTGACCGTCGGCGACGCGTTCTTCAACCGGCTCGGCTCGACCGTGGCGGAGAAGACGTTCTGCGGCGTCGGCCGAGACGTGGGAGCCCACCTCACCATCGGTGGCTCGACCGGCGTGGATCCGGAGAGCCTGGTCCACTCCAAATACATCATCCTCTGGGCTGTCAACACGCTCAGTACCGGCAATCACCAGTGGCCCTTCATCGCCGAAGCGAAGCGCAGGGGCGCCAAGATCGTCGCGATCGATCCCCTCCGCAGCAAGACCGCGGCGCAGGCTGATTGGCACATACCGATCAAACCGGGCACCGACGCAGCACTCGCTCTGGGCATGATGAACGTCATCATCTCGGAAGGGCTGTATGACCGCGACTACGTCGAGAAATACACGGCGGGATTCGACGAACTCGTTGCGCGGGCGGCCGAATACCCTGTGGAACGCGTCTCGTCGATCACTGGCATCCCCGTGCAGGACATCCTCACGCTCTCGCGGGAATACGCCACGCAGGCTCCAGCTGTCATTCGGCTTGGTGTCGCGATCGAACGCAACCGCAACGGCGGCCAGGCTGCCCGCGCCATCATCTGTCTGCCGGCCCTGGTGGGAGCCTGGAGGCACGTGGGCGGCGGCTACATCGGCATCACGATGGGAGCATTCGCGTTGAACTGGGATGCCATGTGCCGTCCCGACTGGATCAAGGAAGGCTCGCGCGTCTTCAACCTCAACAATCTCGGCAAGGTTCTGCTCGAGACCTCCGAGCCGCCCATCAAGTCGATGATGGTCTACAACGTCAATCCGGTCGTCCAGGCGCCCGATCAGGAGCGGATCAAGAAAGGTCTGATGCGGGAAGACCTGTTCCTGGTCGTGAGCGAACTGTTTATGACAGATACGGCCAGATACGCCGATATCCTGCTGCCTTCCACGATGCAGGCCGAGCAGACGGATCTGATGTTCTCGTGGGGACACTTCTACTGGACGTACAATCACAAGGCGATCGAGTCTCCCGGCGAGACCATCCCGAATTCGCAGCTGTTCCGGCTTCTGGCGGAGACGATGGGCTTCGACGAGCCCGAATGGGCGCGAACCGACGAGGAGATGATCCGGGACTTCATCGATTGGAATTCCCCTTTCATGGAAGGCCTCACCCTCGAAGGTCTGAAAGAAAAGGGCTACATGAAGGTTACGGCGGGAGACAAGGATCTCCGTGCTCCCCATGCCGAAGGTAATTTCCCGACTCCGTCGGGCAAATGCGAGTTCAAGTCCAGCGAAGCCCTGCAGGGAAACTTCGTTCCGCCGCCATTCAGGTCGGGATACGTGGCTTTCCAGGACGGAAGCTACATCGATCCGCTGCCGGACTACAATTCACCCTTCGAGTCCGAGGGTAGCTCGCCCGACATCGCCTCGAAATATCCGCTCAACATCATCAGCCCCAAGGCCCACGGCTTCCTGAACTCGCAATACGCGAACGAGGTCAAGCAGCAGAAAAGGGAAGGCGTTCCGGTGCTCATCATGCATCCGGACGATGCCCAGTCTCGCGGCATCGTCAACGGTGACACCGTCAAGGTGTCCAACGACCGGGGCGCGTTCGTGGGATCCGCGGTCGTGTCCGCCGACACGATGAAGGGCGTCGTCGCGAGCTTTCTGGGGCATTGGTCCGCGGATTCAAAATCCAAGAGCGCGGTGAACTCGATCAGCTCTGATCGCGTCGCGAATATGGGTCGCGCTCCGACCTTCAACGACAACCTCGTCGAAGTCGCTAAGATCGACAACGATGCGATCGTCGCTCTAGCCGCGAATTCGCGACAACCTGCGCTTTTGGAGCACGCTTGATGACGCACGTCGTAACTGAAAACTGCACTGGATGTCGTTTCACGGACTGCGTCTCGGTGTGTCCAGTCTCCTGCTTCCACGGCGACGACGAACGGCTTTACATCGATCCAATCGCATGCATCGATTGCGGAGCCTGCAAGCCGCTATGTCCCGTTTCGGCGATCGTCGAGGACATAGATCTCGACGACGATCAGTGGTTGGACGTCAACGCAGAAAAGGCCCCGGCTCTTCCCGTCGTGAGAACAAAGCAGACGCCTCTGCCGGGTGCCGAGGCGCGGCGGGACGTCAGTGTTGGAAATGCCTGACGGGTCTTCGAACGGCGCAGATCGCAGACGACAGCCGCGCCGTCGGACCGGAAAACGACCTTTGAGAGGTGGTCCCGGTGATGTCACTCGACGACATAGCGTTAATGCAGGAGACGCTGCAACGATACCTTCGCATAGTCGCTCGGACGGGCAAGGATCCGGTCCTGCAGCACCTCCTGCGAATGACTATCCTCGAAGCGTAGAAAATCCGAATGAGGCGCTGGAACTCGGTCAGACAGAAGAGGTAATTCCATGTCGCGGCCATTCCCCGCCGACGCATTTAGCCGATCAGCGCTGCAGCTGCCATCTCGCGAAGCGGTAGCTTCAGACTCGGCTAGAACCCGGACGTGTGATCGCGATGAAGCATCGGAAGACGGGACATTGAGCAAGGCAGCCCTCATCCAGCTCGAAGAAGCCATCCGCATCGCAACGTCTTTCGCCCAATTCATCGAGCGTTCGGAGTTCGTGCCGCTGGCTTTTTCGATCGACCGTAGGCTTCGGCGCGATCTCGCTGCGCGGCTCGAGATGCCGCCGTTCGACCAGTCGGCAATGGACGGGTACGCATTGTCTGGACCGGGACGGAGCGAAACGTATGCGATGCGCGCAGCGGGTAGCGTGAGGCCAGGCCAAGTTCCGGGATCGATCGCGCCAGGACAGGCGACGAGGATTTCGACCGGCGCGCGGGTGCCCGCCGGTGCCGACCGCGTGGTACTCCAAGAGCATGCGGAAAGGCAGGATGACCGGGTAGTTTTGACAAAGCCGGTTGAGGCAGGCGCAAACATTCGGCTCCGGGGGGAAGACGTCCGCCACGGCGAACATCTTCTGCCAAAGAGAACGAAGCTCGATGCACGCAAAGTGGCGCTGCTCGCATCGCAGGGTATCGCGGCAATTGAGGTGCAGACACGACCTCGCGTCGCCGTCGTCTCTACCGGGAGCGAACTTCGGCAACCTGGCGAGCCGCTGAACATATCCAGCGTCTACGATTGCAACAGGCCGATGCTCATGGCGATGGCCGCCCAGGCCGGAGCGCAAGTCGTGGATGGCGGGCGTTGCGTGGAGGACGAGGCGGAGCTCGCGCGATTGGTCTCCGACCTGTCGAAGGATGCCGATTTCGTGCTCTTGAGCGGCGGATCGTCGATCGGCGAAGGAGACGTGACCTCAGCAGGATTGGCTCTCGCAGGGGCGACGCTGCGCAAACTCAACATCGCCATGAAGCCCGGAAAGCCGGCCGTGGTCGGCAAGCTCGGGACCACCTCGATACTGGCACTGCCGGGAAATCCCCTTGCTGCGTTCGTCTCGTGGTTCATTCTCGGCAGGTCGATGATGTCGACCATGCATGGATCGACGTCGGCCGTGCTCGAAGGACGCAATCTCACCGCTTTCAACGGACTACGCAGACCGATTGGCAGAACCGAGTTCGTGCCGGCGAGGCTTATCCGTGGCGAGCAACAAGAGCTAGTTGAGTTCCTCGGTGGAGGTTCAGGTCGCCTGCTTCCGTTGTCCCATGCCGACGGGCTGGCTTGCATCGAGGCGGTACGCGGAAGCGTACTTGTCGGCGAGCACGTGTCGTTTCTCGAATTCGAAGGAGCGAACGACCGACAACCCACTCGGCGCGGATCAATAGATGACTAGCCGTGTCGGAGTCGAGGTAGGGAGTCGTTGATACTCGTCAGTGAGCACGTTATTCTTGTTCCATTTCAAGTTGGTGAGCCGCTGTAATTCGATGACTTCACGGAATAGGAGAGGTTCGAGACGGGATGGCGTAAATCGCGGTGCAGAAGTACTGGGGTACGACGGACTTCCTACTTCTCTTGATTTCATTGCCAATCTACTGATCGCGCAATGTCGGGCCGTCATTAACAACTTCCATTCGCGACATGGTTTTCGTTCGTTACCCGACATTCTGTGGAAGTCCGGATTTCAATCTATCATTCAAAGTGACAGGGATCTGCGAAGGGTCCTTCGATCAGCAGCAACCACGCGAAAAGCTCACGAGTCAAGGCAAGGCTTCGTTTATATCGCGGCTAACATGCTTGCGTTGGAAGTACTCGCAGCCGACTTGGGTGGCTGGGCGTCTTCAACACTCGGGTCCGCTCAAGAAGCCCGTGAACTCGTGAACAGGGCGCGGCTTGTCTCGCCGGTAACGTTGTTGGGGTACTATATCTTTCCGTCGAGAGATCAAGACAAGGCAGCAATCAATTTATTAATTGCGCCGAACGATGAGCATGGACTCCGTCTACAACCCCGGCGTTTATCTGCTCAGGATAGGTAATGCCGTTCGCATTCAACCTTGCATAAGCGGCTTGTTCATTGTCTTCGGCAGCCTACGACGTTGACCGCGGGCAACACAATGGCTTAGCGCGTCTCGCGGTTGCCGTTATTGGCAAGCTCACTTGCCCCTATTCATCACGACGCCCTCGCCGGTTTAGCTCGGATACTCGTTTCAACGAGGGACTGGTTGGGGCCATCGAGAGCGCCACGAAGTCCTTGGGCTACGCCTTCCGCCGCATCACTTCTGGCGCCGGGCACGATGCATGCAACCTGAGCACGGTCATGCCGGCGGCGATGGTATTCGTGCCATGCAAGGATGGCATCAGCCACGATGAGCTCGAAGAGGCCATCCAGACGGACTGCGCCGCCGGCGCTAATGTGCTCTTGCACACCGTCTTGGCGCTCGCAGGCGTCGCGTCCTGAACCTAGCAGGATCTGAGTAGGCTGCCGACCGAGAGGTGCGCTCCAAAGGCTCACTATACCGAAGCGACCTAATCCTCCAACCTCCGAACCTTTTGTGCGATCCCGTTACAAATGCCGGTCGCGGTAGGCTGCGCATCGTGCATCCCCTGTGGCCTGGTGCTACCGGGAGTTCCGCCGAAGCGGACCGAGCTCTATCAGTAGCGCACGTTGACCATCACCCGCGTTTAAGCTTGGGTTTCGGCGTGTAGCGGGGCCGACGCCAGCAAGTTCGAAAGGGCGGCCCTCGAATGGACACCGACCTTAGCGAGGATGTCTTGTGTGCGATTGCGAACGGTCGCCGGCGAAAGCGAAAGGCGGGCTGCAATCTCCTTGTGCGTTCGACCGGCGGCAATTTCCGTAGCGATCTGGCGTTCACGTTCGGTCAGCTGATCGCATGGGCCCGCAGGACGCAGATTCAGCAATCTCAGCGGCCGCCCGGAAATATGCGCGGTCTGCTGCCAACCAACGGCGATTCCGGACTTGGCAAGGTGGAGTTTCCGGGCTGGCGAGAGAGGGTATCGGAACTCAGTGGGCAAATATCCGCGTCGACATCGCGGAAAATGACGCTCAAGCATACGAATGGCACTCTCCGATCCGATCAGTATCCTGTCCTCGTGACTAGTCAGCAGCATGCCGTTCTGATCGTTCTTCACTCCGCATCGCGACATCGCAACGCGCACATGGTCGAGTGCGCAGCGAAGAAACTCGATCGCGTCGGTATTGAGCGGAAGCGAACGTCGACCGCTTCGGTAGGCCGAGATGAACATCGAAATAGGACTGCTGCTCGGCTTGGATACCACCACGGCCGCCTTGTCGATCGCGAACCGATCACAGAATGCAACCATTCCGTCGGAGTTTCTTGTTCCGTGGCGATCGTAAACGGCACTCGAACAGCGGTTCAGCAAATCCTGAGCAAGAATGTCTTCTTTTCGAATCGTCCACCAGAACTGCTCGAAGTTCTGTGGCAGATTGCTCGTGATGCTGCTGCAGCAGTGAGCCGTGTCGCCCGTCAGATCGAGCCAGCCAGCCCAGCTGGAATCGACGCCTACAACCTCCGTCAGTTGCGGCACGCTCCACTGAAACAACTCGAGCGAATTCAAATTCTTCTCTTGTTCGCCGAGAGACAGAACGAACTGGCTCAAAGCTTGAACGTAGCTTGGCCGCTCCATGGCGATCTCCACTCAGGGTAGTCTACACATATTCCCCAATTGCGCTTAGCTGCCGTTACGGCACGGCTTCTCATACTATGCGCAGGTAGGCCCTAACGCCACTGGTCGAGAGGCCAAGCAAGGAGTGTGCCAAGGTGTGTGTTAGCGCGCGCAGCAAGACGCTTGGCTTGAGCTAGCCTGGCTCCGTCGGCATCGCGAGAGCCGGTCCGAGAAAAGGTGCGATGTCGCTTCGGGTTTTGCGCGAAGGGATGCATTTGCATCCTGTGCAGACTTTTCCGATCCCATAAGCTCTGACGTCGCCTTGTTAAGGGCAGGCTCGTTCTCGAGTCACCACGGTCGGAACAATCGAAATTGGGGGAATGACATTGATGGTGCGCGCGCCAGACAATTGTAACGGGTCTTCACGCCGGTCGTTTCTGACAAGTGCTGGTCTTGGCGTGGGGGCTGCACTTGCAACCCTGAACCAGGGTGCTCAAGCGCAGAAGGCCGAACCGGTGATCGTCGGCTGTCCCTTGCCGATGACGGGCATCGTGGCTGCGGACGGAATTGAGTTTCAGCGCGGTGTGCAGATGGCCGCCGATGAGATCAATGCGCTCGGAGGCATTCTTGGTCGCCCGATCAAACTCGCATTCGCGGACACGGCGTCCGGTGGCGACGACGTCATTACCAGCGCCGCCCAGCGTCTCATCGACAAGGACGGGGCGAGCGTCTTGATCTCGGGGTACAATCTGGGATCGCAAACTGCTATTCAGGGCGTCGTCGCGGAAGCTTCTATCGTGTATTTGCATGCCGACACCGCGAGGGCTCACACCGACCTGATCAGCAAAGATCCCAAGAAGTACTGGGGGTCGTTCATGTATTGCCCCTCGGAGCTGCACTACGGCTACGCTTATCTGAATTTCATTCAGAGCCTGGAAGCTACTGGACAGTTCAAGCCGTCCAACAGGAAGATCGCGCTGATTACCGGCCCGATCACCTATTCGATCAACATTGCCGAGGCGATCAAGAGCAAGGCCGTCGAGGCCGGCTATGAAGTATCTCTTTTCGAGCCTGTGCAGGCTCCGACCACCGAATGGGGGCCGACGCTCGCGAAGATTCGTAAGGATCCCCCCGGGTTCGTTGTGGTCACGCACTTCTTCCCGCAGGATCAGGCGCAGTTCATGATCCAGTTCCTCACAAACCCGACCGATAGTCTCGTTTATTTGCAGTATGGCGCGTCCCTCGCTGCATTTCGTGACATCGCCGGAGACGCCTCAAAGGGCGTTCTTTATGCGACCAACATCGGTTGCCTGCAGGGCGACGTCAGCAACCAGTTTTCCGAGGCGTATATCAAGCGTTTCGGCGACAAGGCTTCCCCCAACTCGGGCGGGCAGACGTACTCTGCGCTGCATAAATACGCTGTCTCTGCCGCAGTAGCGGGAGGAGCAGGCAAGCCTTACGAGGAGGAACAGAACCGTAAGATCGCCGACCGCATCCGCACGATCATCTACCGCAGTCCCATGGGCGCACTGCGACTGGATCCCGCGACGCAATCGGCCTTCAGCTACCCGGTACAGACAAACGATCCGTCGCTCGGAATGCCGCTCATCTACAGCCAGATCAAGGACAAGACGAAGAGCGGAGTTCTGATCGCGCCATCTCCCTATGACCGGGAAAAATTCGAACTGCCGCCCTGGATGAAGAAGAGGCAAGGATAGCGACGAGAGCGTCAGCCTGTGACGAAGATCGGCAAGCCGCTTCTCGAATGTCGTGATGTTGAAAAGCACTATGGAGCGCTCGCTGCCGTGGCGGGCGTGAGTCTTGCTGTGCAGCCCGGAGAGACGATTGGAATCGGGGGGCCAAATGGTGCAGGCAAGACGACGTTCTTCGACACGATCTCCGGGCTGACCTCGGTTTCTCATGGGCAAGTGATTTTTGACGGACATGCCATAACGGGTGTGCCGCCGCATCGCCTGTTCCATCGTGGTCTGGCCCGGACGTTTCAGGTCCTGTCGGGCTTTGGCAGCCTCACGGTCTTCCATAACATGCTGGCTTCGGTGGTGTTCGGCTCGCCCAAAGCCGGAACGGCTTTGTTGTTCAACCGCTCTCAACGCGATCAAGCGATGTGCGCGCTCGAAGAATACGGATTGAGCGACTTGGCAAGCTACCCCGTTGCTAATATTCCTGCCCTGGCGCGCAAAAAACTCATGGTGGCTACTGCGGTCGTGCATCGCCCGAAGCTCCTGCTTCTCGACGAACCCGTAGGCGGGCTGCTTCCACCCGAGGTGGATGAATTCGCCGAGGTGATAAAGTCGCTGCGGCAAACCGGAATTTGCATCGTCTTCATCGAGCACGTGATGCGTTTTCTCACCTCGGTTGCGGATCGGGTGCTCATCATGCACCAAGGCAAGCTGATCTTCGACGGACCACCGGAAGGCTTCGCCAAGGACGGGCTTGTCAGGTCTGTATATCTCGGCTCGGAAAGCGTGGACGGTCAAGGCCAGTCATGAATCCACTGCTTTCTATAACGGAACTGGTCGCAGGCTACGGCCAGTTGCGGGTGCTTCAGGGCGTAAGCATGGACGTCTTCCCAGGAGGCATCACGGCGATCATCGGCCCCAATGGGCACGGTAAATCCACCCTTTTGCGGACGATCGCGGGTCTCACGCCGGCCTGGTCCGGCGTCGTGCGATTTCAGGGGAAGGAGTTGCCGAAGGGCGCGCCTAACCGAGCGCGCGAGGGGCTCGTGCTCGTGCCGCAGGGCGACCAGCTGTTCATGGGCATGACCGTGGAAGAGAACCTTCTGATGGGCGCTTATGTCCGCAAGGATGGGTCTGCCATCAAGCGTACACTTGCCGAAGTCTACGCGCTGTTTCCTCGGCTTCTCGAACGCCGGAACCAGCGTACGAACAGTCTTTCCGGGGGCGAGCGCCGCATGGTCGGCATCGGCCGCGGAATCATGGCCGAAGCGAGATTCATGATGATCGACGAGCCGTCTCTCGGCTTAGCGCCATTGATCATCGAACAAATCTACGACGCGCTCAGGATTCTCACAAAGGGCGGACGATCCATCATGGTCGTGGAAGAGAATCCGAGCCGAGTCGCGCTCGTTGCTTCAAAGTTCTACCTGATCGACGGCGGCCAAATCGCGTGGCATGGAAACGCGGACGATCTAGCTGCCTCGGGCAGCCTGCTGAAGACCTATCTTGGAGGATGAACGTTGGATGCGATCCTTCAAATCGTCATCACGGGTCTCACGCTAGGGGCGATGTACGCCCTGGCGTCCGTGGGTCTCGCCCTCACGTACGGTACGATGGGGATGTTCAACATGGCCCACGGCGTCTTCATGACCGTCGGAGCCTATGCGGCATATGCTGCCGTCGCATATTTCGGCTTTCCGTTTCTGGTCGCTCTTGCGATGGGACTTGCGTCCGGCGCTGCGATCAGTGTGGCCATGCACCTTCTGATCGTGCGCCATATGCTCAAATCTGATGGTTTCGAGATCAACATCATCGTCGCGACGGCAGGTGTTGCCATTCTGTCCGAAGACCTCGTTCTCAAGACCTTCGGAGCCTATCCGTTCAGGCAGCCTCTCCAGATCGACGGTACTTTCCGCGTCGCGGGACTCGCGGTCACCTATCAGTCGATTGGAATACTTGCCGTTGGAACTGCGCTCATCGGGTTGATGGCATGGACGCTGACCAAAACGCGATTTGGCCGGGCCATTCGCGCGACAGCGATGAATCGCGAGGCCGCGATGCTGATGGGCGTGAAATCTGATCTGGTCTATCTCCAGGTTCTGCTGATCGCCGGCCTGCTGGCCGCGGCCGCCGGCATCATGATTTCTTCGCTCGCATCACTCTCGCCCCAAATGGGTGCGAACCCGCTCTTGAGGGCGTTCGTGATCTGTGTCGTCGCCGGCCTCGGCAGCACCACGGGCGCTGGCGTGGCAGCTGTCGGCCTCGGCCTTCTCGAGGCGGCGATCCAATATTTTTATGGCGTGCGCTACGGCTTTCCGCTCATGCTCGCGCTTGTGATCGTCGTTCTCATCTGGAGGCCGGCCGGGCTGTTCGGGCAACAAGAAGTGGTCCGGTCATGAACCGTTTCGGCGAGATCCAAAGACATCTTTTGCGTGCCCTGCTACTGGTTCTACTGATTGCAGGCTTGCCGCTCGTCACAACGCAGCGCTATTTCCTAGGCGAAGTCGTCGCCTTCATGCTGTGGACCGCGGTCGCGATCCAGTGGAACGTGCTGATGGGACACGCCGGCGTGTCGTCGCTTGGTCAGATGGTTTTCTTCGTGTGCGGATCGTACACCGTCGCGATGCTCGGTTCATATCTCGGCGTGTCGCCCTGGCTCTCCATACCGCTCGGCGCGCTAGTAGCGGCGGTGGCCGCGCTCGTGATCGGCATCGCCTGCCTGCGGCTCGCACCCGCTTATGTTGCGCTGCTGACATTTGCCGCCGGCTTCATGATTTATACTCTGATCAGTTCCGCGTCGGATTGCTACATCACGACCGGCGGCAACTGTCTTTCCTTCTGGGGCGGCACGAACGGCTTCTCCCAGTTTCCGGATTTCGGATTCAGGCAATGGTTGAAGGGCAACTGGCTACTGGGAAACTATTACACCGTTCTGGCCGCGTTCACAGTCTCTCTGGTCGCCTCGATTGTGGTTATTCATGGTCGGTTCGGTCTGGCATTCCAGGCGATGAGCGATAGTGCAATCTATGCAGCAAGCCGCGGCATCAACCGCACGCGATTTCAAATCTTGGCCTTTGTCGTTACGGCATTCTTCACGGGCATGATCGGCGGTGTTCATGCCGCGCATTTTCGCTATACCGGCACGAGCCTGCTCGAATTGTCGGCGACAGTATTCATCCTCGCGATGGTCATCGTCGGCGGGCTGAAGTCCACATGGGGGCCGGTGCTCGGCGGCGCCTTCATGATGACATTGCTAGAAGTGGCGAAGAGCCTCGGCGGAGTGCGCAACACCGTGATGGGTTTCGTCCTTGTCTGCTCGATTCTGCTCCTGCCTAAAGGACTGGCGAGCGCCGGCGCGATGACGCGCGCCGCGTTGGGCGGCAGAAAGACTAACGCGCACAGCGTCATTGGAGGCAAGAATGACAGACAAGCAAAGAGCGCTTGAACCGAACATCCCGGAGCATCTGCGCGTGCCACGAACCCGTGCGCTCGGGGCGCCGCTCGATTTTGTTCCGCACAGTCCGAACTATTCGGCGCGCTTTGCCACGTCGGTCAGGTCCATCCCCATGGCCTTCCTCGGCGTCCAGAGCAAAAATAGATGTGCCGAGAGTGAGCGGGCCGTCGCTGCGATCACAAAGCAGTTGTCCGGAGAGGACGCTCCGAAGTTCTGGGATCAAGCGAACTACCAGGATGAGGCAGGCTATTTCACGACTATTCTCGTCGGCTACTGGGACGACCATCAGGCTTATCAGCGTTGGCAGGAGGCGAAACCTGAAGACTGGTGGCGTCCTGACGCCAGTCTGAATGGTGCGCTCGGCTTCTTTCGCGAGTGTTATACGCCTCGCGTCGAAGACTCGGAAACCACGTTTTCGCATCCTCACCCGGAGGGGTATGCGAAGATCGCCGACCACATGAGCGGCGACACTGATACCCATGGATATTGGGGCAGCGCGCGCGACCGGATCCCTAGGGCGCAGATTGACGCGCTCGAAGCCGGAGGCAGCCCAAAGGCCGTGTCCACCGTACACAACGCGACATTGGGGTTTCATATGGTGATCGTGCCCCATGACAACCTGTGCTTGCTGCGATCGGGGCAGGACTGGTCCGAATGCGGCGACGAAGAGCGGAAATTCTATCTGGAGCAGGTCAAGCCATTCCTTGACGCAGGCATGACGCAACTCGGCGACAAAGGGATGGGTTTCGGCTGCTACTTCAACCGCTACATGAACGTGGTTGACGGTAATGTGAGCCCCGAGAAGACCTACAGCCTCAGTGCTTGGCGCTCGCTGGCGGAACTCGAATCCTGGTGCAAGGGCGGTGACCATCTCAGCATCTTCGCTGCCGGCATGAAGCACTACCACACGGCCGGGCATGCAGCGAGGCTGCGCCTCTATCACGAAATGACCGTCATCAGAGCTAGAGACCAGGCGTATGAGTATTTCAACTGTCATCCTCGAACAGGAATGCTGAACGCAATTCAACCGCTGCCCTAGCTTCCCCCGTTTCAACGGCGACCTCGTCGCGAGGCGTGGAGTCCACGGCTTCTCGTCAACAATTAAGAACTCGTCGTCGCCGGTCGTAGCCGCGATGATGAACGCTCAAGAACACGTTAGTCTTCGCCAAAAAGGAGAAGGAAATGCCAGCCGCAAGAAAGATCGTCGGAGCCGTAGCTCAGATCGCTCAGGTGTTTTTCGACACCCAGACAAATCTTCGCAAGGCGATCACTGCAATCCACAATGCGGCAAAGCAAGGCGCGGATATCGTCGTCTTCGCCGAATGTTATCTAGGCCAATATCCGTACTGGGCCCAGTTTTACAACAACTCGGCCAAGAACTTTTCGAAGGTGTGGACGGCGCTGTATGACGGAGCGATCACCGTCGGCGGTGACGAATGCCGTGCCATCGCGGCGGCGGCGAAAGAGGCCAAAATCCATGTCGTCATGGGTTGCAATGAGTTGTCGGATCGGGCCGGAAGCGCAACTCTGTACAACAGCTTGCTGTTTTTTAACCGAAAGGGCGAGTTGATCGGACGGCACCGCAAACTGATGCCGACGCTGCACGAGCGGCTGATTCACGGCTCTGGCGACGGAAGAGATTTGAACATATACGATACCGATATCGGCATGTTGGGCGGACTGATTTGTTGGGAGCATCATATGTCGCTCTCGAAATATGCCATGGCAACCATGGGCGAAGAGATCCATGTGGCAAATTGGCCGGGCATGTGGCGCTCTGGAGATGCGGAAATGGGCGAGAGAACCATCGAAGCTGATCTGGGGGCGCCGTTCGTTTGTGATGCCGAGTTTGCGGTACGTGAATATGCGGCGGAAACCGGAAGCTTCGTTCTCAGTGCATCCGCATATTTTCCGAAGGAGAATATAAGCGATGAGTGGCGCGAAGCGATTCCTAATCTTCAGGCGCATTGGGCTGTGGGTGGAGGCTCCATCGTGGCACCGGGGGGATCGTATCTCGTCCGGCCCGTCCTCAACGAGGAGAAGATCATCTACGCCGAGCTCGACTTCAATCTCAGGCGCCTCTGGAAGGCGTGGATCGATCCGCTCGGCCACTATTCGCGTCCGGATGTCTACAGCCTGCAGCTGCACGATATTGCCGGGCGTGAACATTCGTATCCGGAGTCTGGACTGAAGCGCGCTCCGACGAATCAGCCACTGTGGGTGTATGTGTCCGATGAGGATGCGTCGAAAGTCGGCCGAGCGGCCAACTGAACAATGCCGGCTGACAGTTGACGCTGCAATTGCTTGCACAGCAGCCGGGGTTGTGTCTCGTGGACGAATCTTCAGCGAGAAGTCAGCTTTCTTGGCCGCCAGGTCAGTGAAGCTGAATGGTTTGATGATCAACTCCACGCCCCCCTGCCGAGGCGCGCCATGACGGATTATGGTATTGCGGGCAACCTACGGAACCTTTTGGCGCTCCGCATTAGGCTAGGAAAGCGAGCGCGATTGATTCTACTGGACCATGAAACGGGAGTGGTACGGTAGGCTGGCGGCACCCACGGCTTTTGGAGCAATCGAGTTGGAGCCGAACAGAAAATCCACGTCAGGCAGTTCTTCGTGGAGATGCGAGCAGAGGTCTTGCCCGAGACGAGTTGGCGCGTAGCTTGACACAACGACGGACTTGAAGCTTACAAAGCGTAGAAGCGATCGAACCGATCCGATGATCATATGGCTGCATGTGCGTCGCCACCGGTTATAGAGGTCATCGGCTGCCGGTGGCAATGTGCCGGATCCGATTGTATCCAGCGCAAGGCCGTGTTCCTCCAAACTTTTCCGCAGCCGCAACAGCCCGATATCATGACTTAGGTCGGTCCTGCCGCTGTTAATCTGGTAGTTCAGGATCAAACGGCTATGCAGGCGAGATCCCAGGTAGAAGAAGAGAAAGTCCGAGAGTGATCGCGCAGCCCCAAAAAGGCTCTCGCCACCCGCCGCTGCCGTTATGTCGTTCTGGATGTAAGCGGAAAGTTTCAGCTTGCCTTCGATGCTGGCCTGTAGCTCTGCTAGATCGCGGCCCAATAGTGCTTTAAGGTGCTGGCTGGTGCTCGCTTCATCCGGCACCGCCAGTCCAATGCCAGCGACCCGCGCTCGGCTGGCCGGAGGAAGTGTCAGGAGTCCTTGCTCGATCTTTGCAGCAAGCCCAGCTGGGGACATCTGAAGGGTAGGATAGGGGTGTGCCGCGTGATATTGAACCTGTCCGACAAAATCGATGAGCGCAACGTCGGCGGCGCTCTCCCCAAAGCTCACGCCGACCGAAAACGCTCCCTTTGGATTGAGCGACAGCGGGATGGCGGGTGGACCGACACGACCGCGCTGCGCCTCGCCTCTCGAAACGAGACCCTCCTGCTCGAGTGACCGGACAATGACGGAAATGGTCTGTGCGGACAGGCCCGTCGTCTCACCGATTGCTAGTCGTGAAATACCGGTGTTCTGCAACAACAACGAGAGCACCAGGCGCTCATTATAGCTTCGTACTGTCGGCGCATTCAGGCCGCTCGCCCGATCTGCGATCCGCAGCGGGTTGGGGGGCGCAAATCGCATGTCAGGCAAGGGAAGTGCTCCTCATATCAGAAGAACTGTCGAGCGCGGTTGCCATCAACGCGTGCGCTCAACAGCAGGCCAGCCGATTGCCTCAACTTCCTGCGCCAACGCGGCTCCAAGCGCCCGATGCGCGTCCGCGTTCAGATGAAATCCATCGGCTTCATCGCACTGACATACAGAGCCGGCGTTGAAGAAGTGTACTCCGAGGGAGTCCGCCATGATTTCGAATTCGAGGGCCAATTGCCGAGATTTCTCCGGCGCACCAGCGAAGATCGATTTCCACTCCTTGATGTCGTCAAGAATTGGGGGAGGAGCGACGATCATGATTTCAGGCACGCCCCCTCCAGGCCCCGGTGACAGTTCTCTCAGATCGTAAATGAGGCAGCCGATACCCATGGCAACCTCCGATGCCGGCTTGTTGAACCTCACCTTGAGATCGTTCGTCCCGAGCATGATGATCACGAGATCAAGGACGGTATGACTTTGCGCGCATGGGCGCAGATAAGTCCGCCCGTTTTTATGTGCTCCTTCGATGGGGTCATCGTGGACGGTCGTTCGTCCGCTCAGTCCTTCTTCGATGACATACCAGGACGGTCCGAGGTCAGACTGCAGCACGCCCGGCCACCGCGTATGGCGATCGTAGCGCTCCAATGGTCCCTGTCCCGGGATTTGGCCATGGGTATTAGAGTCGCCGAAACATAGTATCGAGCGGATCGCCATGGTTCTGAATCCTCACGCTTTTTGCGCTGCGCATCATTGTTCGCCCATGACCCAAACTGCAACGCCTGAATTAGTCACTCATTATGAATAACTATTGACGGCCGCAAAAGAGCATGTTTTTGTTGGGCTCGCTGGCAATGCCGAGAGAGCTTGTCAGTCTTTGGGAGGTTAGGCGCGCCAAGGGCGGGGAGTCTTCGTCAAGAAGAGCTGACCCACCATTTGAAATCGCGCCAAGCTACGAACGTCGCAGGCCTGCGACGGGCGTGCGGCGACTTGCGCCCTTCTCCTCCCAAGGCAAATGAATCAGCACATACGTGCGGTGGAGGAGGGAAGTTTGATGCGCCAAGGGATGAGAACACTCGGTCTCGGGTTTATGGCCGCGGTCTGGCTAAACGTGGGTGCGGCTAAAGCACAGGAGGTTAACCTCATGCAGGGCGTCGCACCGCGCCCGGGCGATGAGCGGATGACGGCCCCGAACCAATTCAAGAAGAATGGTCCGTGGAAGATCGGCATGAGCCACTTTGGCGTGAACGCCAACACTTGGACCGTCCAGATGGCTCACGACGCGGAAGCCGCGGTGCAGTTGAACAAGACAATTGGTCAATTCATTCTGCTGGACGCCAACCTCAGCCAGGCAAAGCAGGTTGCAGACATTGAAGACCTGATCGCGCAGAAAGTCGACGCAATCATCGTGACGCCCGTCACGCCCACGTCTGCCGACGCTGGCATCGAAAAAGCTGTTGCGGCGGGCATTCCCGTCATCGTGCATACCGGTCTAACGGAAACCGGCAAATACACGGTCGATATCCAGGGCGGTGGTGTTCATTTCGGAAAGGTGATGGGAGACTTTCTCGTCAAGCAGCTCGGCGGAAAAGGTAATATCTGGGTTCTGAGAGGATTTCCCGCGCACCCGGAAGACATCAACCGCTACAAAGGACTCTTGGAAGCGATCAAGAGCACTGACGTCAAGATCATCGCAGAAGACGCCGGCAAGTGGCAATACGATGTTGGCAAGCAGGTCTGTGAGACCTTCTATCTCAATAATCCGAAGGTCGATGGCATCTGGTCATCGGGTGCCGATATGACCCGCGCCTGCGTTGACGTCTTTCAGCAGTACGGCGCGAAGATTCCGCCGATCACGGGCGAAGGCAACAATGGCTTCTTCGCCAGGTGGATCGAACTCGGATTTCCCTCGATCTCGCCGGAGTACGGTCCTGAGCAGGGGGCTGCCGGTGTACGCGCCGCCGTCGCCCTTCTGGAGGGCAAGCAGCTCCATAAGCGCTACATCTACGAGCCTGAAGGTTGGGATATCGAGAAGGCCAAAAAGAACTACCGCAAAGATCTCAGCGCAAACGTCTGGTTTCCAACCAGCCTGACCGAGCAGGATCTGCAGAAATACTACGGCAAGAAGTGATCCTGACGCAGCGCCGGGCTACGGCAATGCAGCTTCGGCGCTGCGCTCCCCTCCTCCAATTTGCGTTCGGGCCCAGGCAATGACGGTACAGCCGCTTGTCCAGATGACATCGATCTCGAAATCCTTTGGGGGCATCGCCGCGCTCAGGAGCGTCGATTTTCAACTGCTGCCTGGATCGGTTCATGCCCTCATGGGCGAGAACGGCGCCGGTAAGTCTACCCTAATGAAGATCCTGGCAGGCGTCGTTCAGGGCGACAGTGGTCTGATCCGTAAGAACGACCAGATCGTCCGCTTCCAATCGCCCCGCGAAGCGCTCGACGCGGGCATCTCAACCGTTTTTCAGGAGCACTCGCTGCTTTCCAATCTCTCCATTGCCGAGAACATGTATCTCGGCAAGGAGCCGCTCACGAGGCTCCGCAATGTCGACACGGCGCTGATGGAGCGAAACGCGCGGGATACGTTATGCGGCCTCGGCCTGAACTTCGATCCCGCAACGCTTGTCGGAAACCTTTCCATCGCCGAACGGCAGTTTGTCGAGATCGCACGTGGGATCTCCGCGCGCGCGGATATCGTCATTCTCGACGAGCCGACGGCGGCGCTCAATGCGGCCGACGTCGAGGTCCTCAACTCACATATCCTCGCGCTCAAGAAGCAACAGAAGGCGGTCGTCTACATCTCTCATCGCATGGAGGAGATATTCAAGATTTGCGATACGATCACCGTGCTGAAGGATGGACAGAACGTCGATACCGTTCCGGTCTCGGCGATCACCCCCAAGCAATTGATTGCGATGATGGTCGGGCGGGAGCTGACCGAGCTGTTTCCGCCGAAGCCGGAACGAGCGGAGGGTGAGGTTGTCCTTTCGGTCGAGGGCCTTCGGCTGACACCGGACGCCACGCCCTGTTCGATTTTCCTACGTCGCAGAGAGATCATCGCGCTTGCAGGTCTTGAGGGCCAGGGCCAGCGCGAACTTGTCCGGTCCATCGTCGGGCAATACGCCGCGTACGAAGGCAAAGTCCGCGTCAAGGGAAATGAGCTGCCACTGCCGCTTGCAAAAGACGTTGGGATCCGCCTGTTGCAGGCCCTTGGCGTGAGTTTTGTGCCGGAAGACAGGAAGCTCGAAGGTCTCTTTCTCGACCTCTCTTTGGCGCACAACCTCACGATTGGTCTGCATAGCCAGCACTTCGAACTGGCGCCGGCGGGCAGTCATCGCGACGTCATCGCAAATTCGATCAAGAGCCTGTCTATCAGGGCCGCAAAGCCTTCGACGCCGGTCGGGAATCTTTCGGGTGGCAACCAGCAAAAGGTTCTACTTGGACGCTATCTAACCCTTGGCGCCGACATCCTCCTCATTGAGGAGCCGACGCGTGGTGTCGATGTAGGCGCAAAGGCCGAGATCTACAAGCTGCTTCGGAACTACGTAAATGCTGGCGGGGCGGTTATCGTCCTGTCACGAGAGACGCTGGAGCTGATCGGTTTGTGCGATCGCCTCTATGTGATTCACGACATGCATGTCGTTGCGGAGATGCCTGCGGCGGCGGCCACCGAGCACGCCATTCTCGAAGCTGCGCTGCATCGTTGAACGGGGAATGGCAGAAATGACGAAGCTTGGTCACATCATTCTCAGATCCAATTCGCGCCATGGGCTTTGGACGATCCCGCTGCTGATCGCAGTTTCCGGCTGTGCGGGTTTGACAGCCTTGACGGCCGACTTCGCGAGCTGGCAAAATATTCTCAACCTCGTTGCGCAGGCAGCACCCCTCATTCTCGTTAGCATTGGCCAGATGATCGTGATCCTGGTCAGGGGGCTGGATCTCTCAGTCGGGGCCGTCGTCAGCCTGACAACCGGAATTCTGTCGCTGAATGCTCCCGTTTACTTCACGCTGCCCGGCGCGATTGCGATGGCCGTTGTCGTTGGTCTTCTTAATGGTTTCTCCGTAACACGGCTCAGGGTGCATCCCATCATCGCAACCCTGTCGATCATGGGGATCACGCAAGGGGTGGCCATGCTCATGCGTCCAACCGCCGGTGGCACGGTTGCGCCCGAGATCGTATCCCTTGTGAATGGGCACGTGTTGGGCATCTACATGCCGGTACTCTGGACCATCGTTGCGGTCCTGGTCGCTTGGAAAATCGTGCACGGGTCTCGCTTGGGATTGCACCTCTTCGCGATCGGCGGGGGTGAAACCGCTGGCACCTTCGGCATCGCAGAGCAGCGCAACATCATCACAGCCTATGTTTTGAGCTCCTGCTTCGCCGCGATCGCCGGAATCTTCCTCGCCGGCCGCATCGCATCAGGCGACCCCAACATTGGCGCGCAATACGCGATCGACTCGATCACGGCCGTGGCGCTCGGCGGAACGCAGCTCGCTGGCGGCATTGGCAGCGTCCACGGCACAATCATCGGCTGCACGCTACTCGCCCTGATTGCCAACGGCATGAATCTTCTCAACGTCTCCGCGTTCGTTCAGACGGTTGTGAAGGGCCTGATCCTTCTTGTCGTCATCTCGCTTCAGCCCCGCAAGAACATCGGCCTGTAGACCCATGACCTCGCGCTCGCCTCTGTTCCGTATCGTTCTGCGTATACCTCCCTCCTATGTTGTCTTTGTCGTGCTGCTCGTCACCCTCTGGGTACTGCGACCGAACATGATGAATGTCTCGATCCTCGGGACTTTCGCCCGACAGGTCGTGCCGCTCGGAATCGTCGTTCTCGGTCAGATCCTCGTGATCTCCTCGCGGTCAATCGATCTGTCGGCCGGCGGAATCATTCTGCTCGTCAATTACATGATTTCGTCGGGGTTACTCTACGGCTGGCCGTTCTTACCTGTCGTTCTGCTCTGTCTTGGTTTTGGACTGATCGTTGGCCTCTTGAACGGTCTTCTTATCGGCAAGCGGCGGGCATCGGCCGTTATCGTCACGTTGGCCGTGAACATAGTCCTGGTCGGATTGGTCGAATATCTCGCGAACGGCAAGCCGCCCGGCGACGTTCCGACTTACTTCCGCGATCTCTACAACACCCGTTTCTGGACAGTGCCAGCACCGGTGATCTTCTGGGTCATGCTGGCCGGCGTCACGAGCGCATTCCTCGGCACGTCCGTGTTCGGCCGCTTCGTTTGGTCGATCGGCAGCAATCCGACCTCCGCCCATTTCTCGGGTGTGCCGGTGGAACGAACAGTCGTCGTTGCGCACACGATATCCGGGCTGATGTTTGCCGTGGCCGCACTCGTTCAGACATCTTCGATCGCCGTTGGAAGCGTGCGGTTCGGACCTGAACTCGTCATGAATTCGATTGCCGCAACGATCCTGGGCGGCGTGGTGTTCGGTCGGCCTGCCGAGGTGTGGGGCCCCTTCTTCGGCGTCCTCTGTTTTGGGCTGCTGTTCGTGGTCATGACGACGATGGGCGTGCAGGAGCCAGGTAAGCTCATCGTCCAGGGGCTGATCATCCTGCTCGCCGCGATCTTCTACGGCGTACGTTCCAAATCCAACTAAAAGAGGTGCCGATGACGAAACGTATCTTGTGTTTTGGAGATTCGCTTACCTGGGGCTGGGTTGCGGTCCCGGAGGGATCGCCAACGACCCGGTTTCCCTATGCGGAGCGATGGACGGGCGCCATGGCAGCGAAGCTAGGACCAGGCTACGAGATTATCGAGGAGGGGCTGAGCGCACGTACGACATCGATCGACGATCCGGCTGATCCGCGACTGAATGGATCCGCCTATCTTCCATCAGCTCTTGCAAGTCATCTTCCGCTGGATCTCGTCATCATCATGCTCGGGACCAACGATACCAAGAGCTATTTCCGCCGCACGCCCTACGAGATCGCGGTCGGTATGTCGAAGCTTGTGGGACAGGTGCTCACTTCGGGCGGCGGAGTAGGAACCGTGTATCCCGCGCCCAAAGTGCTCGTCGTTTCGCCGCCTCCACTCGCAGCATTGCCGGACCCGTGGTTTCAGGGAATGTTTGAGGGGGGGCACGAGAAGACCATCGAGCTCGCCGGCCAGTATAGAGCGCTCGCCGCTTTCATGAAGGTCGAGTTCTTCGATGCTGGAAGCGTGATCTCAACCGATGGGGTGGATGGAATTCATTTCTCCGCGAAAAACAACGCTGACCTTGGAATGGCGCTTGCTAGGAAGGTAGCGGATTTGTTTGCCGCCACCACCAAACGCGAGAGGGCGTTAACGTAGTCTGCATCTACACCAGACATGGCGCCTTCGCCTGAAAGGGCCGGTTGTTATCAGCCGCATTTGCGAATTGCGTCGCGGCGTCGCCGCGTGCGCTCCGTGGTCCCGCAAGGGACGTTCCTCCCGAACTGGTCATGGACTTCCATGACCCGAGCCCGCACCTCTTGTGAGGTGCGGGCTTTTTTTGGCGCGGGGAGTGCCATGGAAAGCGGACCGGCTGGGCCATCGATACCGTCAGAATTCAAGTCGCATACGAATGGCCAGTAGTGCTGTAGGCTGTAAGCGGATGCTCAGCCTACGTGCCGCGCTTGATCGGCCTTACCTTCTTGGGATCGAGCCAGTGATCGATCCGATCAGCCCAATGCTGCATCAGCTTCGTGCGCGAGCCAATCCGCGCGAGCGGTCCGTGCTTCTTGTAGAGCCCTTCCACAGTCGAATTATCGAGATGCGCGAGCTGCAGCTCGACGACATCGCCATCCCATGCCTTGGCGTCCTTGATCTCTTCGTGGTGAGACAGGGTCGAGAAGGTGGTCCGGAATCCGTGGGCACAATGATCAGTCTTGGTGTCAATGCCAAGCAGCCGCAAGCGCTTGTTGAGCGTGTTGTTTGATAGCGGCGCGTCCTTCGAGCAGGAAAAAGCGTACCGGCGATGGCCGGTCAGCTTCTGGACGCTGCGCAGGATTGCGAGTGCCTGCCGTGACAAAGGCACGACATGGTCCCAACCGGTCTTCATTTTGGCGGCTGGAATAGTCCAGCGTTCGGCATCCCAATCGACCTCGCTCCATTCCATTTCATTGACCATGCCGGGGCGGGGAATGGTCAGCGCATCGAAGCGCAAACCAAGGCCAACAACGTCACTAAACCTCGCTCTTGTCCACGGTGCGCTGATGAGCTTGAAGACGCGCGTCACCTCGCGTGGTTCGGTAACGCCGGGACGCGGCGTCGAAATGTTGGCAATCATCTGCCCATTCAGGTTGCGGAATGGATTGTAGCCGTCGCCTTCGACATCGGCATAGTTGCAGATTTGCTCACCGATGCTGCGCACGCGGTCGCGGGTTTCCAGCTTTCCCTTGGCTTCGTATGAACGCAGGAAAGCGAGCACGTCTGGACGCTTGATGTCCTGCCTACACAGCTTGCCGAAGCGATCCTTGACGTAGCCGACACGCAGCTCAAGGACTTCGATGGTCTTGGGGTCGCGCACCGCGACGATCCTGCCGCGTTTGACTTTCTCCACCTTCTTCTTTGCGAGCCACTCGTCGGCCCATTGCTCGAAAGGCCGGGCGGCCGCCTGCCTGGGCTTGACGAGCTGCTTCTCGGTGCTCGGGTCTTTGCTTTCCTGGAGCAGGTCCTTGGCCTTGTCGCGCTCGCGCCGCGGTCGGCGAGCGAGAACGTGCCATCCTTGCCGTTGCCGTAAGGGCCGATGGAGTAGGTTTTCTGACGGCTGTGGAAGCGGTAGCCCATCCGCCAGAGCTTGGAGGCAGCGTTGCCAGGCCTGCTCTTGTCCGGCGTGACGAAGAGATAAAGGCCGCCGCCGGTCACGTCGGAAATCTTGGCGGGACTCCACGCGCCTTTGTCGAATTTGGGTCGGGCGGTGCGGCAATCAACGTCGGTCTTGATCTGCTTGGGGTTGGCGCACGCACCATCGTTCTTGCGGGCCATCTGCTCAATTCCCTTCGTTCGGAATAGCGAAAGTCGCCGCGAACGTTTGTTCTTCCGATACCAACAAAAATACCAACAAATCGGACGGCTGGGATCGGATGAGAACAAACGGTGACGAACACCGATGTACGCGGAAGGGCCTATTTTTCATGGGTTTCCGAGCACGGCGCGGACGGTTGCGAACGCTTTGGAACGGGCTTGAACAGCCTAGTTGGTGCCCCTGGCCGGAAAACGTGTTTTCGGAGACGTTGATCTCGCGACGATGAAATCCCGCGACTTGGCCAAGAGCGCAAAAGCCGCCCGGCAACCGTCGGCGACTCTGTTGCAACCCGCGTCCAGGCCGCGGCATTTCCGCCTCGGATTTCAGTGAGAAGTGATGGCAATTTGAGACAACTTCAGGTACTCCCATCGGTGACCGGGGCGTCATATACCCTCGGAGCCGCGGCCAGGACAAAAGCCGCACCGCTCGTTAGCCGGACAACGCGTCGTACCGGACGACTTGGGACCGAAAGCCTCACGACTTGTGACCGATAGCCACAAAGAATGCAGGCATCGCGCGGTGCCGAAAACACTGAAACCGCTTGGTCCAAGCCCTCCAACCAGAAGGAGAAAGCTTGTGAAGATAAGCCTTTCAATAGATCCGGGCGTGGCCATGGCCATCCTGTATCTCCTAGCAACCACCCTCTAAACGAGGGGAGCCCGCACACCGGCCGATGTGCGGGCTCAATCATTTGCGCCGCAGATTTCTCAGATCCTCTTTTTGCGAATGATACGCTTTCTTCTTCGGCGGTCCCCGACGCTCGTCGCCAGCGCGGACGGCTTCGACAATTTCTGTGCGTAGCTTGACGATCGCGTCCGAATGCTCGTCCAGGTCGCCCTCGTACTCGAACATCTTCTGCTGCTTCATCGAGGGCAACGCGACGGATCTCGCGACCCCTGCCAGCGCTCGAACGACTGGCTTGGCCGAACCGAAATTTCTGGGTGATCACACGACGATGGTCGGAGGACGCGCCAGCTCAGCATTTTTTTGAACTTGATGTGCCCCTGTTGTGCCCTAGCTTTTTCGGGGCACATGGTGGGGGAGCTAAGCCACTAAATAATTGAATACAAAGAGCGAATGGTGGGCGCACAAGGGATCGAACCTTGGACCTCTCCCGTGTGAAGGGAACGCTCTCCCGCTGAGCTATGCGCCCGGGACCATCATGCAGGCGGCCGACTTTCGGCCGGCCGGTGCATTGGAGCCCGCGATTTAGAAGTGCGGGCCGAAGGTGTCAAGTTTCGAGGCGCCTTAAGAAGCTGAAAACCTTCCATGGGCCACGCAACCCGGCTGCGGGCCCGCGTTTTGGGCGGCCTACGCGCCCTGCTGGCGGGCGCGGGAGGCGTGGGCCTGGAGCGCACGGATGCGCTCGGCCAGCGTCCCGCCGCCCTCGGGCAGGCTGGCCGCGCCATTGGTCGCGGCGTCCTTGGCCGGGCGCGGCGCCGGCTTCGGCGGCTGGCCGGCCTCGGCCGCAAGCAGCGCCTCGATCGGCGAGTTCGGGCCTTCGAGCTGCATCGCGAGCTTGGCCACCTCGGCGGCGATGTCGTTGATGCGCTCGCGCAGCAGCGCATTCTCCATGCGCTCGGTCGCCCAGGAGCTTTCCGCCTGCTGCTGGATCGCATTGATGTCGCGCTGAAGCTTGGCGCGCTCGTCGCGGGCCGTGCCGAGCTGCTCCTCCAGCGCGGTCTTTTCCGCGCGGAGCGTTTCGAACGCGGCCGAGGACTTGCCGCCGCTCAAGCCGGCGATCTCGACGCGCAGCTCCTTGATGATCCGCTCGGAGCCCTCATTGGCCTGGCGAAGCTGGTTGTTCTCGTAGTCGCGCTCGGCGAGCAGCTTGCCTTGCGTGGCGAGGCGTCCCTCTAGGTCGGAGACGCGGCCCGACAGCATCTCGGCCTCCTTGACCTGCACGATGAGCTGGCGGTCGAGGTCGGTGACGCGCTGGCTCAGGTTCTCGACCCGGCCGCGGGCATCGCCGAGCTCGCGCGAGGCGGTCTCGGATTCGGTACGCTCCTGCGCCAGCCGCGCCTGCGTTGCGGCGAACTCCTTCTCGGCATCGCCGACGCGATTCTTCAATTCCTCGATCTGCGCGCGGACCGCGACCAGCTCGACCTGGCGGCTCTCCGCCATCATCGAGCGGTCGGACAGCTCGGAATTGATTTTTGCGAGCTCGCCCTGCTTGTCGCTCAGCGCAATCTCGGCCTCGCGCAAGGATGCGGTCTTGGTGTTGAATTCCTCTTCGGTAGCGCGGAGCTGCTCCTTCACCGCCTTTTCGCGCGCCTCGAGCGCGAAGATCGTGGCGTTTTTCTCGCCGAGCTCGATCTTCATGCGGTTGATGGCGTCGCTCTTCTTGCCGAGCTCGGCGAGCTGGCTCGTGGTCTTGTTCTTGAGCTGGTCGACGCTCATTTCCAGCCGGCGCGCCGACATGGCGAATTCGGCGCGGAGCTGGTCCTTGTCGGCCTGGATCTCGGCCATCGACAGCGGCGTCGCGGCCTCGAGCCGGCGCGTGGTCAGCCGCACCGCGCGGTTATGCACCAGCGGCACGATGGCAAGCCCGCACAGCATCGAGAGCAGGAAACCGATCGCCAGGTACATGATCGGCTCGACCATCGTCCAGAACTCCAGGAAACAAGGAAAAATTTACCAAAGAACAATGCATGGCGGGCCGGCAAAAAGCCAGCCCCGCCCTGTTGTTAACGTGAATCCGGAACTGGACCGGAGGAGGGGACCCTAGAGCATGATCCGGAAAAGTGCGCAGCGGTTTTCCGGAAAGATCATGCTCAAACAACAATCTAAAGCGCGATCGCGCTTTAGAACGGGTTCCAGGTCGCGCGCGGCGTGAATTTCAAATAGCCGATATTGGCTCCGAGCCGCAGGCCGAGGCCCGAGCGGATCGGCACCAGCACGATGTTGTTGGCGGTGAGCGCCGTCATGCCGAAGCCGCCGATGATATAGGCCGAGCCGTCGAGGCCGGCGAAGCGCTGGTAGATCGCGTTGGTGGCGGGCAGGTTGTAGACCAGCGTCATGGTGCGTGCGCCGTCGCCGCCCCAGTCGAAGCCGAGCGAGGGGCCCTGCCAGTAGACGCGCAGGTCGCCGGCGTTCTTGGTGTAGAGCGTGCCTTCGCCATAGCGCAGGCCGGCGACGAAGGCGCCGGAGCCTTCCTCACCCAGGATATAGCCGTTCGGCAGGCCCCATTGGCTGACCGCCTTCTCGATGATCGAGGCGAGCCCGCGCGAGACGTTGCCGAAGAAGCGGTGGCCGGCGGTGACGAGTTCGTCCGGCCCGTAGGTGTTGGGCGTCGGGGTCCGCTGCGGCGGCGGCAGATTGGGCGGCGGCGCCTGCTGGGCGGATGCCGGCACGATCCAGCCGACCATCGCGGCAAGCGCGAGCGCAGCAAGGCGTGATGCGAAAGTCATAAAAGAACCCCTGGTATCGAATCCGGTCGCTTCCTTAACCTGACGCCAACAGGCACGGCTCTAGGTTGCGCCGGATGTCCCCTCGACTCGGATGTTATCCGCAGCAACTATGACGGCACAACGGCAGGAAGATAGCCCTTTGCGCCCCGGAATTGCCTTGATCGGCCTCCTGGTCAGCCTGCTGGCGGGCATATGGATGGCCTGCTCTTGGTTGCCGGCACAGGCTGCCACCACCGAGCGGATCGTCGTCAACCGTTTCAGCGGCGTCGCCATCGAGGGCTTCGACCCCGTGGCTTATTTCGTCGACGGAACGGCCGCGCAGGGTACGGCCGAGTTCGAGGCCAACCTCTGGGGCGCGGTCTGGCGCTTCCGCAACGAGGGCAACCGGGCCTCGTTCCTGGCCCATCCCGAGATCTACGGACCGCAGTTTGGCGGTTATGACCCCGCCGACATCGCCCGCGGCGTCGTCATCGCCGGTAATCCCCGCTTCTTCGCCATCGTGGCGCAGCGGCTCTATTTGTTCAGCCGCGAAGCCAATCGTGACGCCTTCGCCGCCAACCCGGACCGCTTCCTCTACGAGGTCGGCAAGCGCTGGCCGGCGCTTCAAGAGCAGCTCAGTCAGTAGCAGCCTACCGCCTGCGCGTCGCCCCAGGCGATGAAGTCCGGGATGATGAAGCCGGTGTCGCCGCGCTGGCCAAACAGAAGCTCACCGCCGTTGCCGTCGGTGACCTTGCCGCCGGCCGCGGTCACCACCGCGCAACCTGCGCCCACGTCCCATTCGCAGGTCGGCCCAAAGCGCGGATAGATGTCGGCGCTGCCTTCGGCGATCCGGCCGAACTTGACCGCCGAGCCGCAGGTCTTTCGCTCGGCATTGGGCCTGTTGTCGATGAACGCTTCGCTTCTGGGATCGCCGTGCGAGCGGCTCACCGCGGCGATCCAGGGTGCGCCCGGCGTCGGCAGCCTGCGGGTGTGGATCGGCTCGGCGGCACCGATGGTCGCGCCGTCAAACGTCACGCGCTCGGCGCCGCGGCCGACGATGCCACGCCAGAGCAGCCCGAGCGCGGGCGCGCTGACGATGCCGAGCAGGGGCACGCCCTGGGTGATGAGGGCGAGGTTGACAGTGAACTCGTCGCGGCCCGCGACGAATTCCTTGGTGCCGTCGAGCGGATCGATCAGGAAGAAACTGTCACGGAACGGCGGCGCGGCGAGCTGGGTCCGCTCTTCCGAGAGCGTCGGGATGTCGCCCGCCAACTGAGCCAGGCCATCCGCGATGATGCGGTCGGCGGCAAGGTCGGCCTCGGTCACCGGCGAGCCGTCCTGCTTGCCGTCGACCCGCATCGCCCCGCGATTCACCGCGAGGATCGCTTCGCCCGCCTTCAGCACCAGCGCGGTGAGGGGTTCCATCAAGCTGGATGCGGCCTCGGCTTCGATGATCCTCACCTGCATGCCTCATTCATCGGCAAGTCTTCCATCGGCAAGTCTTCCATTGGCAAGTCTTCTCCGCTCAAAGTCTCGCCCCTCTCGGTTGCTTCGCCCCGACTGATTCGACTGGGCCTTTATGGCCGCTTCGAACCTATCGCAAGCTAGCTGCCACAGGCTGGCGAATGTTAGAACCTGCAGCATCCGTCAAGCATGCGTGATTCGCGGCGTCCAGCGCCGTGCAATTCCAGGAACCCCCCAGGACCCCTTTATATGTCTGACGCCTCGTCGCCCGCGACCGCCAATGCCCCCGATATGCTCGAACTCGCCGCGCTGCTGTGCTCGCGGGTCTGCCACGATCTGATCAGCCCCGTCGGCGCCATCGTCAACGGGCTCGAAGTGCTCGACGACGATCCCAAGCCCGAAGACCGGGAGTTCGCGCTCGACCTGATTCGCAAGAGCGCCAAGACGGCCTCCGCCCGCCTCCAGTTCTGCCGTCTCGCCTTCGGCGCGGCGGGCTCGTCCGGCGCGCAGATCGACCTTGGCGATGCCCAGACCATGGCGCGCGGCCAGATCGAGGACGGCAAGTGCTCGATCACGTGGAATCTGCCGCGGCTGTTGCTGCCGAAGAATCGCGTCAAGCTGCTGCTCAACATGCTGGTCGTTTCCCAGCACACGATCCCGCGCGGCGGCATGCTGACGATCGATCCGATCGGCGAGGGAGAGACGATGAGCTTCCGCATCACCGCGACCGGACATAATGCGCGCCTGCCGCAGAACATCTCCGAGCTGCTGAGCGGCGAACGCGGACCTGCCGCGGATGCGCACGCGATCCAGCCTTATTATACGCGGCTGCTCGCGCAGGCCTGCGGGCTCACCGTGACGCTCAAGCTGGAGGGCGAAGCCGTCATCGTTACCGCTTCGTAAACGCCCGCATCGCGCTTCAGACGTTAATCTATTCTTTACGAGGCGCTTCGGCTTGTCCGGAGCGCCTTATCTCTTTGTTGGTTCCGTTCTTTTCCACATACTCAACCATTATTAAACGCTTTGCGGTGAAGCTGGCCCCATTCCGAAATGGCGCATCACACCTTGTGCGCGCCCTCCCTGTATGAAGGCCTGTTTTCATGGATGATCTGTTGCGGGAGTTTCTGACGGAGACCAGCGAGAGCCTGGACACCGTCGACAATCAGCTGGTGAAGTTCGAGCAGGAGCCGAACAACGCCAAGATCCTGGATAACATCTTCCGCCTGGTCCACACCATCAAGGGTACTTGCGGCTTCCTCGGCCTGCCGCGGCTTGAAGCGCTGGCACATGCCGGCGAGACCCTGATGAGCAAGTTCCGCGACGGCATGCCGGTGACGGCTGGCGCGGTGACGGTGATCCTGGCCTCGATCGACCGCATCAAGGAGATCTTGGCCGGCTTAGAGGCGACCGAAGCCGAGCCTGAAGGCACCGACCGCGATCTCATCGACAAGCTGGAGGCGATGGTCGAGCAGGGCATGGCGGCGATGTCAGGCTCGGCGCAGCCGATGCCGGCCGCCGAAGCGCCGCCGCTGGT